>JALZAT010000076.1 GCA_030948185.1 Acidobacteriota bacterium
GGACTCTGTTTCACGCATCAGGTCGTCGAACGCCCCGTCGTCTCCCGCGGCCGCCCGTTCCGCCAGGGCCGAGAGCGGCGAGACGGCGGGCGACAGGCGCTCCGCCCCCCGGGAGGTCCGCCAGCTCCCTAGCGGCAAGCCGGCAGCGGAGAGCGGCGGCATTCGTCCTGTTCCACACGGATTACTACTCGCGCGGAAGCGGGATCGTTGAGCCGGGTGTTTCTACGGGATCTCGCCCTCCTCCGCCAGGATCCGGGAGGCCGACGAAAGGGTCAGAAACAGGGGCAGGGGGAGCAGCACGCGGCCTGCCGACCAGCCGATCCACTCCGTCGGATCGGGTCCGTGCAGATAGTTGAACAGGAGGAAGAGCGCGAGCACGGTGCCGACGGCGGCCGGGACCCATCCGGGCGGGGTCTTCGGCGCGAGCAGGAGAAACACGACGACCGGCAGAACGAATGGCAGCGCGTGGTGAACCTCCGCGAGCGCGTTTCCGATCGCGACGAGCACCGACCCCAGCCGGTCCCAGAAGATCTGGAAGACGGGTCCGAACCCGCGGTAACCCGTGAAGACGCGTCTCTCGGCGCCATAGAAGAACCAGAGGCCGAGGGAAAAAGCGGGCGGCGTCCAGAGGCGAATCGCCGCCGGCAGCATTCGGGTGTCGCGCCGGTTCGCGGCGACGAACAGGGCTCCCGCCGCGAGCGTGAAGGGCAGCCCCTCGACCTTGGAGGTCGCTGCCCCGGCGAACAGCAGCCCGGCGAGAAACTGCAGCGCCGGGTCGCGCCGCGCCGGCCCGAGAAGGAGAGCGAGCGACGTCACCTCGAAGAAGAGGAGAGCCACGTCTGCGTTGCCCGCGACGAGGAGCTTCGCGCCGGCGGACGCGACGACTGCGACGACGAGGGCACACCATGGAAGGGAAACGCGGGGGAGCCGCCGAAGCTCGAGCGCCGACGGCAGCGCCGCGGCGATCGCGAGCAGGAGGATTGGAAACGTCAGCATGGCGCCGCCCCACGAAAAGCGGCCGGCGAGCATCGACCCCAGGGCGTACAGATTCGTGACGAGCGGCGGATACGCCGTGTTCATGTACTCGAGCGCGGGTTTGCCGAGGTACCCCGCGTCGATCGTGCGCGCCGCCGCGAACTGTTGCGCTTTGGGTCCCCACAGCAGGACGAGATCGGCCGACGTCGCCGCGGAAGACGCGGCCGAGACGAACGCGGCCGCGATCGCGCACCCGATCACGACCCGCGAGGCGACCGCGATCCCCCTCTCCCGGCGGGAGAAGGTTGCGGTGAGGGGCGTCTGCTCCCTCTCCCCGCGGGAGAGGGCCGGGGTGAGGGGCGAGCGATCCCGCCGGGGAACAGAGAGACGGGCGAGGATCCCGAGCGCTGCCGCCGTCGCCCCGACGCTCGAGAAAGTCCAGCGCCATCCGAGCAGGGCGCAGAGCGTCATCGCGGTGGCGATGAGCACGCCGCCAACGCCTCCGGCGATCGTGACACGACCGATCGCGGTGAAGCGTCCAAATGCCGGATGAGAGATCGGAATCGCGCCAGCGAGCGGCAGGAAAACGAGCGCGGCGAGCCAGACGAATCCCCCTGCGATCAATGCCGCCGCCTCCAGACGCTTCCGCGGGGCGTCTCCAGAACGAGGTCCCACGCGGGAAGGGCGGGCAGCTCTCCGGCGACGACGAGATAGTCGACCGATGTTCCCGCCTCCGCGGCCGCAAGGGGGACGAGATCCCGGCCGGGGAGGAGCGCGACCGACGTCCGGAAGAGGTGGATGTCTGCGGAGGGGTCGCGGGGCAGCGTGGCCGCGGCGACGGAAGCCGCTGCCGGGATCACCTTCGCGGCGGACGAAAGGAGAGCGAAGTCGGCCGACGCTGCGGGGATGCTTCGGTCGTAGGGGGTGCCGGGCGCCGCGAAGGGAAGCGGTGGAAGGGAGGAGACGGCGAGAGCCGCGAGAACCGCGGCGGCGGCGAGCGGAAGGAGCGGCGCGAGGCGGCGCGCGACCCCGTGAGCATCAGGGCCCGGGCCTCGACCGCCCGGGGGAGCCGGCGTCATGGAATCCATCCTCGAATACTCATATCGCTGAAGGAGGCGCGAAAACCATCCGGTTCGATGGGGGCAGATAAGGGTGGGAGGCGGCGCAGTCGCCGCCGACGGCAAGAAGGTTAGGAGTAGAGTTTCGCGAGCATTTCTAGATAGTCGCTCTCGCGCACGAGGCCCCGATTGCGCAGCTTCCGGTTCTCCCGCGCGAGCGGATTACCAGGCATCACCAGCGTCGTCATGCAGTCCAGCAGCGTCCACCGCGTGCCCCACGTATGAAGCTCCTGAGAGATGCACCGCATCCCGGCGGCTACCGCATAACCTTCGACCTTTCCCGAGCTGACGTCCGGATCGCGCATCCGGAACTCGTCCACCAGCCCGAGTAGCCGCAGCGAGATGCGGTCGTACGCACCGAGGTTGGAATGGTGGATGAACGCGGCGCCGTTCTTCTTGAGAATCCGCGGCAGCTGCGAGATGTACGCCTCGAGCACTGAAGCGTCGGCGTGCACGAGCGAGTCGAAGGAAAATACGAAATCGACGGACTTGTCCGGGACCATCGCGAGCGACTTGCCGTCGGTCAGGTGGCAGGTGACGTGCCGATCGCTGGCGAATCGCTGCGAGCTCGCATCAACGCAGGCCTGCGCCAAGTCGATCGCATAGAGCCGATTGCACCGGTCCCTGAGAAACTGCGTCCAGCGCCCGAATCCGCACGCGATCTCGAGCACGGTGCCGGTCGGGAGAAATCGGTGCACGCGCGGGAGGAGCGAGCCGTACCACTGCATCGCCGGACCGCCGAAGCTGGCAGACCACTCGTCGCCGGCGTGTTCCCAATTGTGCGTGCCATCCCACAAGGCCTTGTTTTCGGCGATCTTCACGATTCTGAATTCTATGCCAAGCCGATTAAGTTGCTTCTTGCCGGCCGTGCGCGCGGTCTCCATAGAGTAGGACCTTCGACGGTAGTCACTCGAGAGCGCCACGGTAGGCACGGCGCGCCGGCGGTACAAAACGAGGAGCGAAACTGGTGCGCCCGCCGCGATTCGAACGCGGGACCTTTAGCTCCGGAGGCTAACGCTCTATCCGGACTGAGCTACGGGCGCATCGAGAGAAAGAACCGGCGAAGCTTCTTGGGGTGAGTGGAGGGATTCGAACCCTCGACATCCAGATCCACAGTCTGGCGCTCTAACCGGCTGAGCTACACCCACCACCGGGGCGGGGGAATATACCAGAGAGGCGCAGCGCGAAAGCGAATAGCCTTGCCCGGATGACACGATGGACGCTCGTCGGCACCGCCCTGATCGCGGCGCTCGGCTGCGGCTGTCGCCGGGAAAACGCGTCGTCCGCCCCCGCGAGCCCGTCGACGGTCGCGCCAGCTCCGTCGTCTGCCTTGACGGACGTCTCCCGCACCACCCGGCCCGCACGCGGGCGCGCTCCCGTCCTCTGGGTCGGGATGGATGGACTCGACTTCGAGCTCCTCGACCGCTTTGCGGACGACGGCACGATGCCGAACTGGAAGCGGTTGGCGGCCGAGGGCGCCACCGCGAGACTTCGGAGCTTCGCCCCGTTCATTTCGCCGATTCTCTGGACGACGGCGGCGACGGGAGTTCCTCCGGACGTCCACCGGGTGCTCGACTTTCAGGAGGTCGATCCCAAATCGGGCGCCAAGGTCCCGATCTCGGGCCTATCCCGGGCGATGCCGGCGGTCTGGAACGCGGCGTCCGCGGCGGGACGCAAAGTCGGAGTCGTCGGTTGGTGGGCCACACATCCGGCCGAGGAGGTCAACGGCGTCTTCGTCAGCGACCACGCGAGCCCGATCCTCTTTGACCGCCTTCCGCTCGCTGGCGCCGCGTATCCGCCCTCGCTCGAGCCCGGGCTCGCCCAGGTGGCCTCCCGCGAGGGGGCGATCCCCGACGCCGAGCTCGCGCGATTCGTGGACGCGACCGTTTCCGAGATTGGCGCCGCGCGTTCCTCCGGGGCCGGCCTCGCGAACCCGATCATCGCGCTCTCGCGGATCCTCGCGTCCACCCGCACCACGCACCGGATCGCGCGCGACCTTTACGACCGGGAGCGTCCCGACCTCTTCGCCGTGTACTACGAAGGCACGGATGAGGTGGGTCACGTCTTTGCCACTTCGACGCCCCCGAAGCTGCCTTGCGCATCGGACGCCGATCTGACCCGTTACGGAAGAGTCGTATCCCTCTATTACGCCGAGATCGACCGGCTCCTCGGCCAGTGGATGCGCCGCGCTGAGGAGGACGGCGCGACGCTCCTCATCCACTCGGACCACGGCTTCAAGTGGGGAGCGGACCGGCCGTGCGGCCTCGGCTCCGGCAACTGGGCGACGGCGGCGTTCTGGCACCGCCCGGATGGCGTCTTCGCCGCTTGGGGAAAGCGATCGCGGCCTGTCGCCACGCGAGGGAACGCGAGCCTCTATGACGTCGCGCCGACGGTGCTCTCGCTTCTCGACCTCGCCCCGGACCGGCGGATGCCGGGCAAGCCGGCCGCATTCGCCTTCGAGAATCTTCGTGCGCTCCCGGCCACGGAGGGGACCAGGGGTCTCATCGTCGCCCGCGTACCCGCCGAGCCGATGTCGGCGAAGGAGGCGAATGAGTACGCGAAGAAGCTCATGGCCCTCGGCTATCTCTCTCCGTCGGAAACGAAGTCCTCTGCCCCGACGGGGGGAGACCGTCCCGCCATGACGGAGGGCGCCTGGAACAACCTGGGCGTCTACTACCGCGACACTGCGAAGGATCCGGCCCGGGCACGCGACGCCTTCGAAAACGCGCTCGCCCTCGCCCCCGGCTACTACTCCCCGATGTTCAACCTCGCCGTGCTCGCGCGCGCGCGAGGGGACACGAAGTCCGCCGAGGATTGGCTCTTGAAAGCGATGGCCGCCCTCGGCTCCGACCCGTCGCCCGCCATCGGCGCCTGGTCGCGTGAGTACGAAAGCGGGGGCAAGACCGCCGCCGCGGTGTCGCTGCTGGAGCGGGCGGCGAAGGCGTTCCCGCAGAGCGAAGGTGTCGCCCGGGAGCGCGCGATGCTCCGTTACCGGATGAAAGACTGCGGGTCGGCGATCGCTTCCCTTTCTCCCTTCGAGGCGGCGACGAAAGAGCCGAGGACCCTGAATGATCTCGCGCTGTTCGAGACGTGCCGCGGCGACCGGTCCGCCGTGATCCGCCTCCTCGAGCGTTCTCTCGCTCTCGAACCGAATCAGCCCGCGGTGGCGAGGACGCTCGACACCGTTCGGAACGCTCGCAGCTGACCAGCGACAATAAAAAGCCGGGGGCGGTGAGGCCCCCGGCTCGATGCGATCGCTCGAGACTCAGTACGTGATCGCGGCCGTCACGAGAAAACGCCGCGCCGGTGCGTAGACCGTGGGCTTTCCGAAGTTCGGGTTGAGATTCGAGGCCGGTATCCCTGTCGTCGAGAGGCATGGCTGGTTCAAGCAGAACGCCTGATCGATCGACAGCGCGGGTTGCGTGTTGAAGACGTTCAGGAGCCTTCCCTCGAGACGGAGGCTCGCGGGTCCGATCGGGATGCTCTGCGCCACGAGCAGGTCGAAGTTCGTCCATGAGGAAAGGTGCCGCGTCCCCGCCGGCTCTATCGGCATAAGGGTGGTTCCGTTGTTCGGGTCGATGCCGCGGGCTTCCCAGGGCTTGCCGCTCTGGAATCGCACGTAGCCGCCCACGCTCGTCTTGGTGGGGAGCGTGTAGGACCCGAAGAGCTTCGCGATGTGGGTCCGGTCTCCCTGCAGGAGTCCCTGGTGGTTGGGGTCCGTCGGGAAGAGCCCGACGCCGTCTCCGATGTAGGAGGACGAGTAGAAGATGGCGTTCCCGGAGGTGTCGAGGTCCCAGTTTCCGTCGAGCCTCGAGAGCGTGTACGACGCGTCCATCGTCCAGTTGCCGCCGTACGCCTTCCGGACCTCGACGGTGGCAGCCCGATAGCGGCGGAACGCGCTGATGTTCCCGTAGCGGAAGTTGCTCGCGGTGGCGGGGACGGTCGCGAAGTCCTCGATGACGTCGGTCGAGTGGCGGTACATGCCCCACACCTCCGCCGACCAACCTCCGCCAAGCGGCCTCGCGTAGCCGAGGATCGCCTCGTCCGTGTAGGTCGGGTCGATGTTCGGGATGACGAGCTTGTTCGTCTGGTTAGCCCGAACGACGGACTGGATCAACGCGCCGGTCTGGATGTTGAAGAAGGAGTCGACGCGAAGGAGGCGGGTCGGCGCCGCGGCGCGAGCGAGCGACTGGTTGTCCATGTTGTCGTAGCGGGCGGCGTTTGCGTAAAGCTTGTCGTGCGCGTTCGCGTCGAGCTCGTAGGAGACGCCGACTCGCGGCTGGAACTGTTTGCTCCACGGGATGTTGATGCGGCCGGTGTACGTGCACGCGGCCGTCGAGGGGTTCGTGTTGCAGGGCGGGATAGCCGCCGCGTTGCCCGCGACGGTGAAGTCGCCGCGCACGAACGTGAAATTCCCCGTGTCGTTCGGAATGTAGTAGTCCTCGTTCACGAGGAGACCGAGGTTCAACGTGAGGCGGTTCCAGGACGCCTGGTCCTGGATGAACGCGCCGTAGGTCCGCGACCGGGAAATCTGCTGGTCCGGCGGCGTGTACCGCGCGCGGTAGCAGGGGCGTCCTCCATCGGCGTTGCCGGTGGGGCTGCAAGTCCCCGTCGTGGCCGTGTCGACGACCGTGATCGTCCCCCACCCGTCCGCTCCGCGCCGCAGCTCTTCCCGGTTGGCGCTGTAGGTGACCCCCCCTCGGATGTCGTGCGTCGCCCCCAGGAAGTTCGCGAGATAAGAGCCCTGGAGGCGGTACTCGTCGCGGATGAAGTTCTGATCGTTGAACGCAAGGTCGCTTCCGCCGATCCTCTGGCCCGTGCTCGTCGCCGGAGGAAAGATGAAGCTCTGCCCCGTGCGCCCCACGGTGCTCGTGATGAAGCTTCCGACGAGATACGGATGCACCGGGTCGAACGCGGTCTGGAAGGGAATGAACGTGTTCGGCGAGACGGAGTTGTTGTCCTCGTTGTGGTTGTACCGGGCCTCGAAAGTGACTCTGGGGTTCACGGTCCAGTACCACGAGCCGACGATGACGCGATCGATCGTCTTCGGCTTGTCGCCGGCGGACGGAGCGGTTGTGGAGGCGATGTCCGCGTTCGTGGCGTTGATCCCGCGATAGCGGAACGAGGCCTCGATGAGCTGGTTGGACACGGGGTTTCCGGTCAGCTTGGCGAAATACTCGTTGACGTCGGTCTTGCCGTCGGGCACCCCGCCCAGGTTGTTGACGCGGTCCTTTTCCGTCTGCCGGAGGAGGTTCGCCGACCCGTAAAAGAAAACGTGGTCCCGCCAGAGCGGTCCGCCCGCGTCGATGCCCGGACGCACCTTCTCGAACTGGCTGCTGATCGTTCGGTCCTTGCTCCGGGCCGCGGCCGAAGCAGGCTGGTACTCGACCCGCGCATCGCCATGGATGGCGTTCGTGCCGGACTTCGTCACGCCGTTGACGATGAAGCCTCCGGTCCGGCCGTACTCGGCGGTGACGCCTCCGCGCGTGATGTTGACTTCCTGGAGGTCGAAGCCCGTGAAGTCCTGGAACAGGTCGCCGAAGAACGGGTTCGTGATGTTCACGCCGTCATAGAGGTAAGTGTTGTCCATTCGGCCGCCGCCCGCGTTCAAAGAGCCCGTCGAGGCGTTGTTCTCCGCGACGCCCGGCGCCAGCTGGAACGTGCCTGTGAACGTGCGGGCGAGGGGCAGTTTTTCCATCGTCTCTTGCGTCGTAACGTTGGAGACGGTCGTCGATTTCGTGTCCACGGCAGGCGTCGCCGCGGTGACGGTCACTTCCGCCGTCGTCGACGGCCGGAGCATCGCTCGAACTTCCGTCTCTTTCTGGACTTCGACGACGGCGTCCTGCTCGAATGAGCCGAGCCCGCCGAGCTCCGCTTTCAGGTGGTACCTCGCGGGAAGGAGTCCGGTGAACTGGAACGATCCGTCCGAAAGGGACGTGGTCGTCCGGCCCAGCGGCATGACGGGGCTCGAGATCGTCACCGTCGCCCCCGGAAGCGCCCCTCCCTGGCCGTCACGAACCCATCCGGAGATCGCTCCTGTCGTCTGTGCGAGTGCCATCGGGATGGCGAGCGCGAAATACGCGATCGCGATGAGCAGGGAACGGAATCGCATAGGTCTGACTCCTTCTGAATACGGGCGGGATGCCCGCGAATCGGCAATTCGAATCATGGTTCTGCGCCCTGAGTTGTTGTCACGAAATTTCGCGGCGATTTTACTCTCTCTCGAGCCGAACGAGGTCCTCGAAAGTTTCTCGCCGCCGTACCATCCGAAAGGCGCCGCCTTCCACCAGCGCCTCCGCGGCCCGCGGCCGGAAGTTGTAGTTGGACGACATGGCAAACCCGTACGCTCCCGTATCCCGCACTGCCAGGAGATCCCCTTCCCGGGGCGCCGGCATGGCGACCTCTCGGGCTAAGAAGTCACTCGTTTCGCAAACGGGCCCCACGACGTCGGCGACGAGCCGTTCGGCGGAAGGCGTGCGGACCGGTTCAATTTCATGGATCGCGCCATAGAGGGGGGCTCGGATCAGGTCGTTCATCCCCGCGTCCGTGACGACGAATTCCTTACCGCCATTCTGCTTGCGGTAGAGCACACGCGTCACGAGCGCGCCCGCCGGACCGACGATCGCCCTGCCGGGCTCGATCAGGACGCGGAGGGGAAGGGTTGAAACCTCGGGAAGAACGGCGGCCGCATAGCCCTCGGCAGAAAGACCCGGGCCATCGGGACCGGCGATTCCGATGCCGCCGCCGACGTCGATCGTCTCGAGCGGAAAGCCTCCGGCCAGAAGCTCCCGGGCGAGCAGGGCGAGCTCGCGGGCCGTCTCGGCGAGCGGCCCCGGGTCCGTGATCTGGCTTCCGATGTGCGCCTGGATGCCTGTCATCCGGATCCCCGGCAGCCTTCGGCCGGCCTCGTAGACTTCGCGTGCACGACCGATTCCGATCCCGAACTTGTTGTGCTTCAGACCTGTCGATATGTAGGGGTGGGATTTCGGATCGATGTCCGGATTGACGCGGATTGCGACTCGCGCCGTTGCCCCGAGGCGCGCCGCGTGCTCCGAAATCTTCTCGACCTCGCGCCCGGATTCCGCGTTGAAGGCGAGGATGCCCGCCTCGACGGCGAACCGGATTTCCGGGTCCGTCTTCCCGACGCCCGAGAAGACGATCCGGTCAGCGGGGAAACCGCACTCGAGCGCGGCGCGGAGCTCTCCGCCCGAGACCACGTCGGCGCCGGCGCCGAGCGCGGAGAGGACGCGGAGGATCGAAAGGTTCGAGTTGGCCTTCGTCGCGTAGCACACGAGATGGGGGACGGAGGAGAACGCCGCGTCGAACCGGCGGAAGCTCTCTTCGATCGCCGCGCGGCTGTAAACGTAGAGGGGCGTGCCGGCCGCGGCAGCGATCGCCTCGAGCGAAACGCCGTCGCAGAAGAGCTCTCCGTTTTCCCGGTGAAAGCCGGTCATTCGCCGGCAAGATAGCAGGGAAGCCGGTGCCCGAATCAGCGTCCGCCGAGGAGCACGCGGCGTTCGCCGGTTCCCGGGTCGAGGCGGACGAGCTCGCCATTTTCGGACACGAACGCTTTCGCGAGCTCCGATCCGGGCGGGACGGGCCGGGCATCCCGCCACCAACCGACCACGGGTTCCAGCCCGCGGGCGATCTCGCGCGGGGAGCCCTGCCTCCAATCGATCAGAAGGACCCGGCGCGACGACCGGCCGGGCGTGGATTCGTCCGAGGTGAGGACCGCGATGAGCTGGCCCGCTCCGGCCTCCCCCCCGAGTCGAACGATGCCCGGCCCGCCGATGGCAACGCGCGCGATCGAGACGCCGTCCCGCGAGAAGAGCTCGGCCCACGAAGAGGTTTTTCTGTCGGATGTTCCGAGGGCCACCCCGCCGTCGGAGAGGAACGCCGCGGACGACCAGATGGGCTTGCCATCCCGCAGCACCGCTTTGACGGCGAGCGTGCGGGGGTCGCGCAGCGTGACGCGGGATCCCAGACCTTCGTTCATCAGCAGATTGGCGCCAGACGGAGCGCGCTGGACGCGGGGCCATCCGGTCAGGCTCTCGTCCAGGCCTGGGACGGAGAATCGCCTTGACGCGACGTCGAGCTCCAGCACTTCCGCGCGAGACCGACCGCCCATGCCCACCTCCCGGATTCTCAGCACGCGAACCAGGTCGGGCGTGACGAATGTTCCGGAGATGGTCTCGTCCTTTCCCCGGATCTGCATCGAAGCGAGCGTTCGTCCGGAATCCAGGTCGTAGACGGAGAGCAGATTGCCCGAGACGGCCGCCACCCGGGACCCGTCAGCGGAAACGATCAGCGGCCAGGTCCGGGCCGGCAGGATGACCTTTGTCTCGCGCTCCGGCGCCTGCGGGTCGTCCAGGCGCAGCGTGGTCACCGTCAACGGGCCCTGCGGCGAATCCGCCGCGAGCCATACGGCCACCTTGCCGTCCGGCGACGTCTCCACGACTCCGCTCCTGAACCGGTGGGAGCGACCCGACCGAAGGTCATAGAGAAACGAAGCGTCCAAGCCGCGCGCGCGGCCTTCGACGATCACCCAGCCGTCGGCGCCGGAACGCAACGCCGAATCGACGCGAGAGATCGCGGAAACGGGCGCGTGCACGGCCCACACCGAGTAGCCGGCGAACAACACCGACGCCGACACCAGGATCGCCCAGAGAGCCGCCGAGAACGAGCCGTGCGCCGCGCGCAGGTCCGTGCGTCCTCCCGCGAGAGCGCGGTACGAGGCGACGAGGAGTCCCGCGGCCAGGACCATGGCGCCGGCGATCCCGAGGGGCCCTGTCGCGGAGAACCCGGCGCGCACCAGACGCGAGACCGCGGACGCGCACGCGAGCGAAACGAGGCCCGCCATCACGAGATCGGCCGCCGCGAGCGCCGACCGCGACCGGGCGACCGTCGACACTGCGTTGGACAGGAGGAAGACCAGCAGAAGCGCCGCCGCGGAGATTCCGACTCCTACTCCGGCGTCTCCCTCCGCAATTCGGCCCCGATCCATGAGCGCGGCCGGCGCTAGGATCAACCCGAACGACGCGGCGACGAGGATGAGCGCGCCCGTGAGCTTGCCGCCCCAGAGCGACGGGATCGAGATCGGGCGGGACATGAAGAACCCCATCCGCCTTGCAGCGAGCTCGCCGGCGAGGACGGAGGCGCCGAGACCGATGGCAACCGCGAGGGAGATGCCGTTGGCGAGAAGCATCGCTGTGAGGTCCCGCGTCTCGCGAGCCGTCTGCCCCCCGAGGCCGCGGACGATCGGGACCGCGAAGGGAATGACGGCGGCAACGAGGGCGGCCGCGAGCACGAATCGTTTCTCCACGATCTCTCGTTTCGCGACCGCCGCGAATGCCTTCATCGCGCCTCTCCTTTTGCGGCGGCGGGCGCTTCGCCCGCGACCGCGAGAAAGATCTCTTCGAGCGACATCGCCGAGGACTCCGCCCCCTCGACGCCGTCCTGCCGCCGGAAGGTCTCGAATGCCCCCTCGTTCCAGTTGGAGACGACCGCCTCGATCCCCCAGCCCCTCACCTTCACCTTCAACGACTCGAAGGCGTCGAGCTCCGTCCCGAACTCGGTGCGGGTTTCCGTGATGCGGTTTCCGTAGCGGATCTTCCGGAACCGGGACTTCAGCGCATCGACCTCTTCGTCGAGGGTGAGCCTGCCGCCCTTGAGGATTCCCACGCGCGTCGCGATTCCCTCGACCGACGCGAGGTCGTGCGTCGTCACGAACACGGTCGTTCCCCGGTCGGCGAGGTCTTCGACGAGCTCTTCCCAAAAGGCGCGGCGGGCGACGACGTCGAGGCCGAGGGTCGGGTCGTCGAGAACGAGAAGCGCGGGCGACGGCGCGAGTGCCATGGCGAGGAGCACCTGGCCCTTCTGGCCCTTGGAGAGCCGCCCGAAAGGGGTCTTCGGCGGCACGCCGAACCGCTCGAGGCGGCGAGCGACCGACGGCGAGTCCCAGGAGGGATAGAGGGATCGGCAGAAACCGGCGATCTGCTCCGCCGTCATTGCGGGCGGGGCGTCCGGCTCCTCGGGAACGACCCCGACTCGCTCGAGGAGTCTCGCGCGGTTGCGCCACGGGTCGGCGCCGAACAACCGCGCGGCGCCGGAGGAGGGGCGGCGCTCCCCGAGAAGGCAGCGCACCAGGGACGACTTGCCGGCTCCGTTGCGGCCGAGGAGCGCGTACACCGAGCCGGGCGCCACGGCGAGGGAGACGGCGTCGCAGGCGACGGTGCGGCCGTACTTGACCGTCAATCGCTCGAGCTCGATGACGGGTGCTGGAGAGCCCGGGAGAGCGGTCGAGGAGGTCATGGCTTCTCCTTGCGGGACGCGATCCGCTCCAGCGTGCGCCAGGCCGCGGAGAGGTGTCCGGCCGCGTCGGTCTCGTTTGCGCCCAGGGAGAGAGCAAGGGCCGCGTAGCGGGAGGCCCCCTCCCGCAGCGACCGCTCTCGTTCGCCGCGGGCGAGCACCGGCGGCGCGTCGGCAACGTACGTGCCGTCTCCTCTCCGGACCGTCAGGATGCCGGCGTCGGCTAGCCGCTGGTACGCCTTCACCACAGTGGCGGGATTGACGCGCAGGTCCTTCGCGAGATCGCGGACCGATGGGACCGGACGTCCGGGCGCGAGCGCGGAGGAGGCAACGAGGCGGCGCATCCCCTCTTCGATCTGGCTCCAGATCGGCATTGCGGAGGCGAAATCGATGTGGAGTGCGCGCATGGCTGTATCACAGTAGTAATACACCGACGCGCTTCTTCTGTCAAGTCCCTTCTGCCGGCGGCCTCTTTGTGCGTGCCCGGTCGTCGTAATTGCGGACGACCGGGGCGAGCGCGGCGACCGCGAGCGCCACGAGGATCGTGGCCGCGCCGCCGGACACGACGGACACCGTCACGCCGACCGCCGCCGAAGCAAACCGGGACGCGAGCCAGCCCGCCTCGAGCTCTCCCAGCTGCGGGCCGCCCATGAAAAAGATCATATTGACGGACGTCATCCGGCCCCGCAACGCGTCCGGCGTCGAGAGCTGGCGGATCGTCTGCCGGATCACCGTCGAGATCGCGTCCGCCGTTCCGGTCAGGGCGAGCGCGAGGAGCGTCAGCGGGAAGCTGCGGGAAAGGCCGAACACGACCGTGGCGACCCCGTACCCCGTGACCGCCCAGAGAAACACGCGTCCCTGCCGGGGCGGCATGGGCCGCAGGGAAAGGATGAGCGAGCCGATCAGCGCTCCGACCGCCGGGGCCGACACGAGAAATCCGTATCCCGTCGCTCCGACCTTCAGGACCTGGTCGGCGAAGATCGGAAGGAGGCTCATCGCGCCCGCAAAGAACGTCGCGAAAAAGTCGACGCCCATCGTCCACACGATGAGAGGCGTCCGGAACACGAACCGCAAACCCTCCCGCAGGTCGGCGGCCGCCCGGCGTCCCGCGGCGAGTGGCGCGGCCGGCGCTCCGGAAACGCGCATCGTGGCGAGCGCGTAGATCACGGCGAGGAAGGAGATCGCGTTGACGAGGTAGATCCACGCGAGCCCTCCGGTCCACGCCCCGGCGTGCGACGCGGACGCTGTTGCCGCGGAGGCGCCGGGCGCGAGCGCGTGCCCCGCGATGATCCAGCCCGCCAGGGCCGGGCCCGCGATCATCCCGGCCTGGAAAACGGCGAAATTGAGGGAGAGCGCGCCGTGGAGGTCTTCGTCCGGGACCAGCCGGGGGATCAGGGCCTGACGGGCCGGCGCGTCGAAAGCGCCCGCCCCGGAGGAGCACGCCGTGATCGCGTAAAGAAGCCAGAGCGATTCCCGGTGGGTGAACGTGATGAACGCCAGCAGAGCCGCCACGGCGGTCATGAAGCTCTGGGTGACGATCATGAGCTTTCGCCGGTCCAGGCGGTCCGCGAGGACGCCTCCCCAGAGGGAGAAGACGACGATCGGGACGACGCGGGAAAGGCCGACGAACCCGAGCGCAAGCGGCGAGCGCGTCAGCAGATACACGTGCCAGTTGATGGCGACGCTCTGCATCTGGGACCCGGTGCCGGAAACCAGATACCCCCAGACGAGCCGCCGGTAGTCCCGGTGCCGGAGCGCGAGATAGGGGGCAGAACTCGTCGCCTTCACTTCGCTTCGCTGCGTTCCGTCTCCCGCCGCGGATGGCAGAGAGTGTCGGAAAGCTTCCCCCTCTCCCGGCGGGAGAGGGTTGGCGTGAGGGGGGAGTTCTCTTGCCGAAGAGGCATCGGTGACTCCGCGGAGCGGGGCCGGCGCATCTTACGGCAGGGGAACGTCCTACCCGGGCTGTGTTATGAATACTGACCGGTCATCTTCGTCCAGGGAGTCGGCAAGAGGCCTGCATGACGGCGTGTCGACGAAGTCCGAACGGTTCATCGTTTGATTCGCGGGCGATGGGCGGCTGAAACCTGCAGAACCCCACCTGGACACGCGAGGCCGGTAGTCGGTAATAGGCAGTCAGAACGGGGCCGGGGCTTTCTCGATAGAATTCCCCCATGTCTGCTCCGCGCCGGCTCCTGCCGATGCTCGCGGGTTTCGCGATCGTGCTCTGGGCGGTCATCGCTCTTGCGCAGACCGCCCCTCCGCGCGGACGCGCTCCGCGGGTCGTCGGGTTTCGCGACCCGATCGGGCCGACGGCGCGGGTCACGTTCAACCGCGACGTCGCCCCGCTCCTTCAGGCGCGCTGCCAGAAGTGCCACCACGAGGGGGGAATCGCTCCCTTCCCGCTCATGACGTACGCGGATGCGTACGCGCACAAGGGAGCGATGGTCGTGAGCACGCAGAACCGCACGATGCCGCCGTGGCGCGTCGACTCGGCATGCGCGGGCTTCGAGGACGATCCGTCGCTCACTCCCGCCGAGATCGCGACCTTCTCCGACTGGTTCGACCTCGGCGCCGTGGCCGGGGATCCGAAGGACCTCCCGCCTCCGCTCACCTTCTCCGACGGCTGGGAGCTCGGCACGCCGGACAAGGTCCTGGCGATGTCGGCGCCGATGACCCCCGACTTTTCCCGCGGTGACGTCTATCGCTGCTTCGTGATGCCGACGGGCCTGACGGAAGACCGCTGGGTGGACGCCGTCGAGGTCTCCCCGGGCGTGGGGAAGATGGTGCACCACGTCCTGCTGTTCGTCGACACGACGGGTGCCTCCGAGACGCTCGACGCCGCCGATCCGGGGCCGGGCTATTCCTGTTTCGGAGGGCCCGGCTTCACCCTGCAGAACGCGCTCGGCGGATGGGTCCCGGGCAGCGTCCCGTCACGGCTTCCGGACGGGATCGGACTCCGTCTCCCGAAGGCCTCCCGCGTGGTGATGCAGGTCCATTACAGCGCGCTTTCCGGCGTCACGGCCCCCGACGTCACATCGGTCGCGCTCCATTACGCGACGAAACCGATCCGGCAGGAGCTGAGAATCCTGCCGCTCATCAACCAGACGTTCGTGATTCCGGCCGGCGCCAAGGACCACGTGGTCACGGCATCGGTGCCGATCGTCCCGATCCCCGTGCACGTGCTGTCGATCGCCCCTCACATGCACCTGCTCGGCCGCTCGATGCGCGTCACGACGACGCTGCCGGGCGGGAGCCAGAAGTGTCTCGTGGACGTCCCGGACTGGAGCTTCCACTGGCAGCGCCAGTATTCGTTCCGGGAGCCGCTGGCGCTGCCCGCCGGGAGCCGCCTCGACCTGACCGCGCACTACGACAACTCGGAAGAGAACCCGCAGAACGTGTCGCATCCCCCGCGCGAGGTGCGTTGGGGCGAGAACACGACGGACGAGATGTGCATCGCGTTTCTCGCCTTCACGATCGACGGCGAGAACCTGCTCGCCTCCGCCGGAGCGTCGCCGATGGCGAAGCGGCAGAAGTACGACCCCTTCTGGGAAATCGAGTGGAAGCCCGTCCCGCCGCCCGCGCCGTTCGAGGTGCCCCAGCACTGGAGCCACCACTAACCGTCGCCTGCGCGGAGCGAGGCTTACTCCTCTTCCCCGGGCGCGGGGGAGAGGACGGGTGAGGGGGATTACGCGGCGCGGGAAGTCTCCCGAAGTAACCGAGGGAGGAGGCCCGCGCCGCGGGAGGCCGGGCGTAGCCCGGCCGACGTTTAGTTCCAGTCGAGGCCGCGCAGCGGATCGAGGTTGAGGTTTCCCCCCGAGAGGACGACCGCCACGCGCGAGCCCGGAGGCAGTTGCACGAGTCCGTTCAGGAGCGCGGCGACCGGCGCGGCCGCCGCTCCCTCGACCACGAGCTTGCAGCGCTCCATGATCCAGACCACCGCGTCGAAAATCTCCCGGTCGGGC
>JALZAT010000035.1 GCA_030948185.1 Acidobacteriota bacterium
CGCTCGGGACGTGGCGCGCCGGACGGTCCTCTCTCTCCCAGGTGACGTCCTCGAGCACGTCCGAGAAGATCTGCTCGGACGTCAGACTTTCCGACTCCGGCTGGATCGCGAGAGTCGGAATCCGCATCGTTCGCGCGCTGACGTCCGTCGCCTCGACCGCTTTGCGCAGCGCGTTGCGGAACTCGAGGTCGGAAAATGGCCGCGGGACGATGTCGAAGGCTCCCACCCGCTGCGCGTCCGCCTTCGGGTTAGTCCCGTGGTAGCCGCTGACCATGAGGAGAATGGGCGGCACCATCGCTCCGCCCTTGCGCCGGATCTCGCGGATGACCTCGGCGCTCGGGAGCCGCGGGAGCATGCCGGCGAGAAGAACGAGGTCGAAAGACCCGGCGGAGAAAACCGACAGGCCCTCCTCACCGTCCTTGGCCACTGTGAGCACATATTCGGGGCCGTCGAGCAGAGACCGCACGCGGTCGACCGAGCGTGGCTCGTAGTCGATCAGCAGAACTTTTTTGGGCATGAGAGACCTGCAAATGATAACAGGGAAAGCAACTCCGACCCCCCACGCCGCGCCAGATCTGCACATCGATTGATCGAAACCCCTCCCTCGCTGCGAAGCGGAGGGTCGCGCCAACGCGCCCGGAATCGGTCGATATAATCCGGCGCCTGTACAGAAATATCTGAGGAGCAACCATGTCCGGCCACAGCAAGTGGAGCACGATCAAGCACAAGAAGGGCGCCGCCGACGCGAAGCGCGGGCGTCTCTTCACCAAGCTCATCAAGGAAATCACCATGGCGGCCCGCCTCGGGGGCGGCGCGCCCGAATCCAATCCGCGGCTCCGCAAGGCGATCGACGACGCGAAGGCCGTCAACATGCCCGCGGACAACATCAAGCGCGGAATCCAGCGCGGGACCGGCGAGCTCCCGGGCGTCAACTACGAAGAGATCACGTTCGAGGGGTACGGGCCGGGCGGCGTTGCCGTCCTCGTCGAGGCAATGACGGACAACAAGAACCGGACCCTCCCGGAGATCCGCACCATCTTCTCGAAGAACGGCGGGAATCTCGGCGAGTCCGGCTCCGTCCGGTTCCTGTTTCAGAAGAAGGGATACCTCGCCATCGAGAAAGACAAGGTGACGGAGGACGCCGTCATGGAGGCGGCAATCGAGGCCGGCGCCGAGGACGTCAAGACGACGGATCAGTACCACGAGGTGATGACGGAGCCCGAGGCGTTCGGCGCGGTCAAGTCGCAGCTCGAGGAGAAGAAAATTCCGATCGCGGTCTCGGAGTTATCGATGATTCCGACGACGGAAGTGGAGCTCGATTCCCGCAAGGCCGATCAGATGATGCGCCTCATGGAGGCGCTCGAGGACCACGACGACGTGCAGCATGTCTGGGCAAACGCCAACTTCGCGGTCGAAGAGGCCGGATAGCCGACGCGGATCGCGGACCGCGACGGCCGGCGTTCGTGAAAATCCTCGGCTTCGACCCGGGCACCGTCGCGACGGGATGGGGCGTGGTGGTGTTCGACTCCGGCCGCCTCGTCCTCGAGGGATGCGGAGTGCTGCGGCCTCCCGCCGCCCTCGCCTTCGCCGAGAAGCTCGACTTTCTCTTCACGGGGGCCGCGCGGCTGATCGAGGAGTGCCACCCGGGAGCGGTTTCGGTCGAAACTGTCTTCGCGGCGAAAAACGTCGCGTCCACGGTGAAGCTCGCCCACGCCCGCGGGGTCCTTCTCGCGGCGGCCGGCCGGGCGCTGGTCCCGGTCTTCGAGTACGAGCCGCGGCTCGTCAAGAAGGCGCTGGTCGGCTATGGCAACGCCGAGAAGGAACAGGTCCGTTCGATGGTCCTGTCGCTCCTCGCCCGCCAGCGGAGCCGCGTGCCCCTGGACGCCGCGGACGCCCTCGCGGTTGCCATCTGCCATGTGCACTCCGGCGCCGGGAGGTAAAAAAGCGTTTCTGCTAAAATATTGAGCACGAATGTCATTTCAGGGCTCGATTCAGGAACTTGCCGTTCCGGACATCATTCAGCTCGTCTCGGTTTCGGCCAAGACCGGCATGTTTACCCTGATCCGGGGCGCGGAGCGCGGCTACATCTACCTGAAGGGCGGGCAGATGGTGCACGCGCGGGTGGGAGAGCTCACCGGCGAGGAGGCGATCTACGCGCTCGCCATCTGGAACTCCGGAGACTTCCAGTTCACACCCAATGAGCAGCCCGACAACGCCACGATCGAGAAATCGAACACGAGCCTTCTCATGGAGGCGGCGCGCAGGCTCGACGAGTGGAAGGTGCTGTCCCGAAAGATCCCCGGCATGGAATACGTGCCCCGGTTTCTCCGCCGGGACGTTGCCGAGCCCGTCACGCTGTCGCCGGTCGAGTGGAACCTCGTGATCGCGATGGACGGCAAGAAGTCGCTCGCGGAGATCGCGCGAGGGATGGGTAGCTCCGCCTTCGACACGGCGAAGGTCGTGTACGGGCTGATCACGTCCGGGCTGGTCGAGATGCGGCCGCGCGACGTCGGCCGGTCCTCGCCGCCCGCCGCGGCCGCCCCTGCGCCGGCAAATCCGGCCCTGCTCGGTGACGAAAAGAAGATCCTCATGATCCTGTGCACGCGCGTGAAACAGGAGGCGGAGATCGCGATTGGAGAGGCGACCCTGCCCGGCATCGAAAGGCCCTACAAGCAGGCGCTGGCCGAAATCGACCGCGGGCGCGGCGTCGAGGCGGTCCGGGACCTGATCCGGGAGACCGAAAAGACGATTTCGTCGATCAAGGGCCCCGCCCGGATGAAGGCCTTCCAGGACAAGATGTCCCTGGTGATGCAGCCGAAAGCCTAGCTCGCGAAATAGTCACGGTGTGACCGAGGACCTGGGACGAAGCACCAGGGACCCGGCGCAGTGGCGCCCGAATAGCGATATCCGCGCGAAGGGCCGGTTGGGTCCTCGGTCCTCCGTCCTCGGTCCTCGGTCGGAGCCCTGTTTAGGGCCTCCCGGCCCCTTTCGTCCTCATTCCTGCAAAGACCCCCTGCTCCGCGCAAACTTGTTTGGCGATTTCGCTTTTTTGGCTTATTCTATTAGGCATCTCGGTTTTCCCCGTGCCCGTTCGAAAGGAGACTGCATGAAGGCCAAGCGTACGGCGCTCCTCGGGATCCTCGTGTGCCTGATCGCCGCGGCGGCGTCCGCCCAGATCGCACCGAGCTCCACGGGGGACATCGGGCTGTTCACCATCCCGACGGCGGACACTCCGCGCGCGGGACAGCTCACGCTCGGCGTCTACGGCTGGAAAGAACAGCTCGTGGCCGGCGACCTCGCTTTCCAGGACGTCAACTTCCGCAACCGGCTCTACAGTCACTGGGCGGGCGAAGGATCCCTCGGGATCGGGCTCACCGACAACTGGGAACTCTGGGCGAGCGGGGGAGCGGAGCGCTTCGAGAGCCGCGGAGGATGGCGGGGCGGCGCGCTGAACAGCGTCCAGTTCTTCGGCCGGTTTCGCGCGGACGAACCGAGAAAGCTGGTCGTCGGAACGAAGTACCGGATCTATTCGGAGGCCGATAGCGACTTCCGCCTCGGTCTCTGGCTCGCCGCGCACATCCCCATGGGCCAGAGCACGATCCACGTGGACCAGGTCGACGCGGACGTCGACCGCGTCAAGTCGCGCCGCACGGACTGGGAATGGGGCGTCGCGGGCACGAAGGGAATCGTGACCGGGATGGTCTCGTACCAGCTCTCGGGGCGGCACGACCAGGACATCCGGGTCTCGAACGTCCTCCGCGTCGGCGTCGGAGTCGATCTCCCCGTCCTGCCGATCCTGCACGTCATCGGGGAGCTCGATCGCAACATCTACGACGGCGGCGACCTCCCCGCCGAGCCGTACTCGCTCCTGACGACGGGCGCGCGCTTCTACATCGCCCGCACGGGCTGGTCCGTCAGCGGCGCGATCAACGCGAACCTCGACATGCTCTTCAAGCACGGCTTCTCGCCCGCTCCCATCGGCGGCCTGATCGGCGTGAGCTACGCGGCGTGGCCGCCGCTTCCGCCGCCCCCGGTGGTCATCCCCGCTCCCGCTCCCTCGACGCCCGTCGTCATCGAGGAGAGGACCGAGACGACCGTGGCGACCCCGGCGCCGCCCCCGGCCGCTCCCAAGCAGACGCGCGACGAGATCCAGTTCGACGCAGGGAGCGCCCGGCTCACCAACATCGCCAAGGCGATCCTCGACGGAATCGCGCTGCGGATGAAGAACGACCTGAACTCCACCGCGGTCGTGGCCGGCTACTCGGACAACGCGGGCGCCGAGCCCGCCAACGTCGCGATCTCCGCCAAGCGCGCCGACGCCGCGAAGGAGTACCTCGTGACGCGGCACGGCATCGACCCGAATCGGATCTCGACGGTGGCGAAGGGATCCGCCGAGCCGGGATACGACAACGCCACAACCGAGGGCCGAGCCAAGAACCGCCGCGCCGTGATCGTCGTCACGCTCGTTTCGGGTTCGTGATCTCGTCCGGCTCGTTGCCTCCCGTGGAGCCCCCTTTCGAGGGGGCTCTTTTGACTCAGAGCGGGCTTTTCAAGGGAGCGGCGTCCCCGAGGATGGTGGTCGTCACGATCGGCGCGGCGATCGCGCTGCTCTACTTCGGGCGGACGTTCTTCATCACGATCACGTTCGCCCTCTTCCTCTCGTTCGCGATGCGGCCGTTCGTGTCACTCCTCGAGCGCGCGAGGGTTCCCCGGGTGATCGCGATTCTCCTGCTGCTGTTCGTCCTGATCGGCGCGATCGTCCTGCTCGTCATCAACGTCACCGCGCAGCTGAACCAGTTCTACACGGACCTGCCGCTCTACCAGAACCGGATCCGCGACGCCCTCTCCCAGTTCACCGACTCCGTGAACCGGCTGCGCGAGCGCATGGGAACCATTCTTCCCGACGAGTCGCGCGGGTCCGTGCGCGAAGTGAAGATCACCGAATCCCCGCTTGCGACGACGCGGGCCCTTGTCGCGCAGGTCGGCGAGACCCTGCACTTCCTGCTGTATGCGGCGGCCGTGCCGTTCCTGACCTTCTTCATGTTGAAAGACCGGGAGAAATTCGGGCGCGTGATCGAGGGCATGCTCGCCCGCAACGCGCGGTTCGCCGGAAACGTAACCGGGGCGATCTCGAAGACGATGACCGACTACGCGCTCGGACTCTCATTCGTGATGGCGATCATGGCGGGGATGACGACGGTGGCTCTGATGCTCCTGAAGATCAGCTACTACTACATCCTCGGGCCGCTCGCCGGGATCGCCATCATGCTGCCGTACGTGGGGGTGATCTTCTCGACGGTCCCGGCGCTCGCGGTGGCGTTCTTCCAGTACGACGGGCAGAAGGCCCTCATCGTCCTCATCGTCTACGCGCTGCTGCAGTTCACGGAGGGCAACATCCTGACGCCCCTGATCGTGGGAGGCCGCGTGCGCCTCTTCCCGCTGACCGTGATGGTCGCCTTCATCTTCTGGGGGCTCATCTGGGGAATCGCCGGAGCGATCCTGGCGGTGCCCCTGACCTCGGCGATCAAAGTCATCTGCGAGAACGTGCAGGGCCTCGAGGGGGTCGCCCGCCTCCTGGGCGAGCCGGACCTGAGCACGGCCGACGCCGTGAAACGGCGGACGGTCATCTAAGGGTTCCACCCTTGCGCGCGGCCACAAGGGCCGCCCCTACACGCTCACGCGTTGGGCCCTACCGGAGGTGTAGGGGCGGGGCTTGCCCCCGCCCGCCCGGTCATGCCCTCTCCCACCTACTTCTTCCGTCCGATCGAGATCACGCTCCCCAGGAACCCGGCCGCGCAGCCGAGCGCGGGAATCAGGAGCACCGTCCGCCAGTCCAGGAAGGTCACCCAGAGGACCGACAGGATCGGATGGGGCGAGCGCGCGAGAAAGGTCAGCGCCCCGCGGTACGTGGCGTAGAGGAGGGCCACCGCCAGCGCTCCGCCCAGCAGTCCCTCCCCCGCCGCGTGCAGCCAGAAGGGCGCCCGGACCGCCGCCTCCGTAGCGCCCATGAGACGCATGATCTCGATCTCCTCCCGGTGGAGGTCGAGCGCCAGACGGATCGCCGACGCGACCGAGAGGATCGCGGCAAACACGAGCACCCCCCCGAGGAGCAGGCCGGCGGCGCGCACCATCCGGACCGCGTCGGCGAAGCGGCTTCCGTAGTCGGCTTCGGATTCGGCCGAATCGACTCCCGGCCAGGCCTTCGAGGCCTCGGCGATTTCCTTCGCCGTCTGAGGCGGGGCGGACGGGCGCGTCCGCACCTCGATCGTTTCCGGAAAGGGAGCCTCGTTCAAGTCCGAGAGGGCCGCGCCGAGATCCGGGTACGCGCGCCGGAACCGCACGAGCGCGCCCTCGCTCGTCACGGTGCGGACCTCACGAATCCGCGTGTCGGAAGCCAACCGCCGGGCGACCGCGCGCCGGTCGGCTCCAGGCTCGAGTGTCAGCACGACGGCGGGGGACTCGCCGCCCGCCGAGAGGCGCGACAGGTTCTTCGAGACGAGCGCGAAGAGGCCGGGAATGTAGAAGGAGAGCGCCACGAGGCCGACAGCGAGCGCCGTCTGGCGCGGTCCGCTGCGGGCGATCGACCAGGCCTCGCCGAAGACGTAGCGGGGCTTCAAGGGCACGAGCGCCCTCCTCCCCTCATCCGAGGGGCAGGAAGGGCGCCTCGCGCACCGCGCTCGGTCCGTGCTCCGGCCGCAGCGTGGTCTCGCGAAGCCGGCCGCGGTCGAGCGAGAGCACGCGCTTTCCCATCCGCCGGATCAGCTCGAAGTCGTGCGTCGCGACGAGCACGGTCGTCCCGCGGATGTTGATCTCCGCGAAGAGACGCATGATCTCCTCCGAGAGCACCGGGTCGAGGTTGCCCGTGGGCTCGTCGGCGAGAAGGAGCGTGGGCTCGTTCACGATGGCGCGCGCGATCGCGACGCGCTGCTGCTCGCCCCCCGAAAGCTCGTCGGGATACGCGTTCATCTGGTGGTGGAGGCCGACCCGCTTCAGGACGTGGTACGCGCGCCGCTTCTGCTCGGCGCGAGGAAGGCCCATGACGTTCTGGACGAACGCAATGTTCTCGAAGACGGATTTGCGGGGGATCAGCTTGAAGTCCTGGAAAACGACGCCGACGGTCCGCCGGAAGTAGGGCACCTGCGACGCCGGCAGAACGCCGATGTTCCGTCCGTTGACGACGATCTGCCCCGACGTGGGCGGCTCCTCGCGGAAGAGCAGCTTCAGGAACGTGGACTTGCCGGCGCCCGAGGGTCCCGTCAGGAACACGAACTCGCCGCGGCCGATCGTGCAGGACACGTCCGTCAGCGCGTGGCGGTAGCGGCTGTATTCCTTCGAGACGCGGAAGAGCTGGATCACGGCGAGCGCGCGCCTTCGAGCGCCCGGGTCAGAGTCTCGCGCACCGCCGCCGGGTCCGCGCGGCCGCCCGTCTTCTTCATGACCTGCCCGACGAACCACCCGAAGGTTTGCGTCTTCCCCGAGCGGTAGAGGGCGACCTGTGAGGGGTTGCCGGCGACAACTTCGGTGACCGCGCTTTCGAGCGCCCCGGAATCTCGGATCGCGCCGAGCCCCTTCGCGCGGACGAGATCGCCCGCCTCTCCGGGCGAGTCGAGCATCGCCGCGAACACCTCCTTCGCCGACGAAGCCGAGATCTCGCCCGCCTCGAGAAGGCGCAGCAGCCCCGCGAGCCGCATCGGCGTCACGGAGAAACGGGCGGCGTCCTCCGGCGAGACGCGGCGCTCCTTCATCCAGCGCAGGACCTCGCCCGTGACCCAGTTCGCCGCTGTCCGCGGGTTGACGTTCTCGTGGGCCACCGCCTCGAAGTAGTCGGCGAGCTCGCGCGCGGAGGTCAGGGTCTCGGCGTCCGCCGCCGGAATCCCGAAAGAGTCCATGAAGCGGGCCCGGCGCGCGCGGGGAAGCTCCGGCAGGGCGGACGCCGCTTCCTGCAGCCACGCGTCATCGATGCGCAGGGCGCCCAGGTCCGGCTCCGGGAAGTAGCGGTAGTCGTGGGCTTCCTCCTTCCCGCGCATCGAGACGGTCCGGCCGGCCTTTTCGTCCCAGAGCCGCGTCTCGAGAACGATCCTCTCCCCCCGCCGGAGAGCCTCGCCTTGCCTCTCGATCTCGTGCTCGATCGCGCGCGCGACGAAGCGGATCGAGTTCAAGTTCTTGATCTCGACGCGCGTGCCGTACGGTTCGTCTTCCGAGCCCCGGACGGAGACGTTCGCGTCGCAGCGCATGTTGCCCTTCTCCATCTCCGCGTCCGACACGCCGGTGAAACGAAGCATCCGGCGCAGCTCGGTCAGGTAGGAGGCCGCCTCCTCGGGCGCGCGCAGCTCGGGCTCGCTCACGATCTCGACGAGCGGGACGCCCGCCCGGTTCCAGTCGACGAGCGTGACGGAAGGCGGGACGTCTTGAAACGGCGTGTCGTGGAGGGACTTCCCCGCGTCCTCCTCGAGGTGGATCCGGACGAGAGGGATCGTCCGCGGCCCGGACGGCGTGTCGATCTCGATGCCCCCGCCGGTCGCGATCGGGCGTTCGTACTGGGTGATCTGGTAGCCCTTGGGAAGGTCCGGGTAGAAGTAGTTCTTCCGCGCGAAGCGGGAGTCGCGGTGGATCTGTGAGCCGGTCGCGAGCGCGAGGCGCATCGCGAGCGTCACGGCGTCGCGGTTCAAGACAGGGAGCGTCCCCGGAAATCCGAGGCAGATCGGGCACGTCGCCTCGTTGGGCGGCGCCGCGCCGTCGACGGGGCACGGGCAGAACATCTTCGAACGCGTCTGCAGCTGGGCGTGAACCTCGAGGCCGATGACCGGGAAAACCCGCGTCCTGTCAGGTGTTTCGAGCGGGAACACCGTGGAATTTTAGCATGCCCGGCGCGCGATCATCGCGATCATCCGGCCGGCCGCGGCGCCGTCGCGGCGAAAGCTCGCGTACCGGTCGCCGCCGCATTTCGTGCAGCCGGGATGCACCGAGACGCGGTCCCGAGGAACGCCCGCGGCCTCGAGCTGCGCGACGTTGACGGCCTTCAGATCCAGGCGGAACTTCCCCGCGCAATCGCGCCGCGCGAAAGCACCGGCGAACTGCGCGGCGACCTCCCCGCCGACCTCGTAGCAGCAGGGGCCGATCGAGGGCCCGATCCACGCCTCGACGTCGCCGGCACGCGCGCCGAGGCCGGCGAGCGCAACGACCGCGGACTGCGCCGCATTCGCCGCCGAGCCCCTCCAGCCCGCGTGCGCCGCGGCGACCGCTTCCCGCGAGCGAAGCAGAATCGGTACGCAGTCGGCCGTCTGGACGACGAGCGCCACCCCGGTGAGCGCCGTCGCGAGAACGTCCTTCTCGCCCACGTCCACGCAGGAGCCCGGCGGGGGCGATTCGCGCACCACGGCGGCGCCAACGCCGTGCACCTGGGTCGCGCGCACGATCGGGATGTCCTGCTCGCCCGCGGCCCGCGCCAGCCGGCGAGCGAGGTACTCGGTCGGCGAAGCCGTCCCCGCGGGAGCCGAGCCCCGGCCGGAGAAGACGACCGTCGCTCCCGCGGCGACCGGGGACGGCGCAAAAAGCCAGCCCTCCGGACCAGAGGTCTCGATCCAGTCTCCGGGCCGCCTCGCGTCTTCCGTGTTGCCTTTCGCGGGCATCACGCCGGAGTCAGGTCCGCGTAGCGGGCCACGAACTTCTTCTTGCCGGCGCGGTCGAAGTACACCGTCAAGCGCGTGTCCTCGCCGCTGCCCTCCTGCGCCAGGATCACCCCGTAGCCGTATCGGGGATGCCGGACACGCCGGCCCCGGCCGAGCGGCGCCTCCTGCGGCTCGTCTTCCGGCTCGATCGCTTCGAAACGCGCGGGGCGCGACCCGCCGAACCGCGGCGCGAACGTGCCGGCCGAGGCGCGATCGCCGCCTTCGACGCGCTCTTCGAGAGCCTCCGACGGGATCTCGTCCAGGAACCGCGAGGGCGACCGATACTGGACCTTGCCGTACACGAGCCGCCGGCCGGCGAGCGTGAGCGTCAGCTGGTCTCCGGCGCGGGTCATCCCCACGTACAGAAGCCGCCGCTCCTCCTCGAGCTCGTCCGGGTCGTCGCCCGAGTTCCCGTGCGGCAGGTACCCCTCTTCGAGTCCCACGACGTACACGGAGGGGAATTCCAGGCCCTTTGCGGCGTGCAGCGTCGAGAGCGTGACGGCGCCGCCGGACAGCGGAACGGCGTCCGCGTCCGTCGCGAGCGACACCGCGTCGAGATACTCCGAGACGCTGGCGCCCTCTGCGTTGCGGCGCTCGAACTCCCGCGCGGAGGAGAGAAGCTCCTGGAGGTTCTCGCGCCGAGCCACGTCTTCCCGCTCGTCGGAGTTGTCGTAGAGCGCCCCGTACCCGCTCGCGTCGAGCAGGTGCTCGAGCAGGGCCGCCGGTGACCAGGACGCCGCCTTCTCGTGAAGGTCCGTCACGATCGCCCGGAACCGGGAGATGCCCTGCCGCGCCCGGTCCGCGAGCCCGGGCAGCGGCTCGCCCGAGACGTCCCACCACGACCGGCCGGTTTCCCGGGACGCCTCCGCGATCTTCTCGAGCGTCACCGAGCCGAGCCCCCGCGCCGGGACGTTGACGACCCTCCGGAACGCGAGGTCGTCCTCCGGGCGGGCCGCGAGGCGGAGGTAGGCGAGGGCGTCCTTCACCTCCGCCCGGTCGTAGAACTTCATCCCGCCGACGACGACGTAAGGGATTCTCCGGCGCACGAGCTCCTCTTCGAATCCTCGCGACTGGGCGTTGGTGCGGTACAGGATCGCGATCTCGGAGGGCGCCCGTCCCGACGAGCCGATGTCGCGCGCCACGGCTTCCGCTTCGGAGCGGTCCTCGTCGAAGCGCCACAGCCGCACGCGCGCGCCGCCGCCCCGCTCCGCGAGCAGGCGTTTCGGGCGGCGGCGGCGGTTGTGCGAGACGAGCGCGGAGGCGGATTCGAGGATCTTCTCCGTCGATCGGTAATTGCGCTCGAGCGCAACGACCTTCGCCCCGGGAAAGTCCTCGTCGAAATGCAGGATGTGCTCGACCTCGGCCCCGCGCCAGCGGTAGATCGCCTGGTCCTCGTCGCCGACGGCGCAGAGGGACTCCGCCCCTGCTCCGAGAAGCTTCACGAGCGCGTCCTGGCAGGTGTTCGTATCCTGGTATTCGTCGATGAGCAGGTGCCGCGTGCGGCGGCGCTCGGACGCGAGAACGGCTTCGCGCGAGGAGAGAAGGCGGACGGCGCGGACGATGAGGTCGTCGAAGTCGAGCGCGCCGGCGGCCGCGAGCTTTCGCTCGTAGAGCCGGTAGACCTTTCCAACGCGCTCCCCCGCGAAGTCGCTCGAAGCGGCCTCGAAGCTCTCGACCGTCACGAGAGCGTTCTTGGCGTGGGAGATCCGCGCCCGCACCGATCCCACGGGGAGCATCGTCTCGGAGACCCCGAGCTCCCCCATCGCCTCCTTGACGAGCGCGAGCTGATCGGCCGAGTCGGCGATCGAGAACCGGGGCGAGATTCCCGCCGCGGCGGCGTTGCGCCTCAGGAAGCGGAGCGACCAGGAGTGGAAGGTGCCGATGAACCCGATCGGGACCCGGCCGCCCATGAGCCGCTGGGCGCGGCCCCGCATCTCCTCGGCCGCCTTGTTCGTGAACGTCACGGCCACGATCCCGCGCGGGTCCGTCCCGGTCTCGACGAGGCGGGCGATCCGGTGCGTGATGACGCGCGTTTTGCCGGATCCGGCGCCGGCGAGGACGAGGAGTGGGCCGGAGGGGTGCAGGACCGCTTCTTTCTGTTCGGGGTTGAGGCCCGCGAGGGAGGGGGTGTCTGTCATCAAGAAGGTGGTGGGTGAGAGGTGACGGGTCAGGGGTCTCTTTCTATCATCGCCCTACCGCCTCTCACCTCTCACCTCTGACCTCATTCCACCGTCACGCTCTTCGCAAGATTCCTCGGCTGGTCGACGTCGCAGCCACGGCGAACCGCGATGTGGTACGCGAGAAGCTGGAGCGGGACCACGGAGACGATCGGCTGGAGCTCCGCGCTCGTCTCCGGAATCACGAGCACGTGGTCGGCGAGGCCCTCGACCTCCGGATCGGGGCGGGTCGTCACGACGATCGCGATGCCGTCGCGCGACTTCACCTCGCGGAGGTTCGACAGTGTCTTCTCGCGCCACGCATCGTGCGGCGCGAGGACGACGACGGGCAGGTGCTCGTCCACGAGGGCGATCGGGCCGTGCTTCATCTCTCCCGCCGGATATCCCTCGGCGTGGATGTACGAGATCTCCTTCAGCTTCAGGGCGCCTTCGAGCGCGACGGGATAGTGCAGCCCCCGTCCGAGGAAGAGGAAGTCGCGGGCGGCGTGGTACTCGCGGGCGAGCCGCTCGAGCCGGGGCTCGAGCAGGACGGCGTCGGCCACCTTTTTTGGAAGATGCGCGAGCGCTTCGCACTCGGCGCGCGAGAGCCCCTTTGCGAGACCCCGCGCCTCGCGCAGCTTCGCCGCGAGGAGGTAGAGGACGACGAGCTGCGTCGTGAACGCCTTCGTCGAGGCGACGCCGATCTCGGGGCCCGCGTGCGTCGGGAACACCGCCTCCGCCATCCGCGCGATCTGGCTGCCCGGCGCGTTCACGATCGCCGCGATCGGAGCTCCGGCCCGCCGAGCTTCGGAGAGGGCCGCGACGGTATCGGCCGTCTCTCCCGACTGCGAGATCCCGATCGTGAGCGTCCGCTCGCTCACCACCGGCCGCCGGTAGCGGAACTCGCTCCCGTAATCCACCTCGACGGGAATACGCGCCATGCCTTCGATGAGGAACTTCCCGATCTGCGCCGAGTGCCAGGACGTGCCGCACGCCAGAAGGAGAACCCGGTCGTAGGCGGCGACGCGCTCGGGCGACAGCAGCGGGCTCTCGAGGAAGATCTCGCCCGTCAGAAGCGAGACCTTTCCTCCGAACGTCTCGGAGACGGCTGTCGGCTGCTCGTGGATCTCCTTCAGCATGAAGTGGCGGTACCCGCCCTTCTCGGCGGCGACGGCGTCCCAGAGGATCCTCTGCGGCGGCCGGTCGAGGGGCTCCCCGTCCGAATCCGCGACCACGACTCCCGCGGCGTCCACCCGGGCCACGTCGCCGTCCTCGAGAAAAACGACGTTCCGCGTCCACGGCACGAGGGCGACCGGATCGGAGGCGACCCAGTTTTCGCCGGACCCGAGGCCGAGAACGATCGGCGGTCCCGAGCGCGCCGTGACCAGCACCCCGGGCTCCGCGCTCGAGGAGACGACGACCGCGTAGGCACCCGTCAGGCGCTTCGTCGCCTTCTGAACCGCCCGGAAGAGGTCTCCGTCGAAGTTCGCCTCGACCTCGTGCGCAAAGACTTCGGTATCCGTCTCGCTCGTGAACTTGTGGCCGGCCGCCGCGAGCTCCGCCTTTCGCTCGGCGAAGTTCTCGAAGATGCCGTTGTGCACGACGACGATCCTGCCCTTGCAGTCGGTGTGGGGATGCGCGTTCTCCTCGGTCGGACGCCCATGGGTCGCCCATCGGGTATGGCCGATTCCCGTGCGGCCGGCCGGCGCGGACGACGCGAGCTTGTCGACGAGGCGGCCGAGCTTTCCCGGCGAGCGGTGGATCTCGAAGGTGCCGTTTGAGAGCGTCGCGATGCCCGCCGAGTCGTAGCCCCGGTATTCGAGCCTCTTCAAGCCCTCGAGCAGGAGCGGTGCGGCCTCCCGGGTGCCGACATAGCCGACGATTCCGCACATCAGCGCGACCCTCCGGAAGATGGATTGATCATTCCTCCACCTTACTCGGTTTTCTTCGCCTTGCGGCGCTTCGCCCAGCCTTCGATGTTCCGCTGGGGGGCGCGTGTGATCGCGAGCGCTTCGCCGGGCACGTCTTTCGTGATGGTGGACCCCGCGCCGACGTACGCGCCCGGCCCGACGGCCACGGGAGCGACGAGCTGCGAATCGCTTCCCACGAAGGCGCCTTCTCCGATCTTCGTGTGGTGCTTCTTCTCCCCGTCGTAGTTGCAGGTGATGACGCCGGCTCCGATGTTCACGTCCGCGCCGATCTCCGCGTCGCCGAGATAGGAGAGGTGGAGCGCCTTGGTCCTTCTGCCGATCTTTGCGTTCTTCGTTTCGACGAAGTTTCCGATCCGCACTTCCTCGCCGAGCACGGTCCCCGGGCGCACGCGCGAGTACGGACCGGCGCGGCTCCGGCGCCCCAGGGTCGCTCCTTCGACGTCGCTGTGCGGACCCGCGGTGGAGCCGGCCTCGAGGCGCGAGTCGGCGATTCGGGTGAAGGAGAAGACCTCGCACCCCTCGGCGATCTCCGTGTCGCCTTCGAGACAGACGAACGGGTGGATCACGACGTCGGGAGCGATCTTGACGCGCGGCCCGATCCGCGCAGTGGCCGGATCGAGGATGGTCACGCCCGTGTCGAGCGCCCGCTCGATGGCGCGGCGCCGTTCGATCTCTTCCGCAGCGGCGAGGTCGCGGCGCGTGTTGATCCCCCAGGCCTCGCGCCAGTCCTCGAGCGCCGTCGCCTCGACTCGACCGTCCGCGGCGAGGATCTCGACGGCGTCGGTCAGGTAGTACTCGCCGCTCGCGGGGTTCTTTTCCAGCGCACGGATCGCCCGGGCGAGGGCGCGGGGAGCAAAGCAGTAGACGCCGGCGTTGACCTCGCCGATCTTCACCTCGCGCGCGCTGGCGTTTCGGAACTCGACGATCCGGCGGACGCGGCCCTTTCCGTCCCGCACGACCCGGCCGAACGCGCCCGGCTCCGGGGGACGAAACGAAAGGAAGGCGAGGTCGAGTGCGCCCGCCCGCCGCGTCTCGAGGAGGGCGGCGAGCGTTTCCTCTTTGAGGAGGGGCACGTCGCCCGAGAGGACCAGCACGGGGCCATCGGCCTCTCCGAGGGCGGGGAGGGCGCAGCGCACCGCGTCTCCCGTTCCGAGCGGAGGCTCCTGGGTCGCGACGGTCACGTTCCGGCCCGCCAGCGTCTCCTCGATCCGGGGCCGCGCCGCGCCGAGCACGACCACCGTCGCGGCCGGTGCGAGCGCTTCCGCCGCGTCGAGCACCGCGTGCAGCATCGGGCGGCCGCCGACAGGATGGAGCACCTTCGGCAGCGAGGATCGCATCCGCGAGCCGATTCCCGCGGCGAGCACGATGATCCGCGGCCGCGGGTCGCCGCCTGCCGTCCGCGGCCCGCGTTTGACGCGCGGGGATGCCTTCTTCACGGCCACTCGAGCCTTTCCGCTCCGGGCCGCTGCGCGATCAGGAAGCCAGGAGCTCCTGGAATTCCGGAGTCTCGCGGAGCGGGTCGAAGTCGCGATCGTGACGGGCCAGGATCCGGTGCTGCTGATCCTCCTCGATCGCCTTCTTCAAATGCTGGAGGGAAATCTCCGAATCGCCGGTCTGCGCGTAGCAACACGCCAGAAGGAAATCGACGCGGCCGCCGCCGTTCTTGCGGGCCGCCTGCTTCAGGTGCTCGATGGCTTCCGAGACGTTGCCCCGGTTCTTCTCGAGAACGGCAGCGTAGTAGAAGTCCTCCGGCTCGGTCATCGCCGGTTCGGCGGATTTCTTCCGGCGCTCACAGATGGCGGCATACACGCGCGCCCGATCCACGAGCTCCTTCTCGTCCGGATACTTCTGGATGAGGTCGGAGAAGTTGCGCTCCGCCTCCTCGAACTTCTTCTTCTGGAGGGCAGACACGCCGCGGTCGAACTCCTTGCGGGCGTTCTCCGTGTGCCGCGAAAGCTCCTTCAGGGTCTGCGCCTTCTTCGCCGCCGGGGCCTCGGCCCCTCCGCCGGTCAAACCGAGCTTCTCCATCTTCTTTTCGAGCTCGTCGATGCGCACCGAAAGGACATCGGCAATCGCCTGGACGCTCATTTTCTGGGCGTTGTCCTTCAAGAATCGCAGCTCGGCTTCGGTCCAGCGTTTCGACATGTTTGCGGGCCTCCGGAGTTTGACGGAAAAACGGCGTATTTTAGGGAGCGCCGACGCTCCTGTCAAATGGAAATGCCCGCTCGAGCCCGGCTGTTGTCACCAGTCGGAGGAAATCATGCGAAAGGCCCTACTCGTCTCCGCCGTCGTCGCGATCCTTGCGGGCGCCCTTGGCACAGCCCTCGCGGCTCCCAACAACGACAAGATGCAGACGGCGTCCGGGAACGTTGCGCGGCTCGCGGCCGCCGACCGGGCGGTCGTCGTGGCCCTCGCGGACGGCCCTGAGACCCGGTTCGTCTGGACGAACGACACCAAGATCAACGGCACGCTCGCCGTCGGCGCCCGGGTCACGATCCGGTTCACGACCCTGCCGGACGGTCAAAATCTGGCGCACCAGATCAGCGTGACCAAGGGCTGACCCCTCGCTTCGCTCGGACGAAAAAAAGGGAGCCGCGAGGCTCCCTTTTTCAGGTGAGAGGAGGGAGGTGAGAAGTAAGAAACCGGCTCCTCAACCTCTCTCCTCTCTCCTAACTCCTGTTCTTGTACCAATCCGCGTTCACCTGCTGGAAATGCTTCCACTTGTCGGGAATCGTCTCCTCCGTGAAGATAGCGGTCACCGGACACGCCGGCTCGCAGTTGCCGCACTGGATGCAGACGTCGGGATCGATGTACAGCATTTCGGCGGCCTCGAAGTCTTTCTCATCCTTCCGCGGATGGATGCAATCGACCGGACACACGTCGACGCACGCGGTGTCCTTCGTGCCGATGCAGGGTTCCGCGATGATGTACATGCCCATCGGGTTCGCTCCTCCTCTGAAGCGCGTGGGATTCTAGCAGGAGGCCCCCGTCAGCGCTTCAAGACCTTCGCGAGGAAGGCCGTCGCGCGGGCGTCCCCGTCCTTCGCGTCCTCCGGCCGGTAGGTCTTCGGGTCGGACGACGAGGCGAAGCCGTGCCCCGCGTCCGAATAGATCTTGAAATCGACCGACTTGCCCGCGGCCTTTGCCTTCCTTTCGAACTCCCGGACGTTCTCGGGGGAGATCCCCTGGTCCTTGCCACCGAAATTCCCCACCAGAGGCGGCTTCAGCGATGCGATCGTCGCATCGTCGGTCAGGAGACGCCCGTAGTAGATGACGGCGCCCGAGAGGGTCGGCTCGGCGAGCGCGAGGGAAAGCGAGTAGCCGCCGCCCATGCACCAGCCGATGGAGGCGATCCGGTCGCGGTTCACGTCGTCGCGCGCGCGCAGCCAGGCGACGGCGCCCTTCAGATCGCGCATCGCGCGGTCCTCGGGCATTCCGCGCATCAGCTGGTGCGCGGTGTCGGGGTCGGTGGCGACCTTTCCGCGGTAGAGGTCCGGAGCGACGGCGACGTATCCCTGCTTCGCGAGCTCGTCCACCTTGCGCTTGACGAAATCGTTCAACCCCCACCATTCCTGAATCACGACGACTGCGGGCTTCCGGCCGGCCGGCCCGGCGGGCGTCGCGAGGTACGCGCCCGCCATTTCGGTTCCGCTCGGAAACTCGACCATCTTGCCGGCGCTCTGGGCGAGCGCGGAGACGGCGAGCCCGAACGACAGGATGAGAAACGAAGTGGTTTTACGGATCATCTTTCCTCCTCTCGATTCGCGATTCGCCCTTAATCTTATCGGCGTGAGTCTGCTGTTTCCCCTCGGGGCGCTCGACGAGGAATCGCGCCTCCAGCTCCTGTATGACCGGCTGGCGGGGCGGTTCGGCCTCGGTCCCGCATCCGTTCGCCTCTCGCGCCGCAAGCTCACGGGCGGTGAGATCGTCTACGGCACGCCTCACCGCATCACGATCTCGGCGCACCTTTCGGAGGCCGAGCGCATTGACACGCTCCGGCACGAGGCGGCCCACGCCTGGGCGTACCGGCTTCGAGGTCCTCGCGTCGGCCACGGCGCGTTCTTCTGGAGGCTCGCCCGCCAGCTCGGCGCGCGGCGGGCGCCGGCCCCGGAAACGTCGGCCCTGAGGCGTTTCCGTGAACGAAAGAAAATCGTGTACCGCTGCGACGGGTGCGCCGAGCTCTTCCGCCGCTTCCGCGCCTTCCGCTCGTCCCGGTTCTGCGCGTCCTGCCATGCGGCGGGCCGCCCGTCCCGGCTCCGCCGAGTCGCGGACTTGCCCCGGGAGACGTCGACGTGAAGGGGTGACGCGCGCGCCCTTTCTCCCGGGCTATCGGATCGGCCACGCGAGCGACCTCGACCGGCGGACCGGATGCACCGTAATCCTTCCGCCCGCCGGCACGATCGCCGCCGTCGACGTGCGCGGAGGCGCGCCCGGAACCCGCGAGACCGGCGTCTTCACTCCGGGCAATCTCGTGTCGGAGATCGACGGGCTCCTCTTCACGGGCGGAAGCGCGTTCGGCCTGGCGGCGGCGACCGGGGTGATGGCGTGGCTGCGGCGCGAGGGCGTGGGATTCCGGGTCGGCGAGGCGAAAGTGCCGATCGTCGCGGGAGCGGTGATCTTCGATCTGGCCGTCGGGGACCCGGAGGCCTTTCCGGACGCGGCGATGGGGCAAGCCGCCTGCCGCGGGGCGTCCGGAGGTCCCGTCGAGATCGGGCCCGTGGGAGCGGGAACCGGCGCGACGGTCGGGAAGCTCCTCGGCGTCGGCCGATCTTCCCCCGGCGGCGTCGGGGCCTCAATGATCACGCTGCCGGGCGGAGCGTCCGTGGCGGCGCTCGCGGTCGTCAATTCCTTCGGGGACGTGGTCGACCCGGAGACGGGCGAGGTCCTGGCCGGACCCGCCGGGGCCGCGGGCCCGATCCGGACGGCCCGGGCGCTGATGGAAGAATCCCTCGCGCCCACGCCATCGCCGGGTGGGAACACGACGCTCGTCTGCGTTGCCACGACGGTGCCGTTCGAGCCGGGCGCGCTCAAGCGCGTCGCGATCGAAGCCCATGACGGGATCGCCCGCGCGGTCCGTCCCTCGCACTCCGTCGTCGACGGCGACGTGGTGTTCGCGCTCTCCCCCGGCGGCGCCTCCCCGGACGTGCCCCTTCGCCTTCGGGTCGGGGCGGCCGCGGCGGAAGCGGCAGCGCGCGCGATCGTCGCCGCGGTCCGGGCCCGATGACCGCCGCGCGGCGGGGCGCCCTCCTGATCTGCGCCGCCGCGCTCCTCTGGTCGACGGCGGGAATCGGCATCAAGACCATCGACGAGCCGCCGCTGAAGGTCGCCTTCTTCCGGTCGGCATTCGCCGCGGTCGCGCTTTTCGCTCTCCTGAGGCCTCGCCTCCCGCGCTGGACCGCGGGCTTCACCGTCGCGCTCGTCAGCTACGCAGCATGCCTGACCACGTTCGTGGTCGCCACCAAGTGGACGACGGCCGCCAATGCGATCTTTCTGCAATACAGCGGCGTCGTCTGGGTGCTCCTCCTCTCGCCCGTGGTCCTGAAGGAGCCCTTCCGGCCCCGCGACGCGATCGCCGTCGTCGTGGCGCTCGGAGGGATGGCGCTCTTTTTCGTCGGCAAGTTCCGCGCGGGAGGCGCGGGCGACGCGATGGCTCTTCTCTCCGGCGTGCTCTTCGCGAGCCTGATCCTGTCGCTGCGGAGCGAGCGAGACTCGGGCGCCGCGGCGGCGGTCACCTGGGGCAACGTCCTCGCGTGCGCCGCGCTTCTCCCCTTCGTCGCGGGAGATCTCTCCCTCTCGGGGCGGTCCGCCGTGATCCTCGGCCTTCTGGGCGTGTTCCAGATCGCCGCGGCTTACGCGCTCTTCGTGCGGGGGCTGAAGTTCGTCACGGCGACACAGGCGTCGCTCGTCGGGATGCTCGAGCCCGTCGCCAACCCTCTCTGGGTCTTCCTGTTCCTCGGCGAGAGGCCGGGGGCGCCCGCCATCGCCGGCGGGATCGTCGTGCTCGGCGCGATCGCGTGGAGAACGATCGCCGCCGGGCCGCCCGCGGGCGCGCTGCCTCCGCCGGAGTGAGCGGGGTGGGGTCGGGAGTCGGGAGTCGGGAGTCGGTAGTCGGAAAACTAGGACGGGTTCAGCTTCTCGATCTCATCGGCGCCTTCGAACAGCGGCTGCTGGACGGGACCGAGGAGGGGGAGGATCGCTTCGAGCGCGTCCGTCGCCCAGAAGGCCCGGCGGTCCCGGTCGAGCCGGACCGCCTCGACCTTCCACTCGCCCAGGACCTCCTCGATCTTGTCGTCGACCGCTCTCTGAAACGCGGAGTCCACGTCGCGCAGTCCGTCGTACTGGAGCGAGCCGACGATCGGGACCTTGATCAGCAGGTCATACGTGTCGGTCCACCACTTCACGAGCGGCTCGAGCTGCGGGTGCTTCCCGGTCTGGAGCAGATAGCAGTAATTGTCGAGAACGCTGCGATCGCATATGACGATCTCCGCCTTGTTCTCCGCCACGAGCTCCTCCGCGATCTCGGTGTGGAGGATCCACGACTGCGCCGCGACGGTCGTGTCGCGGTTGATGGGCAACGGACAGAACCGCGCCACCTCCCGGACCATCTCGACGACCTTGTCTCTCTTCTTCAGGAGCGCGGCGAGCTCGAAACAGAGCGTCGTCTTGCCGACGCCGTGGGTTCCGATGAAGGCGACTTTCATCTGGACCCTCCGGAGGAGAAGTGGGAGACGGGCGGCGAAGGGAGTCCGAACTCCGCGCGCAGCCGGTCGCCGTCCGCGTCGAGACCGGGCGGGAACCGGACGGGGGGCTCCCACCCATCGACGAAAATCGGAGAGCGGATGAAGTCCACGCCGGAGCTCTCGACGACGCAGGCGGCCCGCCGCGCAGGGTCGCCCGTCAATGCCTCGAGAGGACCGCGCACCGGGCCGGCGGGCAACCCCGCCTCGCGGCAGCGGGCGAGCCAGGCGTCGCGCGGCTCCCGGGCGAAGATTCGAGCGAGCTCAGCCTCGAGCTCCGCGCGGTTCTCGACCCGGGCGGCGTTCGTCGCGAATCGGGCGTCGTGCGCCCACTCGGGCCGCTCGAGAAGAGAGGCGAGGCGCGCGAACTGCGGGTCCGTGCCGACCGCGAGCACGAGCTCGCCGTCCGAAGCGGGGAACGTGCGGTACGGAACGATGTTGGGATGCGCGTTGCCATGCCGCTCCGCCTCGCGGCCGGTGACGAGGCAGGCCTCTCCGACGTTGATGAGCGCCGCCGCGCTCGCGCGCATGAGGTCCGTCTCGACGTGAGCACCGACACCCGTCACCTCGCGGCCCCGCAGTGCCGCGGCGATGCCAACGGCGAGGAACACGCCGGCGAAGAGGTCGGAGATCGCCACCCCGGTCTTCGTCGCCTGGCCCGCGAGCTCCCCGGTGATCGCCATGAGCCCGCTGCCCGCCTGGGCGAGCAGGTCGAACCCGGGCGAGCCGGCATCCGGACCGGTCCGCCCGAACCCCGTGACCGACGCGGTCACGAGCCGGGGGTTCTCGGCGCGTACCGCGGCGAGCGAGAGGCCGAACTTCTCGAGCCCTCCAGGCGGAAAGTTCTCCACGAGGACGTCGGCACGGCGCGCGAGCCGCTCGACGGACTCGCGCCCCGACTCGGTGCGGAGGTCGAGAGCGATCGACTCCCTGTTGCGGTTGATCGCGAGGTAGTACGCGGAGAGGCCGCTCGAAGGCTCGACGGGAGGCCCCCACCCGCGGGTCACGTCGCCCCCCTCCGGCGTCTCGACCTTGATGACCCGCGCCCCGAGGTCTCCGAGAAGCATCGTGCAGAAGGGGCCCGCGAGAACCCGCGAGAGATCGAGGACCAGGATCCCGCCGAGCGGACCGGAGGCGGCGGCGCTCACCGGCGCCCGGTCGCGATGGGACGCCATCCGAGCGGCCCGGGGAGGAAGTGGAAGAGCCCCGCCGGCGACATCTCGACCCCGTCGAGCCGCGTCGAGACGGCCCACGGCTGGTCGGCGTCCCACAGGAAGTCGGCGGGCGGATTGGCCGCGATGGCGCGGTGGATCTCGCGCGACAGGTCGAGCCTCTTGTGCTGGTCCATCTCGCGCTGCCACGCCTCGAGGAGCCGGTCCACGGCGGGGGTCCGGTAGAAACCCGCGTTCTGGCCGGCGGGCGGTGTCTGGCTCGAGTGGAAGTACGGGTACATGTCGAGGTTCGGAGGAAAATACTGAAGCCCGGACATCGTCGCGTCGAACTCGCCGGCGGAGAGCCGCGCGGCGTAGGCGGCCCACTCGAGAGGCCGCGGAAGGATCTCGACGCCGACGTTCCGGGCGGCGGAACGGTACACCTCCACGAGGTTGGCCGTCATTGTCGAGGGCGCCCCGTAGAGGATCTCGAAGGACAGGCGGCGGCTCCCCTTCCGCCGGATCCCGTCGGGTGCCACGCGCCACCCCCCCGCCTCGAGGAGCCGGACGCTCTCCGCCGGATCGAACGACGGAGGTCGGACGTCCGCAGCGTTCTCGACCGCGCTCGCAGGGTAGGGTCCCGCCGCGAGCGCGGCGCCATTCGGCGGGTACAGCCTCTTCGCGGTATCGGCCCGGTTCCAGCAGTGCGCGAGCGCCTGGCGGACCGCGATCTCCGCCAGCGCGGGGTGCCGAAGGTTCCAATAGAGGAGGACAACTTGAAACTGGGGCGCCTGGAGGAGCTTGTTTTTCCGCGCAAAGTCCGGCGTCTTCAGCGCCGCGGCCTGCTGGTCCCGCGACACGCGGAACTCGTCGATCTCGCCGGCCGACCCGGCGCGGAAGGCGACGTTGCCGTCGGGAATGATCCGGAACACCATCCTCCCGAAGGGGAACTGCTGCGGGCTCGCGTCCGCGCGGCGCGCGAGGACGATGCGCTGGTTCGTCTTCCAGGACTCGAGCCGGTAGGGACCGCTCCCGAAGGGCTGACGGCCCGGCTCCGCGCCGGCGCGCCCGTAGGCAGCCGCCGACACGATCGGGAGCGTGAATGTGAAGAGCCGCTCCGCGTAGGGCTTCGTAAATTTCACGATGACCGTGGAGGCATCGGGCGTCTCGACGGAGCGCAGGTCGTCGAATCCGGCGCGCCAGGTGACGGCGGGAACCTTCGGGTCGCGGACGCGCCCGATCGTGAAAGCGACGTCGGCGGACGTGACGGAAGTTCCGTCCTCCCAGGTCGCCTTCGGGTCGATGCGAAAATCGTAAGCGAGGCCGTCGGAGGACCCGGCCCACGACACCGCCAGAGCGGGAACGAAACGCCGCGCCTTGTCGATGCCGAGAAGAGGTCGGAAGATCATTTCCTCGACGCGGAGGCCGAGCTCCTCCGTGGTCACGATCGGATCGAGCGTCGCGGGATCGCCGACCAGGTGCCGCGTCAGTGTGTCGTTGACGGGCGCAACGGCCGGTTTGCGGGCACAGGCCGATCCGAGCGCGGCCGCCGCGGCGAAGAGGAGAACGACGCGTTTCATCCTGGTGCTGTTACACAATAGCAAAGTGGCGAGCGTCGTCTTCGATATCGAAACGGTGGCGGCCGAGTGGGAGTTGCTCGACGACGCGCAGCGGACATACCTCGCGAAGAACTGCCGAACGGAGGAGGAGAGGCAGAAGCTTCCGGAGATGCTCTCCCTCTGGCCGCTCACGGGCCGCGTGGTCGTGCTCGCGATGGTGAACCCGGATTCCGGGCGCGGCAAGGTCTGGTACGAGAAGAACGACCGGCGCCTCGAAGAAAAATCCAGCGACGGGCTCTTCACGTTCATCGGCGACACGGAGCCCGTTTTTCTGGCGGAGTTCTGGAAAGCGATCGCGCGCTTCCACCGCTTCGTCACTTTCAACGGGCGTTCGTTCGACGGCCCTTTTCTGATGCTCCGCAGCGCCGCCCTCGGAATTCCGGTGTCGAAGAACCTCGTGGGATACCGTTACGCTCTCAAGCCACACACAGACCTCCTCGATGTGATCAGTTTTTTTGGTGCGGCGCGTAAGTGGAACCTCGACTTCGCCTGCAAGGCATTCGGGATCGAGAGTCCGAAGGAGCATGGAATGGATGGATTTTCGGTGGGACCCTATTACCGCGCGGGCCGGCTCCGCGAGATCGCGCTGTACTGCCGGCGCGACGTCGAGGCGACGGCGCGTCTCTTCAAGAAGCTCGAAAAGACTCTCCTGCCGGTGTTTCGGGACGGGCGGCTATGAGCCGTGAAACGGAGTTGAACGGCACGCCGGCCCGCCTGCTAAAATCCGACGGCTCCCACGGCTGGCTCCAGAACGGAGGAACCGAACACATGGCCCGAAGGCCGGCCGAGCAGCGCGTTTCGCCCAGAATTCCGGTGAGCTCCCCCGCCGTCATGAAATGGTCGGAGGAACAGCTCACGGGTTACGTCGAGGTCGTCAACCTGAACGGCATGTACGTGGCCGCGCCGCGCTTTCCCGCCCTCGGCGAATTCGTCGACATGATCTTCGCGCTCCCGGGCAACCCAAAGAACTTTCGCGTACGGGCGAGCGTCGTGAGCACGCAGAAGGCGTCCGACGGCCATTCGGGATTCGGGGCCCGGTTCGAGCGACCGCCGCACGGATTCCTCGAGGCGATCCGGGCCCTCGAAAAAGAACACTGACGCTGCCAGCGGACAGCTGGCAGCTATCTCGGGTTCGCCTGCGTCAACCTCAGCCGGTCGAAAACGAACTCGATCGTCGAGTCGACTTCGTCGATCGTTCCTGCCGCGGCGGAGGAAAACGTGCTCGGCACGACCGAGGTCAGCTCCCAGCGGGCGAGGAGCTCGTCAGAATTGTTGCGCGCCTCGATCGTGACGAGCTTCGCGGTCGGGGCTGCGGTGTCGGTCGCGCCGTTCAACCAGTCCTGGATCTGGCTCAAACCCTTCTGCGTGACGGTGATGACGAGCCGCCGCTGATCGGGCGCGTAGGCGATCCCGAGCCGGCGCTGGTCCGTCACGCTGATCGGGATCCGCGCGAAATCGATCCGGTATCCCACGACGCCGCCGATCAGAACGCCGTCCGCGAAGAACTTGAAATTCCGCTCGCGGGGATCCCCGGGCCGGGTCTGCCCGGCGGCGGCGGCGGCTGTAGCGAGCAGCAGGCACGATACGAGGAACCTTTTCATGGTCGACCTCCGCGGCCCGCAAAGGGTAGCACCTCCGCCTCGCCCGGGACCCCCTTTGCCTTCCGGCCCGAGGAGGAGTAGAAGGAGCTCGGAGGATCCCTAAAAACGAACGCCGTCGCAAACGGCACCTCGTTCCATCTTTTCTCAAAGGAGGAGCTCGTGAAAAAACCGGTTGCTCTCATCGCGGTGGTCCTCGGGGCCGCCATCCTTCTCGCCGCCTCTCCCGACCGGGGCAAGAGCTTCGAAGTCACCGCGGACACGATCGAAGCCTGCTCCTGCCCGCTCTTCTGCTCCTGCTACTTCGGCGCCTCGGCGGACGAGCACATGTGCGAAGCCAACAACGTCTACAAGTTCCGCAAGGGCAGCCACTACGGCAACGTGGACCTCTCCGGGCAGATGGTCTGGGTGTCCCTCGACCTCGGCGGCGAGTGGCACAAGAAGCCGGGACCCGGCATGCCCACGAACTGGGCGGTCGTGACGTTCGACAAGGGATCCTCTCCCGACCAGCGCAAGGCGATCGGCGCCATCCTCGACAACGTCTTCCCCGTCAAATGGGGCTCGATGACGACCCGCGAAGACTCGATCTCCTTCCAGGACGGACCGAAGGTCGCGGAAGCGAAGCTCGCGAGCGGGATCGCCTCGGTGCGGCTCGACAAGGCGCTCGGCCCGGACAAGGCGTCGGCCACGGCGGTCAAGAACCTCCAGTACTGGTTCTCCAGCTCGAACGACGGATTCAATCTGGCGTACTCGACGCACCACTTCGACGGCGACCACAAGTTCAAGTACGAGAAGCGCAACGGCTTCACGATCGCGTGGACGGCGAAAGGCGACGTCAAGGAAGCCCCCAAGGTCGCGGCGAAATAGCCTGCGTGAAAGCGGAAGACATCGCGGAAGAGTTCCGATCGCGGCCCAAGGCTTACGAGAAGCGGGCCGCGATCGAGGGCGTCCGAACGCTCAAGCTCGCGCGGTTCACGGACGACCGGGGATTCTTTCTTGAGATCTTTCGGACGCGCGCGAACCATCCGGAGAGCCGCGCGCTCGCGGATTTCTTCGCGGGCGCGCCCTCTCCGGCGCAGATGAACTACTCCGTCGTCGACGCGGAGGGCCACGTCAAGGGGCTTCACTACCATCTGCGGCAGGACGACATATGGTTCTTTCCGCCGCCGTCCAAGGCGAAAGTTGTTCTCTACGACCTCCGGACGGGCTCCTCGACGTACGGGCAGACGCAGACGCTCGTCGCCGGGGGCGGCCAGGACCTTCTCGTGCGGATCCCGGCGGGCGTGGCGCACGGGTACCGCCCCCTCACGAACCCGTGCGCCCTGCTCTACTTCGTCACGGAAACCTTCGATCCGGCCAATCCGGACGAGTTCCGGGTCGCGTGGGACCATCCGGCGGTCAAGGACCTCTGGGAGGTTCCGAACGGGTAGGGCGCCTATAATCGGCGGTTCCCATGAGCACTTCCGCCCAGGTGTTTCGCGACCGACCGGTCGATCAGGTTGGAATCGAGGAGCGGGCCGCGGCGCTCGCGAAGCGGTCGATCAAGAAAGAGGCGAAACGCGCCGGGATCCGGCTCGCCATCTCGATGCTCGACCTGACGACGCTCGAAGGCAAGGACTCGGAAGGCAAGGTGCGGCAGCTCTGCCGGAAAGCCGTCCGGCCGATGCCGGAGGACCCGACGGTCCCGTCGGTCGCCGCAATCTGCGTCTATCCCAACCTCGTCCCCGTCGCGCGGATGGCCCTTGCCGGCAGCCGCGTGAAGGTCGCGTCGGTGGCGACGGGCTTCCCCGCCGGGCTCGTCCCCCTCTCCGTGAAGGTCGAGGACACCCGTCGCGCCGTGGACATGGGAGCCGACGAGATCGACATGGTCATCGACCGCGGCGCCTTCCTGTCGGGCGACTACGGCAAAGTGTCCGACGAGATCGTTACGGTGAAGGAGGCCTGCGGGGCCGCGCATCTGAAAGTGATCCTGGAGACGGGCGAGCTCGAGACCTACGACAACGTACGCAAAGCCTCGGACCTCGCCATGGCCGCGGGCGCCGATTTCATCAAGACCTCGACGGGCAAGATCAACCCCGCGGCAACGCCCGCGGTCGTTCTGGTGATGCTCGAGGCGATCCGCGACTACTACCTCGAGACGGGGCGACGCGTGGGCATGAAGCCCGCCGGGGGGATCAAGACGTCCAAACAGGCGCTCCACCTCCTCGTGATCGTCAAGGAGACGCTCGGAGACGCGTGGCTGACGCCGGACCTCTTCCGGATCGGGGCGTCGACCCTGGCCAATGACCTCCTGATGCAGCTCGTCAAGGAATCGAGCGGGCGGTACCAGAGCGAGGACTACTTCACGAAGGACTAGCCGGGATGAGCACCACGATCAAAGAGGAAGCACGCAGCGCCGCTCGGGCTCGAATTGAAAAGGAGCGGCCGTCGATCGAGTTCGGAAGCGCGTGGGATTACTCCCCGGCGCCCGAGTCCCGCGAGATCGTCCAGCTCGAAACACGCTACGGACTCTTCATCAACGGAAAGTTCGCGCCGGCGCGGTCCGGCAAGACGTTCGAGACGATCAACCCGGCGACGGAAGAGGTCCTCGCCGAAGTGGCCGAGGCCGGTGCGGCGGACGTCGATGCCGCGGTGCGCGCCGCGGAGGAAGCCCACCGGCGCCGTTGGTCGAAGCTCGCGCCCGCCGAGCGGGGAAAGTACGTATACCGGATCGCGCGGCTCATGCAGGAAAAGTCGCGCGAGCTCGCCGTTCTCGAGACGATGAACGGCGGCAAGCCGATCAAGGAGTCGCGGGACGTCGACGTCCCTCTCGCGATCGCGCACTTCTTCTACCACGCGGGATGGGCGGACAAGCTCGAGTGGGCTTTCCCCCGCCACAAGGTTTCGTCGATCGGCGTCTGCGGGCAGATCATCCCGTGGAACTTTCCGCTGCTGATGGCCGCATGGAAGATCGCCCCGGCGCTCGCCGCTGGAAACACCGTCGTGCTGAAGCCGGCGGAAACGACGCCTCTGACTTCCCTCGCCCTGGGGAAGATCTGCCAGGAGGCGGACCTTCCCCCCGGGGTCGTGAACATCATCCCGGGCGCGGGCGAGACGGGCGCCCACCTCGTCAACCACCCGCGGGTCCGGAAGATCGCGTTCACCGGTTCGACGGAAGTCGGAAAGATCATCCAGCGCGCGCTCGCCGGAACGGACAAGAGACTCACTCTCGAGCTCGGCGGCAAGGCGGCGAACATCGTGTTCGAGGACGCCGCCCTCGACCAGGCCGTCGAGGGAATCGTCAACGGGATCTACTTCAACCAGGGGCACGTCTGCTGCGCGGGCTCGCGGCTGCTCGTCCAGGAGTCGATCGCTGAGATCCTCGTGCGCAAGCTCGCGATGCGCGTCGAGACATTGCGCATGGGCGACCCCCTGGACAAGAACACGGACGTGGGCGCCATCAACTCGCGGATGCAGCTCGACAAGATCCGGGAGCTCGTCGCCTGCGGGGTCGAGGAGGGCGCGCGGCTGCACCAGTCTTCCTGCGCGATCCCCGAGAAAGGTTTCTTCTTCCCGCCGACGTTCTTCACGGAAGTTGCGCAGTCGCACCGCATCGCCAGGGAGGAGATCTTCGGGCCGGTGCTGTCGATCATGACCTTCCGCACCCCCGACGAGGCGGTCGAGAAGGCGAACAACATCCCGTACGGCCTCTCGGCGGGGGTGTGGTCCGACAAGGGATCGAAGATCTTCCGGATGACGGCGAGGATGCGGGCGGGCGTGGTCTGGGCGAACACGTTCAACAAGTTCGACCCGGCATCCCCCTTCGGCGGCTACAAAGAGTCCGGGTTCGGCCGCGAGGGCGGCGTGCACGGTTTGAAGTCCTACGTGGAGCTCTCGCGGGCGGCAAGCCCGCCCGGAGCGGAGGCCGCCCGAACGAAGAACGGCCGAGCGCTCCGCTCAAGAAACAGCCGGGGAACGAGCAAGCCGTGAATCACCTCGACGTCCGGAAGACTTACAAGCTCTACATCGGCGGCGAGTTCGTCCGGACCGAGTCCGGGCGCGCGGAGCCGATACAGCGCAACGGGAAGTTTCTCGCGAACGTGTCTCGCGGCTCGCGCAAGGACCTCCGCGAGGCGGTTCGCAAGGCCCGCACGGCGCAGCCCGGGTGGGCGTCGAAGTCGGCGTACCTGAAGGGACAGATCCTCTACCGGATGGCGGAGATGCTCGAGGGCCGCGCATCCGAGTTCGAGCGGCTGTTCCGGGAAGGCAGCGGCGCGACTCCCATCCGGGCGCGGGCCGAGGTCCGTGCCTCGATCGACCGCCTCGTCCACTACGCGGGCTGGTCCGACAAGTTCACCGCGCTCCTCGGCACGGTGAACCCGGTCGCGTCTTCGTATTTCGACTTCTCCGTTCCGGAGCCCATGGGAGTGGTGGGGATCGTCGCGCCGGAATCACCCGACCTCCTTGGTCTCGTTTCCCTGCTGGCGCCGGTCCTCGTCTCGGGCAACGCGGCGGTCGCGCTCCTCTCGGAGTCGCAGCCCCTCGCGTCTCTGGAACTCGCGGAGGTCCTCGCGACCTCCGATCTGCCCGCGGGTGTCGCGAACCTGATCTCCGGCCGGAAGGAAGAGCTCGTCCCGCACCTTGCCCGCCACATGGACGTCAACGCCATCGCCGACGCGGCCGGCGACGCCGCGCTGTCGAAAGCGATCGGCGAGGACGCAGCCGTCAACGTCAAGCGCGTCCGCCGATACGGCAAGAGTGACTGGCGCGACGACGCTTCGCAGGGCCTCGACCTCATCGAGGCGTTCACCGAGATCAAGACGACCTGGCATCCGATCGGGGTCTGAACGCGCACGGGGTTCTTCCCCGCTCGAGGCCAAACTAGCCGCGGCGCGCCAGGTCCTTCAGCGCGGCGTCCTCGAGCGCGTACTTGATCCACTCGTGCGGACGGCGCGCGCCGAGACGCTCGTAGAACCGGATCGCTCCTTCGTTCCAGTCGAGCACCGTCCACTCGAGACGGAGGGCCCCGCGCGAGACGACCTCGCGGGCGAGGGCCGCCATGAGCGCCTCGCCCACTCCGCGGCTGCGCGCCGCCTTCGCGATCACGAGGTCCTCGAGGTAGAGAAACGGCTTTGCCCGGAACGTCCCGAGCCCCTCGTAGAAGAGCGCGATCCCGAGGATCGTTCCCTCGTCCTCGGCGACGAGGGCTTCGAGCCGCTCGTCTTCGAAGATCCAGGAGAGGAGCCGCCGCCCTTCCTCGCCGTCGGGGCCGCGCAGCCTCTCGAAGTCGGCGAGCTCGCGGTCGAGCTCGAGGATGCGGGGCCCGTCGGAGGGCGCCGCGCGCCGGACGCGGACGGTCACTTCGCGGCCGCCACCCGCGCGAGGTCCACGTTTCGGACGAGCGCGACGGCCTCGTCCCCCGCCACGTTGGCTCCCTGCCCCAGCACGAGCCGGGAGGGGGACACGATGACCGTGACGATCGTCGTGGGCTTGCCCGCAGAGCGGTCGGTCACGACGAACGCGCGGAACCGCCCGATCTCCAGGGAGCGGGTCTCGACCCCGGACGAGGCCGCCTCCGAGAACGCGTTTTTCAACTGGGAGACGAGATCCCGGCCGGCCCCGTAGTCCTGCACGCTCAGCCGGAATTGCTTCGTCGAGCTGGAGCTCTCGATTTTTTGAAAGAAGCGGCCTACTTCCGTGTATTGCCCCATCGCGTTCTCGTCTTCCTCGGGCAGCGGGTCGGTGGGGGCGGCCGCCCAGCCCGTCAAGGTCGCCGGAAGCCCGTCGCGCAGCGTCAGGGGCCACTTGGCCGCGTCTGGGCGAGCGAGGGCCGGAGCGACCCCCAGGAACGGCAGGAGAACGAGCGACCGGATCAGAGAGAACCGCCGCATGGCGCCATCGAGGATAACCCAGGGGCACGGTTCCGCGTGGGCACGATTCTTGATACCGAAGGGGTAAAAGGGCCCCTTTTGGGCCTCGAAGGAGAAGAGTCTTATGAAGCGCATCCGAGTAACCGCAGCCATGATCGCGTTCGGCGCCGCGACGCTCGCCATGGGTCAGACGGCCACGCCCGCCCCGGGTGGAACCATGCACATGGAATCAACGACCAAGCACAAAGGCCCCGGCAAGAACACCAAGGTGAAGACCGAAGTCGTGGTGGGCAGCGTCAAGACCTACGAAGCCGGCAAGAAGATCACCGTGACCGGGCCCAAGAACAAGGACTACTCGTTCGACCTCGACGAGAACGTCTCGATGAAGGGCTCGGCGGTGAACGTCGGCGACAAGGTGAAGGTGACGTACGTGAAAGGCGACAACGGCAACAAGGCGACCATCATCGGGCCCGCCACGGCCGTGAAGAAGACGGCCGTCAAGAAGAAGGCGGCCTGACGCCCTCCGGTCGCAACGATCTGCCCCCTCCGGGGGGCTTTTTTCTTCGCTGCCAGAGGAGATTTCGGAAAATCCGATTCCGACTTCCCGGAGTCGATGCGAAAAGGAGAGTGAGATGACCATGAAGTTGAAACTCGCGATCGTCGCCCTCGCGGCGGGCGCCTCGGTCCTCGCCGCCCAGGAGACGCCTACCACGACGTCGACGACGACCACGCGGGCGACGTCGACTCAAAACCCCGACGGTTCGACGACCACGCAGACGACCGTGACCGGCGAAGTGATGCAGTACCAGCCGGGGCAGACGATCGTCGTTCGCGACGCGCAGGGCAGGACTCAGACGTACACGCTCGACTCCGCGCTCGCCGTGCCGAGCGAAATTCAGGTCGGGCGCCGCATCACGGTCTACAGCTCGCCCGTCGACGGCTCGGTTCGTGTCCAGAAAATCAGCCTCGTCGAGGCCACCGCGCCGGACGGCTCGAAGCAGACGCGGACGGAAGTGCGGGACGAGCCCGGAGCCCCGGCCGCTGCCCCGATGGCGTCCGGCTCCTCCGCGGGGTCCCGCCAGACCACGACGACGACCAGTCAGGAAGCTCCCGCTGCCACGACGCAGCAGACGACGACCCGAACGACGAAGAGCACCACGGTGTCGGGGACCGTTAAAGCGTACGAGCCCGGCCAGTCGATCACGGTCGTCGGGCCCGGCAACAAGGTGACGACCTACACGATCACCACGGATTCACAGCTTCCGCAGGATGTCGCGGTGGGCAAGACTGTGTCCGTTCAGACGACGATGGTGAGCGGAAAGCCGGTGGTGCGCTCCGTGACTTCGAAGACGACGACCACGACGAAGACGACCAAGTCGAAAACGGTCTCTCCGCAATAACGGGGGGAACGAGATTCGCCGAATTCGGCGCAAAGAAAAAAGCGGTCCCGCCCGGGACCGCTTTCTTCCTGGTCCGAGAGCTCGTTACTTCTTGGAGCCCAGGATGGCGTCCTTTGCCTTCTTCGAGACGCGGAACTTCACGACGCGCTTCGCGGGAATCTTGATCTCTTCGCCCGTGGCGGGGTTGCGGCCGAGCCGCGCTTTGCGGTTGACGAGCACGAGCTTCCCGACGCCGGGGATCGTGAAGCTGTTCTTCGCTTCCTTGTACGCAAGCGCCGTCAAGTCGTCCAGGAACTGTGTTGCGATTCGTTTCGTGTTGCCGGTGGACTTGGCCAGGTGATCGGCGATCGCGGACTTGGAAAGCGACTTCGAGTCTTTTGCCATATTCACTACCCCTTCTTCTTGTGGAATCGCCGTTGCCGGCGGAATCAAAATCGGTGGGCTATTCTAACCACCGTTTTTCGGGCACAAGCAAGAAAAACGGCTCCCGCAAGCTTTTTTTCTTCCTCGGCCTCGCGGCATTAAGATGCGACCCTCGATGCGGGACGCACAGGTTTCCCGGCGAGCGGCCGCCGTCTGCCTCGCAGCGGCATCGCTCGCCGCCGTGCTCGGTTGCGTGTCGCGAGACGGCCTCGCGGTTCGGATCCTCGAGGAGTACCGGCGCACATCCCGTGTGCGCCCGATGCCGGGTTCGCAGGTGATCCGCCTCGAGCTCTCCTCCCGCGGCTCGCCGGCGCGGGGGACCGAGCAGATCGAGTGGGATGCGCGAAGATACCGGGAAACGATCTCGTCGGCCGGGTTCTCGACTCAGCGAGGAGTGCAGGGCGGGAAGGCGTACTTCACCGACGAGGACGCGGTCACACGCGTCGTTTCCGAGCCCATCCTGGCGGAGCTTCTGACCCGTTCCTATTTCTGGCGCCGAGCTTACCTCTTCGAGGACGCCGAGCGGGCGAAGATCTCGCTCGGGCCGGCCTCCGCGGACGAAGTCTCGGTGCGGTTGGTCGTCAAAGGCGGCAACCCCCTCCTCCTGAGATTCGCCCGAAAAGGGCTCCGGCTGCTCTCGGTCCGATCGGCCGGGCTTCGCCTCGATTTCGAGAGCGCCACCCGATGGCGGGACTCGTCGTATCGAGGCGTCTCCGTCGACGTGGACCAGAAGGGAACGAACCTTCCGACCGAGGGTCTCGAAGACGTTGCGGCCGGCGGCTGGTCCGGGACCTGGTCGCCCGGTCCCTCCGCGGAAGCCCCGCTCCTTCCCGCCGGTTCCGAAGTGGCCGCCGTCCGCGCGAGCGTCGCCGGACGCGATTGGAGCCTCGCCATCGACGGCGAGACGGACGGGCCCGTGCGGCTCAAGAGATCTCTCGCGGAAACGCTTCCCCTGTTCTGGACGAACGACGTCTTCGGCCGCCGGCTCGCACGGGGCGCGCGGCTCGCTATCGGCGCCTGGAGCGAGCCCTCCATCTGCGTCGAGGCCACGGACGCGATCCCGGAGGGCGCCGACGCGGCCGCCGGAGCCGCCCTCTTCCGGGAGGCGATCGTCGAGTACGACCGGGCGGGAGGACGGCTCCGGGTCCACGATCCCGAGAAATGGGTGCGTCCCGAGGGCTACTACCGCGCGGTGCTGGATGACGACGACAACCGGCCCGTGGCGATCATCAACCACCGCAAGGAGATCCTCCGCCTCCTGGCGGGCGTCCCCGGCCGCGAGTCGATCTCAGTTTCCCCTCTGTCTGCCGAGCGGGCGGGGCTTCCCGACGGCGGCGCCGCCACCGGGCTGCGCTGGGGCCCTTTCCCCCTGCCGCCCCTGGACTTCACCCGCCGGGCGAACGCTTTCGACCCGGAGGCGGGGGACGATGGGCGCCTCTCGACGTCGCTTCTGCTCCGGTTCGGCGCGATCCTCGACATGCCCCACCGCTGGGCGTATCTGAAGCCCGAGACGGAGGCCCCTCGACACGGCACGGGTTTCGCAGAGCCCGGGGGCCGGGAGGCTCTCCATGGTGCGACTCGCGTCGGTCTGCATGATGCTGGGGCTCGGATCCGAGCTGTTCGCGGTTCTCGCGCGAAACTCGGCTCCGATCGCGCTCTTCCTCGGGTTCGTGTCGCTGACGCTGTCGCTGATCCTCTTCGTGCTCGGCGTTCCGGCGATCCGCGACCTGGTCCGCTGAGCGAACCGAGCCTGCGGCGCGGAAGCAACCCGGGCATCCGGCCCGAGAGGAAGCGCCCGGCGCTGGAGTCCTAGTCCGCCGCGGCTTCTCCCTGGTCGAAAGAGATCGTCGAGTCGCAACCGGCGCAGAGAATCTCCGGCCGCGCACGCAGACTCGCGGCGTCCACGGACAGCACGGCCGCGCAGCGCGGGCACTCGACGTCGACCATCGGCGGCATCCTGCGGGACTTGTCCGGCGCACCGCGGCGCGCCAGGGCGCCACGAGCGGAGGAGACGAAGGGAACGACGTTCTCGCGATTCACCGCTGTTCCTCCTCTCGCAATCCATCGCCATCCGAAGCCGGTCGGGAAGGATCGGCCAGCGTCAATGCGGGACCGGGCCTCCGCCTCTGCAAGGCGAGCGACACGCCGCCGGCGAGGCAGACGAGGAGGCCGGTCCCGACGAGACTCGCCGCGGCGGCGCGGAAAAGGCGCGGCGACTCCGGCCCGGGACGGCCGACGACCGCGCCTCCGAAGAAAATGCAGACGACCCCCAGAAGAAGGAGCGATCGGGGCCGATCCGCCGAGGAAGCGGGCTGCGACCACACGAGCTTCATCGAATGTGTCCGGAAGAATGGATCGGGGGCGGCCGTCTGTTGGTTCGGGGGGCACCCGGGTTCCCCGAGCTCCAAGACGCCAGCCGAAGGAACCGAGCGTTCGGAGCGAAGTCGAGCACGTTTCGCCCTCCGAAGCGTTCCAGGCCGCGACGCCTCGTCCGGCCCGCCCTGTCAACGTTTTCATTCTAGGCAAGAAGCGCGGGAGACGCAACGGGAATCGCGCGCTCGCGGATAGAATCCGTCGCCGATGAAAAATTTGAAACGCGGATCCGCGACGATGCTGCTTCTGCCGCTGCTCGGAATGCCGCGCGGATTCGTTCGGGATTTCCCCGCCGAGAGGTCGATCGAGGCACGGTACGCCGCCGGAATCGAAGCGGCAAACATCCGGGAGTACGACCGCCAGCTTTCCGCCGAACCTCATCACATCGGCTCCCCGCGCGGAGAACAAAACGCGAAATGGATCGTCGCGAAGTTCCGGGAGTGGGGCCTCGACGCGCGAATCGAGACGTTTCACGTGCTCTTCCCGACCCCCCGGCGTCGGCTCGTCGAGCTCGTCGCGCCGACGCGGTTCCGCGCGTCACTCGCCGAGCCGCCCCTTCCCGGCGATCCGAGTTCTTCCCAGACCGATCGGCAGCTGCCGACGTACAACGCCTATTCGATCGACGGAGACGTGACGGCGCCGCTCGTCTATGTGAACTACGGCCTGCCGGCGGATTACGAGCGCCTCGAGCGGCTCGGCGTCGACGTGCGCGGCAAGATCGTGATTGCGCGCTACGGCGCGAGCTGGCGCGGCATCAAGCCGAAAGTCGCCGCCGAAAAAGGCGCGGTCGGTTGCCTCATCTACTCGGATCCGCGCGACGACGGATATTTCGACGGGGATGCCTACCCGAACGGCGCCTGGCGCCCCGAGCAGGGAGTCCAGCGCGGCAGCGTCGCCGACATGCCTCTCTTTCCCGGCGATCCTCTGACCCCCGGCATCGGGGCGACGAAGGACGCGCGCCGGCTCGACCGCAAAGACGCGCCGACGCTCACGAAGATCCCCGTCCTCCCGATCTCCTGGGGCGACGCCAGGCCTCTTCTGCAGGCCCTCGCCGGGCCCGTGGCGCCGAGGGAGTGGCGCGGCGGCCTGGGACAGACGTACCACATCGGGCCCGGGCCCGCCGTCGTGCACCTCGCCGTTTCCTTCGACTGGAAAATCGTCCCCGCACACGACGTCGTCGCGCAGATCACCGGCTCCACGTGGCCGGACGAATGGGTGATCCACGGCAATCACCACGACGCCTGGGTCAACGGCGCGAGCGATCCGGTGAGCGGGCTCGCCGCGCTTCTGGAAGAGGCGCGCTCCATGGGCGCTCTCGTGCGCGGCGGCTGGCGGCCGAAGCGGTCGATCCTGCTCTGCGCCTGGGACGGGGAGGAACCGGGCCTGCTCGGCTCCACGGAGTGGGTGGAAACGCACGCGGACGAGCTCGTCAAGAAAGCCGTCGTGTACCTGAACACCGACTCGAACGGCCGGGGATTCCTCGACGTTTCCGGCTCTCACACGCTCGAGACGCTCGCCAACGAGGTCGAACGGGACGTTTCGGACCCCGAGAAGAAGATCTCCGTCGAGCGGCGCGCGCGGTTGAAGCGCATCGACGATGCGCGCACGGCCGAAGAGCGGAAGGAAGCCCGGGAGCGGAAGAACCTCAAGATCGGCGCGCTCGGCTCGGGGTCCGATTTCACGCCATTTCTCCAGCACCTCGGGATCGCCTCGTTGAACCTCGGCTTCGGAGGCGAGGGCGGCGGCGGCGTTTATCACTCGATCTACGACGACTTCGCCTGGTACACGAAGTTCTCCGACGGAGATTTCGTGTTTGGCAAGGCGCTGGCGGAAACGACGGGACTCATCCTCTTGAGGCTCGCGAACGCGGATCTCCTGCCGTTCGAGTTCGAGACGCTCTCCGAGACGATCGGAGAGTACGTGAAGGAGGTCCGCGGGCTCGCCGACCGCAAGCGCGAGGAAAACGAGGAGCAGTCGAGAAAGCTCGACGAAGGAGTCTGGGCGGCCATCGCGGATCCCCGCGAACCGGAACTGAGGGAGCCGAAGAGGGAGCCCCCGGTCCCCCACTTCGATTTCGCGCCCCTTCAGAACGCTTCGGAGGCTCTCACGCGGGCCGCTCGCGAGTACGAAAGCGCGGCGTCTTCGGCAGACGCGCCGCGGGATCCTGTCCGGCTGGCGGCCGTCAACGCGCTCCTCCGCAATGCGGAACGGTCGATGACCCGCGAGGAAGGGCTACCCCGCCGCCCCTGGTTCCGCCACTACGTGTACGCGCCGGGGTTCTACACGGGATACGACGTGAAGACGCTTCCCGCCGTGCGCGAGGCGATCGAAGAAAAGCAGTGGGCCGATGTCAACCGCGGGATCGCGAAGACGGCCGAGGCGATCGAGGCCTGCGCCGCGAAGATCCGGGAGGCCGCAAAGACTCTGAGCCCTTAGCCGCACCTGCGACTGCCGGCCGCATCCGCCTCGTGTATTCGTTCTCCTCCGCGCCGCCGCGCGCGACGGCCACGGTCCCGTCGCAGCGCGCGGTCACCTCGCTGGAGCCGTCGGTTATCTCCGCCGCCGCGAACGTCAGGTTCGTCCCGGCCCGGAGCAGGCGGGCCTCGACCACGACGCGGTCGCCGCGCGTCGGTCGGAGGAACGTCATGGCCAGCGACACGGTGGCGGAGCGGGTGTTCGGGCGCGAAAGCCAGCCGACCGTGCCGATCGCGAGGTCGAAGAGGCCGGCGAGCACGGCCCCGTTCACGGCCGCCGTCCCGATGCCGCCGCGGTGGTAGGACTCGACGGGATCGATCACGGCGCGCACCCGATCGACGCGCTCGAACTCGAGCCGGACACCGAGCCTCTTCATCGGACCGGTCCCGTTCCACGAGTCCGCAAGCGCGCGAAGAGAGGCAAGCGTCGCATACGCGTCGGAAAAGGGGCGTGGCTCGTTCTGTCCCACCGCGGCAGTCTAGCGGGTCCGCTCCCCGTCCCGGCGCCGGGAAGCGACGCGCCCCTCCCGACTCGTGAGATCGTATTCACCATGGGACGCTCCGCGCTGCAAATCGCCGCTGCGCTGCTCCTCCTCGCTCTCCCGCTCGCGGGGCTCTCGCGCGGTCAAACCGCTCCCCGTCCCGGGACCTACCGGGAAGAGGCGAGGGTCGACCGCGTCGTTCTCGACGCGTTCGTCACGGACAAACGCGGAGACGCGATGCCCGGACTCGCCGCGGCCGATTTCCGCGTCCTTGTCGACGGCAAGAGCCTGCCCCTGGAATCGGCGGAGTGGCTTCCCGCGGAAGCCCCCGAGGTCGAGCCGGCGCGGGAAGCGGACGCGTTCGCAGCCGAGCCGCCGCCGACGGTGCAGGTGGCTCCCGGACGCCTCCTCATTTTCCTGTTCCAGACGGACTTCGTGCCGACGCGGCTGCTCGGCCTGATGCGGATGAGCATCCAGGCCAAGAAGTTTCTCGACACGCTCTTCCCGACCGACCGCGTGGCCGTTCTCTCCTTCGACTCCCACTTGAAGCTCCGGCAGGACTTCACCGCGGATCGGGAGAAGATCGTGGCGGCGATCCACGCCGCGCTGCGGACCGGACGGGCGGTTCCCGTGCCGCCGCAGCCGGGCCCATCCCTGGCGCGCAACTTCGATTACGCGGGCGCGCTTCGCGCCGTCACGCCCGAGCGGGCGCTCGAGCTGATCTCGAAGGCGGCAGCGCCGATTCCTGGCGGCAAGTCGATGCTCTTCTTCGGTTGGGGGCTCGGGACGATCGGGGGGATCGCCGGCCCGAACGTCAAGGACATCGAGGACTTCTCCGCCGCGCTCCCGGCGCTCGCGCGCGCCCGCATCACGATCTTCTCGCTCGACGTGACCGACGCCAATTACCACACCCTCCAGCACTCGCTCGAGAACATCTCGGATCTGACCGGCGGCTCCTACGTGAAGACGAACCTTTTCCCGTCGCTGGCGATCGACCGCGTCCGCCGGGCCATCGAGGGGCGCTACGTCCTCGTCTTCGTCAAGCCGCCGGGCCCTCGCGGCTACCACGAGGTGCGCGTTTCCCTCGCCGCGAAAAAAGGGCGCGTGCAGGCGAGGACGTTCTACGAAGATTAGGTGAGAGGAGAGAGGTCAGAGGAAAGAGGAGGGGACTCACCCCCTCGCCTCACTCCTCTCACCTCTGGCCTCCCACCTCTCACCTCTCACCTCTCACCTTCCCTCAGGGCCGATAGATCAGGCCGCCGTACCCCCGGATCGAATCGAAGCGCGGCGTCGCGCTTCGAACGCGGGCCGCGCCGACATAGAGCGCGAGCGAGGAGGAAATCTCCGCGGGGATGAGGCGCTCCAGCCGGAGCTCGATCCCTTCGAGTCTCACGAGGTCGGGTTTGGAAGCGCCCCGGTCCCAGGCCCTCCACCTCTCGGCGTAGAGGACGATCGGGCCTGCCGAGGGCGACACTTCGAGGCGGCCCCCTTCGAAGCGGTCGCCGAGCTGCGCCGCCGTCGGCAATGCCGGGCTCTCGATCCGATTCCAGTCGAGACCGGAGGGAACGAGCGGCGACGACGCGCCGCCGATGGAGAACTGGTCGAAGCGGGTCGGAGAGCCGCCGCTCCATCCCGCGCGGCCGGAGAGCGCGACTCTCCCGATTTCCGCGGAGCCGGTCCACCGTACGGCCGCGGCGCGCTGGCTCCAGGAGTCGCCCGACGTGCGCCCTACCAGCGCCGCGGCGTTCGCGTCGAGCCCGAACCCCGTCTTCCCGCGGGACCGCCGCCAGCTCGCCGAGAGCCGTGCGCCGCCGAGCACCCGCCCGAAGGTCTCTCCGAGAGGCGCGGCGAGGGCCTCGACCCTCGAGGCGCCGCCCCACGCCTCGGCCCGGAGCCGGCCCCACGGCTCGACTGCCTCCCAGGAAGCGGCGAGCGCACCGCCCCGGCGCTCGGAGTCGAGCTCGGGGCGCGGGACCAGACGCTGGCCTCCCGGCCGTTCGAGGGAGGAAAAGACCTGCGCGCGCAACTCGACGGGGAGCCCCGCCCACAGGAGCGCCACCGTGCCCCCGCGCGGACCGGCGGCATTGCCAAACGCCGCCGCCGCGATCCAGTCGAGCCGTCCGACGAGATCGCCACCCTGCGCGCCCGAGAGGTACGACGCGCCGTCCGGTCCCACCGTGTACGAGGAGAAGAGCCGGACGACGTGCGTGTCGGCGGGCCGGTAAGGGCGAGCGGGAGAAACGGGCGCGAGAGCCAGAGGAGGGCGCGCTTCGACGGACGGAGGCGCGAGAAGGGGGTCGAGGCGCAGGTACGGGACCTCTTCCCCCTCGCCGCCGGAACGAAGCGGGAGGCGCCGCAGGTCCACTCCGCGCGCCGTGAGCTCCAGGAAGAAGAGCGCCGAGCCGTCCGGCTCGGGCGCGGGAGAGAAAGCGCCGCCGGTGACCCGCGTGATCAGCCGCGAAGGCGCGTCCCCCGAGGCGTCGAACGCCGCGAGGTTCCAGACTCCGGAAGAGTCCGTGGCCGCGAACACCATCTGGCCGTCGGGCGACCACGCGGGCGGTCCGAACACGGAGGCGCCGGGTGAAAGCGGGAGCTCCCGCGCCTGCCCGGGGGGCGATGCGCCGCCGGAGGGAAGGATGAGAAGCCTCCACACGCCCTTTCGATGGAGCAGCGCCGCGATTCTTGCCCCGTCTCGAGAAACGCGCGGGTGGCTCCAGACCTCCCACTCGTCGGAGCCCGTTCCGGCGAGCGGGCTCACGCGGCCCGACGGGATCTCGACGCGGACGAGCTCCGACGTGCCGTACCGGTTGCGCACGGCGGCGGCCCAGGCGCCGTCCGGAGCCGGGTCCGCATCGGAAACGTCCGCGCGGCGCGTGACGGCGGAGACGGCGCCCGTTTCCGGCACCCAGAGGAAGAGGGCTCGATGGAGAATTCCCTGCGCGTCGGGAACGCGCCGAGTGAACAGCACACGGCGGCCGTCGGGCATCCATCGCGGATCCTCCGGCGAGCGGCCGTTCTGCCGGGGAAGGGTCCAGCGAGGGGCGCGGGGCTCCGGAGGCTCGGGCCGGTCCGCCACTTCGTTGGGATCAGAGAGGAGCTCCCGCTCGCGCTCGAGACGTTTCACCGCCGCCCGCGCTTCCTCCGCGGTCGGGACGAGGGTCCATACGGCGAGAGATCCTTCGCCGGGCCGGGGCGACCGGCGCGCAAGAAGCCGCGTCCCGTCGGGGCTGACCTGAGGCGACGCCGTGCTCCCCTCCAGACGCTGCCACTTCTCGCCGCCGACGAGCCCCGCGGATTCGAGCGTCTTCTCCTGCTCGATGGCGCGAGCGGTCACCTCCGCGCGGAAGCGGTCGTACAGGTCCTGGGGCGAGCGCCCGAAGACGCCCCGAAACGCGGCGCCGAAGCCGCCCCCTCGGCGCGACGCCATCCGCTTCCACAGACGCTGCAGGCTGCCGGACCCGGCGCGCGCCTCCAGCCACTCGAGGTAGCTCGAGCCCACGAGGTACGCCATCGACCCGCCTTGCCAGCCGGACGTCCCATCGAGCGCCCCGTACGACGGAAGCTTCCCCTCGATCGCGAACCGGCGGAGGACCATCGCTCGATAGCTCGAAGAGGGACGCCCGGATCCCGTGAGGGCCCCTTCGACGAGCGTCGCGTAGCCTTCCGCGACCCATCGAGGCGAGTTCCAGAACACGGGACCGATCGGCAGCGGGAGGATCCGCTCCAGCCAACCGGGCCGATTTCGAGGACGCGTCAGGTGGACGATGTGGGCGACCTCGTGCGTGACGAGGATCTCGGTCCAGTCCCGGAAATCGCCGAGCCCGGACTCCGGATCCGGCGGCGTGGCCCAGAGCTCGATGTACGGGCGGTCGAGAAAGGGGAAGGCGATTCCGTTGGCGTCCGCGGCGGGATCGGTGATGAGGACCTCGATGCGCCGGGGGGGCGTGTAGCCGATGTACTCGGTGACCCGGGGCGCGACGGCTTCGAGGGAGGCCGCCGCGCGTTGCGCGAAGCGCTCGAATGGGGCGGGAAAGTGAACGCGGAACCGAGCCGTCTGGATGGTCCGCCATTCCGCGGACGGACGTTGCCCCGAGGACGGCGCGGCGGCCGCGAGTCCGAGCGCCGCGAGAGCGACAGCCAGCCGACGCCGCATCGGCGCCGAGGGTATCAGGGGAAGAGAGGAAACGAGGGCGGCCCCGTCACCGGTCGGCCGCCCCGGGAAATGACGCGGAGACGAGCGCCGGTCAGACGACTCTGCGCCGCCCCGACACGAGATGCACGAGGAACGCGATCACGGCGAGGACCAGCACGACGTGGATCGCCCAGCTCGTGACGTGAAACGCCACGAGACCGAGCAGCCAGGCAATCAACAGGATGACTCCGAGGGTGAGCAGCATGGCGCCCTCCTTTCGCGGACCCTGTACAGCAGGTTCCATACCAAGTAGGAATCCTCCGATGCCCGCCGCCAGAGCGGGCACGGTCCTCGCAGAGAGGAAGGCGGTGATCGAGCGAAAATCGGTGCTGCTCGTCGAGGACGACTCGGATCTTCGATTCGCGGTCGTGGACGCCCTCCACGAAGAGGGCTACGCCGTGGTTGCAGCCGCCAACGGAAAAGAGGCGATCGAGCGGCTCCTCGCGGAGACTCCGTGCGTCGTGCTCCTCGACATGTGAATGCCCGTGATGAACGGGATGGAATTTCGCCGCGCGCAGCTCGCCGACCGACGCATTGCCGCCGTGCCTGTCGTTTCGTTCTCTGCTTCGGACAGGGAGCGGGCCGAAGCGCAGGCGCTCGGTATCTTCACGTCTCTTTCGAAACCCGTCAATCTCTCCCGACTCCTGGAAATCGTGTCCGCTCACTGCGGCGAACCGGCTTTCGGGGCCTTTCAGCCCTCCGGCGCGGACGCGTTTTGATTCCGGCGTCCGAAACCGGCGACCGTCCGAGGCTTCTCGTCGTCGAGGATGATCCCGACCTGCGCGACGCGCTCTCGGACGCTCTGAGCGCCTCCGGCTACTCCGTCGATTGCGCCGTGAACGGCCGCGAAGCGCTCGACTACCTGGAGATCACCCCTCCGCCCTGCCTCGTGCTCCTGGATCTCATGATGCCGGTGATGAACGGATGGGAGTTCCGAGCCGAACAGGTGCGCAACGAGAAGATCGCGTCGATTCCGGTGGTCCTCTTGACGGCGGAGACCCGCGCGGACCTGGGCGTGACGCTCGGAGCCGACGAGTGCCTCACCAAGCCGATCGAGCTCGGAAAGCTTCTGGCCGTGATTGCCCGATATCACTGAAGTCGCCTCAGTTGCGCTCACGCTCCGCTCCGACTTCCGGTGAACCAGCGAGGCTGATTGCTCTTCCCCCGGTCGGGCGGTGAGGTTGGGTGAGGGGGTGACGTGTAATCCTTCGGGGCATGCGCGGCGTCAGAGGGCCAGAGGCGAAACATGCCCGTGCTTGCGATCCTTCTCTGGGGTGTCGGAGCGTTGGTCCTGAGGCTTCCGTTTTCCGCGCAGATCGTCGCGGGGTTCCTCTCGGTCGCCTCGATCCTTCGAGGAGCCCGGCGCCAGGTGTTGAACAGCGCGTTCGCGCGGAGGCTCCGCCCGGTCAGCAGTCCGACGCCGCCGGTTCCTCTCCGACTTCTTTCCCGTCCCGGCAGGTAGATTTAGCGGCCTGGGGGACGCCACGCGGCAACGTCGAGGGACGTCGCGGGCTCGGCATGGCGCGCCGCCGCATCGAGCGACTCGGCGGGGCCATTCACCCTGCTCCGCACGTCGGGAAACCGGATGGCGCAGGTCCCGCTGGCGTTCAAATCGAACCCGAGCCAGTGGTATCCGGGTTCGAGGCGCCCCTCCGCTCCCGGCGCACAGTCGGACTCGACTGCGAGCGCGGCCCCGTGAACCGTGAGCGCGAGACGGACCTTTCCAGGAGCTCCGGGCCTCGCGGCAAACCGCAGCGACGCGGGACCGTGGAGCCGCCGCCGCGCGAGGATCTGGACGGAGGGGTCCGGCTCGAGGGGTCCCCACTCTCCCGAAAAATCGAACCTCGGGGCGGAGGCCGGGGCCGGCGCGGGTACCTCGACGGTGCCGACTCGATACTCCCGCCGGCCAAGCTCGATCCCGCCCGCGTCGAGGGCCCATCGGTTTCCGGAGGAGGGGTCGTAGAGGCCCGCGGTGACGGCGTACTGGCCGGGCGGAAGCGCGGCACCGAGGGCGGACTGGTAGAGCTCGAGGTCGTACGAGACCGGCTTGCCGGCCGCCCACGCCTCCGGAAAGGGATGGTCGAAGGTACGGCGGACGCCACGCCGCTCATCGAGGAGGTGCACGAAAACGGTCGGTGTTCCGCCATTGCCCAGAGCGGCGGTGGGCGACCAGTCGAAATGGAGGGGCGCGCTCTCCGGATAGCCCAGCCGGACGGTGGCGGGAGAGATGCGGAGGCTCGCGACAGGCGGTCCGGGGCGACAGCCGCAAGCAAACGCGAGCACCGCCGAAAGAATCGACGCGGCACCCGCGCGTCCGCGGAATCCCCGCTGCGTTTTCACGACCCCCGCTCTCAATCCACCGCCATCGAGAGAGTCTAGTCGCACGGTCTTTTCCGCACCTTCTCTTCGCGTCAGGATCTCTGCGGACCGGTGGCGAAGGCGTCCGTGTCCCGGGATCGGTTCACCGGGCGCTCTTGGGGATTGGTGTCCATAGTGTTCGTGGCGCCCCGGCCCCCCCGGAGGTCGACGGTATTCGCTTCGAGAACGATTGGAGTGAGCGCCGGCGACCGGGCGATGCCTGCTGCCGGGGGTCTGCCGGTGGGCGGCTTGGGTCAAGCTCTTCGCGTGAACCCGTCGTGAACCTCTCCGCGCTCCGGGTGCCCTTCCGACCTTCCCTGTGTCGACAAGGCGGTCGGACTTACGGAACCCTTCCTCCCAATGGAAGGGATTCCCGGAGCGACGTGGTGCGGGCCTTGCACCCCTCACGGCGGAAAGAACTCTTCGATGCCTGGACGCCCAAGGACGAGCTACCGCCGATTTCCGCGAAGCTCAGGAGCGAAACTTCGGGGCGGTAGCGTTGGATCAAGCAAGTCGCCGCGCTCGTGTAACGAGAACATCCGGCTGGCGGCCGAATGAGGCGAAGATCCGGGATGCCCAAGTAAGATAGACGCGGCGTTAGGGCAAAGAGCACCGTGGCTCACAGCAAGACTCTCCGCTCGAGCGCCGCTGCTGTAGCGCTAAGCACGACCCGAGGAGTCATCTCGACCAGACCGCGGACGAACACGATGACAGCGGTTGCGGGCAGGAGGAGGGTTATCCATGGCCTTGTCGAGACCGCGACACTTTTCCGTGAGACGTTCTCGAAGTGGGACGCGCACGACGCGCTGACACAGAGCGCGGCGCTTGCCTTCTACACGCTCTTTTCGCTAGTCCCGATCCTGATTCTAGTGATCGCGCTCGCGGGAGCGGTCTTCGGGCGGGACGCCGTTCGGGGGCAGATCGTCCACCAGTTCGCGACGCTGATGGGTGAGAAGCAATCGCTCGCCGTTAAAGGGATGCTCACGACGATCTCCGTGCAAGACGCGGGTTGGCTCGCGAGAGCTATCGGCATCGTGACGCTCGTACTGGCTGCCACGGCGGCTTTCGTTCAGCTCCAGATCTCGCTCAACCTCGTGTGGGAAGTTGCTCCAAAGCCCGGGCCGTTGATCCGCTCGATGTTGAAGAAGCGGATCATCTCCTTCGCGCTCGTGATCGGTATCGGGTTTCTGTTGTCCGTCTCCCTGGCCCTGTCTGCGGCGCTCCAATCCCTGAGGGAATTCACAGCGGCCCGTGTTCCGCTGCCCGTGCCGTTTCTGGAGGGGATCCACCTCCTGACCTCGTTCCTGATCTTCGCGCTTCTCTTCGCCGCGATCTTCCGGATCCTTCCCGACGCCGAGATCGCATGGCGTGATGTCTGGCTCGGCTCGATCGTGACCTCATTTCTTTTTTCGGTGGGCAAATACCTGATCGGCCTTTACCTGGGGCGCTCGTCGCTGACGTCGCCGTTCGGCTCCGCCGGGTCGCTCGTCCTGATCATTCTCTGGGTGTACTACGCCTCGTTGATCCTGCTGTTCGGAGCCGAATTCACGCGGGTCTATTCGCTTCGCGTGTCGGCCGCCTCGCCTCGACCTTCGCCGGGAGGCGAACGAGTTAGGAAGGTCGCTATCGATCGAACGACCCGCCGGCCCAAACGTCCTCGCATCCGGAACTAACGAAGATCGCGGGCCGGCGTTCAGCTCTCACGCGCGCATCGCCGACGCCGCCGCACGCCATCAACGCCATCGGTCGAACTGCGCGTTCCCGGCCGCGGGGCCGGACGGCGTGGCAGGATCCTCCCTGAACGTCCGGACGGATCATCGCGAAGGTGGGCGGTGGTCCAGCGCTTCCGTTCTTCGCTAGTCCGCAACCGCCCTTGATACTGGAGACCGCGCGGGCATTGAGTGCCGGGGCAAGTCGATGGTGAAAACGCAACCCGACCCCGGTTTGTTGCGGACGGTGAGAATTCCCTCATTGGCAATGACGCTGTTTCGAGAAACCGACAGGCCGAGTCCAAGGCCGGTGTTGTCCGCGCTGCCCCGCCGGAAGGGTAGAAACATGTCTTCCGG
>JALZAT010000077.1 GCA_030948185.1 Acidobacteriota bacterium
AGCGTCAGCAGGCCGGCGCGAAGCTGGTCTCGATCCGCCTCGCTAAGGAGCGCCGGCCGATGCACGCTACCGGGGTCCCCGGCGACAGGACCCGCCGGCGCCGAGTCAGTGCATCCGACTCTTTAGTTTCGCAGCGGCGGCTCGGACTTCTGTGGGCGAGGGTTTCAGGCCCCCTACCGTCGGATCGGAGGCGCGGTAGCGGACCACGCCGTCCACGATGGTGGCCGACACGTTCTCGCGTCCCATCGCGTGCACGATCGCCCCGTAGGGCTCGCCGCTCCAGGGATCCGGAAGCGCCCAACCCGCTTCCGGGTCGAGGATCGCGACGTCGCACAGGCCGCCGGGCTCGAGCCCGATGCGGTCGGAGAGACGGAGCGCCCGCGCACCTTCCACCGTCGCCATCCGGAGCGCCTCGAAGGCGGAAACGGAACCGCCTCGCGTCGCGGGGAGGAACGTCGCGAGTCGCATCTCCGTGAACGGATCCAGACGGTCGTTGCATGGCGCGCCGTCCGAGCCGAGCGCCACGCGCACGCCCGCCCGCTTCAGCTCGGAGACGGGAGCGACGCCCGAGCGCAGCCGCATGTTGGACGAGGGGCAGTGCACGATCGTCGTCTTCCGCTCGGCGAGGACGGCCCAGTCCCTTTGTCCCGTCAAGACCCCGTGGGCGACGCAGCTCCGGTGCGAGAGGAGATTCATCTGGTCGAGGTACTCGATGTTGCCCATCCCGGTGCGCATTCGGACGAGCTCGACCTCTCCCGCGCTTTCGCTGGCATGGGTATGGATCAGGAGGTCGTGTTTCGCGGACAGGGCCGCCGCGCCCTTCAGCAGCGCTTCCGTGGAGGTGACCGCGAACCGGGGACACACGGCGACGCGGACCCGCCCCCGCTCCCGGCCGTGCCACGTGGCGTGGAGCCGCTCGGTCTCCGCGAGGCCCTCGGACGCGGAGGAACGGAGGTTGGCCGGCGTGGTGTCGGGGTCGTCCATGAGCGCGTTGCCGCCGGCGTATCGGATTCCCGAGCGCGCGGCGGCCCGGAAGAGCGACTCCGTGTGATGCACCGTGCCCATGTCGAGGACCGCGGTCACTCCTCCGGCGAGGCATTCGGCGAGGCCGAGGCGCGCGGACACCGCCATCGACTCGGGGTCTTGCGCCGCCTCGCCCGGCCAGACGTGCCGCTCGAGCCAGGGCAGGAGCTCCAGGTTCTCCGGGCCGTTGCGAAGCAGCGTCTGGCAGAGGTGGAGGTGCGCCTGCACGAACCCCGGGAGGATCCACTTTCCCCGCGCGTTCAGCCGTTCGACGGGTTCCCCCGCCACGCGCGCGAGCCGTTCCGCTTCCGCGCCGACGGCGCGGATGGTTCCGTCGACGGCATAGAGGTCCGCCGTCTGGATGTCTTCGGGCCGCGTGAGCCCGAGGAGCGTGCCCCCTTCGAGGAGCAGCCGGCTCATACTAAGGCCCGGTTCGGCGGATCATGAGCAGCGTGCGGTCGTCGGCGAAATGCTCGCCGGCGGCGTGCTCCTCGAGCCTGCGGGCGAGCGCCGAGTCCACCTCGGTCAAGTCGAGCCCGACCTGGGTCCGCAGGAACGCCTTCAACCCCTCGAGCCCGAACTCCTCTCCGCTCGGGCTCGCCGCCTCCGTGACGCCGTCGGTGTAGAGGCAGAGGAAGTCTCCCGTCTCGAGGATGAACTCGGACGAGCCGTACGGGCGGCCGGGGAAGAGCGCGAGCGGCAGCCCGTGGGACGGGAGCTCCTGGAGGGTGCCGTCTTTGCGGACGAGCAGCCCCTGGTTGTGGCCCGCGTTCGTGTACTGGATGTGACCCGTCGCGGGGTCGATGAGAAACAGGAAGAACGTGATGAAACGGTCGGAGCCCGTGCGCCGGGCGATCGCCTCCGAGAGGCGGCCCGTCATTTCCGGAACGGGCACGCTCTCGTCGGCCCACGCGTGGAAGGAAGCCTGGAGCGACGCCATGAGCAGGGCGGGACCCACGCCCTTTCCGCACACGTCGGCGATGGCGCAGTAGATCTTCCCGTCCGAACGGGGACGAAAGTCGAAGTAGTCGCCGGAGACCTGTCGCGACGGGATGTTCGATCCCCACAGCTCGTACCCGGGAACGGTCGGGGGGTGTTCGGGCAGAAGACGCTGCTGGATCTCCTGCGCGAGGGCGAACTCCCGGTCCATCTGCTTCTTCTCCGCCGCGTCCGCCATGAGCCGCGCGTTCTGGATCTTCGCCGCGGCGACGTTCGCGAGGGACGTCAGGAGCCGGAGGTCCGCCTCCTCGAAGGAGCGATGGCCCATCCGGCAGTCGACGTAGATGAGCCCGACGACGTCGCCGGCGTTTTCGAGCGGTGCGGCGAGGACCGACTTGATGCCCGAGATCCGGATGGACTCCGAGAGGGAAACGCCCGATGAGTTCGCGGTGTCCATCAGGAGAAGGCCGTTCTTCTTCTCGACGACCGCGGCGACGAGGGTCTTCGAGAGCCGGATGTCGTCGGCGGAGATGCCCTCCTGGACGCGGACGACCGCGGGAACGAGCTCGTTCGTCACCCCGGACCGCAGCATGATCACCGCTCGGTCCGGCGCGAGGGTCTCGAAGACCTTGTCCATGAGGAACTTCAGGAGCTCATCCACGGAGATGTCCCGGAGGAGCTCGATCGTCAGTTCGTTGACGACCCGCAGGGAATCGATGAGCTTGGTCAGCTGCTCGGCGGGCAGGCGCGGGTCCGTCTCCGCCGGCTTTCGAAGCAGCTCCGCCGACGCCTTCAGGATCGTGTTGTCGAGCGAGTCTTCGCCGGCGAATTCGTCGATCCGCACCCGCGTCGTGGATTCGGACTCCACCTTCAGCGTCACGCCGCCGACGGTGATCCGGTCGCCGGATTTCAATGGCAGGAGGGTCGTGAGCCGATCGCCGTTGACGAACGTGCCGTTGCGGGAGCCCATGTCCTCGATCGAGAGACCCCCGTTTCCGTCGCGGAGGATCCGGGCGTGCTGCCGCGAGAGCATCTTGTCGGAGATGGGGAGGTCGTTCATGGACGACCGCCCGATGGTCGTCACGGGGCGATCGAGCAGAAACTTCTGCGCGGCCATCCCGGGAGCTGTCATGTAGAGATAAAACACAGCGGTCTCCGCGGATTCTACTCCGAAGGCGCCCGCCGAGACCGTTGCAGCGAAAGAAGTTGCGGCCCGGATGCGCCGTTTCGTCGGGTCCCCGGGCCTTCGCGCCCCGCCCGGGGTTGCGGACGGCCCAGGTGTGCCTTAGAATGCGCGGTTCCTATGAAACAGAACCTGCATCCCGAATACCATGAGGTCAACGTCCACTGCGCCTGTGGCGAGACGTGGACGACGCGATCGACGAAGAAAGAGCTGCGACTCGAAATCTGCAGCAAATGCCACCCGTTTTTCACGGGCAAGCAGAAGCTGGTCGACTCCGCGGGCCGCGTCGAGCGGTTCCGCAAGCGGTACGAGAAGAAGCCGGCCTAGCCTCCGATCCGCGTGACGGCCCCGTCCGCACCCCTTTCACGCTTCTCCTACGCACTTTAGGAGTCGAGTTCCTTTTTCCGCTCACAGCTGAAAAGCGGGTGGGCTGAAAGCTCGTTGCATGCTCGAAAAGCTCGAAGACATCCGACACCGATACGAAGAGATCCGGAGCCGGCTGGCGGATCCGGACTTCGTGCAGGACCACCGCGCCGTCCGAGACGCCCAGCGGACGCTGTCGGAGTTCGAGCCCATCGTCGCGAAGATCGAGGAACGGACGCGGATCGCCCGTGAGCTCCAGGGGGCGCGCGAACTGACCGAGTCCCTCGCGCCGGGAGACGAGCTCTACCAGATGGCTTCGGCGGAACGGGCGGCCCTCCTGGCGCAGCTCGAGGGCATCGATGAGGACCTGAAGATCCTCCTCCTCCCGAAGGACCCGAACGACTCCCGCAACGTCTTCATCGAGATCCGCGCGGGCACGGGCGGGGAGGAGGCGGCGCTCTTCGCGGGAGAGCTCTTCCGGATGTACGAGCGGTACGCCGAGAGACGCCGGTGGAAGGTCGAGATCGTCGACCGCGACGACACCGGCATCGGCGGTCTCAAGGCGATCACGGCGCTCGTCGAGGGGGCGGGCGCCTACTCGCGGCTCAAATACGAAAGCGGCGTCCACCGGGTGCAGCGAGTGCCGGCAACGGAGGGATCGGGAAGGATCCACACGTCGGCGGCGACGGTCGCCGTGCTGCCCGAGGCGGAAGACGTGGACATCCGGGTGGAGGAGAAGGACATCCGCGTCGACCGGTTCTGTGCTTCCGGTCCCGGCGGTCAGGGCGTCAACACGACCTATTCGGCCGTTCGGCTGACCCACATCCCGACGGGCGTCGTCGTGCAGTGCCAGGACGAGCGCAGCCAGATCAAGAACAAGGCGAAGGCGATGCGGGTGCTGAAAGCGCGGCTGCTCGAAATGGAGAGGGAGAAGCACGAGGGAGCCATCGCCGCCGAACGCAAGAAGATGGTCGGCTCCGGTGACCGCTCCGAGAAGATCCGCACCTACAATTTTCCGCAGAGCCGCATCACGGACCACCGGATCGGATTCACGACGCACCGGATGGCGGACGTCCTCGACGGCAATTTGGACGAGCTCATCGAGCCCCTGACCTCCCACTTCCAGGCCGAGAAGCTCAAGGACGAGCTCGCGAAGGCGTAAGCAGAGACCTCGCGTGTCATCCTGAACGCAGCGAAGGATCCGGCCTGCTGATGTCCGCGCTTCTTCGGTTCCGCCCTTGACCATCAAAGACCGCCTCGACCACGCCTCCGAGGAGATCCGCCGCGCCGGCTCGGAGGCAACCCTCTGGGACGCCCGCATCCTGCTCGCACACGTCCTCGGCCATACGAATCCGCTCGGGCTCGACCCGAGCCTTCCCGTCCCCGAGAGCCCGGCGGAACGGTTCGAGAAGCTCTGGGCGCGGCGCCTCTCCGGCACCCCCGTCCAGCACCTGGTCGGAGAGTGGGACTTCTTCGGACGGCCGTTTCGCGTCGACGTGCGGGGCCTGATCCCGCGCCCGGAGACGGAGGTGCTCATCCTCCAGGCCCTCGGGGCCGCGGCCGGCGCGCGCAGCGTGCTCGACCTCGGCACGGGAAGCGGCATCATCGCCGTCACCCTGCTTCTCGAGCTCCCGATGGCGCACGCCGTCGCCCTGGATGCCTCTCTCGACGCGCTCGCTCTCGCCCGCGAGAACGGTATCCGCCACGGGGTGCTTTCCCGGTTGCGGCTCGCGGCGTCCGACTGGCTCTCCGCCCTCGCCGGCACGACCTTCGACCTCGTCGTCTCGAACCCGCCGTATCTCGCGCGCACCGAAGCCGCGAGCCTGCCGAGGACCGTCGCGGCGCACGACCCGGCGCTCGCGCTGTACGGCGGCGACGACGGGCTCGACGCGATCCGGGCGCTGCTCGACTGCGTCCCGGCTTTTCTCGCGGCCGGCTCCCCGTTTCTCTTCGAGATCGGATTTGGCCAGGCGATCGAGGTCATGCGCGAGATTTCCGCGCGCCCCGCGTGGCGCCTGGAGGGGATCTCCCGGGACCTGGCGGCCATCCCCCGGGTCGTGCGCCTGCGCCGAGTCTGACGCGCGCGTACAATCTCCCGACGCATGGATCGATTCCACGTCGAAGGGCCCGCGCGGCTCGTGGGAGACGTCACAACCGCGGGCGCGAAGAATGCCGCGCTCCCCTGCCTCGCCGCGACCCTCCTTTCCGCGGAGCCCGTACGGCTGACCAACCTTCCCGACGTGCGCGACATCCGGACCATGCAGCGGCTGCTCCAGCACGTCGGCGTCTTTCTCGCGGCCGAGCCCGGAGGCGCGGCGACCGTCGAGGCGCGAAAAATCGGTTCCGCCGACGCCCCCTATGACCTCGTCAAGACCATGCGCGCTTCCGTCCTCGTCCTGGGGCCCCTCCTGGCCCGCGCCGGGACCGTCCGGGTGTCGCTTCCGGGCGGATGCGCCATCGGCGTGCGGCCGATCGACCTCCACCTCGAGGCGTTCCGAAAGATGGGCGCCGAGGTCACGCTCGCGCACGGCTACGTCGAGGCGAGCGCCTCTCGGCTCACGGGTGCCGACGTTCCGTTCCAGACCGTCACCGTGACGGGGACGGAGAATGCGCTCCTCGCGGCGACTCTCGCACGGGGAACGACGCGCCTCTTGAACGCGGCGCGCGAGCCGGAGGTGACGGACCTCGCGGATCTCCTCCGCGCGATGGGAGCGCGCATTGCGGGGGACGGAACGGACACGATCGTCGTCGAGGGCGTCGAATCGCTCCACGGCGCCACGCACTCGATCGTGCCGGACCGGATCGAGGCGGGCACGTACGCGATCGGGGGCGCGCTCACGCGGGGCGACGTCACCGTGCGCAACTGCCGGCCCGGGCACCTGAAGGCCTTGACGACGCGCCTCGCCGCGAGCGGCGCGCAGGTCGACACCGGCGAGGACTGGCTGCGCGTCAAGGCCGCCCGGGCGCTCTCCGCCCAGGACGCCGCCACGGCGCCCTACCCGGGATTCCCCACGGATCTTCAGGCGCAGTGGATGGCGCTGGCCACGGGAATGGACGGGATGTCCACCGTCACGGAAACCGTCTTCGAGAACCGCTTCCAGCACGTGCCGGAGCTCGTCCGCATGGGGGCGAAGATCCGGCTCGAAGGACGATGGGCGGTCGTCGAGGGCCCTTCACCGCTGACCGGGGCGACCGTGATGGCGAGCGACCTGCGCGCGTCGGCGGCTCTGGTGCTCGCGGGCCTCGCGGCCGACGGCGAGACCACGATCGACCGCGTGTACCACCTCGACCGCGGCTACGACCGGATGGAGGTCAAGCTGTCGGGGCTCGGCGGGAAGGTGATGCGCTCGTCCATTCCCACGGGCACGTTTCCGATTCCCGCAAACGTCCGCGGTTGACGTTCCTCCCCCGGCCGACGCTGACGGTCTCGCGCGGCGAAGCCGGATAGACTACGCGCGCTCCGGCGCTCCATGCTGTCCAAAAGACGGATCGGCGACGTCATCCTGAAGGTTCACGAGGTGTCTCTTTCCTTCGGGGGCGTTTCCGCGCTCTCGCGTGTGAGCTTCGAGGTCCGGCGCGGCGAGATCTGCGCGATCATCGGGCCGAACGGCGCGGGAAAGAGCTCGCTCCTGAACGTGTTGAACGGCGTCTACCACCCCGCCGCCGGCGCGATCACGTTCGAGGGAGTCCGCCGGCGGCGCATGAACGCCCACGAGGCCGCCCGCCAGGGCATCGGCCGTACGTTTCAGAACATCGCGCTGTTCAAGGGCATGAGCGTGCTCGAGAACATCATGACGGGCCGCAACCTCCGAATGCGCTCGGCAATCCTGGCCCAGGCCATCTTCTGGGGACCGGCGCGTCGAGAGGAGATCGCGCACCGCCGTCGCGTCGAAGAGGTCATCGACTTCCTCCAGATCGAGGCGATCCGCAATACTCCGGCGGGCCGGCTGCCGTACGGGCTCCAGAAGCGCGTCGAGCTCGCGCGGGCGCTCGCCGCCGAGCCGGTGATGCTTCTCCTAGACGAGCCCATGGCGGGAATGAACGTGGAGGAAAAGCAGGACATGTGCCGGTTCATCCTCGACGTCAACGAGGAATTCGGAACGACGATCGTTTTGATCGAGCACGACATGGGCGTCGTCATGGATCTCTCCGACCACGTGATCGTGCTCGACTACGGCCGCAAGATCGCGGACGGCTCGCCCGACGTGGTCCGCGCAAACCCGGCAGTCGTCGAGGCATATCTGGGCGTCGCGCACGGATAGGAAGCGATGGACTGGTCCTTCTTCGCGGAAGTCCTGATCGGCGGCCTCCTCGCCGGGGTGATGTACTCCCTCGTCGCGCTCGGCTTCGTGCTCATCTACAAGGCGTCCGGGGTCCTCAACTTCGCGCAGGGAGCGATGGTGTTCCTGGCGGCGCTGATTTTCGTGACGTTCGTCGAGAAGGGATGGCGTTTCCCGCTCGCGGCCGCGGTGGCGCTCGCGGCGATGATCCTCCTTGCAGTGCTCGTGGAGCGACTCGTGCTGCGACCCCTCGTCAACCAGCCGCCGATCGCCCTCTTTCTCGCGACGATCGGGCTCACATTCCTGATCGAAGGGACCTCGCAGGGGCTCCTCGGAGCCCAGGCCCACGGCCTGGAAATCGGGATCCCGGACGTTCCGTTCCAGCTGGGCAGTGTCAACGTCAGCCAGTTCGACCTCTTCGCGGCGGGTGTGGCGGGTGTTCTCGTCGCCGCCCTGGGGCTCTTTTTCTCGCGAACGCGCATCGGCCGCGCGCTTCGCGCCGTGGGCGACGACCACCAGGCGGCGCTCGCCGTCGGGATCCCTCTCGAGCAAATCTGGGTGATCGTCTGGGCCGCGGCGGGATTCGTGGCGCTCGTGGCGGGCGTCCTCTGGGGGTCGCGTACCGGCGTTCAGTTCTCCTTGACGTTCGTCGCGCTCAAGGCGCTGCCTGTCTTGATCCTCGGTGGATTCACCTCGATCCCCGGCGCCATCGTCGGAGGGCTCCTGATCGGAGCGAGCGAGAAGCTCGCGGAGATCTACCTCGGGCCACACATCGGGAGCGGGCTGGAGAACTGGTTCCCCTACGCCCTCGCCACGGTCTTCCTCCTCATCCGGCCCGAGGGTCTTTTCGGCGAGAAGAGGATCGAAAGGGTATGAAGTTGCCGACCCGGAGGGCAAGCGGAGCGTGATCTACCGGGAAGCGGGGCAATTTCGAGCGACGTACGAAGAGGACAGGAGGATCTTTCCGATCCGTGAGGATCGGATCGCCTTTTCGGCGCTTCTCCTCGTGGCGTTCGTCGTCATCCCGCTCGTCGGAAATGACTACTGGTTCGGCGCGATTCTGATCCCCTTCCTGATCCTCGCGCTGGCCGCGCTCGGCCTGAACATCCTGACGGGGTACGCGGGACAGCTTTCTCTCGGGTCGGCGGCGTTCATGGCGGTGGGCGCGTTCGCTGCGTTCAACCTGATGGTCCGCCTCCCCGGAATGCCGCTCCTCGCGTCGTTCTTCCTCGCCGGAATCATCACCGCGACGGTCGGCCTCTTCTTCGGCCTGCCCAGTCTGCGCATCAAGGGCTTCTACCTGGCCGTCACGACCCTTGCGGCGCAGTTCTTCATCGAGTGGGCCCTGACGAAGTTCTCGTGGTTCTCCAACAACAATGCTTCCGGCGTCATCAGCGCGCCGAGAATGGCGATTCTCGGATATCGGTTCGAGAGCCCGGTCAGCCGGTACCTCCTGACTCTCTCGCTCGTCTCGGTGCTCGCGGTGGCCGCCAAGAATCTCGTGCGCAGCCGAATCGGGCGGGCCTGGATGGCGGTCCGCGACATGGACGTTGCCGCGGAGGTGATTGGAATCCCCATGCTGAAGACAAAGCTCCTCGCTTTCGCGGTCAGCTCGTTCTACTGCGGAATCGCGGGGGCGCTCTGGGCCTTCGCCTATCTCGGGTCCGTCGAACCACAGGCGTTCGACCTCAACCGCTCCTTCCAGATCCTCTTCATGATCATCATCGGGGGGATGGGAAGCGTGCTGGGAGCGTTCCTGGGAGCGGCGTTCATCATCCTGCTCCCCATCTTCCTGAACGTGGCCGCTCACGGGATCTTCGCGGGCCGTGTCAGCCAGAGCCTTCTCTCCAACCTGGAGCTGATCCTGTTCGGCGTCCTGATCATCTTCTTTCTCGCGGTCGAGCCTCGCGGCCTCGCCCGCCTCTGGCAGATCGGAAAGGAGAAGCTGCGCCTCTGGCCTTTTCCCCACTGAGTTCGATGGATGGAGCGATTGTTTTCTTCGAGGAGGTTTTGATGACCAAGTCGGCAGGATTTTTCCGCAAGTCGGCACTCTTGAGCCTGATCGTCGGAGCGTCGGTGGCCTTCCCAGCGTTCGGACAGCAGGAGCAGTTCATTCCCATGCCGAGCTTCCGCGTCGGGCCGTACGCGGCCGGCGGGAGCGGCACGTTCGGCGGGTTCATCGACTACCTCGACATGCTGAACCGCCGCGATGGGGGCATCAACGGCGTCAAGCTGACGTGGGAGGAATGCGAGACCGAATACAAGAATGACCGAGGCGTCGAATGCTACGAGCGGCTGAAGGGCAAAGGGCCGACGGGAGCGTCGATGTTCAATTTCGTGTCGACGGGAATCACGTATGCGGTGATCGAGCGCGCCACGAAGGACAAGATTCCGGTGGTCTCGATCGGCTATGGCCGTGCCGACGCCTCGGACGGGCGGGTGTTCCCCTACGTCTTTCCGCTCGTCACGAACTACTGGAGCCAGAACACCGCGAAGATCAAGTTCATCGGGATGAAGTCGGGCGGGATGGACAAGCTGAAGGGCAAGAAAATCGTCAACCTGTACCACGGCTCCGCGTACGGCAAGGAGACGATTCCCATCCTCGATCTCCAGGCGAAGAAGTACGGCTTTACGGTCACGCACATCGAGGTCCCACCTCCCGGCAACGAGCAGGAATCTCAATGGCTCCAGATCCGTCAGCTCAAGCCGGACTGGGTGATCCTTCGCGGATGGGGCGTCATGAATCCGGTGGCTCTGAAGACGGCGGCCAAGGTCGGGTTCCCGCGCGACCACATGGTCGGTGTCTGGTGGAGCGGCGCGGAGGAGGACGTGGTTCCTGCCGGCGACGCCGCGAAGGGCTTCATCACGGCGGCCTTCCACCCCTCGGGGACGAATTTTCCGGTCCTGAAGGATGTCCAGAAGCAGGTTTACGGGGCCGGCCGGAAGGGCAACCTCGAGGACGTCACGCGCCTGGGCTCCATCTACTACAACCGCGGCATCATCCACGGGATCCTGAACACCGAGGCGATCCGCACGGCGCAGGGCAAGTTCGGCAAGAAGCCGCTGACGGGAGAGCAGATCCGCTGGGGCCTCGAGAACCTGAACCTCGACGCCAAACGTCTGAAGGAGCTCGGCGCGTCCGGCCTCCTGCAGCCCATCAAGCTTTCCTGCACGGACCACGAGGGCGGCGGATCCGTGAAGTTCCAGCAGTGGGATGGCAAGAAGTGGAACCTGATCACCGACTGGATCAAGTCGGACCAGTCCATGGTGCGTCCTCTCATCGAGGAGTCCGCCGCCGCTTATGCGAAGGAGAAGGGGATCACTCCGCGTGACTGCTCCAAGGAGTGAGCCGGCGGGCGAAAGCGCCTTTCTCCTCGTCAACAACATCGAGGTCATCTACGACCACGTGATCCTCGTCTTGAAGGGGGTCTCGCTCGAGGTGCGCCGCGGCACGATCGTCGCCTTGCTCGGAGCCAACGGCGCGGGCAAGACAACGACGCTCAAGGCGATCTCGAACCTTCTTGCCTCCGAGCGCGGCGCCGTCACGAAGGGCTCGATCGAGTTCTGCGGAGACCGGATCGACCGGGGCACGCCCCGGGACGCCGTACGCCGGGGGATCGTCCAGGTCATGGAGGGCCGCCACTGCTTCGAGCACCTGACGGTCGAGGAGAACCTCCTGACGGGGGCGTTTTCCCGCCGCGCGCCGCGAGCCGAGATCCGCCGGGATCTCGAGCGGATCTACGAGCACTTCCCGCCGCTCGCGGCGCGGCGGCACAGCGTGTCCGGCTACACCTCCGGAGGCGAGCAGCAGATGACGGCGCTCGGCCGGGCGCTCATGGCGCGCCCGAGCGTCGTGCTCTTGGACGAGCCGTCGATGGGCCTTGCGCCGCATCTCGTCGAGGAGATCTTCGAAATCGTCCGCACGCTCCACGGAGAGGGCGTCACGTTCCTCCTCGCGGAACAGAACACGGCGGTCGCGCTCCGGTACGCGGATTTCGGGTACATCCTGGAAAACGGCAGGGTCGTCATGGACGGAAGCGCGGAAGAGCTCTCCGGCAACGAGGACGTCAAGGAGTTCTACCTGGGGATCGCGGGCGAAGGCCGCCGAAGCTTCCGCGACGCGAAACACTATCGCCGGCGCAAACGGTGGCTGGCTTGACTCCCGCCGAACACTACGACAGCCTCGAAACGCGAAGCCTCGAGGAGCGCGAGCACGCGTACTTCGCGGCGTTGCCGGCGTACCTCGAGGAAGCGCGCCGCCGCGCGCCGGCGCTGGCGCAACGGCTTCGGGACATCGCCGCGGAAGAGATTACGGGCCGGGCGGCCCTCGCGCGGATCCCCGTGCTGCGAAAATCGGAGCTCGCGGAGCTCCAGGCACGCCATCCGCCCTTCGGCGGGCTCGCCGCACTCCAGTCCGGCGAGTGCGCGCACGTCTTCGCCTCTCCCGGACCGAATTACGAGCCCGTGGGCCGGAGGCCGGACCACGGCAATTTCGCCCGGCCGCTGTACGCGGCTGGCATCCGCCGCGGCGACCTCGTCTACAACACCTTTTCGTACCACTTCACACCGGCGGGACTCATGATCGAGTCCGCGGCGCGGGAGCTCGGCTGCGCGGTCTTCCCGGCCGGCATCGGCCAGACGGAGCTTCAGGCGGCGACGATCGCGCACCTCAGGCCCGAGGCGTACGTCGGAACGCCCTCGTTCCTGAAGATCCTGCTCGAAAAGATCCGGGAAACAGCCTCCGAGGGGGTCGGCTTCGAAAAGGCGCTCGTCAGCGGAGAGGCTCTCCCGCCGGGGCTGCGGGCGCACTTGCGCGACGCCGGGATCCGCGTCTTCCAGTGCTACACGACCGCCGAGCTCGGCGTGGTCGCCTACGAATCCGAAGCGATGGAAGGGTTGATCGCCAACGAGGGGCTGATCCTCGAGATCGTGCGCCCCGGAACGGATGAGCCGGTGCCCGAGGGAGACGTGGGCGAGGTCGTCATCACGAATCTCCTCTCCCCGGAGTACCCCCTCGTCCGCTTCGGCACGGGCGACCTTTCCGCGGTGCTCCCCGGGCCGAGCCCCTGCGGACGCACGAACGTCCGAATCCGCGGCTGGCTCGGCCGCGCCGACCAGAGCGCGAAAGTGCGCGGCATGTTCGTGCATCCGAGCCTGGTCGCGCAAGTGCTGCGGCGGCACCCGGAGATTCTCCGCGCCCGCCTCGTCCTCCGCCGGGAAAAGGACGTGGACGAGATGACGCTTCGCTGCGAAGCGGAGTTGCGGGCGGGGGGCGACGCGCTCAGAGAGGCGGTGGCCGCTTCGATCCGCGACGTCTGCAAGTTGCGCGGCGCCGTCGAGCTCGTACCGCCGGGCTCCCTGCCCAATGACGGCCGTGTCATCGAGGACACGAGGCCCGTGCCGTGACCGCATGACCGGAGACGCTTCCGCCGGACCGCCCGACACGTTTCCCCGGCTGATCCTTCACCACGCGCGCGTGAGGCCACGGCGGCCCGCCATTCGGGAGAAGGATCTCGGAATCTGGCAGACGTGGACGTGGGCGCAGGTCGCCGTCCAGGTGCGCGAGCTCGCCTGCGGTCTGGCCGCCTGCGGGCTCGCGCGGGGAGAGCGGATCGCGATCATCGGCGACAACCGCCCGCGCCTCTACTGGGCCATGGCGGCCGCGCAGTGCCTCGGGATCGTTCCCGTACCGCTCTACCAGGATTCCGTGGCCGCCGAGATGGCGTATCCCCTCGTCGATGCCGAGATCCGGCTCGTCGTCGCGGAGGACCAGGAACAGGTGGACAAGCTGCTCGAGATCCGTTCACGATGTCCCGCTCTCTCTCGGGCCGTGTACGACGATCCACGGGGACTCCGCAACGCCGAGCCGGAGTTTCTCTCGAGCTACGAGGATGTCCTCGAGCGCGGGCGCGCGTGGGACCGAGAGCATCCGGGCTTTTTCGAGGCGGAGGTCGCCGCGGGCGCGGGCGGCGACGTCGCGATCATGCTCTACACCTCCGGGACGACGGGTGCTCCGAAGGGCGTGATACTCACGCACGACAACCTCGTGATCACCGGCCGCAACGGAATCGAGCGGGAAGGTCTGACGGAAAACGAGGAAGTCCTCGCCTACCTCCCCATGGCCTGGGTCGGCGACAACCTCTTCTCCTACGCCCAGTCATGCGTGGCGGGATTTTGCGTGAGCTGCCCCGAGAGCGGAGACACCGTCATGACGGACCTCCGCGAGATCGGTCCGACGTACAACTTCGCGCCGCCGCGCGTCTACGAGAGCATGCTCACTTCCGTCCTCATCCGGATGGAAGACGCGTCGGCGCTCAAACGCCGGATGTTCGAGTTCTTCATGGCCGTCGCCCGCCGCGCGGGGGCCGACATTCTGGACGGCCGGAACGTTCCGGTTCGCGACAGGTTTCTCTACGCTCTCGGGCGCGTGCTCGTCTATGGCCCGGTGAAGAACGTCCTGGGTCTTTCGCGCGTTCGCCTCGCCTACACCGCGGGAGAAGCAATCGGCCCCGACCTGTTCGGTTTCTATCGATCCCTCGGCATCAACATCAAGCAGCTGTACGGCTCGACGGAGGGATCCGTCTTCGTCTGCGTGCAGCCGGACGGTCAGGTCAAACCGGACACGGTCGGCACGCCGGTGAAGGGTGTCGAAGTGCGGATCACGGAGGCTGGCGAGGTGCTCTTTCGCGGCCCGGGCGTATTCCACTCCTATTTCAAGAATCCGCAGGCCACGCTGGAGACCCGCGACCCCGAGGGATGGGTACACACCGGAGACGCGGGGTTCTTCGACGAGGACGGGCAACTGAAGATCATCGACCGCGCGCGGGACGTCGGCAGGCTGAAGGACGGTACTCTCTTCGCGCCGAAGTACCTCGAGAACAAGCTCAAGTACTTTCCCTGGATCCGCGAGGCGGTCGCGTTCGGAGACGGCCGGGACTACGCTGCCGCCTTCGTCAACGTCGACCTGACGGCCGTCGGGGACTGGGCGGAGCGGCGAAACCTCGCCTACAGCGGCTACACCGATCTCGCCGGGCAGGAGCCCGTCGCGAAGCTCGTCCGGGAGTGCGTCGAAAAAGTGAACCGCGACCTCGCCGGAGATCCGCGCCTCGCAGGGTCCCAGATCCGTCGCTTCCTCGTCCTTCACAAGGAGCTCGACGCGGATGACGGTGAGCTGACCCGCACGCGAAAGGTGCGGCGGGGGTTCATCGCCGAGCGCTATCGGGACCTGATCGAGGCGCTCTACTCGGGTCAGGAGAGCTGCAGCGTGGACGCGGCCGTCCACTTCGAAGACGGCCGGGAGGGCCGCATTCGCGCCGACGTCCGAATCCACGAAGCGGCCGCGCACCCGCCGCCGGAGAGCTTCGCCGCGCGAGCCGCCGATGATAGATTCGCGCCGCCGAGATGAGCGACTGCCCCTTCTGCCGCATCGTCGCGGGCGAGATCCCTTCCACGAAGGTCTTCGAGGACGATCGCATCTACGCGTTCGAGGACATCCTCCCGCAGGCCCCCACGCACGTCCTCGTGGTCCCGCGGAAGCATTTCGTCAATCTCCACGATGCGGCGGAAGATCCCGGCCTGCTGGGCGAGATCGTCGCGCGCTGCGCCGCGATTGCGCGCGAAAAGGGCACACCCGAGTTCCGGCTCGTCACGAACAGCGGGATCAAAGGCGGTCAGGCGGTCTTCCACCTGCACTTCCACGTTCTCGGCGGGCGGCAGATGCACTGGCCGCCGGGGTGAAGATTTCGGCGGCCTGATCAGGACCCCGTGCGGGGGGTGACGGCAATCGGTATCGGCGTGCGGGACGGGACCGGAGTAACGGCAATCACGACCGGCGTGCGCGACGGGATCGGGGCGGGTGTCGGATAGATCGTGATCCGCGCCTTCTGGCGGATCTCCTTCATCCACTTTTCGGCTTCCTCGTTGAAAAGCCGCTGCTGCGAGTTGCGGCGCATGTCGTCGGCGACGGACTCGAACGGCTGCGCCGCCGCTCCCGCGGCCTTTCGCTCCGGAACGTAGAACTTGCCGTACTCCTCCCGCGCCCGTTCCTCGTCGGCGAAGGCGATCGGTCGGAACCGCTCCTGGAGGTAGTTCTGAACGACGATCTGACGCTCGAGCGCCGCGCGGACCTCCTCGGGCTTCATTCCGGCCCGCGCGAACTCCGCATCCGGATTCTTCCCTTCCGCGAGCAGCCTCTCGCGAAGTCCCTTGAACGCCGCGTCGATCGCGGAGGGCTCCGGCGTCGCGGGACCGAAGCGGAGCGCTTCGCGGTATTGGAGGCGCTC
>JALZAT010000036.1 GCA_030948185.1 Acidobacteriota bacterium
CCCCTCACCCAGCCTCTCCCCCGCGCCCGGGGGAGAGGAGTAAGCCTCCCTCGATCATCCGCGGGAGCCGGAACGCAGCGAAGCGAAGTGGAGGCGACGTTCGGGTGTCCGCTCCGCGGAGTCGCACCGTTGGCTAACCGGGTTATTCTTCCCGAAAAATTCGGGAGGTATTTCGATGGCACTCGATCGCCGGAACTTTCTCCGCGCCAGCGCGGCGGGGCTTCTCGGCACATCCGCGCTCGGTTCCGCAGCCCAGCGCAAGCCTCCCGCCGCCAAGGCGCCGGCTTCGAGCGAGGTGAAGACGGCCGGGATCAGGCTGATCACCGTCGACGGGAAGTACAAGGTCTGGACGAAGAAGCTCGGGGCCGGGAAGATCAAGATGCTCACCCTCCACGGGGGCCCCGGAGCCACGCACGAGTACTTCGAGTGCTTCGAGGACTTCCTCCCGCAAGCGGGGGTCGAGTTCTACTACTACGACCAGCTGGGATCCGCGTACTCCGACCAGCCGGACGACAAGAGCCTCTGGACCGTGGACCGGTTCCGCGAAGAGGTCGAGCAGGTCCGCTCCGCGCTCGGGCTCGAGAACTTCTACCTCTACGGCAGCTCCTGGGGCGGGATGCTCGGCATCGAGTACGCGCTCAAGTACCAGAAGCACCTGAAGGGGCTCGTCATCTCCGACATGACGGCGAGCGTCGCCTCCTATGTGACCTACATCAACGAGCTGCGCCGCAAGCTCCCGCCCGAAGTGACCGCCGTGCTCGAAAAGTACGAGGCGAAAGGGGAGTTCGAGGCGCCCGAGTACCAGGAAGTGATGCTCACGCAGATCTATTCGAAGCACCTCTGCCGCCTCGACCCGTGGCCCGACCCGGTCGTGCGCACGTTCAAGCACCTCGCGAACCCCGTCTACAACACGATGCAGGGTCCCAACGAGTTCGTCGTGAACGGGACGTTCAAGGACTGGGACCGCTGGGCCGATCTGCCGAAGATCCACGTCCCGACGCTGCTCGTGGTCGGCCGGTACGACACGATGAAGGTCGAAGACATCCAGAAGATGGGGAGGGCGATCCCGCGCTCACGGGTGGCCGTCTGCGAGAACGGAAGCCATCTATGCATGTGGGACGACCAGCAGGCGTATTTCCGGCATCTGATCGGATGGCTGAAGGACGTCGAAGCCGGGAGGGTGCGGAAAGCCTGAGAGAGAGCCCGGTCAACCCTTCTCGGAGATCCTTTCGAGCAGCGCCCGGAATTCCGGGCGGTCACGGATCAGGCGCAGGTCCTCGTCAGCGGCGAGGTGCGCGGCGTCCTTGAATCCCTTCTCGACCGCCGTCTTGAGCGCTTCGAGCGCGCGCGTGGCCTCTCCCGAGAGCGCCCGCGCGCAGGCCAGGTCGTACCAGAGGTCGGGTCGGTCCGGCTTCAGCATCACGGCGATCTCGAGGGAGAGAGCTGCGCGCACCGGCTCCTTCGCCGTGAGGAAGCTCGCCGGGCGGTAGAACGCCGCCTGCACGTACAGGTTTTCCATCACCCTTCGCGCGGAGAGGCATTCCTCGGGATCTTTCCCGCGGCCGTCGGTGCGCTGCTCGTCGGAGCGACCGCCGCCGCGAGCTGGATTCCCGCGCGCCGCGCCGCCCGCGTCGATCCCGTGGTGGCGCTCCAGGCGGACTGACCGGCGGGCGGCCGCCGGCGCGCATGCAACCGTTCGCCCCCCGTTGGCCACAGAAGGACAGGAGGCAGCCATGCCGTTGCGCGTCCGCGAGTCCGTCCGGGTCCTTCTCGTTTTCGCGATTCTGATCGTCGGGTGGGCTCCCGGCGCGATCGCTGCGCCGCCGCCGTCGCCGTCTTCTTCCGCTCTCGCCGCCTTCGAGCGGTTTCGCGCGATGGACGGCACGTGGGAGGGGCGGAGCACGAAGGGCTGGCAGGAGTCGATCTCCTTCAAGACGATCGCCGGGAGATCCGCGGTGGTCGAGACCTCTTTCGACGCGCATCCGGGTGAGACGATGCTGACTGTCTTCCACCTCGACGGAGAGGATCTGACGCTCACGGAAGGCTTCCGATGGGAACCGACGCTGCGGACGTGGCTCTGCGGCATCGCCGTGAACTGCTGGCGGGAACTGCGCCGGCGGAGCGCAGCCCCGGAGCTCGCGTCTGCCGCGCTCGAGGACGATCCGCCGGACTTCGGGCCGCTGCCGGCGGCGGAGCGCGTCGACCTGGAACGCGCCGTCCGCGCACTTCCTGATGGATATCGCGAGGCCGTCGTTCTCCATGACGTCCACGGCTACACGCACCAGGAAATTTCGGTTCTGCTCGGAATCGACGCCGGCACGTCCAAGAGCCAGCTTTCCCGCGGCCGGCGAAGCCTTCGGGAAATGCTGGGGGATCGCCGGGCGGCAAAGGGGAAACCATGAACGACGAAGAGTCGAAGGCGCGGAACGGACTTCTTCCCGACGAGCTGGAACCTCCGCCGGGCGCGGTCGACCGCATCGCCGACGCGCTGGCGGCCCGCGGGCTGATTCGGAGAGCTTCGCGCCTCGGGCGCGCCCGGTGGGTTCTCACGGCCGCCGCCGCCGCGGCGGCGTTTGCGGGGGGACTCTTCATCGGGGCCGGCGCCGGTCACCGCGCGTCCGGTGCCGCAGAGGCGCCGCGTTTCGTCCTGTTTCTCTCCCCGCTCCCGAACGAGGACGCCGCCGGCGAGGCCAGGCGCGTCGCGGAATACAAGAGTTGGGCCGCGGGGGTTCGGAACCAGGGACGGTTCGTCGCCGGCGAAAAACTCGAGGACGGCGGCCGGGTCGTCTTCCCGTCCGGAGAGATCGCCGCCCCGGCGCCCGATTTGCAGGGCGGCGTTGCGGGTTACTTCCTCTTCGAGGCGAAGAGCCTGGAGGACGCCGTCGCGATCGCGCGAAGCTGTCCGCATGTGAAGCACGGAGGGCGCATCACGGTGCGCGCCGTCGCCCCGGTCTGACCACGGAGTCCGTCGGGCCGGCGGGAGCCGATCACCCGGCTCGCGCGCCGTTGGGCACCCGGCGCTCCGGCATCGCGAGCGCGGGAAGGATGCCGTCCGCGAAGCCGATGTCGAAGAGCATTCCCTCGGAGACCTCGCCCGCCATCCGCCGCGGCGGCAGGTTCACGATGAAGAGCGCCTGGCGGCCGACGAGCTCCGAGAGGTCCGGCCGCTCGGCGCGCATACCGGAAAGAATCCGGCGCGTGTGATCGCCGAAGTCGACCGTCAGCCGCACCAGCTTGTTCGAGCCCGCCACCCCCTCCGCGGAGAGGATTCCGCCCACCCGGATGTCGACGCGTTCGAGGTCGCCGATCGTGATGGGAGGCTTGACCGGGGCGGATGAAAACGTCGGCATCGACTTCTCCTCTCGCGGTTGGCGGCCGCGGAAGAATTATTCTCTCCCGATGAGAAAATCCGTCCTTCTCGCTTTTCTGTGTGCATCCGCCGCCGCCCTGGCGGGGCCGGCGAGAACGTCCCGGCCGGGCCGTGAGCTCGCGGTCACCTTCGACGACCTGCCCGGCGTCTCGGTCGCGGCCCGCCCGGGCGAAGACGCTCTCCCCGCTCTTCGGCGGATGACCGAAAAGCTCGTCGGAGTTCTTTCCTCGCAGCGCGTCCCGACGGTCGCGTTCGTCAACGAGGGCAAGCTCGGTCCCTTCGGCGAGGCGGACCCGGATCGTGTCGCCCTGCTCACGCGCTGGAGCGACGCTGGAATCGAGCTCGGCAACCACACCTTCGGACACCTCGACCGGCATCGAGTTCCGCTCGCGCAGTTCGAGGAGGACGTGTCGCGCGGTGAGCCCGTGACCCGGGAGCTTCTGGCGCTTCGGGGAGGCCGTCTCCGCTGGTTCCGCCATCCCTTCCTGCACACGGGCACGCGTCTTGCCGAAAAGCGGGCGCTCGAAGAGTTCCTGGCGTCCCGCGGTTACCGGATCGCGCCGGTGACGATCGACAACTCGGAGTGGATCTTCGCGCGCGCGTACTCGAACGCCCTCGACCGGGAAGACGCCGCGCTCTCCCGCCGCGTCGCCGGCGCGTACCTCCACTACATGGATGCGAAGCTCGATTACTTCGAGCGGGAGTCCCGGGACCTGTTCGGGCGCGAGATCCGTCAGGTCCTCCTCGTGCACGCGAATTCCCTGAACGCCGACCGCTTCGCCGAGCTCCTGAGAACAATCGGGCGTCGCGGCTACCGGCTCGTCACACTCGAGCGGGCGCTCGAAGACCCGGCGTACTCGGCTGCCGCGGATACGTTCGTCGGAAGCGGAGGGATCAGCTGGCTGCACCGGTGGGCTCTCTCCTCCGGCCGCCGCCCGATTTCGGGCGAGCCCCGCACTCCGCAATTCGTCCTCGAAGCGGCGGGAGTCGCGGAAGAGTAAGCCGCGGTGTGCCGTCGCGGCGCATTGCGTGCGAATCCGCCGCACCCGGCAACGAGCCACGCGCTAATTCGCGCGGCCCGCCGTGCGAAACACGAACCTTCGCCTCGCGGGCGCGTACCACTTTTCGCAGCGTGGGCGTCTCGCCGACGCGAGCTTGGATCGACAGGATCCTGGAGGAGACAGAATGAATCGATCGAAGTTTCTCGCTCTGTCCGCCGCTGCTCTGCTCACGGGCGCCGTCGGATGCTCGCAGTACAGCGACGGCAAGCCGGTGCGGGTCGTTCGGAATTCGACGGAGGTCGCGAGCTGTCAGAAGGTCGTGGACGTCAAGGTCGACGCCCGCCTCGCGCAGACAGAAGTCCTCGCCGAGGCCGCCAATCAGGCGCGCGACAAGGGTGCGGACACCCTTCTCCTCCCCGAGGGAGGCAACACCGGCGAGGCGTACCGCTGCGGCGCGCCGAGCGTCGCCTCGAAGCAGTAGCTCCCGAATCGTCGAATCCCCGAATCGAAGCATCGGTGGGCCGGGTCGCGACAATAGGGAGTTGCGGCCCGGCTCGTTGGTTCTCAACGCGTGCGCCCGCCGCCGAGGAGGAACCATGGCGGTGCTGCAACGCGGCGAATGCGTTCGCCTCGCCGACGGACGCCCGGGGCGGGTGCGGGGGAAGTCCGGAGCGAAGTATCGCGTCCGCGTCCGCCGACCGGGCAGCAAGGGGGATGAGGTTCTTCTCCTTTCCGGCGGGGAGCTCGAAAGGATCGACCCGCCCGCCGGGTGGATGAGCCCCGAGGGCTACAACCGGCGCGTGGCCGCGGTGCGGCGCGCCGCGGCGAAACGAGGCGTGTCCCGGGCGCGATAGCATTCGCGCATGAACGCACTCCGGACGATCTCCGTCCTGCTTCTTCTCTCCTCCGGCACGCACGCGTTGCGCGCGGGGAGCGCGCCGGCGGCGGCGAAGCGGCTTCCGTTCGTCGAGGACGACTACGCTCGCGCGATACGCGACGCGAAGGCGCGCGGCGTTCCCGTCTTCGTCGAGGCCTGGGCGCCCTGGTGACACTCCTGCCGCTCGATGCGGGCGTTCGTCCTGACGGACGCATCCCTCGAGCGCCGCGCCGGACAGTTCGTCTGGCTCGCCATCGACACGGAGAAGGCCGAGAACGCCCCTTTCAAACGGAAGTTTCCGGTGGAGGCCCTTCCCACGTTTCTCGTTCTCGACCCGAAGACGGAGTCGGCCGCGATTCGGTGGGTGGGGAGCGCAACGGTTCCCCAGCTGCACAAGCTCCTGGATGACGGACGGCTGGCGGTTCGGGGGACCGGCCGCGGCGTCGAGCAGATCCTCGCGCGGGCCGACCGGGCTTACGGCGACGGCAAGTACGACGACGCCGCGCGGGGATACCGCGACGCCCTCGCCGCGGCGCCGAAGGGCTGGCCGCGCTACGGCCGGACGGTCGAATCTCTCCTCTATGCGCTGAATCGCACGGACGACCATGGCGGTTGCGCGCTCCTCGCGCGGGACGCCTATCCCCGGCTGGCCGGGACGCCCTCGGGAGCGAGTGTCGCCGCCGGGGGTCTGTCCTGCGCCCTGGGCATGAAGAAGGACGATCCGGGGCGCGCCGGGCTCGTCGCGACGCTTCGCGAGAGCACCCTCCAGGCGCTCCAGAACACTTCGGTGAAAATCGCGGCGGACGACATCTCGTCCGTGTACGAAACGCTGGCCGACGAGCGGGAGGACGCCGGAGACGAGAAGGGGAAGATCCAGTACCTCGAGGATCGTTCCGCGTTTCTCGACCGCGAAGCCGCGCGGGCGGCCACGGCCGAGCAGCGGGCCGTGTTCGACTCCCACCGGCTGGGCGTGGCGCTCGCGCTCGGACGGCCCGAGCGGGCGATCCCGATGCTCGAACAGTCGGAGCGCGACTTTCCCAACGACTACAACCCTCCCGCGCGGCTCGCCGCGGCGTACAAGGCCATGAAACGCTGGGACGAAGCCCTTGCGGCGTCGGACCGGGCTCTCGCAAAGGCCTACGGCCCCCGCAAGCTCCTCATTCTTCAGAACCGGGCCGAGATCCTTTCGGGGAAAGGGGACGCGGCGGGCGCGCGCGCGACGCTTGCGGAAGCGCTCGCGATGGCGGAGTCGCTCCCGGAGGGACAGAAATCCGAGCGGACGATCGCCGCGCTTCGAAAGAAGCTCGACACGGGGGCGCCGAAGCCCTGAGGGAGGAGTAGACTCCCGCGCGATGAGCGACGCCGCAAAAACGCAAAAGCGTCCCGGACTCCTAGCACCGCCGGAGGAAAGACGCCGCCAGCAGCGGCGTCTCGCGATTGGCCGCCGCGTCAGCGAGACGCGCCGCGAGATCGAGATCACCCGCGGCGACGCCTTCGAGGAGCGGCTGGTCACGGAACGGCTGTTCGACGACCGCCGGCGCCCCGCCGACCGGCGAGGGCTGGCTCACCGCCGCCGGGTTCCGGAGCGCCGGGCGGGAGTCGCGGTCTTCGACTTGCGCGACCTCGACCTCTCCGAGCTCGACCGGCTCTTCTAGGAGCCTCTCGTCCCGGCGCGCGTCCGGCGCGCCTCCTTTCGCAGCGCTTCGCGGGACTGTTCGCGATGCCGGCGGCCGCGCGCGACGATCCCTTCGAGCGCCCCGAGCCCTCCGGCGGCTTCGGGGTGAGCGAGGTAGGCGTCGAAGGCCAGAATCAGGTGGTTCAAGAAGGCCAGCTCCTCGCGGCGCGCCACCGCGAATGGATCCGGAACACGCGCGGCTTCGAGGCGTTCTCGCGATTGCCGCGCGGCCGCGAGCGCCCGGCGTGCTTCGGAGATTCCGTGCCGGCGCTCGAATTCCTCGAGCGGGGCGATCGCCATCCGGTCGGCGTCGTCGATCGCGCACGCGGATGAGTCCCCGGCTTTCGCCGCCGGGGTCGCGGACGGCGGCGACCCGTTCGCCGTCGCCGCGAGGACGAAGACGGCGGCCGTCAGCGCTGCTGCGGCGCGGAGGCGGCCGCGGCCCATGACTCCAGAGCCTTCCGGTCTTCGCCCTTCAACCTCGTCGCCATCCGAGCGGCGTGGCTCGCGACCGTGCCGGGATCGTCGAACGGCAGCCGCCCGTACATTTTGCCGCCGGGCTCGTGGCAGGGCGCGCATTTGACCGAGAGGATCGGGCGAACAGACGCGCGAAAGCTGTCGAGTTTCGCGACCGCCGCGAGCGCGGGATGGCCAAGCGGGCGAAGATAGCCGTCCACGTGGCTGCCCGCGCGCCCGCAGGTTCCGCCCGCGGGATGCGTGAAGTGGATCAGACCGCGCCCGTCCGGCGGCCAGACGTACTCTCCCCGAACCTCGATGCGGTCCCCCGGAACGAGCTCGATCCAGTCGCCGCCGCACGTGAGGTCGTGGACGATACGGACCTCGCGCCCGGCGTCGATCGGCAAGCGGACTCCCGCCGCCGGGTCGCTCGGGGCGGCGGAAAGGAGCGTCGCCCGAAACTCCTCGAACTCGCGTCTGTTCCGATGCCGTGTTCGCCGGGGCTGCGTGTCGACGCGCGCGGTCACCGTCACTTCCGCGTGAGGGTTCCCGTGGGTCGCGCGGCGGCGGGAAGCCCCCGCGGGAAGCGCTAAGAGCAGGACGCCGAGAACGAGGGCGGCGCGGCGCATGGGAAAAGTATAGCTTTCGGCGTTATGCCCCTCCTTGCGGCGCTCGACCAGGGGACGACGGGAACGCGCTGTTTTCTCTTCGATCTCGAAGGCCGTATCGTCGCCTCCGCGTACCGCGAGCACGCGCAGATCTTCCCCCACCCGGGATGGGTTGAGCACGACCCGGTCGAGATCCGCGAAAACGTCGACCGGGTCCTCTCCGAGGCGCGCGCTCAGTCGCCCCGCGAGGAAATCCTGGCGCTCGGCGTGACGAACCAGCGCGAGACCGTCGTCGCCTGGGACTCGGAGACAGGCGTGCCCGCCGGAAACGCGATCGTCTGGCAGGACACCCGTACCGACGAAGACTGCCGCGCTCTGATCGCGACGGGGATCGAAGAGGAGGTTCGCGCCCGCACGGGGCTTCCCATCCGGACGTACTTCTCCGCGACGAAGATCCGATGGATTCTCAAGAACGTTCCCGCGGCGTCGGAGCTCGCCGCGTCCGGACGTCTCCGCATTGGAACGATGGACGCGTGGGTCATCTGGAACCTGACGGGCGGGGCGGACGGAGGGGGAGGCGCGCACGCGACCGATCCGACGAACGCGTCGCGCACGCTGCTGTGCGCGCTCGACACGCTGCAGTGGGACCCCTGGCTCCTCGAGCGTTTCGGAGTGTCCGCGCGGACGCTGCCGCGGATCCTTCCTTCGATCGCCGCGGAGCCGTACGGCGTGACGCGCGCGGGCGGTCCGCTCGGGGCTCCCGTGCCCGTTTGCGCCGATCTCGGCGACCAGCAGGCGGCCCTCTTCGGGCAGGCGTGCTTTTTCCCGGGAGACGCAAAGAATACCTACGGCACGGGGTCCTTCCTTCTCCAGCACGTGGGCGCGACACCGGTGGCGAGCCGCCACGGGCTCCTCGGCACGGCCGCCGCCGCGCCGATGGGAAACCGCGCGTACGCGCTCGAGGGCTCGGTCGCAGTGACGGGATCCGCCGTGCAGTGGCTGCGCGACGGCCTCGGAATCATCCACGAGGCGGCAGAGACGGAGGCGATCGCCCGATCCGTCCCGGATTCCGGGGGTGTGTATTTCGTCCCGGCTTTCTCCGGCCTCTTCGCTCCGCACTGGGACATGACGGCGCGGGGCGCGATCGTCGGGCTGACGCGATTCGCGACCCGCTCTCACCTCGTGCGCGCGACGCTCGAGGCAATCGCCTTCCAGAGCCGGGAAGTCCTCGACGCGATGGCGGCCGACTGCGGGCTCGTCCCCGCGGCGCTCAAGGTGGACGGGGGAGCGACCGTGAACGACTTCCTGATGCAGCTCCAGGCCGACATCCTCGGAGGTCCCGTCGTGCGTCCCGCCGTGCGAGAAACGACGGCGCTCGGCGCCGCTCTCGCCGCGGGAATGGCCGTCGGCGTTTACCGTTCGGCGGACGAGATCGCGCGGCTCTGGCGGGAGGACCGAGTGTTCGAGCCCCAATGGACGGACGATCGCCGCGAGAGCTCGTACGCGCAGTGGAAGCGCGCCGTCGAGAAGGCACGGGGCTGGACAGGATAAAGTTTTCCGGGTTTCCGGTATCCTGATTCCAGGCTCCCGATGCGCGATCTCAAGGACCTTCTCGAAGACGATCTCGTACGCCGCGGCCGGGCCGCGTTGAAGTCGGGCAAATACCGCGCGGCGCAGGACCTGTTCGCCGAGTATTGCGACCGGCAGATTCAGATCGAAAAACCCATCTCCCCGGCTCTGCTCGCCGACTACGCCACCTCCGTCGCGCACTGCGGCGATCTCAAAGAGGCGGCCGAAATCTGCTTTCGAGCCCTCTCCCGGGACCGGCGCAGCCCCGACGTGTTCCTTGCGCTCGCTCGCGTTTACTCGATGGGATCCTCCCGCAAGAAGGCCATCGACGCGATCGAGCGGGGGATGGCGCTCTCTCCGCACCATCCGGGTCTCGTGGCGCTCCGCGCGGAGCTCGGTGTCCGCCGCGCGCCGCCGATCCCCTTTCTCCCGCGGGAAAACCGATGGAACGTCTGGATCGGGAGGGTCCTCGATCGGTACTTTCCGAGACGGCGCGGGAGATTGGTTTAATAGGGCCCCTCCTCACGGGCGGGCGGCCACAAGGGCCGCCCCTACACGGCTCACGCCGTAGGCATTCACTTCGGCGCCAGCACCGCCACCGTGTGGAAGCTCCTTCCGGGATCCTTTTCGATCTCGTCGTCCTCAATCGCCAGCCAGTGCGTGAGCGCCATCGGGAACATCGGGTCCGCCGGCGCTGCGGCGTTCATCTGCGACAGCAGTACCGCGACGAGCTGTCCTCCGTAGGGCCGCTCTTCGACCGTCGTGAAACGTTCGCGCGCGGCCGGAAGGATCGCGGAGGAGCGCACGGCCTCGGAAGGATCGTCGAGGGAGATCGGCGGCTTCAGGCGGCGGTGATTCCGCCACGATCGCGGCGCCGCCGCGTAGAGCGTCGCCGCCCGGCAGAGCTTCTCGGGTGCCCATTCGTCCTGCGACGGACCGGTCCACTCGTCCAGGTAGAGCAGCCCGCCCGGGGCGAGACAGCACGCGGCGGCGTCGAGCAGGCGCTCCACTTCCACGACGTGATGCAGCGACTGGTGGATGAACACGACGTCAAACGCCGCCGTTCCGAAATCGGGATCGTTCAGGTCGGCGGCCGCGTACGTCACGCCGCGGACGTCTTCGGCGCGGGCGCGCTCGCGGCCCACTCCCAGCGAATCCGCGGAGAAATCGAGCCCGAGGATGGACTCACAGAGCCCGATACGGCGCGCGCTCCTTTCGAGGCTGCCCATTCCGCAGCCGAGCGAGAGCCCACGCCGGAATCCGCCGCGGGAGAAATTGCGCGCGAACCAGTCGAGAGGCCAGAGATTGGGGTCGCCCGTCACGCGGCGGTTGATCGCCGCCCGGCAGAGCGGGTTGGCCATCCAGAAGAGAGGGTCCTCGGCGACGTGGTGGTGGTGGTCCCAGTAGCGGGCGGCGGGATCGGATGTCGGCGAGTCAGGCAGATGCGCCGACGCGTGCGCGGTCTTCCGATGAAAGATGTTCACGGTGCGACCACGCTGGGGAATACGCGGCGCGAGGGGAATCCGTTTGGTAGGGAAAGTTAGACGATGACTCCCACGCGGGCTCTCGAGGTCTCACGCGCCGTCGCGTGCTTTTCCCAGGCGCGCGCGAGGCGCTCGATTCCCTCGCGGATCTCGGCGGGCTCGGGGACGAAGGCGAGGCGCAGGTGGTCGGCGAACCCATTGGAGGGGGAGCAGACCGATCCCGGAAGGACCGCGACGCCCTGCCGGGCCGCAACCTGCGCGAACTCCGCAGCGGAGCCGCGCGGAAGGCGAGTCCAGAGAGTCAAGCCGCCGGCCGGCTTCTTCCACGTCCACTCCGGAAGACGCCGCGCGAGGCCGCGCGTCATCGCGTCGAGGCGTTCCTGGACCTGCTCGCGGCGGAGCTTCACGAACGCATCGGCCTGATCGAGCAGGCGAACGGCGACGAGCTGGGAGACCACCGAGCTGCCGAGGTCCTCCATCGCCTTGCGGCGGGCGAGGCGGTGGATCAGACTCTCGGGGCCGCGGATCCAGCCGATCCGCAGCCCGCCCCAGTAGAGCTTCGAGAGAGAGCCGACGGTCAGCGCCTCGCCGCGCCGGAAGAATGCGGCGATCGGCGGCGGAGGCGCCGCCCCGAGCGAAACGTCGGAAAGAGTCTGGTCCTCGAGGAGGGGAACGCCCGCCTGCTCCGCGAGTTTTGCGATCTCCCGGCGATGCCGCTCCGGAAGGACGGCTCCCGTGGGGTTGTGGAACGTCGGCAGCAGGTAGAGCAGTTTCGCGCGCGGACTTCGCAGAGCGGCCGCGATCGCCTCGAGCGCGCCTGGCTCGCCCGCCTGCGGGACGGGGACCATCCTCGCCCGCGCCGCGCCGAAGACGTCGATGGCGCCCGGATAGGTCGGATCTTCGAGGATGACGTCGTCGCCGGGGGAGACCAGGAGCCGCGCCGCCAGCGCGATCGCCTGCTGCGCGCCGTTGGTCACGAGGATCTGGTCCCCCTTCGTGGGAAGGCCTCGCGAGGAGAGCTGCCGCGCGAGGGCGGCGCGCAGGGACGGCAGCCCGAGCGGCATGTAGCCATGGTGGTCGGAGAGCGCGGACAGGTCGCGGCGGCTCTTCGCGAACGCCTCCTCAAGGATCTTTCCCGCTCCCGGCAGATGCGCGGCGAGAAAGGAGATCGAACCCGAGTGGTCCTCGGAGAGCGTCCGGAGGACGAGAGTGGACGTCGCGGGGATCGTCTCCGGAGCCGACCGCCGGCGGTCCACCGCGATGCCGGCTCCTCCCCGCGAGAGAACGCGGGTACCGCTTCCCTGCCGGCTCGCGACGAAGCTCGCCTGCCGGAGCAGCTCGTACGCCGCGACGATCGTCGTGCGACTCACGGCAAGCGCTTCGGCGAGCGCACGCTCCGACGGCAGCCGGGAGCCGGGCGGGATGTCCTCCCGTTCGAGGGCCTTGCGAAGGGCCGCCGCGAGCCGCGCCGTGAGCGAGCCCGTCCCGGCGGCCCAGTCGGCGAGCAGGAGCGCGACCGCCTTCGGTCCAGGCGACGCCGTGTGCTCAGTCCAATCCGGGGGAGAAGTGGATCTTGAATTCATACCAATTCGGGTGAAGAGTAAACCGGCATGGGGATCGCCGTCAAAGTGGACTGATGAGTGGACTGGAAGAGCGCCGAGCCGACGAAAAAAGGAGAGCACGGGCATGACCATGACGACACCGCTGCCGGAGTTCGCGTTCTTCGACGGGAGCATCGTTCCGTATCGCGAGGCGAAGGTCGGCGTCATGACGCACGGCCTCCAGTACGGAACGGGATGCTTCGGCGGCCTGCGCGGGTTCTGGAACGCGCGCGAGGAGGAGCTTTTCGTCTTCCGTCCCCACGACCACTTCCAGCGGTTTCTCGAATCCGCGCGTCTCCTCTCCCTCGAGCTGCCCTACACGGTGGAAGACCTCGTCGGGCATCTCGGCGAGCTGCTCCGCCGGGAAGGCTTCAAGGGCGACTGCTACATCCGGCCGCTCGCCTTCGCCGCCGAGGAGCGCATCGGCGCCCTCGGGCTCGAGGGGATGCGCAGCGCCGTTTCGATCGTGGCGATTCCGTACGGCAAATACATCGAAAACGACGCCGGGGCCCACCTGAAGATTTCTGCCTGGCGGCGGCTCGACGACAACATGATCCCGGCCCGCGGCAAGGTCTCGGGTGCTTACGTCAACACGGCGCTCGCCAAGACCGACGCGCAGCGGGGCGGCTATGACGACGCGATCTTCCTCGACCAGAACGGGCACGTCTCCGAGGCATCCGCCGCGAACCTGTTCATCGTGCGCAACGGCGTCGTCGTGACTCCTCCGATCACGGACAACATCCTCGAAGGAATCACCCGCCGCAGCGTGCTCGAGTACGTGCGCGAGGAGATCGGGATCCCCGCGATCGAGCGTTCGATCGACCGGACGGAGCTCTCGCTCGCCGAGGAAGTCTTCCTCGCCGGGACGGGAGTGCAGATCGTGTCCGTGACGCGCATCGACCACCGGCCGGTCGGCTCGGGCCGGATGGGCCCGTTGACCGACCGGCTCCGGAAGCTGAACGCGTCCGTCGTCCACGGCGAGGTCCCCCGGTACCGGAGCTGGTGCTGGCCCGTCTACGCGAACGCGGTTCCGGGCGTCACGGCGCCGGCCGCCGCCCGTTGAGGACGAGCGATGGAAGGGGGAATCCAGGCCTTTCTCGAGCATTACGAGAAGGTCCGCGCCCGGACGTCCAGGGTCGTCGAGTGCATTCCCGCGGACCGGCTCGAATGGACCTGGCGCGAGGGCAAGTTCACGCTGGGCGACCTGGTCCGCCACATCGCGGCGATTGAGCGCTACATGTATGCGGAAAACGTGCAGGGCAACCCAAGCCGCTACCCCGGCCACGGCCGGGAGCTCGCGGACGGCCTGCCAGCCGTGCGCGACTTCTTCGACCGCACGCATGAAGAGTCCGTCGCGATCTTCGCGAAGCTCTCCGACGCGGACCTCGCCGGAAAAAGCGTGACCCCCGCAGGCGCCGCAATCACGACCTCGAAGTGGCTGCGAGCGCTCGTCGAGCACGAGATCCACCACCGCGGACAGATCTACCTCTATCTCTCGATGCTCGACATCAAGACGCCGCCGATCTATGGGATGACGTCGGAAGAGGTGAAGGCGCGGAGCGTGACCTAGGAAACAGCAGTCGGCCCCCTTTTCCTGTCATCCTGAGCGAAGCGAAGGATCTGCCCTGTTCCTGGAGTGCCTTCGTGGTGCCCCGTCCAGGGAGAGGGCAGATCCTTCGTCGCTCGCTCCTCAGGATGACAAAACGGGGGGTGCCCGGCAGCGGGCGCGATCCTCCATATAATTCCCCGCCTATCTTCGAACGGAGGACCCTCAATGCGAACCCGCGCGGCTTTGTCCGCTCTTCTTCTCACTTCCAGCCTTTTCGCCGCCACTCCCACCGGTCCCGACATCCACGACACGCGCCTGCTCTCCGAGCCGGCCATCAGCGCCGATCGGATCGCGTTCATCTACGCGGGCGATCTGTGGACGTCGGACGTCCAGGGCAGGAACGTCCGCCGCATCACCGCGGACGTGGGAGCGGAGTCGAGCCCCGCTTTCTCTCCGGACGGCAAGTGGATCGCCTTCTCCGCGCAGTACGAGGGCAACATCGACGTCTACGTCGTCTCCGCCGACGGGGGAGTTCCGCGGCGGTTGACGTGGCATCCCGGCGCGGACGTGGTGCAGGGATTCACGGCAGACGGATCCGCCGTCCTCTTCACCTCCAACCGCGCCGTGCACACGACCCGCTACAAGCAGCTCTTCACGGTACCGGTCGGCGGCGGCATGGAGCAGCAGCTCCCGATCCCCAACGCCGACCGTGGTTCGTTTTCCCCGGACGGTAAGCGCATCGCCTACAACCCGCTGTCCGCGCAGTACAGGCAGTGGAAGCGGTACCGGGGCGGGTCCGTCTCGCGCGTGTGGATCTACGACGTCGGGACGCACGCGATCGAAAAGGTGCCGCAGCCGAACACGCGCTCGAACGACGCCGCACCGATGTGGATCGGCGACACCGTGTACTTCCTCTCGGACCGCGACGGGGAGTTCAACCTTTACTCGTGGGACGCGAAGGCGAAGAACGTCGCGCGGCTCACCAACCACACGGACTTCCCGGTCTTGAATGCGTCCTCCGGAGGGGGGAGGATCGTCTACGAGCAGGCGGGCTGGATCCACGTGTTCGACCCGAAGGCGCGTTCGAGCGCGCGGGTCCCGATCGGCGTCGCCGCGGACCTGCAGGAGACGCGGCCGCGCTTCGTCAAGGGCGTCAAGTACGTGCGCCGCGCCTCGCTGTCGCCTTCCGGCGCCCGGCTCGCCGTCGAGTTCCGCGGCGAGATCCTTTCCGTTCCCGCCGAGAAGGGCGACGTGCGAAACCTGACCAACACGCCGGGCGCCCACGAACGCTGGCCGATCTGGTCGCCGGACGGGCGCCGCATCGCGTACTTCTCGGACGAGTCGGGCGAGTACGAGCTCTTCGTCCGCAGCCAGGACGGGAAGGGCCAGGCGGCGCGTTTCAAGCTGCCGGGCACGGGCTTCTACGACCGCGCCGTGTGGTCTCCCGACAGCAAGAAGATCGCGTACACGGACAACTCGTGGACGGTCTGGTGGATCGACCTCGCGACGGGAACGTCGAAGAAGGTCGGTTCCGAGTATCTCTACGGCCCCCAGAAAACGATCTGGCCCGCCTGGTCGCCCGACTCCCGCTGGATCGCCTATACGCTCGCCAATCGGACCTACATCCAGACGCTCTACGTCTATTCGCTCGACGAAGACAAGTCGTTCGCGATCACGGACGGAATGAGCGACGTCTCGGAGCCGCAGTTCGACCGCAGCGGGAAGTACCTCTTCTTCCTCGCCTCGACGAATGCCGGTCCCCGGCGCAACTGGTTCTCGCTCGAGAACGACGAGCTTCCCGTCACGAAGGCCGTCTACATGGCCGTGCTCCGCAAGGACCTCCCGTCGCCGCTCGTCAAGGAGAGCGACGAGGAGAAGCTCACGCCGGAGGAGAAGCGCACGAGGGAGAAGGAAAAGGAAAAGGACAAGAAAGGCGTTTTCACGTCGATCGAGGATGAGCCCGCGAAGGCCGCCGACAAGTCCGACAAGGCGTCCGACAAGGACAAGCCGGGTGAGGAGAAGCCGCGGACGCCGCCCGCCGCCGAGCGGGTGACGATCGACCGCGACGGAATCGAGTTCCGGATCCTCGACCTTCCGATCCCGACGGCGGACCTCTCGAACCTTCAGGCGGGCCCGGCCGGGCAGATCTTCTACGTGCGGGAGGCCGACCAGAAGGGCGCCCTCCAGCGCTTCGACCTGAAGGACCGCAAGTCCGAGACGCTCCTTCCCGACGTCAACGGGTACGAGGTTTCCGCGGACGGCAAGAAGCTCCTCTATCGCGTGAAGGAGGCCTGGGCGATCACTTCCGCATCCACGAAGAAGGTGGACCCCTCCGAGGGCAAGGTGAAAATGGACGCGCTCGAGGTGCGGATCGACCCCCGCGCGGAGTGGCCGCAGATCTTCGACGAGGCGTGGCGGATCAACCGCGACTACTTCTACGACCCGCACATGCACGGCACCGACTGGAAGGCGATGAAGGCCAAGTACGCCGTGTTCCTGCCTCACGTCGCCGTGCGGGACGACGTGAGCCGCGTGATCCAGTGGATGTGCAGCGAGCTCTCCGTCGGCCACCACCGGGGCGGCGGAGGCGACCAGTTTTCGGAGGCTACGACGGTTCCGGGAGGCCTCCTCGGGGCGGACTACTCCGTAGAGAACGGCCGCTACCGGTTCAAGAAGGTGTACGGGGGCCTGAACTGGACGCCGGAGCTGCGTTCGCCTCTGACGGAGCCCGGCGTGAACGTGCGCCCGGGCGAGTACCTTCTCGCCGTCGACGGCCGCGACGTCAAGCCGCCGGCGAACCTCTACGGCTTTTTCGAGAACACGTCGGGAAAGATCACGGAGATCACCGTCGGCCCCAATCCGGACGGCTCTGGCTCGCGCAACGTCTCCGTCGTGCCGGTAGCGACCGAGACCGCTCTGCGCAACCGCGACTGGGTCGAGGGCAACATCCGGAAGGTCAATGCGGCGACGGGCGGACGCGTCGCGTATGTGTACGTCCCGAACACGGCGAGCCTCGGCTACACGTACTTCAAGCGCTACTTCTACCCGCAGGCTTACAAGGACGCCGTGATTCTGGACGAGCGCTACAACGGCGGCGGAAGCCTCGCCGACTACTACATCGACGCGCTCCAGAAACCCGTTTACGCGTACTGGGCGATGCGCTATGGCGCGGACATGAAGACACCCTCCGCGTCGATCCAGGGCCCGAAGGTAATGATCATCGACGAGAATGCCGGATCCGGCGGCGACCTCCTGCCGTGGATGTGGCGAAATTTGAAAGTCGGCCCGATCATCGGGCAGCGCACGTGGGGTGGTCTCGTCGGAGTCCTGGGGTTCCCGGTCCTGATGGACGGCGGCCAGATCACCGCGCCCAACCTCGCGATCTGGGACGCGGAGAAGGGATGGGTCGTCGAGAACGAGGGCGTGCCCCCGGACATCGAGATCGAGCAGACGCCCGCCGACGTGATCGCCGGCCGCGACCCGCAGCTGGAGAAGGCGATCTCGATCGTGCTCGACGAGCTCAAGAAGAACCCGCCGAAGTCGCCGAAGCGGCCGGCGTATCCGGACAAGACGCTCCGCGGCGTCTCGGCGGGCGCCGGCGGCGGAATCCAGTGATCGGATGACGGAGCCAGGGGAGCCGGCTGCCGGGGCCGGCTTTGCAGATTCGGTCCTCGCGGGATATCTGCCGGACGCGTGGAAGCGCCTGCGGGGGCATCGCCGCCTCGTGGAGCAGGCGCTCGAGCAGGTCTCGGACGAGGACTTCTTCCGCCAGCCGGATCCGGAGTCCAACTCGATCGCGATCCTCGTCAAGCACCTGTCCGGCAACATGCGCTCCCGGTTCACCGACTTCCTGACGACCGACGGCGAGAAGCCGGACCGCGGCCGCGACGGCGAGTTCGCCGGCGGCGGCGAGACGCGCGAGGACCTCATGCGGGCGTGGGAGTCGGGGTGGGCGGCGGTTCAATCCACGATCGAGAGCCTGCGCCCGGCCGACCTCGGCCGGACGGTGACGATCGCTACGGAGCCTCACACCGTCCTCGGAGCGATCAACCGCCATCTCGCGCACGTCGCGTACCACGCGGGACAGATCGCCTACGTCGCGAAGCACTGGGCGGGCCCCGGCTGGCGGACCCTTTCGATCCCGCGGGGCGGCTCCGCCGCGTACTACGAAGCGATCCGCAGGAAGAGCGGAGCGCGCGGCTGAGGACGCTCGCGGGACGGGTCGCTTTCTTCCTCGGGTTTCTCGCGGGCGGTATCTGGTTCTTCGTCTGCTCCGCGTTCTCGCTGCTGGCGGTTCTCCTCCTCGGCCGGCGCCTCGATTCCGTCTACCGCTTTGCGCGGACGTTCTGCGGAGGGGTCGTGCGCCTGCTGGGCTGGAAGATCCGCGTCGACCACGCGAAGCTCGCCGCGCGGCAGCCCTGTGTGTACGTGGGCAACCACCAGAGCATCATGGACGTTCTGGTGCTGGGCTCCGTGGTCCCGAGGCGCACGGTGGCGATCGGCAAGCGAGAGCTGACGAAAATCCCCCTCTTCGGGTGGTTCTTCGTGCGCTCCGGCAACCTCGTCATCGACCGCGGCAACTCGGAGGCGGCGAAGAAGATGATCGCGGCCGCCGGGCGGCGCCTGAAGGACGAGGGCCTCTCCGTCTGGTTCATGCCGGAGGGCCACCGAAACGCCGGCCCCGAGCTCCTCCCGTTCAAGACGGGCGCCTTCCGCCTCGCTGCGGCGGCGGGGGTCCCGATCGTCCCCGTCGTCGCAGCGCCGCTCACGCCCATCGTCGACACGCAGCGGATGGAGGCGCATCGCGGGACCCTCACCGTCTCCGTTCTCGACGCGGTGTCGGTGCCGCCGGCGCCCTCGGACGAGGAGCTCGCGAGAGTCGCTTCGGAAGTGCGAGCCGCGATGCAGCGGGAGCTCGATCGGCTGGCGAGAGGTGAGAGGTGAGAGGAGAGAGGTCAGAGGAGGCGTCTTCTCTCTCCTCCTCCTCTCTCCTCTTTCCTTCTCTTTGCTACGCCGTTCTCAGCGTCTGCATCGGGTCGGCCGACGTGGCCCGGCGCGCGGGGAAAAAACACGCCGTCGCGGCGACAGCGAGGAGAACCGCCGCGACGGCGGCGAACGTCAGCGGGTCGGTCGGGCGTACTCCGTACAGGAGGCCGTTCAAGAGCCGCGAGAACAGGAGCGCTCCCGCGAGCCCGATTCCGAGTCCGACGGCGACGAGCGACATGCCCTGGCGGAGCACCATCACGAGGACCTCGTTGCGCTGCGCGCCGAGAGCCATGCGGATCCCGAACTCGTGGAAACGCTGGCTCACCGAGAACGCGATGACGCCCATGATCCCCGTGGCGGTGATCACGAGCGCGAGGAGGGCGAACAGCGCGAGGAGAAGCGCGGTGAGGCGCGGCGAGGAGAGAGAGTTCGTGCGCACCTGTTCGAGCGTGCGGAAGTGGTCGACGGGCTGATCGGAATCCATCCCGTGGACTGTGTCGGAAACGATCCGCGACATGGCCATCGGGTTCGCGACCGTTCGCAGGAGGACGGTCGACGAGAGCGTCGGGTACTGAAGGAGCGACAGGTAGATCTGGTCCGCGGGCGCCGCCGCGAGGCCGTACTGCTTCACATCGCCGACGACGCCGACGATCGTGAGCCAGGTCTTCCCCTGGTCGAAGGAGATCCGGTGGCCGATCGCCTCCTTGCCGGGCCAGCGGTGCGTGGCCATGGTCTGGTTGATGAGCGCGACGGGGTCGTTGCCCTTCCGGTCGCGCGAGTCGAACCCGCGGCCTCGGAGCACCGGCACCTGGATCGTCTTGAAGTAATCTTGGCTCGCCTGCTGGAAGTCCGCGCGCGGCAGGAGGTCCTGCTGAGCCTGCGCCGGCTCGCCCTCGATCTGGAACTGCCCGTTCGAGTTGCCCGGCCCGCCGTCGTTCAAGGGGAACGTCCCCGAGATCGAGGCGGAGACCACGCCCTGCTCGCTCTGGAGCCGGCGGAGGAGCTGCTCGTGGAACGCGAGGCGTTTGTCCTGCGTGTCGTACTTCGTGAAGTTCAGGTCCATCCGCATGGTGAGGACGCGCTCCGTCTGGAAGCCGGGATCGACGCGCTGCAGATTCCAGAGCGACCGGACCATCAGGCCCGCGCCGATCAGGAGGACGAAGGAGATCGCAACTTGCGCCACGATGAGCAGGTTGCGCACCCGGCCGCGCCCGCTTCCCGCCGTGGAGCGTTCGCCACCTTCGTTCATCGATGCGGCGAGATCCCTCTTCCGCGACAACACGGGAATGAGGCCGAGCGCGATTCCCGTGACGACGGAAATCACGAGCGTGAAGAGCAGCACCGGCGCCTCCATGTGGATCTCGCTCGCCCGCGGGGTGAAACGCGTCGCGAACGACACCAGGAGGTGGAGGCCGGCGCGGGCGAGCAGCAGCCCGAGCGCTCCGCCGAGCAGCCCGAGCACCGTGCTCTCGGTCAGGACCTGGCGGGCGAGCCGCGCCCGGTCGGCCCCGAGCGCGGAGCGCAGCGCCATCTCGCGCTCGCGGCGGATCAGCCGGGCAAGCGAGAGGTTCGCGACGTTCGCGCAGGCGAGAAGGAGCACCAGACCGACGGTCGACAGGAGGATCAGGAACGTCGGCCGGGCGTCGCGTGTCATCTCTTCCCGCAGCGAGACGGGGGTCACGAGGAACCCGCTCTTCGGGTACGCGTCGGGGTACTCGCGGGCGAGGCGCGCGGCGACTGTGTTGAGCTCGGTGCGCGCGGCGGCGATGGCCACTCCCGGCTTCAGCCTGCCGAACACGGTCAGCATCCGCCCGCGGCGGTTGTTCTCGAGCTTCGGATTAGACCGGAAAGGGCAGGCGGACACGGGCATGTAGAGGTCGTTCTCGTGCGGGTAGCCCGGGATCGGAGGAAGGACGCCGATGACGGTGTGGGGGTGGTCGTTCATCGCGAAGACGCGTCCGACGACTTTCGGATCTCCGCCGAAGCTCCGCATCCAGTACGCATAGGAGAGGACGAGAACTGCCTCCGCGCCGTGGGCGTCCTCCCCCTTGCGGAACGTTCTCCCCAGCAGGGGCTTCACGCCGAGCACGTCGAAGTAGTTCGCCGACACGACGGCGGTCTGGACACGCTCCGGCTCCTTGCGGCCGAGCAGCACGAACCACATCGAGTGGTACTCGACGAGCCCCTCGAAGCTCTTGGTCTGAGCCCGGTAATCGGCGAGCTCGAGCGGGGAGAAGCCGGCGTCCTGGATGCTCGCGGAGGGAGCGTCCGCCTGGAGCCGGACGAGGCGTTCGCCGCCGCCGTAGGGGAGCGACTGCAGCAGCACGCCGTTGACGACGGAGAAGATCGCCGTGTTGGCGCCGATCCCGAGCGCGAGGGTCAGGATCGCCGCCAATGAAAACGCGGGATTCTTGCGGAGCGCGCGCAACCCGAAGCGCAGGTCCTGGAGGACCGTTTCGAAGAATCGCGCGGTGCTCTGGTCGCGGACCTCCTCCTTGAACTTCTCGACCCCGCCGAAGCTCTTCATGGCTTCCCGGCGCGCCTCCTCCGGGCCCATGCCTCGCGCAAGGTTCTTCCTGACCTCCATCTCGAGGTGGAAGCGCATCTCCTCGTCGAGCTCGCCCTCGGCGGGCTTTCCGCGGAAGAGGCTGCGGACGGCGCGGGTCGGATTCGTCATGGCTTCCCCCTCTCCTCTGCCTGGCGGGCTCTCTACGTGGTCGTCAGGATCCGGGCCACGGCGGCCGAGAAGCGCTCCCAGCTCTCCGTCTCCTCGGTCAGCTGCCGGCGTCCCGCGCGCGTCAGCTCGTAGAACTTGGCGCGGCGGTTGTTCTCGGAAGTTCCCCACTCGGCCTTGATCCACCCCTGGTTCTCGAGGCGGTAGAGCGCGGGATAGAGCGACCCCTGGTTGACCTGGAGGACGTCCTGAGAGAGCTGCTGGATGCGCTGGGAGATTCCCCAGCCGTGCATCTGCCCGGTCGAAAGGGTCTTTAAGATCAGAACGTCCAGGGTGCCCTGCAGGAGATCGCTCTTCGCTTCGGTCATGCCGCTCCTCATGTTTGCGCGGAGTCTCCGCCCGCTCCTGTCGAATGTCAAGGGGAGATACGGGGGACTCTCGCGAAGGTTTTGGGGACGGGAGAAATAAGCGCTATACTGCCGCCATCCAAAAAAGCTTTGGCGGCGTTTTACCTTTCCCCAGAGGGAGAGGGGGGCGAAGCTCCATCCGCTGACTGCCGGCTCCTGACACCGACCACACGGGGTCTCGTCCGGCAATAAGATTCTCCGCGCCATGGCGCCGGTCGACTTTCTCTTCGACGGCCTCGAGACGGCCCGGTGCACGGTCGTGCTCGCGCACGGCGCGGGCGGACCGATGGACTCGGCGTTCTTGAACGACTTCGCGCGCGGGCTCGCGTCAGCGGGGCTCCGAGTCGCCCGTTTCGAATTCCCCTACATGCGGGCGCGCAGGACCGCCGGGAAGTCCGGCGCGCCCGACCGGGAGCCCGTTCTCCGTGCCGCCTGGCACGAGGCGATCTCGTCCCTCGGCGGCGGCGGCGAGCTCGTGATCGGCGGAAAGTCGCTCGGCGGGCGCATGGCGAGCCTCGTCGCGGACGAGGCCGCGGTCGCCGGGCTCGTCTGCCTCGGCTATCCGTTCCATCCGCCGGGCCAACCCGAGCGGCTTCGGACGAAGCATCTCGCCGCGCTGCACACACCGGCGCTCATTCTCCAGGGCACGCGCGACCCGTTCGGGACACCGGCAGACGTGGCCGGCTACGAGCTCTCGGGATCGATCCGAGTCGAGTGGATCGAGGATGGCGACCACTCCTGGAAGCCCCGGGCGCGCTCGGGCCGGACGCTCGAGCAAAACCTCCAGGAGGGCGTCGTGAGGGCCGTGGAGTTCGCCCGGAAGGTCGTTCCCGGGGAATAAGATCGCGGCATGGCAAAGATCGAGAAGTCGGACGCGCAATGGCGCGAGCAGCTCACCCCCGAGCAATACCGCGTCACGAGAAAGAAGGGGACGGAGCGCCCGTTCACGGGCGAGTACGACAAGGAGAAGGCTTCGGGAACGTACCGGTGCGTCGGCTGCGGCAACGAGCTCTTCCGCTCCGGCCAGAAGTTCGACTCCGGAACCGGCTGGCCGAGCTTCTGGGCGCCGGCCTCCGAGGAGTCGGTCCGGGAAGAGGACGACGGGAGCCTCTTCATGCGCCGCACGGAGGTCCTGTGTGCGAAGTGCGACGCGCACCTCGGCCACGTGTTTCCCGATGGTCCTGCGCCCACGGGGCAGAGGTACTGCATGAACTCGGTGGCGCTGAACCTCGAAAAGGACGAGGAAAAGTAGTCACGCCCGAGAGACGATTGCGCTCGCCGCGATCACGCAATATCCTCGGGTCATGGCCCGCGGGTGGGGGCGCAACGAAGAGGATCTGGGCGCCGAGAAGGAGCACGCGAAGGAGGCTCGAGGCGCCGCTTCCGGGGGAGCGAAGCTCGAGGCGAAGAGCCGCGCCGAGGCCCACTCCATCCGCCTCTCGCTGGCGCGGGTCGAGGACCAGCTGAAAAACGTCACGAACGACGCGCGCCGCCGCGCGCTCGAGAGCGCCCGGGAAGAGCTTTGCGCGCGCTTGTCTCTCCTCGAGTCGAAGCCGCCTGCCGGCGGCGATTCGTGAAGATCGCCACCTGGAACGTCAACGGGATCCGCGCGCGGGAAGCGCAGTTCCGGGAGTGGGTCGAGGTCGAGCATCCGGACGTCGTCTGCCTGCAGGAGATCAAGGCTGCGTCGGCACAGGTGCCCGCGGCTCTCTGTGAAATGGAGGGCTTCTGGTGCTACTGGCACGGCGCCGGCGGCTATTCGGGAGTCGGACTCCACGTCTCGAAGGAATTCGCCCCGGAGCGCCCCGCCTTCACGCACCCGCAGTTCGACCACGAGACGCGCGTCGTGACGGCGCGGATTCCGCTGACGGCAAGTGCGGCTCCCGCCGTGACGGTCGCTTCGATCTACGTCCCCAACGGGGGCAAGGACTTCGCCGCCAAGATGCGGTTTCTCGAGGCACTGGAGCGCTTCGCGGCGGGAGCGGCCGCGGCCGGCGACACAATCGTTCTCTGCGGGGACCTGAACGTGGCGCGCGCGGAGATCGACGTTCACCCCAAGGAGCGCAAGCCGACGATCATCGGGCAGCTCCCCGAGGAGCGCGAGCTCTTCGAGAAGATCCTTTCCCACGGCCTGGTGGACGTCGGACGCGCGGCCGACCCGCAGAACGAAGGCCTCTTCACCTGGTGGGCGCCCTGGCGCAACATGCGTCAGCGCAACATCGGCTGGCGCCTCGATTACGTGCTCGCGAGCGACGTCCTCTCGCAAGAGGCCCGGGAGTGCGTCGTGCGCAAGGACGTCGGGACGTCGGACCATGCGCCGGTGGTGGCGACGTTTGGGGAGTCGATGGGAGCGCTCGTTAAGCGTTGACGGATAAGCGTTAACCGATCCATCGCGCAATCCGGCTACACTTTCCTCAATCACCGGAGGCCCCATGACGCGCAAGCTATGTCCGCCGCAGCTCGATCGCCGCCGTTTTCTGGGGCTGGCCGGCGCGGCCGTCCTCGCGCCGGGCGCGCTCCTCGCCCTCCCCGCGAAAAAGAAAGCGACCGCTCGTGCCATCGCCGCCGCTTCCGACGGGATTCCGGCGGCGCGCCGCCGGATGATCCAGATGAACGGGTACCCCCTGGACGCCGAGACGCCGCTCGACGCTCTCACGACCTGGCTGACGCCCAACGACCTCTTCTTCGTCCGGCACCACTGGATCCCGCAGTATCCGTCGCGCAAGGGATGGTCGCTCACGATCGACGGCGAAGTCGAGCGGGCGCTCCGGATCACGCTCGAGGATCTGCGCCGGATGCCCCGGACGTCGGTGACCAGCGTGCTGCAGTGCGCGGGGAACGGCCGCGGGCTCTACTCGCCGACGCTTCCGGGAGTGCAGTGGCGCTACGGCGCCGTCGGGAACGCGCGCTGGTCGGGCGTCTCCGTCAAGGATCTGCTCGGCCGCGCCGGCGTGAAGGCGGGCGCGAAGCACCTGCAGTCATTCGGGAGCGACAGGCCGCCGGTGCGAACGCCGCCGTTTCACCGGAGCGTGGAGCTCGAGAAGATCCTCGCCGACGGCATCGTCGCGGACGAGATGAACGGCCAGCCTCTGCCCGATCTCCACGGCGGGCCGGCGCGTCTCGTGGTTCCCGGTTGGGCGGGCGACCACTGGATGAAGTGGCTCGAACGACTGACCGTCTCCGTGGAGCCTCAGAAGGGCTTCTACATGGACACGGCTTACAAGTACCCGAAGGAACCGGGCGCGGCGGGCGTGATGATTCCGGCCGCGGACATGCGCTCCGTGACGGAGCTCTTCGTGAAGTCGTGCATCACCGAGGCGCCCGCCGTGGCGCGGATCGGCGCGGCCGTGAAGATCGGCGGGTTCGCGTTCTCGGGAGCGCCGGACATCGCGAAGGTCGAGGTGACCGACGACGGGGGCGCGGCCTGGCACGCGGCGGACCTCGATGCGCAGCACGAGCCCTGGGCCTGGCGGCTCTGGTCCTTCCGGTGGACGCCCTCCGTGCCGGGCCCGCACACGATCTGGGTCCGCGCGACGGACAGCCGCGGCGCCGTTCAACCGAAGGAGGCCGTTTGGAACCCGAGCGGGTATCTCCACAACGGTTGGCACTCCGCTTCCCTCGAGGTGACGGCGTGAGGCTGACGCGCGCGATCGCGGCCGCCGCGGCGCTGCTCCTCTTTGTTCTCGCGGGCGGTCTGCCCTCCGCGGACGCCGCTCCGAGGCGCGCGCGCAAGAAGGCGGCGGCGGCCAAGGCGCGGCCTGGCCCGGCCAATTTCGATCCCAGATTGCCGATCCTCGGGACGAAGCTCGCCGAGATGCCGCCCGGCGCCGGCAAGGCGTCCGCGGACTCCGCCTGTATGACGTGCCACTCGGCCGACATGATCGCGCAGCAGCGGCTCACCGAACGGCAGTGGGCGGCCGAGATCACGAAGATGGCCGGGTGGGGCGCCGACGTCCCCGCGGACCGCCGGGACGAGCTCGTCGCCTATCTCGTGAAGAACTTCGGCACGGACGCGCCGAAGTATTCGGCGGTGATGGCGAGGCCGGTGGGACGTTGACGCGGCCCCACCGGAGGTGTAGGGGCGGGGCTTGTCCCCGCCCGCCCGGTCGGATCGTTCCTCGCGGGGGGCCCCCTCACGGGCGGGCGGCCGCAAGGGCCGCCCCTACACGCTCCGCGTGGGACCTTACGCCCTTCCGTACACCGGCAGGTGGGCGCCGCTCACGATCCGCGCGTCCGGCCCGGCGAGGAAGACGATCACGCGCGCGATCGACTCCGGGGTCACCCACTTCGAGTAGTCGGCGCCCGGCATCGACTTGCGGTTTGCCGGCGTGTCGATTGTCGACGGGAGGATCGCGTTCACCGTGACGTTCTTCTCGACGAGCTCCGCCGCCATCGCGTCCGTCAGTTGGAGGATCGCGCGCTTCGCGGCGGCGTACGCGGCGACGTTCTCTCCCGAACTCTCGGCCGGGCGGCTCGACACGTTCACGATCGCTCCGGCGCCGCGTTGGAGCATCCACGGGACGGCCGCGCGGGAGGCGAGCACCGCGGTCTTGAGATTCATGTCGAGCTGCTGCTGCCAGACCGACCAGGGCGTCTCGTGAACCGGCTTTCCGCCGGCGAACGCCCCCGCCGCGTTGACGAGGATGTCGAGTCCCTGCCGGTCCTCGGCCACGGAAGCCGCAAACGCCTCGACGGCAGATTCATCCGTCAGATCGAGCCGCGTGCCCGAGAGCGCCTCCGCGCGCTCGGCGCTGAGGCCGGCTCGGAGCCTCTCGAGCTCTCCCTCTCTTCGAAACGGGACCGCGACGCGGGCCCCCTCGGCGAGGAAGGCGTGCACGACCGCGGCTCCGAGAGCTCCCGCTCCTCCCGTGACGATCGCCGTCTTCCCCTCCAGAATCATGGTTTCCTCCCGGGCACGGCCTGCGCTCCGCCGCAGGACCGCTGGAGCGCACCCGCGCGCAGAAACTCCCGCCACAGGTCGGTCCACGTTCTCCAGTCGTGCTTGCCGCGAACGGTGAAGACGCGGCCGCGGGGCAGCGCGTCGCCGAGAAGCTTGTCGGCAGGCGCGAGGTCGTCGCTCTCCCCCCAGCCGAGATATACGGGCGGATGCTCCGCGCCGGCTGCCGTGAACTCCTTCAGCCAGCCCCAGAGCTCGCGCTCGTAGTCCGCGACCTGGCGCCGCGCACCGGGCGTGTACCCGGCGAGCCCGCCCGCCTTCGCGACGAGACCCGGCTCCGTGTCCCCGAGGAAAGGAGCGAGGGCCACAACGCCCGCGACGTCCGGATGTTCGCGGGCATAGAGGATTCCGCCGAGCCCGCCCATCGAGATCCCGACGATCCAGATCCGGTCCGCGCCCTTCGCGCGGGCCGGCTCGATCACGTCGTCGCGCAGCCGCTTCGAGATCGTTTCGTCCGCGTAGTACGCGAGGTGCGCGTCCACCTCCAGGTAGTCGGCGGAGACGCCCGCCTCGCGCGCCATCTTCGGGAACTCGTGGGTTCGGTACGCGCCAAGGCTGTCGCGGCGGCCCGGAAGAAAGACGACGAGGCAGCGGCCGGGGGACGCTCCGGGCTCCGAGAGCGATCGCGTGACCATCGGAATGGCGGCGGGCCGCAGGCGCAGGCAACCGCAGGCCAGAACCGCGAAGGCGAACAGAGTGAAGCGCGTGAAAAGCGCCACGGGGCGCAAGCGTCCTGGCATCCGGCGGGCATTGTAGAGTTTCCCTGTTGACCCTGCTTCCGTTCGGTCTCGTTGTCGCGGTTCTCGCGGGCGCGCCCGGAGAAGGGGAGGCTCCGCGTCCCGCTCCGCCCCAGACCGAGATGGACGAGTACACCCGCTACGAGCTCCTCGCGCCCGAGACGGCGCAGTTCCGCATCCTCTTCGACGTGACGGCGACCGCCGAGGGCGCGGCCTACTACTTCAACCCCATCCGCAAGGGGAGCGAGGCGAGCCGCGAGAGCGTCTCGGACCGGATGACGGGAGAGGCGTTGAAATTCGAAGTCGTTTCGGCGGAGGAGGCCCGCAAGTCGTGGGTTCCCGACGCGCCCGCGGGCCAGGAGTACATCCGCGTGACGCTGCCGCGCCCCGTCCCCGCCGGCGGCCAGGTCCGCCTGCGGATCGACAAGACGTACCGGGACGCGGCGAGCTGGTTCCGCGAGGGAGGCGACGTGGTGTTCCGGCGCTCCCTCGGCGTCAAGCGCAACACAGTCGTCCTGCCGGCGGGGTACGAGCTCGTCTTCTGCAACGTTCCCTCACAGGTTCTGACGGAACCGGGCGGACGGATCACGGTCAGCTTCGTCAACGCGGGGCCGGACGCGGCGCCCCTGACGATCCGCATGAGAAAGCTCGCTCCGTGAGCCGCGTAAAGGGGCACGCCGCGCTCGCCGCCTCCGTCGTTCTCGTCGGCGTCCTCTCTGCGACTCCGGCGCGCGCTCAGGAGGACTCCTCGCGGCTGACGGACCGCGCCCGGCAGGACCGGGAGATCGTCTACTTCCTCCAGGCTCCTGAGACGCACGCGTTCCGGCTGTACCACGACTACACAGAAGCGAAAGAAGGGGCGGACAAGTACGTCAACGTCGTCCGCAAGGGGAGCACCGCCTCGAACCCGTCCGCGGTCCTGCTCGACACGGGGCAAACGCTCGCCGTCGAGACGTTGAAGGGCGATGAGATCTCGAAGGCGAAGGTCGACCTCGGCGAGCCCGTGCGGGCAGACTCCGAGGCGGTCGTCATCCGCTATCCGGCCGTGAAGAAAGGGCAGTCGGTGCGCATCCGCATCACCGAGACCTACACGGACCCGAAAAGCTACCGGATGGAAGGCGGCGAGCTCGCGTTCGACCGCACGTTCGGGCGCCCGCGCAACACGGTCGTCCTTCCGCCCGGCTGGTATCTGACGGCGAGCGCGATTCCGGCGACGGTCTCGGAGATGCCGGACGGCCGCATCCGGCTCCTGTTCGTGAATCCGCGGCCGGACGAGATCGCGGTGCTCATCCGAGCTCGGCGCCGTGCCCCGACCTCGAGGTGATGGGTGGTAGGAGGTAGGACGTAGGGGCTTCTCGCTACCACCTACCGCCTACCACCTACCGCCTACGACCTTCGCAAACATGCAGTACATCTCTCTCGGCTCCTCCGGCCTCAGAGTCTCCCGGCTCTGCCTCGGCACGATGACCTATGGGACCCCCGCGTGGCGACCGTGGGTCCTGTCGGAAGAAGCGAGCCGCCCGTTCTTCCGGCAGGCGATCGAGGCGGGGATCAATTTCTTCGACACGGCCGACATGTACTCCAACGGCGTCAGCGAGGAAGTCGTCGGCCGCGGCCTCCTCGCGGGAACGCGCCGTCCGGGACTCCAGGGCGAGACGTCGCGCGCGAAGACCGACGATTTTGCGCGGCGGCTCTACGAGGACTCCGACTTCGAGGTCGTCGACCGGGTCGTCGAGGTGGCGGGCAAGCGCGGCATCCCTCCCGCGCAGGTCGCTCTGGCGTGGCTGCTTTCGCGGCCCGGCGTGACCGCCCCGATCATCGGCGCGAGCAAGCCCGGCCACCTCAACGACGCGATCGCCGCCCTGTCCGTGACGCTGACGGATGAGGAAGTCCGGCGCCTGGAAGAGCCGTACCGGCCCCACGAGGTGAAGGGGCACTAGGAACCTCTTCCCTCCCGCTGCGTATGGAAGGATAGGAGGAACCCTCCATGCGTGCCATTTCCAGGACTCCGTTCCTGATCGCCCCGGTCCTTTTCGCATCCGCCTTCGCGGCGGCGGCGCTGGTCAAGAACGTCCACAAGACCGTCCCGCTCGCGGCGGACGGCCGGCTCGAGATCTCCACGTACAAGGGCTCGATCGAGGTCAGCACCTGGGACCGACCCGAGGCGGAAATCACTGCCCGGGTCGAGCCGGATTCGAGCTCCGACGACTCTGCCGAGGTCGCCGCGAGAAAGGTCGATGAGACCCGCATCGAGATCGACGGCGGCGGCAGCTCCGTCCGCGTGAAGTCGGACTACAGCCGGGTCAAGGACGGCAGCTTCTTCGCGATTTTCGGCTCGCACGGAACTCTGCCCTTCGTCCACTACGTCGTGAAGATGCCCGCGACGGCGCGGCTGAAGATCGAGGACTACAAGTCCGACAGCCGGGTCACGGGACTCCGTTCCGATTTGAAGCTTCACACCTACAAGGGTCAGGTTCGGGTCGAGGGGCTGGATGGCGGGGCGGAGGTCGACACGTACAAGGGCGACGTCCGGGTCCGTTACGCACGCTACGCGCACGCGAGCCGGTTCGAGACCTACAAGGGGGAAATCGAGGTCCGCCTTCCCCGCGACAGCCGTTTCGATCTCGACGCGCACGGCGGACGCCGCGGAAACGTGGATTCCGATTTCGACCATCTGGAGCGCGTCTAGCGCGCCGGCTGGCGGAGGGGAGTGAGCGCCCACGGAGCGGTCAACGGCGGCGGCCCGAGCCTGCGATTCGAGACGTCCCGGGGAACGCTGCGGATCCGGAAAGACTGAAGCCTTCCCTTCCGCGGCTCCCGGGCGAAGGCCGCGCTGTAAGCTTGCGCCCCACGAATGATCCCCCTCGCCGAAATCCGCGCGGCCGCGGAGCGCATCGCCGGCAAGGTCCATCGCACGCCCATCCTCTCGTCGCGGCGGCTCGGGGAGTCGATCGGCGCACCGCTTCTCTTCAAGTGCGAGAGCTTCCAGAAGACGGGCTCTTTCAAGCCCCGGGGAGCGCTCAACAAGGTGCTCTCCCTGGCGCAGTCGGAACGTGAAAAGGGTCTCGTGACGGTCTCCGCGGGCAACCACGCTCAGGCGGTTGCGTGGGCGGCCGCCATCGCGGGCGCCTCGTGTGTCGTGGTCATGCCGACGGCGGCGCCGGCGTCGAAGATCGACGCCGTGCGGGGATACGGCGCCGAGGTCGTCCTTCATGACGACCGGACGACGCTCTTCGACCGCTTGAACGAGGTTCGGGATGAGCGCGGGCTCACGTTCGTGCACCCGTTCGACGACGCGCCCGTCCTCGCAGGGGCTGGCACCACGGGGCTCGAGATCCTGGAGGACGTTCCCGACGCGGACGTCGTTCTCGTGCCCGTCGGAGGGGGAGGGCTCCTCGGCGGGACGGCCTCCGCGATCAAGCAGATCCGCCCGGGCACGCGCGTCGTGGGGGTCGAGCTCGAGGCCGGTCCCGGTCTCGCTCCGGCCCTCGCCGCGGGGCGCCCCGTTCCGGCGCCGCGTCCGGCCGGGACGCTGGCGGACGGCATGACGCCGCCGTTCGTCGGCGCCCTCCCGCTCGAGATCGCCCGGGAAGCGGTCGACGACGTCGTCGGCGTCTCAGAATCCGCGATCCGCGAAGCCATGGCGCTCCTCTTCACGCGGGTGAAGATCGTGGTCGAGGGCGCCGGTGCGGCGGCCACCGCGGCGCTGCTCTCCGGCCGGGTGACGGTTCCGCGCGGGTCGCGTGTCGTGGCCCTCGTGTCGGGCGGCAATGTCGATCTCTCCGTGGTCGCGGGGCTTCCACAGGCATGAGCCCCGACGAGACGGCGCTCGCCGCGGCCAACCTGGCCTTCTACCGCGCGCTCGAGGCGCGGTCGCTTTCAGCCATGGAGCTCGTGTGGGCGCACTCCGAAGACGCCACGTGCGTGCATCCCGGCTGGCACCGCCTGGACGGCTGGGACGAGATCCGCCGATCGTGGCAGAACATCTTCAGGAGCTCGCGCCCGTGGACCGTCGCGTGCGTGGACGTGCGGCTCGATGTCGCCGGAGAGATCGGCTGGGTGCGCTGCGTCGAAGTCATGCGTCCCTTCGGCGCGACCGAGGAGGACGAGCCCGCCCGCATGCAGGCGACGAACGTCTTCGTTCGCGAGGAATCGGAGTGGCGGATGGTCCACCACCACGCCTCCGCTTCGCCGGACGACGCGGGCGAGGACGAGGAAGAACAAGTCAATTAGGTCTTCTACCGCCGCTTCGACCCCAGCTCCCGCATCAACCCCGGAATCTCTCCGAGCAGTTCCCTGGGGAGAAACCCCAGCGGCCCCATCCTCCTTGCCAGCCGGTCGCCCGCGCGCGCGTGCAGAGCGACGGACCAGACGGCGGTCTGCGGGGGCGCGGCGCCCCGCGCGGCGAGGCCGGCGGCGATCCCGGAAAGCGTGTCGCCGGAGCCCGAGATCGCCAGGCCGGCATTGCCCGCGCGGTTTCGCCAGACGCGGCCGGACCGGTCCGCCACGAACGTCTCTGCGCCCTTCAAGGCGATGGATGCCGCGAACCTGCGAGCGCCCCGGCGCGCCCAGCCCGACGGGTCCTTCTCGATCGTCTCCTTCCGCTCTCCCGTCATCGAGGCCATCTCTCCCGCGTGGGGAGTCAGGATCGCGCGGCCCTCGAGGGCGAACAGCGCGTCCGCGTCCCGTGCGAGCGGAAGAAGGGCCGCGGCATCGACGACGAGAACGCCGCGCCGGGACATCGCCGCGATGAGCCACCGGAGAAGCCGCGCGGTGTCCGGTCCCTCCGCCATGCCGGGGCCGACGAGAACCGCGTCGGCTTCCGAGGCGAGCTCCTCCACCCGGGCGGCCATCCGAAGACCGCCGCTCTTCGTCTCGGGCAGCCGCGCGACGAGGGCCTCCGGGACGGCCTGCGCGACGACGGCCGAGGTCGAACTTCCCACCGCGATCTGCAGCTTCCCGGCGCCCGCGCGAAGCGCCGCGGTGGCCGCGAGGATCACCGCGCCGGGCATCTCCGGAGACCCGCCGGCGACGAGAACCCGCCCGCGCTCGTCCTTACCGGATCCGCCGCCCGGTTCGGGAAGGGGCCATTTTGCGAGCAGTCCGGGTGTGATCTCTGCGGGCTTGCGTGCCTTCGAATCCGCCATGTCCCGCCCCTTGCAAGAACGGGGACAGGCGACTCCCCCTTACTTCGCCCCCTCCGCCCCTCCGGCGCCCGAATAGAACGCCGCGACATCCGCCGTGAGCTTCACGAGCGACGGCTTGTGGATGTACATCATGTGCCCCGCGTCGTAGTGCTCGAGCGTGATGTTTTTCGCGAGAGCGGGGTCGAGCCCGAGGTGGTCGAACGTGTACTCCGCGGCGAAGAACGGCGTCGCAAAGTCGTAATAGCCAGCTCCGACGAACACCTTCAAGGCCTGGTTCTGGGTCATGGCGTCGCGCAGGGTCTCGCCCACGTTGACGTAGCGGTTCTGCGCGCTGCCGTAGTTCCACGGCCGCACGCGCCCCGTCAGAAGCTCGTATGGAAGGTCGTTGTCGTACTTGAGCTCCGTGTGGATGTAGTCGTTGACCGTCGCTCCGTACGGTCCGCGGATCGCCGCCATGCTGGGGTCGTAGTCGCTGCGTTCGCCCCCGGCGTCGCGGTCGATGCCGAGGAAACGGCTGTCGAGACGCCCGACGGTTCGCCGCTGATCGCGAAGGAGCTCCTTCGTAAAACGGGGGAGCGTCACGCGCAGGTCGTTGGCCTCGATGAACTTCGCGGGCAGCCCGGTGAGCCGCGACAATTTCTGGGCGACCGCCTGGCGTTCCGCGCCCGAGAGGCGCGAGCCCTTCATGAGCGCCAGCGTGTACTCAGTCGAGGCGAACTGCTTCGACTCGTCGAGCGCCTTCTGAAAGCTCGCCTGGAGATCCGGCGCGAGGCGCTTGTGGTACCACGCGGTCGTCGTGTAGGTCGGGAGGAACGTCACGTACGGAAGGTCGTTGCCCACGTTGAAGTCGGCGGTCTGGAAATTCAGGATGGTGGAGATCAGCACGATCCCGTTCAAGTACATGCCGTGGCGCTCCTGGAGGTAACCCGAGAGGCCCGCCGCGCGGGTCGTGCCGTAGCTCTCGCCCGCGAGGAACTTGGGCGAGGACCAGCGGCCGTTGCGGCTCGTCCAGAGCCGGATGAAGTCGCCCACCCACTGCACGTCCTCTTCGACGCCGTGGAACTGCTCCGGCTTCTCGCCCGCAGCCGGGCGGCTGTAGCCGGTCGTCACCGGATCGATGAAGACGGCATCGGTGAACGCGAGCCACGACGCCTCGTTGTCGACGAGCCGGTACGGCGGAGGAAGCGGCTGCCCGTCGTCGGCCATCACGACGCGTTTGGGTCCCACGAGGCCCATGTGCAGCCAGACCGAAGACGAGCCGGGGCCGCCGTTGAACGTGTACGTGACGGGGCGCCGCCCGGAGGCTCCGTCCCGCACGTACGCCACGTAGAAGATGTTCGCCTTGAGCTTGCCGTTCTCGTCCTTCATCGGCATGTAGCCCGCGGTCGCCGTGTAGCGGAACGGTTTTCCGCCGAGCACGATCTCATGGCGGGTGACGGACGGCTTCTCCTCCTTCGCCGGCCGGTTGTCCTTGTCCTTATCGGCTCCGCGCTCCTTGTCCTTGTCTTTCTCGTCGGCGGGTTTGGCATCGGCGTCTTCCCGCGCGGCCGTGACGGGTGTCGTCCGGCGCTGCTGGGCGGAGAGCACGGCGGCGGAACAGAGGGCCGCGAAGAGAAGGAAAGCCTTCGCGGGGGAGACTCTCGGAAGGCGGCGCTCGGTCATCGCTCGATCTCCTCTCTTTCGTCCGATGGGCGGCGGGGATTATAGGTCTCCCTGCGGTAGGCTTCCGCCTCCATGAGGGCTCCGCTCTCGCGCCGCACGTTCCTGGCCGGGCTCGGCGCGGCAGCGGCCCTTTCCGCAGCTCCCGCCGGAAAGACCGAGCCAAACCGGCGCACGAAGAAGACCGCCGTCGTCGTCGGCGCCGGTGCGTTTGGAGGATTTACCGCCCTCGAGCTCCTGCGGCGGGGCCGCCGCGTGGTCCTCGTGGACGCCTGGGGCCCGGGCAACTCCCGCGCGAGCTCGGGGGGCGAGACACGCGTGATCCGCGGCGTCTACGGAGCGGACCGCATCTACACGGCGATGGCGGCGCGCTCATTCCAGCTCTGGGCGGAGTACGAGGAGCGCTGGAACACGAAGCTCTACCGCCGCACCGGTGCGCTCTGGATGCTCGCCGACGAGGGCACGTTCGTCCGGGAGTCGCTGCCGATCCTGCGCGAGCACCACTTCGCCTGGGAGGAGCTGACAGCCGCCGAGGCGGCGCGGCGGTACCCGCAGATTTCCTTCGAAGGCATCCGCTGGGCGCTGCTCGAAAAGGAGGCCGGGTACCTGCTCGCCCGCCGCGCCTGCGCCCAGGTGGTGGAAGGCTTCGTGGCGGAGGGCGGCACGTACCGGCACGTGGCCGCCGAGCCGGGGCGCATCGCCGGGGGCGCTCTCGAAGGGGTGCGCCTGTCCGACGGCTCGACGCTCACGGCCGACGAGTACGTGTTCGCCTGTGGGCCCTGGCTGCCCAGGATCTTTCCCGACCTCCTCGGCAAACTCATCGAGCCCACGCGGCAGGAGGTCTTCTACTTCGGCGCGCCACCCGGCGACACGCGGTTCGACGAGGACCGCTTTCCGGTGTGGGTGGAGGTGCCCCGCTTCTTCTACGGGATCCCGGGAAACGAGCGCCGCGGCTTCAAGATCGCCGATGACGCGCGGGGCGCGCCGTTCGACCCCACCGATGGCGAGAGGATCGCGTCCCCCGAGGCGCTCCGTGCCGCGCGCGAGTACATCGCCCGGCGATTCCCCGCCCTTGCGAAGGCGCCGTTGGTCGAGTCGCGCGTGTGCCAGTACGAGAACACCCCCGACCACCACTTCCTGATCGGGCCGCACCCGCAGGCGGCGAACCTCTGGATCGCGGGGGGCGGTTCCGGCCACGGCTTCAAGCACGGTCCCGCGGTCGGCGAGGTCGTGGCGCGCGCCGTCACCGGTGAAAAAGCGCCGGACCCGATCTTTTCATTCGCACGGAGGCTTCCCTGACGCGACGCTCACGCCGGGTCCTCGCCTTCGCCGTGGCCGCCGCCGGGATCGGAGCGGCCGCCGCGGTCCATTCCGCAGACCGGGCGGCCGATTCCTCCGCGGCGCTCAAACGGGCGCAGGACTCGTACACCGCGTTCCTCGAGCGCGAGAGCCTCATGCTGAGGACGCGGCGCGGGCTGCCGATCGAGTCGCTTCCGGACGTCTCCCTCGAGAAGGCGGAGAAGGACGCCGCGTTCGGGCGGTCCCTCTCCGCCGGCCTCGCCGGAGTCGCGGCGGCGGACCTGAACCACGAGGAGGTGCTGTCGCTCGAGATCCTCCGCAAGGAGGCGAGGGCCCTCGAGGAGACGCCCGGGCACTGGTGGCTGACGTTCCCGATCACGCCGTACACGTTCCAGTTCATGGGCGTTCACCCCGCGTTCGCGGCGCACCCCTTCCGCGACCGCGCCGACGCCGACCGCTACGAGAAGCTGCTTTCCGCCTACGCGGCGTTCCTGCGTTCGATCGAGGCGAAGGTCCGCGTGCAGGCCCAGCGAGGGATCCGGATCGCGAAGCCCGAGCTGCCGCTCATCGCGGGAATGCTCGAGCCCGTGGCGCGCGAGAGCGGTTCGAACCTCCTTCGCGTGGCGCCGGAGCGGCTCGCCGCGCTTCCGGCTGCCGATCGGGACGCGTTCGCCGCGCGCGCTGCGTCGAAGATCGACTCCGAAGTTCGCGCCGCGGCGCGCAGCCTGATCGAGGCGCTGGGGGGCGAATACGCCGCCCGCGCGCCGGATTCCGTCGGACTCGCCCAGTATCCCGGAGGAAAGGACTATTACCGCTACCTCGTCCGCCGCACGACGACGCTCGACGTGCCGCCCGAGGAGATCCACCGGATCGGCCTGGCGGCGATGGACCAGATCAACGCGGATCTCGAGGAGCAGCGCGCGAAGGTCCGCTTCTCCGGCACGCTCGCCGAGTTTCGCCAGTCGCTCAAGAAGGACCCCCGCTTCTATGCGAAGACGCCCGAAGAAGTGGGGGAACGGCTCATGGCGGCGCAGAACCGGATCCTGCCCCGGATCCCGGAGATCTTCGGCAAACAGCCTCGCGCGCAGTTCGGCGTCAAGCGCCTCGAGCCGGCGCTCGAGGCGTCGATCACGTTCGGTTACTACCAGTGGCCCACGCCGCAGGAGTCGAAGGGCTTTTACAAGTACAACGGCACCCACCTCGACGAGCGGACGATGATCGGAGCGGGGACGCTCATCTCCCACGAGCTCGTGCCCGGCCACCACTTCCAGATCAACCTCCAGTACGAGAACGAGAGCCTTCCCTCGTTCCGGCGGGACTCCTTCGGGTACACGGCCTTCGTGGAGGGGTGGGGAGAGTACTCGTCGTTCCTCGCGGGCGAGCTTGGCATGTACGACGACCCGTACGACCGCTGCGGGCGGCTGCTCTTCGACGCGTTCCTGACGTCGCGCCTCGTCGTCGACACCGGGATGAACCTCCTCGGCTGGTCGCGCGAGCGCGCCATGGCGTACATGCGGGAGAACACGATCCAGTCGGAGACGGAGATCGCGACCGAGACGCTCCGCTACTCGAGCGACCTGCCGTCGCAGGCCCTCGCCTACAAGATGGGAATGCGGAAGTTCGTCGAGCTGCGAGAGAAGGCGAAGAAGGCGCTCGGAACCTCCTTCGACCCGCGCCGGTACCACGACATGATCCTCGCGAGCGGCACGGTGCCGATGGATCTGGCGGAGAGGAAGGTGGACTGGTTCATCGCGGAGGAGGGCGCGCGGGCGATGGAAAAAAGGTGAGAGGTGTGAGGTGAGTGAAAAGGCCCTCTGACCTCCCTCCTCTCACCTCTTGGGCGGCACCCCCACTCGATTCGCCGCCGTGCGGCTGACCGCCCTCCGAAACCATTCGAACCTTCCCAGGAGCCTCCCCTTCGTCCCGAGGGCCTGCGCCGCCCAGCGGCGGAAATCGAACCGGTCCCGCTGTCGCACGATCTTGCCGTTCTCGAGCTCGAGCTCGGAAAGGATCACGTTGACGACGGGGCCGCCGCCCGGAAAGTCGTATCTCGCGGTCCATTCGACCGTCCCGCTGCCGCTGCCGGCTTTCGCGATCGTGTAGGAGACCGTGAGCGTCTTCGCCTTGGACATCAGGCCGCGCCACATCTTTCCGACGTCTTCGCCTTGGAGCTCGTAGACCTCGTCCTCGAAGGCCGCGTCCTTGGAGTACAGCGAAGCCATCGTTTCGCCGTCGCGCCGCGACAGCGCGTCGTAGAAGCGGGTGAGGACCTCTCGCGTTTCCTGGGGGGTCACGCGAACGATTATGTCCGAGGCTCGATCCCCTCGCCCCGCTATGCTCCGCCCATGCGGGTGCTCGTCGTCGGCGGGACCGGCTTTCTCGGCTCGCGGGTGGTCGCCCGCCTCTCGAACCTCGGCCACGAGCTGGCGGTCTACCACCGCGGCGTCACGGAGCCCGCCCTTCCGTTCGGCGTCCGGCACGTGCACTCGCCGCAAGCGGCGGCGCCCGTAATCGCTTTTCCGGAGGAACTGACGGGAATCGCGTGGGACGTCGTTCTCGCCACGTCCCCGGTCGGCGCTCGAGACACGGGCGCGTTGATGTCGGCGTTTCGCGGGGTGGCGCGGCGGGTGGTCGCGCTCTCCTCCGGCGACGTGTACCGCGCGTACGAAACCCTCCGCGCCGCGGACGCGCGCCCGCCCGAGCCGATGCCGCTCACGGAGGACGCGCCCCTGCGGGAGAGCTTCCTTCCCTACCGCGACACGCCCGGCCTGCCGCCCCACCTCCTCGAATACGAGAAGATCTTCGTGGAGCGCGCCGTGATGTCGGACCCGGCCCTGCCCGGGACGGTGCTGCGCCTCCCGGCGGTGTACGGACCGGGGGACATGCACCGGCTGCGCCCCTTCTGGCGGCGGATGGCGCGCGGCCTTCCCGCGATCGTCCTCGGACGCGCGCAGGCGGAGTTCCGCTGGACGCACGGATACGTGGACGACGCCGCGGAAGCCGTCGTGCTCGCGGTCGCGCGGGAGCGCGCGAAAGGGCGCATCTACAACGTCGGCGAGGCCGAGGCCCCGACGACGCAGGAGCGGGTCGAGGCCTTCGGGAAGGCGATCGGCTGGAAGGGGCGGGTCGTCGCGCTCGACGACGCGAGTCTGCCCGTCCATCTCCTGCATCCAGCCGGGCCGTTCCGGCAGGACCTCGTCTACGACACCGCGCGGATCCGCCGCGAGCTCGACTGGAAGGAGGTGACGCCTCCGGAGGAAGCGTACCGGCGCACCGCCGCCTGGGAGGAGTCCGCGGAAGTGGCCGGCGAAACCGTCCCGTCGGAAGATGAGTACGACCGCGAAGTGGAGGCGGCCGGGCCGGCGGCGGCGGAGCCTTCCGCCGACGAGCGTCCGCTTCCTTTTCCGGACAGCCTCTGCCACGCCTGCGCCGCGCCGCCGAAGTACGTCCGCACGGCCCGGTCGGTTTTCATCTTCTGTCCGCTCTTCCGCCGGTATCCGCCGCAGCCCGTCGCCGAATGCCCGAAGTTCGTGCCTCGCGAGCCCGCCGAGGTGTAAGCCCCGGGCCTTTCTATTGCGGCTGGAGATCGGAGGGAAGGCGGGGCGAGGAGAGCAGGCGCGCGAACGCCGCCCAGCGCTTTTCGGGCTGGTCGGCCGTGCCACCCTGCGCTTCGATCCATCGGCGGACCAGGTCCTTGCCCAGGTTGTAGTTGATGACGTAGCTGCGGTACTGATCGAAGAAGCGCACGCGCTGCTCCGCGCGCGGCCGCGACGCCAGGCCGTACTCCTCGAGCCAGTCGGCCGCCTGACTCGCGCTGATCGTGCCGTTCAGGTAACGCCTCGCCGCCTCGTTGCCCGCGTATGACAACCCCTCCACGAGCTTCTGGATCTCGGAGTAACGGCCGGCGCGGGCGGGATCGATGCCGGCGATCGGAAACAGCACGCGCTCGAAGGCCGTGCGCCCCGCGCCGGGGAACGCGACCTCGATGCCGAAGTTCGCGCTCCCCTCCGCGATGAGCGACTGCGGCGAGAACAGCGGATAGACGCTGAACTCGATCCAGTTGCGGTCCCGGACCAGATTCTTCTCCAGCAGCACGTTGTAGACGTGGTGCCCCGGATATCCCTCGTGGCAGGCGAGATCCACGGCGCGATCGATGAAGATGGGAAGGTCGGTGTTGACCTGGATCAGGCTCTGGAAGCCGCCCTGGTACCAGTTGTACCCGCTCCACGACTTGCCCGTCACCTTTTCGACTCGAAACCGCTCGCCTTCGGGGAGCGGAATGTGCGCCTTCGTCCGGGAACGGCCCGTTTCGATGGCGGCCGAGAAGACGGCGTCGAGCCGCTCCGCCGGGATCACGAAGCCCGCGCGATACGCTTCGTAACGCGCCCCGAGCGGGCCGGAGCCCGGCAGCTGCGCCGCGAGGCGGTCGCGAATCGCCCGGAAGTGCTCCTCCGTGTTGGTGGGGGCGATGGCGTCGTACAGAGCGCGGGACTCTTCGTCGAAGGTGAACTTCTTTCCGGAGAGCATCTGCGTGCGCGCGGAAAGCGCGGAGAGCTGTTTGATCAGATATCGGCGCCGCAGACGCGGGAGTTCTTCGGCCGGCTCCGCGATCCGCTCGAGTCGGCCGATCAGGGCGTCAGCGCTCGTGCGGATCTCGGCAAGGGTCGGCTTGGTTCTCTGAGCCTCCGCCTTCCATTCCGGAGGACCGTAGTACGCGTCGACGTAATCCGTGTCGTGGATGCCCATCGCCAGGACGAGCTTCACGTAAGCCTCGGCGATCGAATTCATGGCGCCGGCATTATCGGCCGGCGACTCCGAAGGCTCGGGCCCCCGCACCGCCGGCGAACATGAGCTGGCCATCGAGGCGACCACCAGGGCGAGACCGCTCCATTGCGATGCTCGGAAAACGCACCCCCCAGGAGTCGGCGATGATAGAACAGCGGCACGGAAACATCCGGGAGCCGAAGCGAAGCGAAGCGCCGCGGGAGGCGACGTACTATGTCCAGAAAAACCGTCGCCACGTACGAAGATGCCCGTTTGATCCTCCACCTTTACGAGCTGCGCCGCGAGCCGAGGCTGCGCGAGGCGCGGGACTGGTTCACCGGGAAGTTCCAGCCGAAATCCGTCGACGACGTCCGAACGATCGGGGCGGCGCGCGGATCTCCCGAGAACGTCTCCTACCGCATGGTCACGACCTACTGGGACATGGCGGCCTCCTTCGTGGCGCGCGGCATTCTCGATTCGGAGCTGTTCCTGGAATCCGGCGGCGAGATGCTCGTCGTCTGGGCGAGGCTCGAGCCGTTCGTCGCCGACCTGCGCCAGGGGAACGCGCGCCTGTTGAAGAATGTCGAGCAGGTGATCGAGGAGTCGCCGTCCGCGCAGGAGCGCGTCGGGGAGCTTCGCAAGCGTTTCGCCAAAGCGTGAGGGCTTCCTACCCGATCTTCGCCAGCAACTCCACGAGATCCACCACGCGCTGCGAGTAACCCCACTCGTTGTCGTACCACGCCACGACCCGCACCCAGCCGTCTTCGAGCGATGCCGTCGACAGCGCGTCGAAAACCGAGGAGTGTGGATTGCCGATGACGTCGGAGGAGACGAGCGGCGCTTCGCTGTACTCGACGATGCGCGAGAGAGGTCCCGCCGCGGCTTCGCGGACGGCGCCGTTGATCTCCGCCACTGTGGCCGGACGCATCAGGCGGCACGCGACGTCGATGATCGAGCCGTCGGGAACCGGGACCCGCATCGCCATTCCGTCGATCCGTCCCGCGAGCTTCGGGTAGACCTTTCCGACGGCGCGCGCGGCGCCCGTCGTCGTCGGGATGATGTTCTCGGCGGCCGCGCGGCTCCGGCGCAGGTCCTTGTGGGGGACGTCCGCAAGCCGCTGGTCGTTCGTGTACGCGTGGACGGTCGTGACGAATGCCTCTTCGATCCCGAACCGCTGGTCGAGGATCTTCGCGAGCGGCGCGAGACAGTTCGTGGTGCAGGAGGCGTTGGAGACGAGCCGGTGTTGCGGCCCGAGGATGTTCTCGTTGACGCCGAGCACGATCATCGCGTCGATTTCGTCCTTGGGCGGCACCGTCAGGACGACTTTCTTCGCGCCGGCCGCCAGGTGCTTTTCGAGCATTTCGCGGGTCAGGAGAACACCTGTCGACTCGACGACGACTTCGGCGCCGAGGTCCCTCCAGGGAATCCGCGCGGGATCCTTCTCTTCGGTCATGGCGACGCGCCGGCCTCCGACCGTCATCGAGTCGGCGTCTGCCGAGACCTCCTTGTCGAAGACGCGCATGACGGTGTCGTACTTCAGCAGGTACGCGAGCTGGTCGTTGTCGTAGAGGTCGTTGATCGCGACGACCTCGAAGTTCGGCCGGTCCGAAAGGATCCGGAACACGGAGCGCCCGATCCGGCCGAAGCCATTGATCCCGACGCGGATCATGAAAGGAAGTTTCCCACGCGGATCACGAGGCCTTTCCCCCCGCGTCGAGCTCGGCGTACCGCTCGACGAGCTCGATCGCCCGGTGCGCGTATCCATAGCCCGAGTCGAACCAGGAGACCGTCTTCGAGACCCGCTCCCGCATCGCCATCGTAGCGAGCGAGTCGAAAACGGAGGAGAATGGCGTTTTCGCCACGTCTTTGGAGACGATCGGATCGTGCTCGAAGCGCAGCGCGCGTGACCAACGGTGCGAGGCCGCGGCGGTCCGCACGACTTCGTTGATGGCCATGGGCGTCACCGGTTTCTCGTGCCAGCAGACGAGGTCCACGAGCGAGCCCTCGACGACGGGGACGCTCATGGCGGATCCCGTGATCCGGCCGGCGAGTTCGGGCAGGGCGCCGTCGAGCATGGCGGGGGAGCGCGACGCCTGCGGAATGATGTTCTCCGCGGCGGCGCGCCCGCGCCGCTTGTCCTCCGAAGGAACGTCGGCCAGGCGCTGGTGGCTCGTGTAGGAATGCACGGTCGTGAAGAATCCCCGTCGTATGCCGAACGCGCCGTGGAGGATCTCGAGCACCGGGGCGACGCAGTGAACGGTCGATGAGGCGTTCGAGACGATCCGATCGGCGGCCGAGAGTGCCTTGTCGTTCACACCCGGAATGGCGACGCGGTCCGGCGGATCGGCGGGATCCGGCGGCGCGAGCGAGACGACCCGCTTCGCACCGGCGTCGAGGTGCCGCGCGAGCTCGGCGCGCCCGCGGCTCCGCGAGGTGGCCTCGATGACGGTGTGGACGCCGAGATCTCCCCACGCCGTCTGACGTCCCTCCGCCTCCGAAAGCAGGGGGATTTGACGGCCGACCACGTAGATGTTCCCGTCTCGAATCGAAATCTCGTCCGGAAACCTGCCGAGGACGCTGTCGAAGCGGAGCAGGTACTCGAGGGCCGCAGGTTCCGCGACCTCCGAAACGGCGGCGATGCGGATGTCGTCGCGCGCGTAGAGCAGGCGAAAAACGTTGCGTCCGATGCGGCCCAACCCGCGGATCCCGACGGCGATGGTCACGGTCAGGCCAGGGCGACGATTCGGGCAACGAGACCGACGACGGTGCCGAACACCTCGGCGGCGTGGGAAAGGGTCCTCACGGAATGCAGACTCTCCCCCATTTCGTGGATCCCCGCCAGCAGCTCAGACTGGTGCGCGGCGAGCGAGTGGCCGATCGTCTTCAGTTCTTCCCGTTCGAGGCGGGTGATGAGCGCGTCGAGGTCGGCGCGGGCCAGCTGGAAGGCGGCAAGCCCTTCGTTGTCGTCGCCGAACCCGTCCAGGATCTCGTCGGCGCGGCGCTCGACCGGCGCGCGGACCTTCGTGCGGAGCTTCTCGAGGAGCTCGTCCTTCCCCGTCATCGGCGCGCCTCGCGAACGCTCCGGACGAGGCTCGTGAGCGTTTCGGCGTCCGCGAGCACCGCCGACCACGCCGTCCCGTCGAAGCGCCCGGAAACGAGGGCCGCCCACGCGCCTCGCACGCGGGACGCCGCATCCGCCGCGTCGCGGAGAGATTCCACGGCGGGCGGGGGAAGAACGAGCGAACGGCGGATCGAGATCCAGCCCCTCGCGTCGGAGATCACACCATTGACGAACGGACCTGCGACGTCCCGTTCGCCCGCGAGCTCGCGCAGAGAAGCGGAGTCGACGCGGATGCTCCTGCGGAGCGCGACGAGGAGCGCCTGCTCGAGCGCGAGCTCCTGTTCAATCGCCGGGCCGCGCGTTTCGAGCTCCCGCGCGAGCGCCGCCTCCCGGACTCCGCGGACGGCGTAGCCGGCGGATTTCCCGACCAGGTCGCGCTCGGAAGCCGTCAGGAGCGTTGAGCCCGTCAGCTCGCGGCCGAGGTCCGAAGCCGCGGACGCCGCCTGCGCGGCCGCCTCCCGGGCGCGGCCGTCCGCGTCGGTCTCCGTCAGCGCGTGGAGGGCGTCGAAATAGCGGCCGAGAATTCTCGTGTGCCGCCGCAGGCGCTCGAGATCGGCGACGAGCGCGGCGATCCCTTCGTGCCGTTCCAGGACCTGCCGCCGGGCGTCGCGGGCGAGCCCTCCGGACTCCGAGAGCGCGCGGGCAGAGTCGGCGTCCACCGCCGTCTCCTCGGCGAGGACGAGCACGGCATCCATCGCGCGCGCCCACGCCGCGCCGGCCGTCGCGACGTTCCGCGAGTGGTCGGCGCGAACCG
>JALZAT010000078.1 GCA_030948185.1 Acidobacteriota bacterium
ATGCGGCCTTCCGCCACCGTTCGGGCCGCCTCCTCCAGGTCGAGAGGGATGCCGACGTCCTTTGCGAAATGGTTCAGGGTGCCGAGAGGCAGCACGCCCAGAGGGGTTTCCTTCCCGACGAGCGTGGAGGCGACCGCGTTCACCGTGCCGTCGCCGCCGCCCGCGACGATCGCGGAGCTGCCCCCGCGCACTTCTTCAACGACGAGCTCGGCGATGTCGCGCGGCTCGACCGCGTGGACCGCGGCTTCGAGCCCGAGAGCGCGGAAGACTCCGGCGACGCGTCCCTCCAGGTCCGATCCTTTCGCGGAGCCCGCGGACGGGTTCAGGACGACCGTGATCTTTCGCGGCGGCATGCGGGCCGCACCGCAAGACTGATGCCGCAGCGGGGTCCGCTTTGACTGCGCCGGGAGATGGGATATCGATGCGTCTTCCAGAAGGAGGAAGAGCCCATGGCAGTCAGCAAGGGAAGCGCCCGCTGGGACGGCGGGATGAAGCAGGGGAAGGGAAGCATGAAACCGGCGCACGGCTCCGAGGCCACGTTCTCGGTCGGCTCGCGTTTCGAGGGTCAGCCGGCGAGCAATCCCGAGGAGCTCCTGGGCGCGGCGCTCGCGGGTTGCTTCTCGATGGCGCTGACTTCGGCGCTCGAGAAGGCGGGCTTCCAGCCCAGAAGCGTCGCGACGAACGCCGACGTCACGCTCGAAAAGGGAGAGGCGGGCTTTTCGATCACCTCGATCGAGCTCACCACCGAGGCGTCGGTGCCCGGCGTCGATCCTGCGAAGTTCCAGACGATCGCCGAGGAGACGAAGAAGAACTGTCCGGTCTCGAAGGCCCTCGCCGCGGTTCCGCGCGTGGGACTGAGGGCGGGCCTTTCGGCGACCTGAGCTGCCGATCTAGTCCTTCGAGCCCTCTTCTTGGAGCGCGCAGTCGTCGCCGGCGCACGGCCGGATCACCCCGGCTCGCCCCTCGGACGTGTCGTTCGCTCCCTCTATCGCGCGGTAGAGGGCGACCGTGCGCCGTCCTGCGCGCCCGCTGACGACGGGTTGGAGATGAACGTTCCACCGCTTCTGCGCCTGCATCGCCCATCGGGTCTCGGCGAGGAGGAAGGCGCCCGGGTTGGCAAGCGCCCGTACGAGTCGTGTCTCGTCGGACGTGGAGATCGGCCGCCGCGGCAACGCCAGGCACGCCCGTCCCAGGATGTCCTCATTGAGGTTGTATTCGTAGACAAAGCCGTGACTTGAAACGCGTTGCTCGACACCGGCGAAGAAACGCCGGGAGCCCGCATCCGGGTCGATCCGCCGCAACGAGAAGCAGTCGAGAAGAACGAGCGATAGGAATGCGAGTCCCATCGAAGCGCCGGCGAGGCTCGTCCTCGTTCCGCGCGCGAGAACGCCGAGGGCGATGCAGCCCGCCGCGAGAGATGAAACGAGCAGGATCTCGGCCGGTTTCAGGACGCCGTCGGCTATTGCAGGAACGAGAGGCACCGCGATCGCGGAGATGCCGATCGGAACGAACTGGGCCCAGTCGGCGACTCCTGGCCGCCGAGTCCGCGCCCGAGTCAGTCGATCGAAATAGCCTCCGATGAAGAGGGCCGCGATGGGGACCAGTGGGAGGAGATAGAGAGTACGCTTTGTGCCGGCGATCGAGAGAAACAGGAGTCCGACAACGATGCCGAGCAGAAGGGAGCGCATCGCGCGGACGGTTGGATCCGACTTTTCCTCTTTCCCCCGGAGTGCGAGCGCGATCGCCGCCGGGGCGGTCACGATCCACGGAAAGAGTGCGCCGGGGAGCGAGACGAGATAAAAGTAGAACGGTTTGGCGTGGTGGGAGTACTCGCGAGCGCGGAAACCGAGGAACCGACCCACCTGCTGGTTCCAGAGCGCCTCCATGAGCGCGGGCGAACCGCCCCGCGAGTAAATTCCGACGGTCCAGACGATGAGCGCGATCGCGGGAAACATGAGTGCTTCGACGCGGAGGCTGTTTTTCAGGGGCCGCCGGTCCGGCGTGAGGTACCAGAACGGGAGGGTGACGAGGACGGAAAGCGCGATTCCCACCAACCCCTTGGCGAGAAGGCCTCCCGCGGCGCCGAGACCGAACAGGATTCCCCAACGAGGGGCGCCGAACTTTCGGCTTGCTCGCACGAACCCGAAAAGCGAGAAGGTTACGAAAGCCGCGAGGGACACGTCCACCACGCAGTCGTGTGCGTTCACGGCAAACAGGTATGTCGTCGACAAGATGACGGCGGCGGCAATTCCGGCGCGGCACGAGAAGAGCGTCTGCGCGATGAGCGCCGTGCAGAGCAGCGTCACGGCCGAGAGCAGGATCGACGGGAAGCGCAAGGAAAGCGGCGTGACCCCGCCGAACGTCCGGATAGACGCGGCGACCGCGCTGTAGAAGAAGGGCGGTTTTTCGTGTAGCGGTCCGCCGGCGAGCCTGGTTGAAAAGTAATGCCCGGTCTCGACCATCTCCTTGGCAATTGCCGCCTCGCGGGCCTCCGATCCGACGAGGATCGCGCGGCTCGTGACCCCGAGTGGCGCTGTCAGCGCGAGAACCGCCAGGACGGTCAGTGCACACCGATATCGGGCGAAGAAGTTTCGCAAAGCTTCCATCATCATTTATTCGGTTTCTTGTCCTCAGGATAAACGATACGGGCTGGAGCGGGCAATGAAGATCCGGCCGTCGGGGAATATAGTCATGGCGATGTCTCGTGGACGCTTTCGCGACGCGGTCGGGATTTACCTGGCTGCTTTCTTCGTCGCGGTGGCGGCCTCCCGGCACGATCATGTCAACGGGCTCGCGGACATATTGCTCGATCAGCCCAGCGATTCCGGCGAGATCGCCGAGAGCGACGCTCTTCCGATCGATGCCGGCCCAGGCTGGTACTCCGAATTCCTCGTCGACGACGATCCCTGCCTCGCCTGCTTCAACAGCGACTTCATTTCGACGGCCGCGCCGATGCTCGCCTTCATGCCGCACCTCGAGCGGTTCGAGGCGCGGCCGCGCTCGTGCGCTGGACGAACGCCCTGGGTTCCTCTCCGCGGCGCTCACTCCCGCGCCCCTCCTCCAAGCCTGTCGTAGCCCGGATTCGACCCCGGTCGCGCCATTCGCGCGACGCGGCTCATTTTGGAGTGAGAGGTGTCCTTGTCCGTTTCCGAAACGACGGTTCGTGCGGGTGACGAATCCGCCGCGCCGATCGCGTCCGCCGTCATTCTCGCGCTGCGTCCCGAGTGGGCATGGGAAGTCGGAGGCCTTACGGTGCTCGACCGGCTCGTCCGCGCCCTCGAGCGTCGGGGCATCGCCTGGATCCGGGTGATCTCTCCCGGAGAGGAAATCGGCCTCGATGCCGTCCGCCGGAGGGCCGCCGAAAAACGGGGCGCGACGCTTCTTTTCACCGCGCCCGTGCTCGTCGACGCTGCCGCGCTCGTTCGACTGGAAGCGCTCCCCGTCCTCCGCGGCGAGCCCGTCTGCCTCGCGGGGGGTTTTGCGGGACCCGGGGACACCGTCGGTTATCTCGTCGCGGCAGGCGACGCCGGGGCCCTGCCGGAGTTCCTTGCCGGAGAGGGCGCTGCGCTGGCGGTCGGAAACGCCGGCCCGCGGTGCCGCACCATGACCGTGGATACCGGCCTCTTCCAGGCGTTGAAGGGGAGGCGGGGCGTCGCGGCGGCGAGATCGGCCCTGCGACGCACCCTGTCGAAGCCCACGGACGGTTTTTTCGCCGCGTGGATCGACCGCCGTCTCTCGACACGACTGAGCCTCCTGCTCGCCCGGGCGGGAGTCACACCGAACCAGGTCACGCTGCTCGCGCTCTTCCCCGCTCTCCTCGGCGCCGCGCTGCTGGCCGTTCCGAACCCGGCCTGGAGCGCCGCGGGAGCGCTTCTGTTCTGGGTCTCGACCGTGCTCGACGGATGCGACGGCGAGGTCGCGAGGCTGACGTATCAGGAATCGGAGGAAGGCGCGCGACTCGATCTCCTCTGCGACAACGTCGCCCTCGTTGCCGTGTTTCTGGGCATCCTGGTTCACCTCTATCTGGAAGAGGGCGGCAGGACCGTGCCGATCCTCGGCGCGGCGATTCTGATCGGAATGGTCGGCTGCATGGCGACGGAGTACGTGCGGATCCTCCGGCCGCGGATCGAGGCGGCAAGCGGCAGGGGCGCCGCCGCCGCCGGACCGAGCTCCGCCCGCGTTCTCTGGTACGAGCGGCTCGCGAGCCGCGACTTCGCATATCTGCTGCCCTTCCTGGCGTGGTTTGGCGGGCTTCGCTACCTCGTCTGGGCCACCGCGGTGGGCGTCAACGTGTTCTGGGTCGTGCTTGCGACGTTCGTCGCGAGCGGCCGCAGGGAGGTCTCTCGATGATCGCAAACTCCGGATCGGGCGAATACCTGCGGACTCTTTTTCTCAACCCTCCCTCGTACGCGGGTTTCGACGGGGGAGCCGGCGCCCGATACCAGGCGCGCCGCGAGATCCGTTCCTTCTGGTATCCCACCTGGCTCGCGCAGCCCGCCGCCCTCGTCCCCGGCAGCCGCCTCGTCGACGCGCCCGCGCGGGGCCTTTCGGTGGCCGACGTGTTGGCCCTCGCGGAAGGGTACGAGCTCGTCGTCATGCATACGAGCACACCCTCCTTTCCGTCGGACGTGCGGGTGGCCGAGGCGCTCAAGGCCGCCGATCCCCGCCGGCGGATCGGCTTCGTCGGCGCTCACGTCGCCGTTTCTCCGGAGGAATCTCTGCGTGCGTCGAGCGCGATCGACTTTGTCGCGCGCAAGGAGTTCGACTACACCATCCAGGACGTCGCCCGGGGGCTTGCCTACTCGGCGATCGACGGGTTGAGCTATCGCGAGGGGGAGGGAACCGTTCACCGGCCGGAGCGCGGCGTCCTCGAGCAGATGGACGCCCTTCCGTTCGTCACCGACGTGTATGCGCGAGACCTCGTGATCGAGGATTACTTCATCGGCTACCTGCTCCACCCGTACGTCTCTCTCTACACGGGCCGCGGCTGCCGGTCCTTCTGCTCCTTCTGCCTCTGGCCGCAGACGATTGGAGGCCACCGGTACCGGACCCGATCCCCGATCAACGTCGAAGCGGAGATCGCGTCGGCGAAGGAGCGCATTCCCGGCGTCAAGGAGTGGTTCTTCGACGACGACACGTTCACCGATGACGAGCCGCGCGCGCGCGACATCGCGAGGCGGCTCGGCAGACTCGGCGTCACCTGGTCCTGCAACGCCAAGCCGATCGTCTCGCGCGACACGCTCGCGGAGATGAAGGACAACGGATTGCGCCTCCTGCTGGTGGGTTACGAGAGCGGGAACCAGGGAATCCTGAACAACATCCGCAAGGGAGTGCGGCTCGACATCGCGCGCCGGTTCAGCGAGGACTGCCGCAAGCTGGGGATCCTGATCCACGGCACGTTCATCGTCGGCCTCCCGGGCGAGACGCCCGAGACGATCGAGGAGACGGTCCGCTTCGCGCGCGAGATCAACCCCCACACGATCCAGGTCTCGCTCGCGGCTCCCTATCGGGGCACCGAGCTCTACCGGCAGGCGATCGAAAACGGCTGGCTCTCCCGGGAGGGCGGCCCGCTCGTGGGCGAGGACGGGATACAGGTCAGCACGCTCTCCTACCCGCACCTCTCGAGCGCCGAGATCGCGCAGGCGATGGAGCGCTTCTACAAGAGGTTCTACCTGCGGCCCCGAAAGATTGCCGAGATGGTTCTCGAAATGGCCGTCACGCCGGGAATGACGCGCCGCCGGCTCCGTGAGGGCGCGGAGTTCTTCCGCTTCCTATCCGAACGAAAAGCGCAGGCGCAGGCGTGAGGAGCCTCATCGTCACCGGAGACGATTTCGGATCGTCGGCCGACGTGAACGGCGCGATCGTCGATGCCCACCGGCGCGGTGTGCTGACGGCCGCGAGCCTCATGGTGACGGGGTCCGCGGCGGAGGAGGCGGTCGCCCTTGCGCGCGAGAATCCGACCCTCGCCGTCGGGCTGCACCTCGTGCTCGTGGACGGGCGGGCGGCGCTGCCGGCCGGGCAGGTGCCGAACCTCGTCGGGCCGGGCGGCCTCTTCCCTCGAAGTCCGCTGCGGGCCGGTCTGAGGTATCGGTTCTCTGCGGCGGCGCGAAGCGAGCTTCGGCTCGAGATCCGCGAGCAGCTCGAACGCTTCCGGCGCACCGGGCTTCGGCTCGCCCATCTGGACGGGCACCATCACCTCCATCTCCACCCGGCGGTCCTCGACGTGCTGCTGGAGCTCGCGGAGGAGTTCCAGATCCCCGCGATCCGTCTGCCGGCGGAAGAGCTCGACACCGCGTTCGCTCTGGACAAAGGCAGGCTCAACCGGATTCGCAACGCCGTCTGGAGCCCGATCTTTCGCGCGTTGCGCCGGCGGGCGGAGCTGCAGCTCGCCGCCGCGGGCGTCGGGTTCGCCGACCGCGTCTACGGACTCTTCGCGACGGGCGCGATCGACGAGGCCTACCTCCTCCGGCTGCTCCCGCGGATGCGGGGCGCCCGGGTCGAGCTCTACGCCCATCCGTCCCTTGCCGCGGGCGGGGGCGGTCGCGCGGAGCTCGAGGCCTTGTTGAGCCGGCGCGTGCGCGACGCCATCCGGGAAAACGGCTTCCGGCTCGCCGGGCGCGCTGAAAGAGACGCCCCCCGCCAGACCGCGTTCGGGGTCCCGCAATGAACATTCTTCGCGGAGTCCTTGCGGACCACGGCCCGCTCTTCTGGGTCCAGGCGGGCCTCGTCGTGCTGTGTGTGATCGCCAACGTGTACTCGGTGCTCTGCGTCGTCGCGGCGTCCCAGTTCTTCCGGCTCCGGCCGAAGCTCGATCCGGATTTCCACCCGCCGATTTCCATTCTGAAACCGCTCCGGGGGCTCGACCCGGACGCATACGCGAACCTGTCCTCGTTTTTCCGGCTGAAGTACCCCCGATACGAGCTGATCTTCGCCCTCGAGAGCGAGTTCGACGCCGCCGTGCCGCTCGTCCGTCGGATCCTCGAGGAGTTTCCGGATGTCGACGCGCGGATCGTTTTCCACCCGGTTCCGATCGAGGGAAGCCCGAAGGTCGCAGGCCTCGCGAGCGCGGCGAGGGCGAGCCGGTACAAGCTCCTGCTCGTTTCCGACGGCGACATCCGCGTCGGGCCCGACCACCTCTCGCGGATGGTTCAACCCATGGCGGACCCAATCGTCGGAGTCGTGACCTGTCTCTATCGGTCGCACGGGAACGGCTGGTCCGGCACCCTGGACGCCATCGGCCTTTCCGCGGAGTTCCAGCGCGACGCGCTCGTCGCCCGGAAGGTGGAGGGGGTTTCCTTCGCGATGGGCTCGGGGATCCTGATCCGGGCGGCGGTTCTCGAGGCAATCGGCGGATTCGACGCGCTCGCGAATCACCTCGCGGACGACTTCCTCCTGGGAAATCTTCCGACCCGGCGCGGCTATCGCACGGAGTTCGCCCATGAGGTCGTCGACCACTCGCTCGGAACGAGGCGCTTCGTGGATCTCGTCCGTCATCAGCTCCGATGGAATCGCGGAATCCGCGCGTCACGTCCGGGCGGATACGCGGGAATGGTCTTCACGCACGCGACGGCGCTCGGCGTTCTCCTGCTCGCCGCGGAGAAGGGGTCGCTCGTGGGCTGGATGATTCTTGCGGGAACGGTCGCGATCTCGATGTTCGCGGCATGGTTCGTCGCGGTCCTCCACTTGAAGGACCAGGGAGTCCGAAGGTTCCTGTGGCTCGTGCCGGTGCGGGACGTGCTGAGCTTTGTCTTCTGGATCGCCGGGATGTTCGGCAGCACCGTGCATTGGCGCGGCCGGCGTTTCCGACTCGGCCGCGACGGGCTCCTGACTCCCGTGCGGGCGGCGGCGGCGCGGCGCGCGTCGGTGCGGCCGGCTTCATCCCGAGCGAGGCGCGCCGCTTCCCGGTAAAGGGTTCCCGGGAGAAACCTTCGCCCCGCCGGGACGTAGAGCGAGAGAAATGCTTCTCGCGCGAATCGGTCTTGCTCTCGTCCTGGAGCTCGCTCTGACCGCCGCAGCAGTCGCGCACGGCGGCATGCGCCACGACTTTCGAATCGTGAACGGCCGCTGGTTCGACGGCCGGACGTTCGTCCGCAAGACGATGTTCACGGTCGGCGGCGTCTTCCGAAGTTCCTGGGAAGGACCGGTCGAGGCGACGATCGATCTTCACGGCGGTTACGTGATTCCCCCCTTTCGCCGACGCGCACAACCACGCCTTCGGAGCGGACGCGCACGTCGCCGAGGAGATGAAGGTTTACCTCACGGCGGGCGTCTTCTACGTCAAGAACCCGAACGACATTTCCGCGCTCTCGGCACCCGTCGCCGCCCGACTCAACAAGCCGGCGACCATCGACATCGTCTACGCGCACGGCGGATTGACCGCGCCGGGTGGACATCCCGCGCAGGTCTACGATTCCGCCGCCGGGCAGGGCGTCTTTCGCGACTGGCCAAAGGGCCGGATGCCCGGGCAGGCGTACCACGGGTCGAAGACTCGGCGGCTCTCGACCGCGAGTGGCCCCTGCTCCTCGCCACGAAGCCGGATTTCGTCAAAACCTATCTCGAGCACTCCGAAGAGTGGGAGCGGCGCCGGAACGATCCCGCCTTCTTTGGCGCCCGTGGGCTTGATCCATCGCTGCTCCCGAAGATCGTCGCGAAGGCCCACGCCGCCGGCCTTCGCGTCTCGACGCACATCGCGACGGCGGCGGATTTCCGCAACGCGCTGTCAGCAGGTGTCGACGAGATCAACCACCTGCCGCTCGAGAGCCTGACGGAGGAGGACGCGAAGCGCGCGGCGGCCTCGAAGACGGTGATCGTGACTACGACCCTCAGCCACCGCAAGACGGACGGGATCAAGGACCTCGACGGGATCCACCAGGAAAATCTCAAGAGACTGCGCGTCGCGGGCGCCGTCCTGGCGCTCGGGCTCGACAGCCACGGCACCGTCGTTGCAGAAGCGGAGAACATCCACCGCCTGGCGCCCTTCGACGATGCGGCCCTCCTCGACATCTGGACGGCAGCGACGGCGCGCGCGATCTTTCCGGAGCGCAAGATCGGATGCCTCTCGGACGGGTGCGAGGCGAGCTTTCTCGCGCTGGCCGGCGATCCCCTGGGAGACTTCGCGAACGTCCGGAAGATCGCGTTTCGGATGAAGCAGGGATTCGTGCTCGAGGTCGTGCCGTCGGTGGCGGACCCGATCCGGCAGGCCGTCCGCGACCACGGAGCCGATGCCGCGGCGGCGGAATACCGGAGGCTGCGCGCCGAAAAACAGGAAGGCTACGATTTCGCCGAGCCGGAGCTCAACCGCCTCGGCTACGAGTTGCTCCGCGCGGGAAACGCGAAGGATGCCGCTGCAATCTTCCGGTTGAACGCGGAGGCGTTCCCGCAGTCGCCCAACGCTCAGGACAGCCTGGCGGACGCGTGTCGCGCCGCCGGGGACCGCGCATGCGAAATCAGAGCCGCCCGCGCCGTCCTGGATTTGCTCAAGACCGCCACTTCCCTCGCACCGGAGTTCAAGCGCTCCCTCGAGGAGAACGCGCGCAAACACCTCGAGGAATCCCCGAATCGCTGACCGTCCCGAAGGCCGTCACTTCCCACCCCGGAGGCGAAACGCCAGCTTGCAGGGGGGATCGACCCGGTACTCCTTTTCATCCCCGGAGAGAAGGGTCGCCGTGTATACGCCGTCGTCGGGAAGATTTCCCGTTCCCAGGTCGAACTTCCAGTGGGCTTCCTGGTCGAAGACGAAACGGTTCCCTTTGCCGTAGTCGCGCACCTCCATCCCCGCCGTCTTGTCGACCTCGGGCCCGGACTCGGGTTTGTACTTGAGTGTCAACGCGGGCGCGGCCTTGAGCGCGCCCTCCTCGACGAACTTTCCGTCCGGTCTGACGAGCTTGCCTCGGAGAGGGAGCACGCGTCCGCGTCCAATCTCGATGTTCTGCCGATTCATGGGCTCGTCGAAGCCCTGACATGCATAGACCGCGGGACCGGCGGCGCGCGCCGCGGCGGCGGAAACGGCGAGGAGAGCGGCGGCGGCGAGTCGGCGGCGAATCGATGTCATCGGGTCTCCTTTTGCGATCTTTGGAGCTGCGATTCTAGGCCGGATGCTACGATTCCGCGTCTTCCATGCGGAAAACTCTGCTGTCAGGTCTGGCTCTCCTTTTTTCGCTTTCATTCGCGTTGTGGGGCCGACCCGAGAGATCGCCGACGCCGACGCCCGCGGCGCCCCGAGCTTCCGAAAATCCTCCCGACGTTCCCGCCCGAGAACGTTTTCGGCCGACGCCGCCGCAGCCGGAGTCGAAATTCCCTCCTCCTCAACAGTCGCGCGAGGAAGAAGAGCGGGAGTCCAATCAGCCCGGTGAGCCTCAGCTTCTCCGGGGCGAGCCCGGCGTATTCCTGGACGGGGAGCCGTTTCCTCCGAGGCAGGCGTATCAGCCGAACTTCCCGGAGGCGCGCCGGCTCCGGTACGTCGCAGGGGACGCGTCCAATGACGGCGACGGGAGCTTCCAGCATCCCTGGAAGGACCTTCAAGACGCCCTGTGCAAGCTCGAGCCCGGTGACCGGCTCCTTCTCTCCGCCGGGATCTATTCCGGCTCCTTCCGCATCGCCGGCGGGTGCCGGGACGGGACGGCCGAGGCGCCGATCCAGGTCTACTCCCGCCACGCCTTCCTGAAACCGTCCGGATCCGGAGACGTCCTGACCGTCGAGCGTTCCCACTGGCAGTTCTGGGAGGTCCAGATCGCCCTGCTCGACTCGACGGCCGCGGGTTTCGTCACGGGCGGCGCGCGCGCGCGCCACATCGCCGTGGACCAGAGCCACATCTATGAGGGGAAGGGACCGGCCGTGCGTCTTGCGGCGGGGAGCGAGGACGTGGTGCTTTCCAATTGCCACATCCATCAGTCCATGGGCGTGCGCATCGAAAGGGGCGCCGCACGCATCACCCTCGTCAACAACCATATTCATCACAACCGCTCCGCCTCGGTGACGGTCGGGGCAGCCGCCTCCACCGGCTCGTCTGACTCCGCTCCGTCCGTGCGCGACGTTTCCATCGTCGGGAACCGGATCCACAACGATCGCGGCGCGGCGCTCGAGCTGGCGCAATGCGAAGACGTGAAGATCTCGCGGAATCGGTTCTCGAACTACAGGCCCGACGAGGACCGCGGAGGAACGGCGATCGAAGTCGGCCAAGGCTGTCGCGGCGTCCGCGTCGAGACGAATTCCGTCCTGGAGGCGACGGTCGGGGTGAGCCTCGGGTCCGCGCCGTCCGCAGGCGCCGCCGCTCCGTCACGAGTCGTCATCGAGCGAAACTATCTGGAGAATCGGCTGACGTCCGACGGCACCGCGGTGCGCATCGAGTCGGGCCGCGATGTGCGGTTCTCCAACAACGTCGTCGATCACTACTCGGAGGCCTTTCGGGTCGCGAACGGAGCGGAGCGCGTCGTCATCGCAAACAACCTCGTGCTCGCGCCGCGTGCCGGCTTCCATCTGCCGGCGGCAGGGATCGCGCTCTTCGACTTCAACGTGTTCGGAGCCACGGCGCTCCCCGACGCTCGGATCGGAGGCGGCGAGGTCAGCCCCGAGTCGTGGAAAACCCGGATGCCGCACTCGCGCCTCGTGCCGGGACTCGACCTGAAGGAGAGGGACCTGGGGCGCATCGTCGGTTTTGCGGCGTCCGACGCCGGCAAGGCGTTAGACGGAGTGCCCTTCAAGGGCGCGGCGCCCGACATCGGCGTTGCGGAACGGTAGAACGGAGGATCTCGTGCCCACGCGCGCGGCCCTGCCCGCGAAGGCCTCGGCTCTCTTCGTTCTCGCCGCCGCTTCGGCGTGCCGCACGGGTCCGAAGGCCGCGCCCGCTCCGCCGCCTCCGCCGCGGATATCGCAGGCTGTCCTCCTGGACGGCCGCCCCTTTCCCCGCCGACCCGGGTTTTCCGTCGAGCCTCCGCCGGCGTTGCGGACTTTCCACGTCTCCGGGAACGCGGGCCCGGGAGGCGACGGAAGCGCCGAGCGTCCCTGGCGCGATCTCGCCGCCGCGTTGCACGCGCTTTCCTCGGGGGACCGCCTGATCGTCGGCGAGGGGGAGTATACGGAGGTCGTTCGCGTCGACCAGTCGTGTCGGGATGGAACCGCGAAGGCGCCCATCACGGTCATCTTCGAGAAAGCCGAGATCCACCCGTCGAACGGTGCCGTCGTGCTGTCCGTTTCGCGATCGTTCTGGCGGTTCGAACGGCTCACCCTCGACCTGGGTGACCGTGACGCCCGGGGATTCGTCGTGGAAGGTCCCGCCAGGGGGGTCGTTTTCGATCGCGCTCGCATCGCGGGCGGCGCGGGAACTGCTGTCCGGGTCGGTGCCGGGGCGACCGCTACCACGATTTCGAGGTCCTCCTTCGTCCGCGGCTCCGGAGCCGTCTCGCCGGGCGGCCTCGCGATCGCGGTCGAAAGCGGCTCGAGCGACACGCGGATCGTCGAAAACGCGGCTCTCGGGCGTCCTTCCGGAGCCGTCCGCGTCGGTCCGCCCTCGGGCGCCTTCTCGGGGGGGCCAGCGCCCCGCGCCGTGGTCATCGAGGGGAACACGTTCTCCGGCTCGCGCGCACCCGCCGTTCTCGTGACGGAGGGCACCGAGGTCCGAATCGCGGCGAACACCATTCTGTGCGACCGGCGCGGTCTCGAAGGGCGCGGCATCGTGGTCGAGGGTGGGTCTGCGGTCCGGCTCGAGGGAAACCACGTTGTGGACGCTTCCGTTTCGGTGCAGGTGGGGTGGCGGGAGCCCGGCGGGACGGGCTCGGGCCGGCCGGAGGACGTCCTCGTCAGCCGCAATTACTTCGAGCGGCGCGCGGCCGAGGACACCACCGGGGTGGACGTCGAGGCCGGGCGGGACGTCCGAATCGCCAACAACGTTTTCGAGGAGCTATCCGAGGCTCTGGCGCTCTTCGGAGCACCTCCGCAAACGGTGGATCTCGTGATCGCCAACAACCTGGTCCTCGGGGCGACCCGGCTCGCATTCCGGGCGGACGGGCTCGCCGGGGTCGCCTTCTTCACCGCCAACGTCTTCGGCTTCCACGGACCGGCAGTCCCGGCGGAAATGGACGGCAAGCCGCGCGATCTCCGGCGGTTGTTCTCGAGCAGACCCCTTCGAGGGAACCGGATCGTCTCCGGTGTTGCGATTCTGAGGAAGGATCTGGGGCACATCGAAGGAGTCGAAACGCGCGATGCGGGCGTTCCCGTCCGGGGCGTCGCTTTCGAGGGAGCGGCGCCGGACCTCGGCCTGGCCGAACGGTAAGTCCGTTGCGCGCCGGGAGTTGACACGCTGAACGCCTGATATAGTAAGGGGCAATCGGCCCCCTTTCTCGGGTCTTCACCGTTCGAGCGCAGACGTCGTTCCATTCCAGGTGGTTCTCTCTCCCGTCCCTGAGGAGGAGCAGATGCGAATTCACCAGAGCTCATGGCGCAGGGTCCTTCTGGTGTCGGTGGCGATTCTGGTCACGGGGGTGCTCGCGAGCTCGTCGCTCGGCGCTCCGGGACGCGGAGGGCCGCGAGCGGAAACTCGCAAGCCCGCCGGGAAGGATGAAGCCGGGCCGGAGCATCGTAAGACTCTCCTCGAGGCATGGAAGCAGGCGCGCGCGCGAACCGCCGCCCGGTCGCCTTTCGGAGTTGCGCCGGCCCCGGCCGCCGCCGTTGCGCGTCCCTCGATGGTGATCAACGGCGCCGGCACCGTGCTCTACACGAAGCAAATTGCCGGTAACGCGTGCGACCCCGATCCGGGAAGCCCTGAACAGTGGCGGCCGACGACGGGATACGCGGCCAACGACGAGGTGCGGCCCTTTCTCGTGTCGAGCCTCTTCTTCTTTCGGGCGACGAATTCGGGAACGAGCGGCGCTACGGAACCCGCGTGGCCGAACACGTTCGGAGCGACCGTACTCGACGGAACGATCACCTGGCAGGCCGTCGACCAGTTCTGGACTGCGAACCGCACGTACGCGCTCGGGACGGTCGTACGCGCCACCGGGTCGTATTTCGGATTCAATTTCCGGGTCACGCAGGCGGGAACCACGGGGGCGACGGAGCCTCGGTGGCCGACTACGCCCGGCGCGACCGTCACCGACGGCACCGTCATCTGGCAGGCAATCGCGTTTCATCCGGGAGACTTCGCCGGATGCGTTCCCATGCAGCTCGTCGTTCGGGCTTCGGGAGGCGCCGAGACGGTTCTGGCGTCGGAGGGCGATCCGATCGGCGGGGCCGGCTCGCAGCTCGGCGGCTGGTCGGAGTTCTATGCGCTGAACAGCTCCGGACAGGTGGCGTTCCGACCGGTCATCGAGGGCCGGCTGACCGACGAAGACGAAAGCGGCACGGGAGTATTAGTGGCGGGCCCGGGCGCCGGGGCGCTGACGGAGATCGCCGCTTCGAACACGGCGATCGTGGGGCGCGGAGTCTGCGGTTTCGGTCCGATGGTTGCGATCAACGACGTTTCCCAGGTGTTGTACGACGGCTATACGACCACGCTGGCGTTGTGGCAGCCAAACCACGCTTATCCGCTCAACTCGAGAGTCATCGCCACCACGGGGATCGGTCTGAACTTCATCGCTACAGTTGGAGGCACCAGCGGAGCGTTAGAACCCACCTGGCCGACGACGATTAACACGAATGTTACGGACGGGGGCGTCACGTGGAGGTCGCAGATATCAAACGGCTCCTGCGGCGAGGACAACCACGGGATGTACCGCTTCACCCCCGGTACGGGCAACGAGCTGCTGATCGCCGTAGGCACGAATGTGGGCGGCGGAGTGACCGTGGTGGGTTTCGGCAACGAGGTCGTTCCCGCCACCGGTGGATGCCCGGCGTGCCGCTACCAGGAGATCGACGGATTCCTCACCCCGGGCGGCCACGCGTCCGTCGCCGTCCGGCTTTCCAATGGCGATACGGCGGCCTATCTCCTCACGGGCCAGTTGGCTTTCACCCAGGTCGCTCGCACCGGCGGAGCCGGACCGGGGGGCGTCTTCGGACGGATCTACTCCCGGACCGAGTTAAACGCGTCCGATCAGGTGCTGTTCAAGGCCCAGGTCGGCGGCGTCGACAAGCTGATCCGGTGGACGGCCCCCTCGACCTTCAACGTCGTCGCCTCCGTTGGGGACGACATCGGAACCCGGAGCGGAGGGGCCGCCTCCGGCACGACGATCACAGCGCTGGGTTTCTACGGCGACATCAACGCGACGGGCAACGCCGTTTTCCAGGCGACGCTCTCGAGCGGGCCGCGCGCCTATTTCTTCTGGAACGCGGCGACGGGCTTCATCACGGAGATCGCCCGGGAAGGGGTTCTCCTGGCAAGTTTCGCGGAAGAAATGGTGACGTTGAACGATCTCAACGTCGTCGCCTTCACGAGCGGCGCAGGCGCTCAGGAGGGGGTGGAGGACGCCGCCGAGCTGGATGAAAAGGGCTTCCACCTGTGGACCGCCGGGGGGGGAGTCGTGAAC
>JALZAT010000079.1 GCA_030948185.1 Acidobacteriota bacterium
GGGCCGGGGTGAGGGGATTACGCGGCGCGGGTAGTCTCCCGACATTCGGAGGGAGGAGGCCCGCGCCGCGGGAGGCCGAGCACCGCTCGGCCGACGTTCCTACTGCGGGCTGCGTTGCACGGTGACCGGCTCGGGACCTCGCGAGGGTGCGGGCGCCGAGAACGCCGGAGCGGGTGCGGAGGCCGGAGGGCTCGAAGGCGCTCCGCCGCCCGACATACCCCCGGACGACCCGGCCGACGAACCGCTCGAGTCCACGTCCGCGTGCGGCCGCGAGAAGGACCGGCTCGCGGAATGGGTCGGGGCGCCACCGCCTTCGGAGGGCCGCTCGATCACCCGCGCAATGGGGCGGTGGACCGGCCCCGTGATGACGGCCTGCCGCTGCGGCGCCGCCACCGGGTTCCTGTCGTAAGAGTTCGGGTATCCGCAGCCGTACCGTGTGTAGGAGTCGTAACAGTCGTAGTAGCGATCTTCGAGGTAGTACCCGAAACCGTAGCCTCCGCCTCCGCCGCCGTAGGACGGCCCCTGGCTGGCGCATGCGCCGACGAGCATCGTCGCGGATCCGAGGGCGAGGACGGCGAGGAGCCTCTTCATGGTGGCCTCCGGTGTCAGTGTATTCCCGCCGGGAGACCGATTATTCCCCGCGAGGGCTAGAATCCCCCGCGCGTCCGATATCCATTTTTCCGTGTTGTACGGGGGTGACGTGCATCCCATGAAACGAGCGAGCGGGCCGTTGCTCGGGGCGATCGTGACCCTTTCCGCCGCGATCGCGGCCGCGGGGGAGCCAGACGGCGCCGGCCCGTACTCCGGGATGCGCTGGCGCATGGTCGGACCGTTCCGCGGCGGCAGGACGCTCACAGCCGCCGGCGTTCCCGGAGAGCCGGACCACTTCTACTTCGGCGCGGTCGGCGGCGGCGTCTGGGAAAGCCGCAACGCGGGAAGGACGTGGGAGCCGATCTTCGACGGGCAGCCGATCGCTTCCATCGGGGCGATCGCGGTCGCGCCCTCCAACCCGCGGGTCCTCTACGCGGGCTCCGGCGAGGCCGACATGCGCTCCGACATCTCCTACGGCAACGGCCTTTATCGATCCGCCGACGGCGGCCGGACATGGGCGCACGCGGGTCTCGCCGACTCGCGACAGATCGGGCGCATCCTGGTCGACCCGCGCGATCCCGACCTCGTGTTCGTCGCGGCGCTCGGGCACGCCTACGGGCCCAACGCGGAGCGGGGCGTCTTCCGCACGCGCGACGGCGGACGCTCCTGGAACCGCGTGCTCTTCATCGACGAGAGCACGGGCGCGATCGACCTCGCGTTCGATCCCGGTAACTCCAGGACGATTCTCGCGGCGGCATGGCGGACGAGGCGTCCGCCGTGGAACGTCTACGCGCCGTCCAACGGGCCCGGCAGCGGGCTCTACCGATCCGAGGATGGCGGGAACACGTGGCGGCGTTCGGGCGAAGGTCTCCCCTCGCAGGGCCTCGGAAGGATCGGCCTGGCATTCGCGCCGGGCGAGCGGACGCGCGCGTACGCGATGGTCGACGCCACGCCTGGAGGCGGTCTCTACGCGTCCCGCGACGGCGGTTCCCGGTGGGAGCTTGTCTCGAGTGACAGGCGGATCTGGGAGCGCGGCTGGTACTTCGGCGGCGTGACGGTCGATCCGAAAGACGCCGACGTCGTGTACGCCTGCAACACGGCAATGTATCGCTCGACGGACGGGGGCCGCACGTTCGTGCCGGTCAAGGGCGCGCCTGGAGGCGACGACTACCACCAACTGTGGATCGACCCTTCCGATGGAAAACGCATGATCGTCGCGAGCGACCAGGGAGCGGTCGTGAGCGTGGACGGAGCGAAAACGTGGAGCTCCTGGTACAACCAGCCGACGGCCCAGCTGTACCACGTGATCGCGGATGACAGGCATCCGTATTGGATCTACGGGGCGCAGCAGGACAGCGGCGCCGTCGCCACGCCGTCGCGGACGGACTACCGCGGGATCACGCTGCGCGACTGGAAGCCGATCGCTGGCGGAGGTGAGAGCGGCTCGATCGCGCCGGACCCGAAGAACCCGGAAATTCTCTACGGCGAGGCCGTCGGCCGATTCGACATGACGACCCTCCAGGAGCAGTCCATCGACCCGACCCTCGCCGATCCGGGCGAGTACCGGCGCACGTGGACGCTGCCGCTCATCTTTTCGCCGAGGGACCCGAAGTCGCTCTACTTCTCGAACCAGTTCGTCTTCAAGACGACGGACGAGGGCCGCCACTGGACGAAGATCAGCCCCGACCTTTCGCGCGAGGAGCCCGCAATTCCGGCGAACCTCGATGCGATCGCGGCGGCGAACTCCGCGGTCAAGGGGCCTCGGCGCGGCGTCGTGTACACGATCGCTCCGTCTCCGCTGCGCGACGGGCTGCTGTGGGCCGGCACGGACGACGGCCTCGTCTGGATCACTCGGGACGACGGCGCGCACTGGACGAACGTGACGCCGCGCGACCTCGTGCCCTGGTCGAAGGTCGGGATTCTCGAGGCGTCGCACTTCGACACGGAGACCGCGTATGCGGCGGTCGACCGCCATCGGCTCGAGGACCTGCGCGCGTACGTCTATCGGACTCGCGACGGAGGGAAGACATGGAAGTCGGTCGCGGAGGGGATCCCCGCCGGGAGCTACGTGAACGCCGTCCGCGAAGACCCGGAGCGCCGCGGGCTCCTGTACGCGGGAACGGAGACGGGCGTCTTCGTGTCGTTCGACGACGGCGACCGATGGCAGCCGTTGAAGATGAACCTGCCGAACTGCTCGGTCCGCGACCTCTTGGTATCCCACGGCGATCTTGCGATCGCGACGCATGGCCGGTCCTTCTGGATCCTGGACGGCCTGGGACCGCTGCGCCAGTGGAGCCCGGCCGTGGCGGCCGAGAAGACGTGGCTCTTCGCGCCGCGCGAGGCGGTCCGCGTCCACCCCGCCGCTTTCCAGGGGACGCCCGAGCCGAAGGACGAGCCCTCCGCAGAGAACCCTCCCGCGGGAGCGATCCTCGATTATTCGCTCGCCGCGGACGCGGCGCCCGTGACGCTGGAGATTTTGGACGGGGCCGGTCAGGTGGTGCGGCGTTTCTCGAGCGAGGAGAAGAGCTGGCCCCCCGACGTCACGAAGATCCAGGTCTCGCCCGACTGGGTCCCGGCGCCGCCCCCGCTTCCCGCGAGCGCCGGCAAGCATCGCTTCGTCTGGGACCTCCACCATGCGCTCCCCGAGGCGCTGCGCGATCGCGAGTCGAGGCGCGAGGAAAGCGGCCCCTGGGTCGCGCCGGGCCGCTACACCGTGCGGCTGAACGCTGCCGGAGCGCGGCGCGACCAACCGCTCGCCGTCGTTCGCGATCCGCGAGTTCGTGCATCCGACGCCGAGCTGATCCGACAGCTCGAGCTCGCGCTCGAGATTCAGAAGGAGCGCGTGCGCCTCGCCGAGGCGATCCGGCACGGGGACGCTCTCGCCAAATCGGCGGCCGTCACTCATCCGTCCGCGGGCGACGCCGCCGGCGAGCTCGACCGCTTTTCCAGACACCTGCAGAGGGTCGTGGGCAAGCGCCCGGTTCCCGGCGAGGAAGAAGAGACGGACGAATCGGGAGGGCCGCCGTCGCTACGGACGGCCGCCGCCGCTCTCCAGCGGCTGGGGCAGACCGTCGAAAGCGCGGACGCCGCTCCGACGCCCGATGCCGCGAAGGGGTTCGAGCACCGCCGCGAGGCCGCCGAGCGCTCGATGGCGGCCTGGGAGGAGTTCCTTCGAACGGATCTGCCGCGCGCTAATCGCGTGCTCGCAGCCGCCGGGGTGGGAGCCCTGGGCCCGTAGCGGCCTTGCGCGGCGAGCGTTCAACCCCGCACTACTATGATCGCCCCGTGACGCCCGCTCCGCCGCTCGAGGTCCGCGACGTCCGCAAGATGTTCGGCGACCAGAAGGCCCTGGACGGGGTGTCTCTCGAGATGTCACCGGGGGAGATCCTCGGGCTTCTCGGCCCCAACGGCGCGGGCAAGACGACGCTCGTTCGCAGCGTCGTGGGCCGCGTCGTGCCCGACGCGGGAGAGCTTCGGATTTTCGGAAAGGGGCCGGCCGAGAGGAATTCCTCAGCGGTACGGGGCTGGGTCCCTCAGGAGATCGCGCTGTATCCGCTCCTGTCGCCCTGGCAGAACCTCTGGACCTTCGGGCGGTATCAGGGACTCACGGGCGCCGAGCTCGACGCCGCCATCGCGCGGAGCCTCGACTGGAGCGGGCTCGCCGACCGTGCGAAGGACAAGACGAGCTCGCTATCCGGGGGAATGCGGCGCCGCCTGAACATCGCCTGCGGAACGATCCATGCTCCAAAGCTCCTCCTCTTGGACGAACCGACCGTGGGCGTCGATCCGCAGTCGCGGGAGCGCATCTACACGATGATCGCAGAGCTCAAGGCGGGCGGCGTCTCTCTCCTCTACACGACCCACTACATGGAAGAGGCCGAACGGTTGTGTGACCGCATCGCGATCATCGACCACGGCCGGATCATCGCGGTGGGCACCCGGGACGAGCTCGTCCTCTCGACGCTCGGCAGCCGGCAGGCTCTCACGATCGAGGCCGAGGGCTCGATCCCGGCTTCCCTCCGGGAAAACCTCGAACGGATGGGCGCCTCGGTGAACGGGATGTCCGTCGTCTTGAGGACGGAAGACGCGCCGCGGCAGATCCGCGAGCTCCTCGAGGCTTTCCACGCCGGGAACGCGCGCGTCCGGGACCTGACCCTGAAGCCTCCGTCTCTCGAAGAGGTGTTTCTCGATCTGACGGGCCGAGAGCTGCGCGAATGATCCTGGCGATCGCGAAAAACCGCCTCTGGAACCTGCGGCGCGACCGGGCGGCCATGGTGCTTTCGTTCGTCGTGCCCCTCGTTTTCTTCAGCGTGTTCGCCGCGATCTTCGGCCGCGGATCCGGGCGCTCCGCGACGAATCCCGTCAAGTTCGTCGTCGTCGACGAAGACCGCTCCGAGAGCTCGATCCGGTTCGTCGCCGCCCTTCAGGCGGAGACCGCCCTGAAGGTGACGACGTCGAGCCCTCCGAAGTCGGGCGCCACCGGCGCCTCGGCGCCCTACACGGCGGCGACGGCCGAGGCGGCCGTGCGCGGCGGCGACTTTCCGGTCGCGGTCGTGCTCCCGAAGGGATTCGGCGACCGCCCGATCCGCTTCGGATCAGGGCTGTCCGGCGAACGCTCGAAGATCCTCCTTCTCTCCGACCCGAGCGACCCCGTGGCGCCGCAGGTCCTCGCGGGCCTTCTCCAGAAGGTAGCGATGACCGCGATGCCCGAGGCGATGGCGCGTGCCGGCATCGAAGAGGTCGAGAAGTGGAGCGGCGGTCTGACTGCGGAACAGAAGGGGCGTCTCGAGGAGGGCGTCGCGGGAATCCGGCGCCAGACGAACCCCGTTGCGGGAGCGACGCCGGCGGCGGCGCCCGCACGCTCGGATCTCGGCTCGGGTCTCGTGGACGTCGTTTCGCGCGACGTCGTCGGAGAGAAGAAGAGCAACCCGTTGATCGCGTTCTACGCAGCCGGCATCGGGGTGATGTTCCTTCTCTTTTCCGCGGCGGGCGCGGGCGGTGCGCTGATCGAGGAAGCGGAAACGGGGACCCTCGACCGCATCCTTTCGACGCGCGTGACGATGACGCGGCTCCTCGCCGGCAAGCTCACCTACCTCGCGGGTCTGGCGGCAACGCAGCTCCTGGTGATGTTTCTCTGGGGCGCGCTCGTCTTCGGCCTCGAGATGCGGAGGCACTGGGCGGGCTTCCTGATCATGACGGCGGCGACGTCTCTCGCCGCGTCCACGTTCGGCCTGCTCCTCGCGGCACTCTCCCGCTCGCGAATGCAGCTCGTCGCGCTCTCGAACCTGACGGTGCTCGTCATGTCCGCGCTCGGCGGAAGCATGTTTCCCCGCTTCCTGATGCCCGAGATCATGCAGAAGGTCGGCCTGATCACGTTGAACGCGTGGGCGATCGACGGTTTCCAGAAAGTTTTCTGGCGCGAAGAGCCCATTCAAAACCTCGCGCCCCAGGTGCTCGTCCTCTGCGGGATCGCGCTCGCGTTCTTCCTGCTCGCTCGCCGCGTCGCCCGCAGGTGGGAGCCGATCTAGAGACGACTCTCAGCGGACCATGTCGATCATCCGTTGAAGCGTGGCGATGACGCCCGCCCACTCGTCCCATACCTCCGGAAAGACGTTGCCCTCACGGATCGCCCGGTCGGTCGCTCTCGCGTCCCGGATCAGCTCCTCCATCGAAGCGCGCAGATCCTGCCGTGTGCGGATCTCGCCGCTTTCGTATCGTTCGTGGAAATTACGGGCCTCGTCGCTGAAGTGGTGGATTCGCTCAAAGAAGCGCCGCTCGTCCTGGCCCCAGGTCGCGGCGCGCCGCTCGGCGATGTGATGAGCGCGAGCCGAGCGGTCGTCGAGCTCGTGGGCGAGCCGCGCGAACTGCTCTCGCGCATATCCATAGTCCGAGCTCGGAGGAGGGTAATAGGGATGGGAATACCGGGCGTCGTCCGGCCCCGTGGACACGACGTACGTTCCCGGGCAGCCGGCGGCGAAAAGGACGAGGACCGGCAATCCGGCCGCAAAGACGAGAGAACGGAGTCGGAACCGTTGCTTCGATTTCATGAAATCCCCCCTTCCTTGGAAGTGCTTACGCCCCCGCAGCCTCTCGGAGACGCTGGATCGACTGCATCAGATCCGCCCACTGGCTCTTCAGTTCCGGGAAGACGTTGCCCGCGCGCATCTGCCGGTCGGCTTCTGCAGCTTCCGCGTTGAGCTCGGCGACGGCGGGACGAAGATCGCGAACCTGTCCCTCGCGATCGATGCGGACCCCGAGCGCCGACGCATCTTGAGCCAGTTTCTGAATCGCCTGCCACGCGTTGCGCTGCCGCTCGTCCGCGGGGATCGGTCCCGCGAGCTGCCGGGCGCGTTGAGCGAGCCGGTTGGCGCGATCGGACACGTCGGAGACGAGACCGGCCACGGAGCTCCGGCCGCCCCGGTATCCCTGGTCGTCCCGATAGGCAGGACCTTCCGTTCGGCCGGGCTCGTCGCGGTGGGTACCGTCCGGTACCCCGTCGTGATCGTGGGGCCGCCGGTCGCGATATCCACCGCGACCCAGGTCCTCCTTGTACACGTCGATCATCTGGTTCAGGAGGTCGACCGTGCGGCTCCAATCCTCGAGCACGTGCCGGTCCTGGCGGCGGGATTGCTGGACCCGGGCCTCGACGGATCGGGCGTCCGCGAGAAGACCGGCGAGCTCGTCGTCCACCTGCCAGGGGCGAGCCCGATAGTTCGCCATCCTCGCGTTGAATCCGTGCGCGCGTCGGGCGAAATTGGCGATCGCGCGCTGGAAGTCGCGGTCCGAGCCGTAGAACGAGGAGCGCGAGTGCTGGGCGGCATCGGCGGCGTGCTGCGCCGCACGGTCCAGGTCGTCTGACATGGCGCGAATGCGCTCGTATCCACGCTCGGAGAGAGTGCGCAGGGTTGGCTGAGCCTCGAGGCGTGCGGCCATGAGGAGAACAGCCGCCAGAGCGACCACCGCCGCCGCCGCTCCCCGCCGTGTGCTGGTGAACATCGTGGTGAACATCGTCAAACCTCCCGCATCCCGTTGAGCAATCCGTGGACCAAAGCGGGAGTCGTTTCCCCTCAAAGACTTACTCTCCCGACCCACCGGAGCATCTCCTCCGGGAGGGACGCGACGGCCCTACCCTGCCCGGCGCGCCTCAGTTCGCCGACGCGCGAACGAGGAGCTTTTCCTTGCGCTCTTCCATCTCGTCGCCCAGCTGTTCGAGAAGCTCCGCCGAGAGCTGTTTCTTCGCGTCCGGAAGGAGCTCGCTCTCCTCCTCCTCGACGTGGTGCTCGATGTTCTCCTTCAGGACGGTCATCTTCGCGTCGAACTGCTCGTCCGAAGGGCTCATTTTCGAGAGCTCGCCCAGAAGGATCTTGACGACGTGGTGTTCCTCGTCCGCCTCGCGGACCAGATCCTTGACCTCTTTGTCGCGAACCGCCTTCACCGCGGGGTAGAAGATCGTCTCCTCGATGTCCATGTGGACGGTGAGAGCCTCGCGGATCTGCTCGAAGAGGCCCTGCTTCGTCGCCTTCGCGTTGTCGCCTGCCTTCTCATATTGCTCGAACAGGTCTTCGACTTCGTCGTGGTCGTTCTTCAGAAGCTCGATCGGGTCCATTGCGGTTCCCTCCGGGGGGTGCAAAAGCAAGGGACATGCCGCGGGAGGGGAGTCGGGCGTCAGGAGCCCGGTGTTGCCGCCACGCGGCGGGTTTCTCGAGCGATCATCCATTCCTCCCGGGCGCGCAGCGCGAAGACCCGTACCGCGCCGGTCCCGATTTCGGTGATCGTGCGAGGCTCGGCGGACTCCGCCGCGTTTCGAGCCGCGGCGACCGCCCGATCGGCCGCTTCCCCGTACCCGATCGATTCCCGCTCGAGGTCGACGACTCCGGACTCGAAGGGCTCAATCGAGTCGCCCTCGAAAAGGGCGTACTTGACGCTGCTCGAGCCCGCGTTCAACGCGAGGATCCGCCCGTCAGCTGCGCGACGGCTGCTGCCAGACCCAGTCGGCGATCTCGGGAGGATCGACGCCGTTCTCGACCGCGTAGACGGTGTGCTCCCGGATCTTCCGCTCGTAGACATGTTGGCCATGTTCGCTGCGGCGCCGTGGCCCGGGCCGGTGACGAGAAGAACGTTCGCGCCCGTTTGGAGGATCTCCCGGTTCAGGGCGGAGTCGACGAGGTTGATGCCCGGTGCGGTTCCCCCAGTGACCGAGAAGCCGCTCCTTGATGTGCTCGGGCCTGAGCGGATCTTCGAGAAGCGGGATTGGATTTCGGGTAGATCTGGGCGACCGCCAGATAGTCGACCGCGCGCCGGTAACGCGCCGCGGCTCGATCCTCCTGCGACGCGGTCGTGGTCTCGAGCCGGCTTGCCATCGTAGGGGTCCCTCGAGCCGTCATTCTCCTCCACGGAAGCTGACAGCTGACCGCTGACAGATACCGCCGAGGCCCTTGCTTCCCGTCAGCGCCCGCTGCGGCGGAACCGGAGCGTTTCGCCCGACGACACACTCTGGACGACGATCGTTCCGGGCTCGACCCGGAGGCTCCACTTGCCGATCGCGCCGCGAATCGCGAACGCGCAGGTGGTTCCCTGCACTTCTCCGAAAAAGCCGTCGCCCTGCGGCTCGATGGAGAGGGCGCACGCGGCGTTGGCCTCGGACGCGGAGAACCGTGTGGCACGGGGGGAGAGGGCGCTCACGGTTGGATCGAAGTGGGGGATGTAGCCGAGGTACACGCCGCGGCCCTGGCTTTCGAGGTGCATGAAGCCCTGCTCGTGCACGTTGACGTCGTCGAAAGACCCAGAGACCTCGAGAAAGAGATCGTAGGGGTGCCGCAGCGAGTGAAAGCCCGCGCTCTCGATGTCGGCGTGCAGCCGATTGCCTGGAGTCACCCCTTCCCAGCGGCCCGCCATCATGCCGGCAAAATCCGCGACGAGATTTCCGCCGGCGCCGCGGCGTTCGGCAGCCTCGCGGCCGCCCTCGCCGGAAGGCGGGGGAGCAGGATTCGTGGTGCACCCGGCGGCGAGCGCCGTCAAGGCGAGCGCAGAGAGAAAAAGCCGGCCGGGAGAGATGAACGAGCGCATGGAGGTCCTCCGGATGGCCGGGCGCTGCAAGAAGAGGGCCGTCGTCCCCTATCCGTCCGCAGGCACTACGAGCACCGGCCGGTCCGAGGACCGAAGGACCTGAAAGGTGACGTCGTCCTTTCCACGGACCGAGCGCGCGCGTCCGGCGTGGCGGCCGATGACGACCAGATCGTGGTCGCCCGTCTTCGCCGCCGCGAGGATCCCCTCGAGGGGCGTCTTCGCGGGAGCGATCTTGAAGTCGCCCTCGACCCCCAGCGCATTGAGCGTCCGGACACCGCGGTCGAGGTGGGCGCGCACCCAGGCGGGAGGCGTCTCACTCCCGGCGGCGACATGGAGGAGAAGGACCCGAGCCTTGAGCCGCGCCGCCAACCAGCCGCCGAACCGCACGTCGTTTCTGCCGGGCTCGCCAACGGCGGTGCAGATCAGGAGACTTCGGATCGGCCGCCCCGGGCTCCTCGCGAAGAGAATCGGGGTGCGTGACCGGTGGAGAAGCGTTTGCTCGCCTGCCATGCGCCTGCGCTCCTCGCCGCCCCCGTCCGCCACGACGAGGTCGTAGAAGCTCTCCGAGAGCTCCGAGAGGACCTGTTCGATCCGTTCGCCGGACCTCACCCGGATTTCCGCGCCCGCCGCGTCCTCGCCGAGCCGCTCTTTGATCTGCGCCCGTGTGCGATCGACGCGGTCGGGGTCCTTCGCGACTCCGAGCACCGTCACGGCGGCTCCGATCGTCCGCGCCAGTGTCGCGGCCGCGGCCGCGGTCTCCGGCGCTTCGCCCGCCGCGAGGATGCGCGGCTGCGGTTGCGCGAGCACCCGCCAGCCCTTCAGCTCGACGGAGACTTCATCCGGGATCGTGCGATCTGCCGGAACCACGGCGTCGATCAGGATCCCCGTCTCGCCGAACGGAGCGAGAGGAAAGATCTGGCGCAGGCCGGCCTGCTCCGGGATACGCACCCGAACGCGCCGCGAAGATCCCGCGAAGATCTCCTCGACCACCGTGCCCGAGCCCAACGTGGGCGCCGGCGCTGGCGCCGGTGTCGGCGGCGAAGGCTCCCCCCGGGGCAGCGGCTCGAGCAGGATCTGTTCCGGACGGATCAGGACGCGCACGGGCCCGCCCTCCTCGTGCGGCAGGTCGTCGGGAATCGGGAGCGTGAGCGCGCCGAATCGGGCGCGGCCCTCCTCGCAGCGTCCGTGGAGCACGACGCCGGCGCCGAGAAACGTCGCGACGAAAAAGCTCTCCGGACGTGCGTAGAGCTCTTCGCTCGTGCCGACTTCGAGCAGGCGGCCGCGATCGACGACTCCGATCCGGTCCGCCAGCTCGAACGCTTCGTCCTGGTCGTGCGTGACGAGGATCGTGGTGACCTGAAGCGCCCGTTGTATCTCGCGAAGGGTGCGCCGCAGCTGCAGGCGGATCTTTGCGTCGAGCGCGCCGAAGGGCTCGTCCAGCAGGAGAACCCGAGGCTCGTAGGCGAGCGCCCGGGCGAGGGCGACGCGCTGCTGCTGTCCGCCGGAGAGCTGGTTCGCGTAACGGCCGCCCAGCCCCCCCAGGCCGATGAGCTCCAGGAGCTCGCCGCTCTTGCGGCGCCGCTCCGAGCGGGAAACGCGGCGAAGCCGGAGGCCGAACTCGATGTTCCTCGCAACGGTCATGTGCCGGAAGATCGAGTAGTTCTGAAAGACGAACCCGACGCCGCGGGCCTGCGGAGGCAGGTCGGTGACGTCGCGCCCGAAAAGGGTGACGGTCCCCGCGTCGACGCCGGAGAGCCCGGCGATGAGGCGGAGAACGGTGCTCTTCCCGCTGCCGCTCGAGCCGAGCAGCACGAAAAGCTCGCCGTCGCCCACTTCGAGCGACACGCGATCGACCACGCGCCTCCCGGCGTACACCTTCGTCAGCCCTTCGAGAACGATCGACATCGCGGCTACCCGGCCTTCTTCGAACGCGCCGTGTAGCGGAAAAGGAAGAAGAAGATGAGAAAGGACAGCGCGGCGAGCACCGCCGCGATCGCATTGGCCTGCGCGATGTCGCCCGCCTCGAACTGCGCGAAGATGTAGAGGGGCGCCGTCTGGGTCCGCAGCCGCAGGTTGCCCGACACCATCACGGTCGCTCCGAACTCTCCGAGCGAGTGCGCGAAAGTCAGAAGTGCGCCCGTCACGAGACCGCCGCGGAGCGCGGGCAGGAGGACGAGACGGAACGTGGTCCACCGCCCGGCGCCGATCGTGTAGGCCGCCTCCTCGTAGGTCGTCTCGAGCTCGTCCAAGAGGGGCTTCACCGTGCCGAGCATGTAGGGAAAGGTGACGAACAGGTGCGCCAGCAGCACGCCCGCGGGCCGGAACATCGGCTGGATGCCGAGCGGAGTGATCAGCTTGCCGAGAAGCCCGATCGGCCCCCAGAGGAGAAGCAGCGAGGTGCCGACGACGACGGTCGGGATCGCAACCGGCAGGTTGACCACGATCCCGAGGGTGCGCTCGCCCCGGAACCGGTACTTCGAGAGCACGTAGGCAGCGAATGTCCCGAGCACCGTGTTGATGGCCGCAGTCAGGAATGCGATCACGAGGCTGAAGCGCAGCGCGAACTGTGCCTCGGGCGCGCGCACCGCGTGCCAGAAAGCAGGGAGCCCGCCGCGCAACGCGAACACGAAGACCGCGCCGAGCGGCATCAGAAGAAGCGGGAGCAGGATCAGGACGAGGATGGACACGGGCGCGAACGCCGTGCGCTCCTTGCGGACGCGCGTTTCTGCGGGAAGGACCGCGCTCACTTTCCTAGCTCCTTCAGCACGCGCGCCTTCCACACTCCATCCACGATCTCCTTCTTCGCCCGCGACCAGCCGCCGAAGTCCGAGATCGAGAAGCCGTCCTCGATCGGCGCCATGCCGGTGTTGCGCTCCTCGTCCACGCTGCGGAAACCGTAGCGCGAAAACGCCGCCTGCGCGCGGTCGGACCACAGGAAGCGCACGAAAGCGTCGACGAGGTCCCGGTCCCGGCGGGGAACGTTGCGGTCGATCCGAACGAGCGTGTGCTCGGAAAAGATGGTGCTGCGCGGATAGACGAGGTCGGACGTGAGCTTTCCGCGGGACTTGTCGAACAGTGCCTCCTGCTCATACGTCACCAGGGCGTCGCCGAATCCGTTCTCGAACTGCGTGCGGGCGGCCCGGGCCGAGGCGGCCTGGGCGACCACGTTCTTCCAGACGCCGAGGAGCAGACCGAAACCGCCCTCGGGCCCGCCTCCTGGGGCTCGATACCCGGCGCCGTATTCCGCGACGATCGCCCAGTTCGCGCCCCCGGAGGTCAACGGGTCGGGATGGACCACGCGGATTCCCGGCGCGGCGAGATCCCGGAAGTCGCGGATGTTGCGCGGGTTTCCGCGGCGCACGAGGATCACGAAGGGAGTGCGGTTCACCACGCCGGCGCGGGGCAGCGATTTCCACGAGTCCTTCGGAACGACTCCGGCGGCGGCGAGCTTCATCGCGTCGAGCTCGAGCGAGAGGAGAGCGACTTCCGCCGGCACTCCCATGAGGATCTGGTTCGTGACGGTGCCGGATCCCGCGAAGGAGCTGACGAGCTCGACGGTCTCACCGGTCTTCGTCCGCCAGTCGCGCTGGAACTCGGGGAAGACGCCCTTGTTCAGCGCTTCGCCCAGGATGCTGAACCCGTACAGGACGATCGTTCTGGGCGGCCGGCCCGCCCCCTTGACCGGCAGCCAGGGAATGACCGCGTAAGCGAGGAGCGCCGCCGCCGCGGCGGCAGGCAGGACCATTCCGACTCGGCGCAGGAAGACTCGGCGGCGGAACACGCGGGCCGCATCATCGCAAGAAATCCGCCGTTTCGCCCGGAAGCTGAGCCGGGGGCATCAAAACCGCTCTCCTCCTCAAGCTGCTCGCCACGGTGAATGCCTTCTCCGACAAGGTTCTTCCCGAAGGGTCCGAACGGCTGAGTGAGGAACCCGCCACGTTGGGCACGAAGCCCCGCGGGCACTCTGGCGTCGGTTGAAGTATCGTCTGCCCTCAGGAGGAGAGAACTATGACGCGTTCCAATCTCAAAATCGGCGCGGCGGTCGCCGCCTGGATGTTCGTCGCGGGGCTCGCCTTCGGCGCGAAGCCGGACGCCTACCAGGTCACCGGCAACGTCGTCGAGGTGAGCGGCGACAAGATCGTGGTGATGAAGGGCAAGGAGCGTTTCGAGATCGCTCGAGACGGGGGCACGAAGATGGGCGGCGACGTGAAGGTCGGCGACAAGGTCACCGTCTACTATCGGATGACCGCCACGGAGGTCGAATCCAAAGCCGGCGCCAAGGCGCCCGCCAAATCGACCGCCAAGACGAAGAAAGCCGCCTGACGACTCGGGGATCGACGCGAGAGGGCGCGCTCCGCGTCCCTCTCGCTTTTTTTTGGCCCCTTGCGTTCTCCGGGGTGCCAAAAACCCGCCTGTCCCTTCGGCCAACCTGGGTGAGATGCCGCTGAATCCGGAAGCGCTTCAGAGGTTTACGGAATCATCGTCCTCGCGCCGGTTCGGGAACGCCACTTGCACTTTCCGTGGCCGACCCGACAAATCATGACGCGACCACTGGCGCCCCCCGTCCGCCGCCCCTGCCCCGGAGATCCCGCTCCGGGCTCGAGGCCGGGCACGCCCCGTCCCCTGGAGCCCGGCTTTCTCGAGTGGATCTCGCGAAAGAACGCTCCGCCCCTTCGCCAGCTCGAGCTTCCTGTTCCGCCGGAGATCCGGATCGAGGACGATCCGGACTTCCGTCCCGCGCGAAACAGCCGGCGCTAGCTCACCGGGCTCGTCCCGACCGGCGGAACGAACGGTCTCGCCAAACGGGCTCGCGATAGTCTCGCGGCGCGCTCGAGATGGAGGACCCATCGCCGGCTCCTATTGCGACGTCGCTCCGGGACATCCCCATCACGGCCCGTACCACGAGTCGGAGTACGGATTCCCGCTGGCGACCGACGCCGAGCTCTTCGAGCGCCTGACGCTCGAGATCAACCAGGCGGGCCTCTCCTGGCTCACGATCCTCCGCAAGCGCGGCGCCTTCCGGCGGGCGTTCCAGGGTTTCGATCCGGCGCGCGTCGCGAAGTACGGCGCGAAGGAGCGCCGCCGGCTGATGGCCGACGCCGGAATCGTGCGCAACCGCCTGAAGATCGACGCCGTGATCGAGAACGCGCGAAGGATCGTCGAGATCTCGCGCGCGCACGGCTCCTTCAAAGCGTGGCTCGACGCGCACCAGCCTCGTTCGAAGGAGGAGTGGGTCCGGCTCTTCCGCGAAACGTTCCGGTTCACGGGCGGAGAGATCGTCGGCGAGTTCCTGATGAGCACCGGTTATCTTCCCGGCGCGCACCGCGAAGGCTGCCCCGTGTTGCCGCGCATCCGGCGGGCGAAGCCGCCGTGGGCGCGACGCCCCGGGCCCGCGAGGAAGGGGACGAGCTAGGGGCGATTCACCTCCGCTCGCCCTGTCTGCGCTCCGGCAGCTGATCCTGGAGGCCGGTGTCCCTCGGAGCGAGCTCTCTTGGCGGCCGCCGGCGGCGCCGCGGTGTCGGCGTGAGCGTGGGCGTCGGCTCCGCTCCCCCGGGCGTCGCGGTGGCGGTCGCCGGCACGCCGGACGTGGCCGTGGCGGTCGGGGTCGGTGTCTGCGTTGGAGCCCCAGGTGTCCGAGTCGCCGTGGAACCGGGCGGAGGCGATGCCGTGGCGCTGCGCGTCGGGGTCCGCGTCGGCGTGCCTGTCGGCGCGGGCGGCGTCGAGGTCGGCGTCGAAGTGATGGTG
>JALZAT010000005.1 GCA_030948185.1 Acidobacteriota bacterium
GCGTGAAACAGAGTCCCGCGTGCTCGCGATCGGATGGCGCCTGATGGGAACCGCCGACCTCGCGAAAGACGCCGCGCAGGAGACCTACCTGCGCGCGTACCGGTACCTGTCGCGCTTCCGTCCCGAGCGCGATTTCGAGGCCTGGATCTGCCGCATCGCCGTCAACGTCTGCCGCGACCTGTATCGGCGCACGCGCGCGGGCGCGCCTTCGGCAGCGGTGTCCTACGAGTCGGAGCGCGATGCGGGACGCATGGAGGAGCCCTCGTGCCCGTCGAGCTCCGAGAGCTCGCTTCTGGAGTCCGAGCGGAGGCGGCTCGTGCTCGAGGCGATCGCGGCGCTCCCTCCCCGCGAGAAGGCGGCTCTGGTCCTGCGGGATCTCGAGGGGATGAGCTCGGAGCGCGCGGCGGGAGTGCTGGGCTCGACCGCCGGGACCGTGCGATCGCAAGTGGCCGCGGCGCGGCGCAAGGTGAAGCGCGCGCTCGAGGCGAGGTTCGGGGGAAGACGATGAAACACATCACGTGCCGCCGCGTCGAGCCGCTCCTCGCCCTCGCCGCCGGGGGAGATCTCTCTTCCTCCCGGGCCGCCGCCGTCGAGGAACACCTTCGGACGTGCGGCGACTGCCGCCGCGCGGCGGAGGACCTCACCGCCACGGTTCATACGATCCGCGAGCTCCCCGCGTTGCGGGTCTCTCCGGAAGAAACCGCCGCGCTGCGCCGAAGCGTCTGGAACCTCATCGAGAAAGACCGCGCGACGGGCCGGCTAACCGCCGCCGGCAGCCGGCGGATCGTGCGGAAAACCGCCGGATGGGCGGTCGCGGGACTCGTGGCCGTCGCGCTGCTCCTTCCGTGGCGGCCGTCAACCGAGTCACTGGACACGAGCGGTGCCGCAATTTCCGCGCCTCCCCCTCGGCGAGGCATGCCGGCAGCGACGGAGCCGGGACCGGCGCCCGCGGCCACGAAGGGCCCGGCCGCGTCGGAGACGGCGCCGCGCATCGCCAGGCGGGGCGCGCCCCGGCGCGCTCGGGCGATTCCCGAACCGAGTCAGCCCGTTCGGATCGAGCTTTCCACACCGGATCCCGACGTCCGCATCGTGTGGCTCGTCGGGTCTCCCCCGGAGGATCTGCCGCCCCTGACCGACGACATCCCGACCACGTCAACATCCATAAACACAAAGGAGGATCGCCAATGAAACCGTTCCGCCCGCTTCACGTCGGCGCCTTCATCGCCGTGCTCTTCACGATCGCCGCGGTCTTCCCCTGTCCGCTCGCCGCGCAATCGACTCCCGCGCCCGCGCCCGCGCCGGAAGCGCGCAAGGAGGAGTTCGTCACCGAGAAGGGATTTCGCAGCGCGGTCTTCGAGGTGAAGCACCGCGAGCCGTCGGACCTTGCTTCGGTCCTCCGTCCCTTGGGCAGCGGATTTCGGGGCGCCGCGGTTTCGGCGAACAACGACCTTCGCACCCTCTCGGTTCGCGACTTTCCAGAGAACGTCGCGGCGATCGGGGACGCGCTGAAGCGGCTGGATGTGTCCGAACCGGCGAGGCCCGACATCGAGCTCCACATCTACGTGCTCGTGGCGTCGCGCGCCGAAGGAGGAACGGGCGTTTTTCCCGACGAGCTCACTCCGGCGATCGCGGCGCTCCGCAAGACGATGCCGTATCGCCGCTACGAGCTCGCCGCCATCTTCACGCAACGCGTGCGCGAGGGCACCAGGAACATCGGCGGAGAGGGAACCGCCGAAATCGCCGAGCTCGGCCCGAAAAACGACAAGCACGTTCTGCAGGCCGAATACCGCATCGCGCGGCTCTCCGTCGACGCAACCGGCCCGACCCCGCTCATCCGGCTCGAGGGATTCGCGCTCGCGCTCGCGGGACCCGGCCGCGCTCAGGTACGGACGGACGTGAGTCTCCGGGCGGGCGAGAAGGTCGTCGTGGGCACGTCCACCATGCAGAACAACGGACTCGTCGTCGTCCTGTCGGCGACCCCCGTCTCGGCGCCCTGAGGGGAAAGTCTTTCGTGGTGGCTTCAGGTGCCTCCCTTACATAGAATCCGCCCGGCACTCCACCCAGAACAAGCCTCGGCTCCGGAGGGATTCGGCCAACAGTGGGAGTGGTCGAACGCCGTCGGAGTGTGCGTGAAGACTCGCTGACTCGACGCGGGTCTCGACACGAGACCCCGCCCGCGCGGGGCCTTTTCATTGTTGCGGGGAAAATCCCTGGACCGAAAGGAAGTGAACCGATGAGGAACTATTTCCGGCGGACTGCTCAGGCGGCTGCGGTCTGGGTGGGGTCGGCGTGGGCCTTCGCGCTCGCGATCGGCCTCGTGCTCGCCTGGCTCGCGACCGGCCCGTTTTTCGGGTTTTCCGACACCTGGCAGCTCGTCATCAACACGTTCACGAGCCTCGTGACGTTCCTGATGGTGTTCATCATCCAGAGCAGCCAGAACCGGGACTCCAAAGCGATGCTCCTAAAGCTCGACGAGCTCATCCGGGCGAGCTCCGGGGCCCGGAACCAGATGCTCAGCCTCGAGAACGTCAGCGAAGACGAGTTCGTCCGCCTGGAGAAGGAGTTCCAGAGGCTCCGGACCCGCTTCGGCCACACGGGCAGCATTGCCCCGCCGGAGGGCCTCCGGCGGGAATAGGCCCTTCTCCAGGGAGCTTAAAATGAGCAATTCGAACGGAGGGGCCGTGCCTGGTCGGGACCGCCTCGGGCGGATTTTCGCGGCGCTCGCCTTCACGCTGGCGGTCGCGTCAGGGGCGGCGGCGCTCGAGCCCTCGGTTTCCCTGGCCCACTACGGCTACGACGCGTGGGACTCCGACTCCGGGCTTCCCCAGAACTCCGTCAACACGATCCTGCAGACGCGGGACGGCTATCTGTGGCTCGGCACCCAGGAGGGGCTCGTCCGCTTCGACGGCGTCCACTTCCGCGTGTTTGACACCCGCAACACCGCGGCGCTCGGAGACGACTACATCGAGGCGCTGTGCCAGACGCGCGACGGAGCGCTCTGGATCGGGACTCTGAACGGCCTCGCCCGCTACAAGGACGGGCGCTTCACTCGGATGACGTTCGGCGACACGTTCGAGAATCAGCCCGTCTTTGCCCTGCTCGAAGCTTCGGACGGCGCGCTGTGGATCGGAGCGCGCGACGGCGCCGCTCGGCTCTCCGGCCGGATCCTCTCGAAATTCTGGCACGGGAGGACCTCGCTGTCCGCCGTGCGCAGCTTCGCGGAGCTTCCCGGAGGCGAGATCTGGTTCGCGGAGGGCGACGGCGTCGGCCGCTACTGGAACGGCCGGTTCAAGAAATTCGGCACGGAATCGGGACTGTCCGGAATCGCGTTCGTCGTCTGCCCCGACGGCGGCGGCGGCCTGTGGGTCGGCACGAGCTCCGGTCTCTTCCGCCTCGACGCCGGCCGCGCGCTTTCCTACCCTCTCAACCCGAACGATCCGGACAAGGGCGTCCGCGCGATCTACCCGGATCGCGCGGGCACCCTCTGGATCGGGACGCTGTCGGGCGTGTACGGACTTCGCGACGGCCGTCTCGTTCAGTTCACCACGGCAAACGGCCTCACGAGCGACGGCATCCTCGCCCTCTTCGAAGACCGCGAGGGGAGCCTCTGGATCGGAACGAGCGACGGCGGCCTGAACAGGCTGAAGGACCAGCGCATCGCCAATTTCACGATCCGCGACGGCCTGACGGACAACAAAATCTGGACGGTGTTCGAGGACTCCGCCCAGAACCTGTGGGTGGGCACCGCGAACGGAAGTCTCTCGCGCATGAAGCACGGCGAGACCCGGTTCTCGGCGGAGCACGACTTCGGGAATCGGATCACCACGATGGCGCAAGACTCTTCGGGGAACCTCTGGCTGGGCACCCGCGACCGCGGCGTCTTCCGGTTCGACGGCCGCGCCTGGAAAGCCTTCGGGCTCGCGGACGGTCTGCCCGCTTTGTCCGTCTCGTCCATCTGTTCCACGCGCGACGGGGCCGTCTGGATCGCAGTCCTGGGTGGCGGCCTCGTCCGCTACGAGAACGGCGCGTTGACGAAATACCGCGCGAAGGAGGGGCTTCCAAACGCGGCGATCATCTCCCTTTTCGAGGACCGTTCGGGCGACCTGTGGATCGGCAGCTTCGGCGGCGGTGTCGCGCGGCTCCACGCCGGGCGTTTCCAGATCTTCACGACCAGAGACGGATTACCCCACAACAGCGTCATCTCCATCTCCCAGGACGAGCACGGGATCTTCTGGCTCGGAACACGCGGCGGCCTCGCCCGGTACCGAGACGGAAGGTTCACGATCTACCGCAAGAACCAGGGTCTGTTTCACGATGCCGTCCAGCGCGCCATCGACGACGGCCACGGCTACCTCTGGCTCACGACGAACCATGGGGTTTTCCGGGTCAGCCTCGGCGAGTTGAACGACGTCGCCGCGAATCCCGCCCGCGGAATCCACCCGGTCGAGTTCGCAACCGCGAACGGAATGCGCAGCGCGGAGTGCAACAACGCGGAGCACGGGGTAGCTCGCGGCAAGGATGGCCGGCTCTGGTTCGCGACGGTGAAGGGCCTCGCGATGGCCGACCCCGCGCACATCCAGATCAACCGGGTGCCCCCGCAGGTCGTCGTCGAGGAAACCCTCGCCAATGGGCGGCACGCGGATCTCTCGTCAGGCGCGGAGCTTCCCCCGGAGCGCCGGGATCTCGAGATCCACTACACGGCATTCAGCTTCCGGCTCCCGGGCGCCATCCGTTTCAAGTACCGGCTCTCGGGATTCGACGCGCAGTGGGTCGACGCCGGCGCCCGCCGCGTGGCGTACTACACGAACCTCCCGCCGGGGTCTTACCGGTTCGAGATCGCCGCCGCCAACGAGGACGGGCTCTGGAGCGTGCCGGAAACCCGCCTGTCCTTCTCGATCGGCCAGCACTTCTACGACACGACCGGGTTCCGCATCGGGATCGCGATCGTCATCCTGGCGCTCGTCGTCGCGGCGCATCGCGCCCGGGTCCTGCGCCTGCGCAAGCGCGAAGGAATTCGATCGGAGCTCGCGGAAGCGAAGCTGCACGCGCTGCGCGCGCAGCTTCGGCCCCACTTTCTCTTCAACACGTTCAACGCCGTTCTTCCCTACATCGACTCGGACCCTGGCCGGGCGAAGGGCATGATCATCCAGCTCGCCGATCTCCTGAGGGCGAGCCTGAAGTCGGAGCCGGGCCAGCTCGTCACCGTCGACGAGGAGCTCGCGATCCTCGAGCAGTACACGAACATCGAGCGCACGCGGTTCGGAGACCGCATCCGGGTCGCCGTCGAAGTCGATCCCGCGGTCCGCGCGGCCCGCGTCCCCTCGTTCCTCCTCCAGCCACTCGTCGAGAACGCGATCAAGCACGGGATGAAGGGATTCACGGGCCCCGTCCTGATCTCGGTGGCGGTGCGCCCCGAAGGCAGGACGCTGCACCTGCGCGTGCAGGACAACGGGCGCGGAATCCCCAAGGGGCGCGACCTGACGCCGCTCGAGGGAATCGGAATCTCGAACGTGCGGCGCCGCCTCGAAGCTCTCTATCCGAAGCGCCACGCCTTTTCGGTGCACAACCTCGAAATGGGAGGCTGCGAAGCCTCGGTAGAGATCCCCCTGGACGCGCCGCCTCTCCGCAAAGCCGCACCAGCCGAAGCGGCCCCCTCACGCCGCGAATCGGCGTAATCGTTCGCCGGCGGGTCCTGTCGCCGGGGACCCCGGTAGCGTGCATCGGCCGGCGCTCATCAACGAGGCGGGATGAAAGCATCGTCGCGCCGGCCTGCTGACGCTACCGGGGGCCTCCCCCGGCGCCACCCGCCGGTGCACCACGTCGGCTCATCGGACGAAATGTGAGTCCCGGCGACGCGGCCGGCTCCCGGAGGAGGCCATGAGCGAGGGAGCACACCCAACTCACACTGAAGCGATGCGGTGACTGCGACCGAGCGACGAGCGAAGGCCCGGTCTTCTCTTTAGAGGCGGGGCCGGAGCGTGCCGACGAGGGAGGCGGACGGCGGCGACGGGGCGGCTCGTCTGAGCCGACGGCCGGACTAAATCATTCCGTCGCGGAAGGCCGACAACCTCCGGCGGTACGTGCTGCTCATCGTCAGCGTCGTCCCGTCCTTCAGCGTCACGCCGTAGTCGCCGTTGAAGAGCGGGTAGAGGTCCTTGATCCTCTCGATGTTCACGATCGTCGAGCGATGGACTCGCAGGAAGCGCGCGGGGTCGAGCCGCGCTTCGATTCCGGACGTCGACAGGTGGTAGAGGTGCGCCGCCGGCCCGACGTGCAGGACGACGTCGTTCTTCTGCGACTCGATCCAGTCGATGTCGCGCACGCGGAGGAAGCGGCTCCTGCCCTCCGACTTGACGAGCAGCCAATCCGGCCACTTCCGCCCCGCGGCGGGCGTGGCGACGGCTCGCAGCTCGGGAACCCTCGGCACGTCCCGCTCGATCTGCGAGGCCGCGCGGCGCACGGCCTGACGCAGACGCTCCGGATCGACGGGCTTCAAGAGATAGTCGGCGGCTTTCACGTCGAACGCGCGCACCGCGTACTGGTCGAACGCGGTGACGAAAACGAAGGCGGGCGGCGCGTTGGGCCCGATCATTTCGACGAGCTCGAACCCGCCGAGACCGGGCATCTCGATGTCGAGGAGGACCAGGTCGGGAGAGAGCCGCTCGATGGCCTCGAGCGCCTCGTATCCGTCGCCGCACTCGTCGACGACTTCGATCTCCGGTTCCTGGCGGAGGAGTCCGCCGATCCACTGGCGGGCGGGCGGTTCGTCGTCGACGACGATCGCCCGGATCCTCTGATGAGGCTGACCCGCGACCCTTCTGAGCGCGATTCCCGCCATCAATGGACCTCCGGACTTTGTGTCTCCAACCCGCGCCGAGGAATCGTATTCCTCAGAACTGCAAGTAGTTACGGAGAAATCGCGGTCCGGTTTTTTGGACGAAAATCCAATGAAATGGGGCTCCCCTCTCCCGCGAGGGAGAGGGGCGGGGGTGAGGCGGTGACGAAGCCTCCGATCTCTCTAAGTCAGTTCCTTCTTGCGGTAAAGCGTGCGGCGGCTGATCCCGAGCAGCCGCGCAGCGCGGCTCTTGTTGCCTCCGGCGAGCTTCAAAACCCGGCGGATGTGACGGTCCTCCAAGGCTTTGAGGCTCGCGAGCTCCTCGGGGATCGAGGTCTCCTCCACGCATGACCAGGCCGACTGCCCCGGGAGCCACTGGAGGTCTTCCAGGCGGATCATCCCTCCCCGGGCGAGCGTCGCCGCCCCTTCGAGGAGGTTCTCGAGCTCTCGCACGTTGCCGGCGAAGCCGTGCGAGAGCAGCGCGGCGAAGGCGTCCCGTTCCAGGGCCAACGGCTCCCTTCCCTCCCGCGCGGCGAAGCGCTCGAGGAAGTGGCGCGCGAGCTTCGGAATGTCCTCACGGCGTTCCCGCAGGGGGGGCAGAACGATTTCGACCACCCTCAAGCGGTAGTAGAGGTCCTCGCGGAAATGCCCCTCGGCGATGCGTGCCGGCAGGGGGGCGTTGGTCGCTGCGATGATCCGGACGTCCATCGCGATCCCCGTCCGGCCGCCGACGCGCTCGATCTCCCGCTCCTGAAGGACTCGGAGGAGCCGCGCCTGGAGCGGCAGGGGCATGTCCCCGATCTCATCCAGGAAGAGAGTTCCTCCATTGGCCGTTTCCAGCCGTCCGATGCGGGCGTCGACGCCCGTCGCGACACCGCGCTCGATTCCGAACAGCTCGGACTCGAGCAGAGTCTCCGGAAGGGCGGCGCAATTGATCGCGATGAAAGGCTTGTCGCCGCGGTCGCTCCGCGCGTGGATCATCCGCGCGACGAGCTCCTTGCCGGTGCCGCTCTCGCCCCGGATGAGGACCGACGTCAGAGACGGCGCGACGCGGCCGACGAGGTCGAGGACCCGTCTCGCCGCCGGCGAGTCGCCGATGAAGATTCGCCCCGCCGCGCTGCGGCCCGTCGCGTCGAGCAAGCGCCGGTTTTCCTCCTCGAGCCGCTCCCGCTCCCTCGTCAGCTTCTCGAGGTTGCGGCGGTTCTCGATCGCCATGGCGCAGAGGCCCGCGAGCGAAGAGAGGAAGCGCCCGTCCTCTTCGTCGAAGGACGTCCGCCCGCCACGCCGCTCGCGATCCGCGAGAACGAGGACACCCACGGTCCGGCCGCCGGTGCGGATCGCGACGCCGATCGCGGATTTGACGGGGATGCGGAGCAGCCGGAGGTTTTCCCGGAGCACCGCGGATTCCGACCGTGCCACCTCGCCGAGAAAGGGGTCGTCGGCGACGGCCGCTTCGGAAATCGCTTGCGGAAAGCCGACCTTCGATTCGGAACGCCGCTCGCCGCCATCCGAAAACGTCGCGAGATATCCGCGCGATGCATCGAGCACGCCGACGGAGCGTCCGAGCACGTCCTCGACCAGGGCGTCTTCGTCCGGGAGCGAGCCAAGCGACCGGCCTGCGTCGTAGAGCGTTTCGAGGAGCAGCAGCTTCTGCTGTACGGCGAACTCGCGCGAGCGCTCTTCCATCGCGAGAAGCCGCGGAAGCCCCTCGCGGCCCTCCCGCGCCGACACCGTGCCGTCCGGCTGCGACCCCGCCTGGAGATGCATGCCACCCTCCAACTCGCCTTGCCTCCGGAAGGGAAAAAATACGGGCGGCTCGAGACCGGGCCGCCCGGTAAGGAGGCACTGACGGTGAGGACTTTGGGGGGGCCCCGGCTTGGCGGCAACGGTCTTGGGACGAGAAGTCCCGGCGGCGGGACGAAATGGCGTAGCGGGCGGACGAGTCTGGAGCCTCCGCGTCCCCTTTTAGCGGCGGAGGGCGCGAAACGCGATCTTCGAAGTCCCGACGGCGAGGTCGAAACGGGCTGCGCCACCCGACGGGCCCGGTTCGAAGGCCACGTCGCCGACGTGCTTCGAATGGAAGACGTTTTTCGAGACCCGCGACAGTTTCTCCGGGTCCGCTCCGCGGCGCTCGAGCACGAGACCGCCCTCCCGGGCGGCCACGCGCCACGTCGCGTCGATCTCCTCCGAGTAGAAGTCTCCCGCCCACTGGCGCAGCTCGTGCTCGTCGAGAGAAGGCACAGGAGACGGCGCCGGAGCGTTCGGATTCGACGCCGCCGGAGCCGCCTCGCGCTCCGGACCGAGTCCGGGTATCTCGTCCGCCGCGAGCTTTCTCGCGATGCGGCTCGCAACCGCGTCGCGCCGGTTGCAGAGGACGATCACGGAAATCCGCCGCTCCGGATACCGGAGAAACTCCGCCTTGAACCCGACCCAGCTGCCGCCGTGTCGGACGCGGCGCAGCTCTCCGTCCCGGTCCACCCGGAGGCCGAGTCCGTAGTCCACCCTCTCGCCGCCGGCGAGCTCGAACGTGCGCGTCAGCTCCTCGATCATCCGCGGCCCGCCGACGACAGGCTTATCGAAGTTGCGATCCCAGAGCGCGAGATCCGTGACGGTCGTCTGCATCCCGCCGTCCCCGTCCTGCTCCCAGTTGGAGGATGTCGTCGTCGGGCGTGAGCTTCCCGTCCTGCGCCAGGAGCACGACGCTCGCGGCCGTGAACTGCTTCGCGACGGATCCGATGTCAAAGACCGTGTCCGCGGTGTTGTGGACGCCGAGCTCGAGGCTCGCCATTCCGTATCCGCGCGAGCGCGCGACGCTCCCGTTCCGGACGACGGCCATGGAGCAGCCCGGAGAATCGGAGCGGTCGTAGTCCTCGAGCACGGCCGCGGCGACCGGGGCGGTCGAGGGGCGGGGGTCGGGAGTCGGGAACCCGCTCGACGGGGTCGGGACGGTCTTCCGGGTGAGCACCCTTCCCGGCGTCGCGCCGGTCGTGGTGTCGCCTTTCCACACCTCTTCGCCGTTCACCCAGACCATCTGGATGCCGATCGAGAGCTTCGCCGGGTCCTCGAAGGTGGAGCGGTCGATGACGGTCGCGGGGTCGAACAACACGAGATCCGCCTTCATCCCTGGCGCGATCCTTCCGCGATCGGCGAGCTTCAGGCGGCGCGCCGGCAGCGACGTCATCTTGCGGATCGCTTCGGGTAGCGAGAAAAGGCGTTGCTCACGGACGTAACGGCCGAGCACGCGGGGGAAGGTGCCGGCGCCTCGGGGATGTTCGGAGTTGATCCCGCCGTCGCTTCCGATCATCACCCAGGGCTGCTTGAGGAAGAACGCGACGTCCTCCGCCTTCATCGAATGGCCGATGACGTCCGCTCCCCCGTCCTTGACGATCCGGATGAAGGCCTCGACCGGTGTCACGCCCTCCTTTTCCGCGATCTGCGCGAGGTTGCGGCCGACGTGCTCCGGATGCGCGCGCGAGCCGGAAATCGTGATCCGGGCGGCTCCTCCCACGTCGGCCAGAGCGCGCTCGACGCTCGGCGGGTCGTCATACTTCTTGTTCGGCACGAGGACCTCGATGTTGGCGTGCCAGGCCTCGTACGGATAGCAGTCCGCGGTGACGTCCTGGCCCCGGGCGCGCGCCTTCGCGAAGAGATCGGCGGCGCGTTGCGCCTGGCCCCGGACTCCGACCGTGCCGAGTTTGATGTGCGAGATCTGGACGGGGATCCCCGCCCTGCGCCCGATCTCGAGCGCCTCGGCGAAGGCCTCGAACGACTTGTCCGCCTCGTCGCGGATGTGCGACTCGTAGATGCCCCCGTGGCGGGCGGCCGCGCGCGACATGACCACGAGCTCGTCCGTGGCGCTGTAGCTGCCGACCTCGTACTCGAGCCCGGAGGAAAGCCCCACCGCCCCCTGCCGCATGGCTGCGTCGACGAGCTCGGCCATCTTCGACGCCTCTTCGGGGGTGGAGACGCGCTTGTAGTCGGCGCCCATCACTTTTTCCCGCAGGGTGGCGTGGCCCACGAACGCGAGCAGGTTGACGGAAGCCGGCGCTGCCCGGCGCTCCGCGAGCCAGGGCGCGAGCGGCCAGGGCGACTCGCCGTCCGCCCCGATCGCCAGGGTGGTGATCCCCTGCGACACCTGGGAGGCCGCGAACTTCTCCCGGGAGAGTCCGCGCGTCGAGTGGTTGTGGATGTCGATGAAACCCGGCGCGAGCACGAGCCCGTGGCCGTCCACGACGCGCTCCCCCTTCGCCGCGGTGAGCTTTCCCACCGCCGTGATCGTGTCGCCGGTGATTCGCACGTCCGCGGCCCGCAGGGGCCCTCCCGTTCCGTCCGCCACGCGGGCGCCGCGGATCACGAACGACTCCGCGCCGAGGGGTCTTGCGAGCGCGGAGGCGAGGAGAAGCGCGACCGCGAGCCTCAGGGGTTTGCCGAACATGAATTCCTCCCGGCGAAGAGGGAGAGGGTATCGCGGGAGCTCTCGAGGAGGAGCAGCGAGATTCAGAGAGCCGGATGCGGGCATTTCCGACACGCTCTCGGACCGGAGATCTTTCGCATCTTTTGGCGAGATAGGAGGATCCCTCTCCCGATCTTGGAGGGATAATTCGCCAGCGCTTCGCGACATCACATTTTTTTTCCTGCGGAAAGGGAGGTTTTCATGAGAACCGCCATCAAAGCCGTCGTGCTGCTGATCGGGATGGCTGCGGGACTCATGGCCCAGGAGAACACCGGCAACATCTATGGCCACGTCGCGCAGGAGAAGAACGGAATGCCCGGCGCGACGGCGACGCTGACCGGAGCGTTCGCTCCGCAGACGACGACGTCGGACGTCAACGGTTACTTCCGGTTCCTGCGCGTTCCCCCGGGCCGCTACCGCGTGGCCATCTCGATGCCGGGTTTCTCGACCGTCAACTTCGAGAACGTCGTCGTCACGCTCGGCAAGGACACGAACCTGGACGTGCCGCTCTCCGTCGAAAAGATGAAGGAGTCGGTCACGGTGACGGCGGACACGCCCCTCGTCGACTCTCGCAAGGTCGAGACCGGCGTCGTGTTCACGCGCGAAGAGCTGACGCAGATCCCGACGAGCCGCGACATCTACTCGCTCATGCAGCAGGTGCCGGGAATCCTTCTGGACACCGTCAACGTCGGCGGCGCCTCGAGCGGATCCGTCGGCGGGCCCGATTTCACGACGAAGGGCTCCGGCAACGTCACGTATCTCGTCGACGGAGCGACCACGACGGACAACTCCTACGGCGCGTTCCAGGGTGGCCAGGCCCGGCAGAACGGCGGGTCCAACCTCTACTTCGACTTCGACACGTTCGACCAGGTCTCGGTCTCGACGGGCGGCTCGCTCCTCGACCTGCAGACTCCGGGCGCGACGATCAACATCGTGACAAAGCGGGGCACGAACGACCTGAAGGGTTCCGGCAGGTTCCTGTACGCCTCCGACAAGTGGCAGGCCACGAACACTCCGGAAGAGGCGAAGAGGCAGGGCTTCCAGACCAACAGCACCCGCTTCATCCGGGAGTACGGCGCCGAGATCGGGGGTCCGATCTTCCGCGACAAGCTGTGGTTCTGGGCATCGGCGTCGCGCCAGGACATCTCGCTCAACCTGACGAATGTCAACCCGGTGACCGGGCAGCCGGCCATCTCGACGGCGGTGTTCAAGCCCGTCACCGTCAAGGTGAACACGAATTTCACGCCCTCCAACTCGGCCTCCCTCTATTTCCAGCGGAGCGACCGGGAAGAGTCGAACGTCGGCCTCTCCCAGACGCGCCCCCTCGACACGACGCGCAACCTCGGCATCCCCACGAGCTTCTACAAGCTCGACGACAACCACGTCTTCTCCCCGAGCATGTTCGCGAGCGCCTACATCAGCTACCAGGACGCGCACTACAACAGCATTCCCGTCACGGGACCGGACGCGCAGGTCGTCTACGACGTGAACGGCGTGTACCACAACGGATATCTCCTCTATAAGACGAAGAATCCGCAGTACCAGGGAAACCTGAACGCTTCGAAGTTCTTCAATACGGGCACGATCAACCACGAGCTGAAGTTCGGGTTCAATTACCGCCGGCAGATCAACGACTCCGCGTCGGCGTGGCCCGGCGATCAGGTGATCGCGTCGGAATACTCGAGCCTGGCCTGGATGACGCGCGGTGTCCGATCGATCTACAAGACGGAGTACTACACGGGCACCCTGGGAGACACGTTGACCACGGGCAACCTCACGGTGAACGCCGGCCTGCGGTACGACTACCAGCGCGGGACCAACCTGCCGTCCAACGCGCCGGCGAACCCGCTGTTCCCGGAGCTGCTGCCGGCCGTCCAGTTCAACGGGAACAACGGATACCCGTTCTCCTTCAACAACCTCGAGCCCCGGGTCTCCGCCACGTACGGCCTGGGCGAGAAGAAGGCGACGCTGCTGCGCGGCTCATACGCGAGATACGCGGACCAGCTCGGATTCATCACCTACCAGATGAACGGGCTGCCGATCGTCAGCGGCTACTACTACGACTGGACCGACTCGAACCACGACCATCGAGTCCAACGCAACGAGGTGAACACCGGGGCAAGCGGCTTCTGTTGCTTCTACCACGTGGATCCAGCCGTCGCGCCGAATCCCGCAAATCAGCTCGCGTCGAATTTCAGGACGCCGACGACCGACGAGCTCACGTTCGGCGCGGACCACCAGCTCATGCCCGACCTCGCCGTATCGGCGACGTACACCTATCGACACGCTACCCACCTTCAGACGCGGGAGGCGATCGGATCGGGACCGGGGACGTGGGCGCCCGCCGGTGTCGTGACGGGAACCGCCATAGGCGTGAACGGGCAGCTGGTCCCGTTCAACGTGCCGTTCTACAAACTGACGCTCACCTCGCCGCCCTCGGGGTCCATCTTCGAAAACCGTCCCAACGCGGTGCAGAACTACAAGGGACTCGAGCTGGCGGTGGTGAAACGACTCGCGGACAAGTGGATGTTCCGCGCCAGCGGCGGCTGGAACCACTGGACGCAGAACGTTTCCGCCGCCGACATAGCGCTAAATCCGAACAACGACTGGGGCCGGGCGGGGCAGAACACCCCCGGCGGCACCGTCGTCGGCTACTCGGGCAAGGCCACCACGTGGGTGAGCTCCCGGTGGCAGTTCAACCTGACCGGCCTGTACCAGTTCCCTCTGGGCATCAATCTCGGCGCCAACCTCTACGGGCGGGAAGGCTTTCCCCAGTCCTATTACATCCGCACCTGCACCCGCTGCGCCGACATAGACGGCACGCGGTACCGCAACCTCGTCGGCAACATCGACTCCTACCGACTCGACAACGTCTACCAGCTCGACGTGAGGCTCGAGAAGACGTTCAACATCGGCCCCGTCGGCCTGTCCGCCACGGCGGAGGTCTTCAACGCGACGAACAACAACACGGTTCTCGAGCGCTCGAGCCAGATCGGGACGTTCGACAACCGGCCCGGCCGGAACACGTTTACGGCGGTCACTTTCAACCAGATCCTGGAGACCCAGAGCCCGCGGATCCTCCGACTCGGCGGACGCATCACGTTCTGACGACGCATCGTCCTGACAGCCCGCCCGGGAATCCCCGGGCGGGCTTTTTCCTTTTCGTCTTTCTGCGGGAATGAACGCCACCTTCATGTCTCATCGCGTGAGGTTCGAGCGACGGCTCGCCGCCGCCGCGGTTGCCCTGACCGCGCTGACCGCCCTCGCGGCGGGATGCGGGCGCGAGAAGGGATCGGCGGAGCTGGCGCCGTCCGCTTCCGCCTCAGGTGCCCGCCCCGTCCGGGACGTCGTGCTCATTACGATCGACACGCTTCGCTACGACGCGACGGGATTCGACGGGAACACGCGGGGCACCACCGTCAACCTGGACAGGATCGCCGCGGCGGGCCGCGTCTTCTCGTCGGCGCACGCGCACAACGTCATTACTCTCCCGTCGCACACGAACATCCTGACGGGTCTCTATCCCTACGAGCACGGGGTCCGGGAAAACGCGGGCTTCCGGCTCTCGTCGAAGATCGACACGATCGCGGCGCGACTGAAGGAGCGCGGCTTCTCGACGGGCGCATTTGTCGGCGCGTTCCCCCTCGACTCGCGTTACGGTCTCACGCGCGGGTTCGACGTTTACGAGGAGATGTACAAGCAGACGGAGGAGCCCGAGGACTTCCAGATCCAGCAGGCTCGCGCGGACGAAGTGGCGGCCCGCGCCCTCGCCTGGTACCGCGCCCAGGCGGGCCATCCCCGTTTCCTCTGGGTCCACGTCTACGACCCGCACGCTCCCTACGATCCCCCGAACACGTGGAAGGCGCGCTTCCCGGACGATCTCTACCTGGGAGAGGTCGCGTTTACCGATTCCGCTCTCGCGCCGCTGCTCGACGAGGTGAAGGCGGCGAGGCCTGCGCCGTTCCTCGCAGTGACGGGCGACCATGGGGAAGCGCGGGGCGAGCATGGCGAGCTCACGCACGGTCTCTTCGCCTACGAGGCGACGCTCCACGTTCCCCTGGTGCTCTGGTGTCCCGACCTCATCGCGCCGGGCCGCGACTCGGCCAACGCCCGGCACGTGGATTACGTGCCCACGGTCCTCGACGTCCTCGGCATCGAAAAGCCCCCCGAGCTGCATGGGCGCTCCCTGATCGCGGACCGCAGGCGAGAATCCGTTCCCGGCGATTCATACTTCGAGTCGCTCTCGGCCGCGTTGAACCGCGGCTGGGCGCCGCTGCGCGGATTGATTCTCGACGCGGACAAGTTCGTCGACCTTCCCGTGCCGGAGCTGTATGACCTCGAGAAAGATCCCGGGGAGGCGCACAACCTCGCCGCGGCGAGCTCCCTGCCCGATGCGGTCCGCCGGCTGCGCAAGCGCCTCACGGACATTCCCGCGGGGTCGCTCGAGCGCGCATCCATCGACAGCGAGGAGGCCGCCAAACTCCGCAGCCTCGGCTATCTGACCGGTTCCGCCGAAGCGCGCAAGTCGTACGGCCCCGAGGATGATCCGAAGAACCTGATCGAGGTCGACCGCGACCTGCACCGCGTCGTCGAGCTCTTTCAGCTGCAGCGGAGCGCGGAGGCGATTCCCATCGCGAAGAAACTCGTGAGTCAGCACCCCAACATGCGGGCGGGATACCTGCAGCTCGGCTACCTCCTCCAGCAGCACGGCGATCCGGACGGGGCGCTCCGCGTGTACGAGCAGGCGGTCGCCCGCGGTCTCGGCGGCGAGAACGTCGACCGCAAGCGCGGGCTGCTTCTCTCCGAAAACGGCCACCCCGCCGAAGCGGTGAAGGTGCTCGCACCCTACAAGGGCAGTGAGGACCTCGAGACGCTGAACGCCCTCGGGATCGCCTTGACCGACGCCGGGCGGCCCGAGGAGGGGCTCGCGCTCTTCGACCGCGCCCTCGCGCTTCAGCCGCGCAACGCGCTCGCGGACCTGAACGCGGGCATCGCGTATCTGAAGCTCGGCCGGCTCGAGCAAGCGCGCCAGAAGCTCGAGACGGCGCTCTCGATTTCCCGACGCAGCCCCCGCGCCTTGAATGCGCTCGGCGTCGTGTACTCGCGCCTCGGCCAGCCTGCGAAGGCGGTCGAGGCGTGGGCCCAGTGCGTCCGCGTCGACCCCACGCAATACGACGCGCTGTACAACCTCGGGCGGGTCGCCGGGGAGCTCGGCGACTGGCCCCGGGCACGCCAGGCGCTGACGCAGTTCGCGGACACGGCGCCGCCGAAGCGCTACGGAAAAGACATCCGGGAAGTGCGTGCCGCGCTGGCGAGTATTCCGACAAAGTAGCTCTCAGCTGTCAGCTCAAACAGAAAGAAGGAGGACCGTCGAACATGAAGTCTTCCCGCTTGCTGATCCTGATCGCCGTGTCCATCGTTTCCATCGATTGCGCTTCCACTTCTGCGCCGTTAGCCGGGAGCGCTGCTGCCGCGCCAGCCGGACATCTCCTCATCGTGGGCGGCGGTCCGCTTCCGCCGCCGCTCCTCGCCCGGTTCGTGGAGCTCGCGGGAGGGCCCGGCACGGCGCGCATCGTGGTGTTTCCGATGGCGAGCAGCGACCCGGAGGCCGGAGTCGAGATGACGGCGACGCTGCGGAAGATGGGCGCGGAGGCGGAGCGCGTGTCGCTCGACCACGCCGCCGCGGACACCGACGCCTCGGCAGCGCGGCTGGCGAACGTCACCGGCATCTGGTTCGGCGGCGGCGACCAGGCGCTCCTGACGAAGGCGCTCGGCGGCACGAAGACGGAGGCGGCGATCCACCAGCGCTATCGCGCCGGGGCGGTCGTCGGAGGAACCTCCGCGGGCGCGGCGGTGATGTCGACTCCGATGCTCACCGGAGACGAGAAGCATCCCGGAGGAACCCGTCCGCCGGCCAAAGACAGTCCGGACGCCTACATGACGATCGCCCGCGACAACGTCGTCACCGAGGCCGGTTTCGGGCTTCTGCCCGGAGCCATCGTGGATCAGCATTTCGTGCGCCGCCGCCGCAACAACCGGCTCTTCTCCCTCGTCCTCGAGCACCCGGCTCTGGTCGGGGTGGGGATCGACGAATCGACGGCCGTCGAAGTCGAGCCGGACGGGACGTGGCGGGTCCTGGGCGCGAGCGTCGCCGTCGTCTACGACGCGCGGAAGGCCGCGATCACGCCTCCGGGCGCCGGGCCGCTCGGAGCGAGCGGCGTCCGCATCGACGTGCTGCCGGCGGGAAGCCGCTACGACCCGAAGACGGGGAAAACCTGGCTGCCGGTGCCCGGCAAATAGGCCTCATCGCGCCCGGGAGGTCTCGGGGGCAGGTGGCCACAACGGCCGCCCCTACACGCTCACGCGTGGGGCCCCACCGGAGGGGTAGGGGCGGGGCTCGTCCCTGCCCGCCTCGTTAGGCGGTTCGCTTGGTCGCGTAGCGCTCGACTTGCGAGATCAGTTCCCCGAGTGGGAACGGCTTTCGGAGGAGCATCTCGATGCCGAGCGAGACTCCGAAGAGATCGGCCTTGACGTGCGCGCTGATGACGATGACGGGGATGTCCGCGATCTGCGGGTCCTGCAGTTGCTGCTCACGGAATTCGCCCCCGGAGAGCACCGGCATCATCCAGTCGAGCAGGATCAGGGATGGTTTCGGAGCGCCGCTCTTCAGATATTGAAGCGCCGCACGCCCGTCCGACACCCCAATCGCCGAAAAATCGGACTCCTCGAGCGCGCCGCAGAGGGCGTCTCGAAGGTCACGATCGTCGTCCACGACGAGAACGGTGCTCATATCGCTCCTGCCCTAACAGCGAATCAGTTTACAGGGAACTCGGAAGATTTTTCTACGGGCTCTTCGTTTCGAGCAGCCTGCTAGAGTTCTTCCGTGCCCACGGAGCTCGGTGCGGTTGCGCGGCCGCGGATTCCTCTCTTCCTTCTTGTCGTCATCGCCGGCCTCGCCGCGACCCTCGCCCTCCGGCGGCCTGCCGCGGCTGCGGAGCCCGATTGGCCGCAGTGGGGACGCAGCCCCGGACACGGCGCGAGCGCCCCCGGTGCCGCACAGCCGCTCGGAGCGATCCTGTCCGATTTCATGTACGACCCATTCGTCCCCGCGGCGACGGCCGAGGCCGGGGGCGACCTCCTCGCCCACTATCCCGTCCCGCTCTTAGACGGCGCGGACGTGTACATGGAGTCGAAGACGGGAACGTACGTGTCGTGCTCTCCGCCCGGCTCGGGCCAGCCGGCGCCCTGCGGCGCCGACGCCTGGGACCGGCAGATCTGGAACGTGCAGAAGCTCCGCTGGTCCTCGGGCGCGCTCGCTTCCCTCTGGCGATTCGAATCGGATTGGAAGCCGGAGCCCGACGCGGGGCACCTCGGCGGATGGGAGCCCGTGTTCCATCCCGCCCTCGCTGCCGGGTTCCTGTGGGTTCCCGGCAGCGGCGGATCCGTGTTCCGGGTGAGCAAGGACACCGGCGCCGGCACGCGGATCTCTCCTTTCGGCGTGCCGGTCGATCCGTCGATCTTCGTCGCGGGCGGCATCGCCGCCGACGCGGCCGGCAACGTGTACTACAACGCGATGCGGATCGACCCGGCCAACCCGTGGAACCGCGACGCCTCCGGCGCGTGGATCATCCAGGTGCGGCCGGACGGAACTTTCCGGCGCGCGCTCTTCTCCGATCTCGTGCCGGGCGCCCCTGCCGCGGCGGCGCAATGCGAGCGGCAGTTTTCCGGCGGATCTCTTCCTTACCCGCCGTCGCCTTCGGCGGCGCCGCCGACGGGGCCCTGCGGATCGCAGCGTCCCGCCCTGAACGTCGTGCCGGCGATCGGATCGGACGGGACCGTTTTCACGGTGAGCCGGGCACACTTTTCCGACCGGTATGCCTGGCTCGTCGCCGTCGACTCATCCCTGGCGCCGCGCTGGGCGGCTTCCCTTCGCGACCGCCTCCTGGACGGCTGCGGCGTGCTTCTGCCGGGCAACGGCGAGCCGGGCGGTTGCCGCGAGGGCACTTCGGCCGGCGTCGATCCCGCGACGAACCGTCCGCCGGCGGGCCGGGTCATCGATCAGGGAACCTCCTCGCCCGTCGCGCTCGACGACGGGAGCGTTCTCTTCGGGACGTACACCGCCTACAACTATTCCCGAGGGCACCTCTTGAAGTTCGACACGCAGGGACGCTTCACGGCGTTCTACGATTTCGGATGGGACATCACGCCCGCCGTCCGGGTGCACGACGGGACCTTCTCGGTTCTCCTGAAAGACAACCACTACGAGGTCGGGTCGTACTGCGGTGATCCCGCCTTCTGCCCGCCCGAGGGCGGCAGATACGACATCGTCTCGCTCGAGGAGAATCTGAAGCCCCAGTGGACCTTCCGAAACTCGAACACGGAGAGTTGCGCGCGACAGCCGGACGGCCGCGTGACGTGCGTCTCGGATCATCCGGATGGATTCGAGTGGTGCATCAACCAGCCCGCCGTCGACGGAGACGGCGTGGTTTACGCCAACAGTGAGGATGGATTCCTCTATTCGATCGGCCCGGACGGGGCGCTGCGGGCGAAGATCTTCCTGAACCTCGCGCTCGGAGCGGCGTACACGCCGCTTTCGATCGGGTCCGACGGGATCCTCTACACGCAGAACAACGGGCACCTCTTTGCGGTCGGCAATCCCCTGCGGCCCGAGCCCATCCGGCCCACACGACGGGCGCGGCCGCCGGGCCCGATCCGGGGGAGCTCGGCCCTTCCGGGAAACTAGGACCGGTGCCGCCGCCCTCGCAGGAAGCGCCCGGGCGCGGAATCGCGGAGGGCGGGGCTCCGGCGACGTACGAGGTCGTCCGGGCCGGCGCGTCGGAGCCGGGTAAGCCCGCCGCGGACGGATCGTCGCTCGCTGCGGCTTTGCCATCCACGCGGCTGTTCGCGGTGTTCGTCGTGCACGGGATGGGCGAGCAGATTCCCTTTCAGACGATCGAGCTCGTGGCCGAGGGGCTGCGCAGAGCGGGCGGCGCAAACGGGGGCAAGCCACGCGTTGCAAGCGTGCTCCTGGATGGCGAGCGCCTGTCGCGGGCGGAGATCGAGCTTCGCGACGCTTGGGGAGCTCTCCGCGAAATCCACGTTTACGAGGGGTACTGGGCGCCGCTGACGGAAGGAGTCGTACGGCTCCGGGACGTGATCGGCTTTCTTTTCCGCGGGGCGACGAACGGCATCTGGAACGCCGCGCGCAAGCGCGGGTTCCGCCGCTGGCTCTTCGACGAGTATCGGGCGGTCGCGGTTCCTGCGTCCGCACTCCTCGCGCTTCTCGCCGCGCTCGGAGTCGTTTTCGGTCTTCTCGCGCTGAACGCGTCGATCGTCGTCGCAACGATGGCCCGGCTGCCGCTGAACACTCCCCCGCCCTGGCTGGGCGACGGCCTCTTCCGCGACCTGACGACCGCGGCGGAGCTCGTGATCGCATCCCTCGTTTTCTTCGCCCTCACACTCCTCCTGTCGAAGGCACTCCGAAGGATCCCGGCGACCTCGATCTGGCGCCGGGGAGCGGGCGGCCTCACCGTTTTCGCCGGCGCGCTCGCCATTGCCGCGATCTCGCTCGCCGGGATATCGCTGCCCCTTCTCTTTCGGGCGCACATCCAGTGTGGCCAGGACGCCGCCGGCCGGGAGCTCCTGCCGCACCTCCTCGGGACGCGCTTCGTTCGCACCTTCGACGGCCTCTTCGAGCTCGGCACGCTCTTCTTCATCGCCGGCGCGCTCGCGTTCCTGATCATCGTCGGAGCGTTCAAGGTGCTCCAGGGCGCGGTGCGCGAATGGCGCGCAGGCGGACGTCGAGCGGTGTTCTACGCCGTCGGTCTCGCCGGCGTCGCGGCGCTCGTCGTGGCATTCGGCGGCGAGGTCCGCGCCGCAGTGGGTCTCTGCCGCGAGGTCGCGAGCCTGTCGCTCGTCAAGCGGGGAATTTCGTGGCCCCTTCTCTTCGTGCTCTCCGCGTGGGTGCGCTCCCTTCTCGTGCAGTATCCCGGCGACGTGGCGGCGTACGTCGGCTCGCACACCCTCGACCGATTCGCCGACCTGCGCGGGCGCATCAAGGAGACCGTCGGAAAAAAGGCGCACGCCGTCTACGGGGCGCGCGACGCGAACGGCGCCTTCCTGTACGCGGGCTGCGTGCTCGTGGGTCACTCGCTCGGTTCGGTCATCGCCTACGACACGTTGAACCGGCTCATCCTCGACGACGGGGCCGCGGCCCCGGATGCCGCTCTCGACGCCGTAGGACGCACTCCGCTCTTCCTGACCCTCGGCTCCCCGCTCGACAAGACGGCCTTCATCTTCGGCATTCAGGGAAAGAACACGTCGGAAGGGCGCGAGGCCCTGGCGGCGTCCGTTCAGCCGATGATCTGCGAGTACCGGCTTCGCCCGCGCCGGTGGGTGAACGTCCATGCGCCGTGGGACCTGGTCAGCGGGCCGCTCGACCTCTACGATTCCGGGGACACGTCGGAGTCGAAGAGAGTGGAAAACCTCGTCGATCGGGAGGCGACGACCCTTCTCGCCGCTCACCTCGAGTACTGGCACGACCCGCTGATGTTCGAGATCCTCCATCGCGAGCTGATCTCGTGACGGCCCTCTTTTAGGGCGTCCTTCGACCGTGGAGACGCTTCGCATCGGCCTGCCGGCGCTCGTGCTGATCGCCGTTTACCTCGCGGGGATCAACGTGCTCGGAGCCTGGATCGGGCGCGGCCAGAAGGACGGCCGCGACTACTTCCTGGGCAGCCACGCCATGCCCTGGTGGGCGGTCATGGGCTCGATCGTGGCGACGGAGACCTCCGCTCTGACGTTTCTCTCCGTCCCGGGCGACGCGTACAGGACGGGCTTTCTCTTCCTTCAGCTCGTCTTCGGCTACGTGGTCGGCCGGATCGCGATCTCCTTCACGCTTCTTCCGAGCTACTTCCAGGGCGAGCTCGATACGGCCTATGCGCTTCTCGAGAAGCGCTTCGGCGCACACGCGCGGCGGTTCACGTCCATCCTGTTCATGGTGACGCGCGTGCTCGCCGCTGCGGTGCGCCTGGCGGTGCCGGCGATCCCCATCTCCCTTCTGCTCGGGATCCCGGTCTGGGCCGCGGTACTGCTCCTCGCGGGGGGCACGGCCATCTACACGTTCCTGGGGGGGATCAAAGCCGTGATCTGGATCGACCTGATCCAGGTCTTCATCTATCTCTCGGGCGCGATTCTCGCGCTCGCGTTCCTGCTCGGCCGGGTCCCCGGCGGGCTCGCCGGCATCTTCCATTTCGCCGCCTCCGCCGGGAACCCGGTGCGGCTCTTCGATTTCCACCTCGACTTCTCGCGCCCGTACACCTTCTGGGCCGGAGTTCTCGGCGGGACCTTTCTGACGATGGCGAGCCACGGAGCGGACCAGCTGATCGTCCAGCGCCTCCTCGCCTGCCGCACGCTCGCCGACGCCCGACGCGCTCTGATCGGAAGCGGATTTCTGGTGCTCGTTCAGATGACGATGTTCGTAACAATCGGAGTCGGGCTCTTCGCGTTCTTCCGTGGGCGGCCGATCGGTCGCGGAACGGCGGGCGGCTTCGCGTCGCCCGACGAGATTTTCCCGACGTACATCGTGCGGCACCTTCCACCGCTCCTCTCCGCGTACCTCGTCGCGGGGATGTTCTCGGCGGCGATGTGCTCCGAGTCGTCAGCCTTGAACTCGCTCGCATCGGCGCTCGCGAACGACCTCATCATCCCGATCGCAGGGCGGGCGCGCCTCGAGGGGCGGCGCGGATTGAAGCTCGGCAAGCTCCTCACCCTCTTCTGGACGGCCCTTCTCGCCCTGCTCGCCGCCGGCTTTTCGCGACTGGGCCAGACGCAGCCGGCGGTCCAGGTGGGACTGGGGGTCCTCTCCGTGACGGCGGGCGGGCTTCTGGGCGCCTTCCTGCTTGCCCGCTACGCGCGGCGTGCAACACAGCCGGACGTCCTCTGGGCCATCGGGTGTTCCGCCGTCTTCATGATGGCGCTCTGGCTCGGCAGCCGTGGATGGCTTCCCCTCCCGTTCGCAAAAAGGATCGCCTGGCCGTGGTACTCCCTCATCGGGTCGGCGGTCTCCTTCGGGCTCGGGAATCTGCTCGCGTTGAGGCACCCCGTGCCCTAGCGCGCGGGAACGGACGCCACGAGTCCTCTCGTCAGCTCGCCCCTCAAGGCGAGCAGCGCCACTCTGGCAGTGAGCACTCCCTGCGCCGCATTCGCGGATTCCTCCTGGGCGCGCGCGAGCGCGACGTCGGCGAGCTCGGCCGCGTTCGGCTCTCCGCGGCCTTCCGCGGCGAGCACACCGGCAATTCGGGAGCGCTCCCGGGCGACCGCTTCTGCGGTCCGCGCGACTCCCCCGGCCGCGTCCGCGCGGGCGAGATCCGCTTCCGCGCGCCGGACGGAGAGCTCGAGGTCGCGCGCCCGCAACCTCAACGCCGCCTCCGCGCGCGCGACGCGGGCACGGGCCTCCGCCGCCATTTCTCGGGTCCGCCCGCCCGCCCAGACCGGCACCGTGATGGAGACGGCGATCGAGAAGTCGTTCTCCTTGAAGCGCCGGAAGTAGTCCTCGAAGTGGTTGTAGCTCGCAAGGCGCAGGTACTGCGCTTCGGCGACGACGCTCGGTTGAAAAAGGCGCGAGCGCGCCTGCGCGGCGAGCCGCAAGGCATCGATTTCACGCTCGAGCGCGCGCGCCTCGGGATCGGCGGCGCGCGCGGCCTCGAGGTTGCCGGAAGGCGGCGGCGCGGGAAGCCCGTCCGCCGGCTCGTCCGCGATCGCGAGCGTCTGGCCGGCGGGCCAGTCGAGCATGCGCTTCAATTCGAGCTCGTCGAGGTCCTTTGCAAAAGTCCGGTCGAGCAGCTTCTGTTTCGCCCGGGCGACGTCGACGGCGGCGGCATCGGCGTCGATGGGCGTCACGCGGCCCTCGGCGGCGAGAGAGGACACGCGCCGAGCGATCGCCTCCTGCGCTTCGAGGCTCCGCCTCGCGCCGGCGACGAGCGTTCCGTCGGCGGCCACCCGGCCGAAGGCGAGAACCACCGCCCGAGCGGTCTCCGCGGAGACCCGCTCGAGCGCCGACCGCCTCTCCTCCGCCTCGGCTCTCGCTCCAAGCGATCCCGCGCGCAGGCCGGGGTCATAGATCGACTGACGGATGGAGAAGGCGAAGAGGGACGGCACCTGTCCGGCGACCACTACGGGGAGACCCGTGGAGTAGCCGGGATTCGTGGAGGCGTAGGCCTCCGGGCCCCATCGCGACCCGGCGATCCGCTCCGAGGCGCCGGCGATGTCCGCATCGGCGCGCGCGACGGCGACCTCCGGTGCGCGGGCGAGCGCCATCTCGACCGCGCCGCGCAGCGTCAAGGCGGCGGGACCGGGCGGGGACTGCGCGAAGGCGAACGGGGCGAACGCAAGCGCAAGGGCAAGCAGGAAAAGCGCGAGGACGAATCGGGCAGACCGTCGGTCACTCATAGCGCAGGGCCTCCGTGGGATTCATGTTTGCGGCGCGCGACGCGGGGACCACTCCGAAGAGCACGGTGACCGCGCAGGAGAACAGGAAAGCGAGAAGGGCCGACAGCGCCGAGATCCGTACATCCACTCCGCGGCCGCGAACGAGAAGTCCCGCGATCGCGGGCAGCGCAACTCCGATCACGACTCCGATAAGGGAGCCCACGGCGCCGAGCATCAGGGCTTCCATGAGGAACTGCCGGAGGATGTCCTTCCGCCGCGCGCCGACCGACATCCGGACGCCGATTTCCCGCGTCCTCTGCTCGACCGAGGCGAGAAGGATGTTCATGATCCCGACCCCGCCGACCACGACCGAGATCGCCGCCGCCAGGACGAACACGGCGATGAGGCCCACCGAAATCGTCCGTGCGAGCCGGACCACCGTCGTCATGCTCTCGACTTCGTAGACCGCGCCCGGCCGGTGCCGTTCGCGGAGAATCGCCTCCACCGCCGGCACGGCCGCCGGCAGGGAGGCGAAGTCCCGCGCCTCGGCGAAGAGAGTCTTCACTTCCCGGACGCTGCGGAAGGACCAGGCGACGGTGATCGGGATCAGGATCGTCTCGTCCACCACGTCGCCGCGGCCGAGAGTGTCGACGGGCTCCTCGAACTCCCCGATCAACTGAAAAGTCGTGCCGAGCGTCCGGATCGTCTTGCCGGAGGGATCCTCATCGCCGAAGAGCTGGCGGTAGAGAGGCCGGTTGACCACGGCGACGCGTGCCCGGCTCTGCACGTCGTCCTCGTCGAGGAACCGCCCCTTCAACACCCGCATGTTCTTGCGCACCGCCGCGTAGTTCGCCATGACGCCGATCACGGTGAGCGTCTTGACCTGCGATTGCACGGTGATGTTCCCGCGCAGCACGAGGATTCCTGTAACTCCTGAGAAGAGGTCGGAGCGCGCGGAGACGGCCGCCACGTCCCCTTCCGTGATCACATCGTCCATCGCGGGCGCCGTTCCCGCGGCGACCGTTCCGCGGTAGTTCGCCCACACGAGGTTCGATCCGACCCCTTCGATCTGCCGCATGACGAAGGCGCGCCCCGTGATCCCGAGCGCGACGATCAGGATGATCGCGGCGGTTCCGACGACGAGACCCGTCAGAGTCAGCGCGGTCTGAACGGGATGGGTCCGGAACCTCTGCAGCGCGGTTTCGAACGTCTCGCCGGGGAGGAGGGCCAATGGATGCTCCTCAGCCCCTGCCCGCCGCCGCCGCGGTCACCCGCGCACCCTCCGAAAGGGGCGCCGGCCCGGGCAGCAGGATGACGTCCTTCTCCGACAGACCGCCGGTCACCTCGACGTCCGAAAGCCCGACGAGGCCCACGGTGACGGGCCGGCGGCGCGCGCGGCCGTTTTCGAGGACCCAGACATGTCTCTGCGAGCCGTCCCGCTGGAGCGCGGCGCGGGGGATGGCCAGTGCCCCCCGTTTCTCTCCAACGACGATCTGCACGTTGACCGCGGCGTTGGGCGGAAGCGAAAGCGTCGCATCGGCGATCTCGCCGATCACCTCCCCGACCTGGCGCCCGCCGACCTCGCTCACTCCGGAGGGGGCGGAAACGACTCGGCCGTCCCACCGCCGGTCGGGCAGCCCGTCGACCGTGACGACCATCCGCTGGCCGGGCGCCACGCGCGGCAGGTCGGGCTGGTCGACGCGCGCCCGCACGCGCAGGTGCTGCGGGTCCGAGACGCTCGCGACGAGCTGCCCGGCCGCCACGGTCTCGCCGGCTTTTCGAGGCAGGCCGTAGACGATCCCGTCGGTCGGTGCGCGGAGCGTCAACGCGGCGAGACGGCTCTCCAGCTCGCGCGCCGACTCGTTGGCGATCTTCAAGCGAGAGGCGCCTGGCCCCCGGGCCGCGCCGCCGGACTGTCCCGCGAGCGAGTCGAGCCGGGCCTCCGCCTGGCGGACCCGGTCCTGGGATTGCCGGTACGCGAGCTCGTCGGCCTCGAACGTGGCCCGCGGGATGGCCGACTGGCCGAGCAGACGCCGGTCGGACTCGACGACCGCGCGGAGGTGCTCCGACTCCCGGCGCGCCGAGTCGAGCTCGGCGGCCGCGCGCGCGCGGTCCTCCGCGAGAGCGACGGCGCCGGAGCGCGCCGTGAGGGCGGACTGTGCGAGCTCCGGCTGATCGAGCCGCACGAGCGGCGTGCCGCGGGTCACCCGCTGCCCCTCCGCCGCGAAAATCTCTCGGACCGTGGCGGCCGCCGGAGCCCGCAGCTCGCCGCCCGGCGGAGGTTCGAGGCTTCCGTCGCTCGTGATCGAAACGACGAGATCCTTCCGCCCCGCCGTCACCGTCGCGAACGCGCCCTGCGAGGACCCCCGGAACGCGAAGAGGGCAGCGGCGATCGCGGCAACGGCGAGCGCCCCGAGAATCCAGCGCCAGGCGCTCTTGCGGGGCGCCGCGTCTTTCATTTCCGGCGGGGGCCGCGGCGCGGCGTCATTCCGTTCCGGATCTCCGGATCGGAGCCTCTTCGCGCTCCGGATTGGAGAGGTCCCCCTCGTAATAGTCGAGGCCGGAGTGGTCGAGGACTTCTTCGCCGACGAGGATGCGCAGCGTGTTGGTCAGCTTCAAGTGCTGGATGAAGAGATCGTGCTCCGGCCGCAGGTCCGGACGCGACATGGGCGACTTGAAGTAGAACGACAGCCACTCCTGGAGCCCGGAAAGACCGGCGCGCCTCGCGAGGTCCAGGAAGAGGATCACGTCGAGAGCGACCGGCGCGGCGAGAATCGAATCGCGGCAAAGGAAGTTCACCTTGATCTGCATGGGCTGGCCGAGCCATCCCACGATGTCGATGTTGTCCCAACCCTCTTTCGCGTCGCCGCGGGGCGGGTAGTACTCGATCCGGATCTTGTGGAAGTAGTCGCCGTAGAGCTCTTTGTACAGCTCCGGCTGCAGGATGTCGTCGAGCACGGACGCCTTGCTCACTTCCTTGGTGCGGAAGGAGCCGGGATCGTCGAGGACCTCCCCATCCCGGTTGCCGAGGATGTTCGTCGAGAACCAGCCCGACAGTCCGAGCATCCGCGCCTTCAACCCCGGCGCGATGATCGTCTTCATCAGGGTCTGCCCGGTCTTGAAATCCTTACCCGCGACCGGCACACCCTTTTCCCGGGCGAGGTCCGTGAGCGCCGGGATGTCGACGCAGAGATTCGGCGCGCCGTTCCCGAACGGAACGCCCGAGGAAATCGCGGCATACGCATAGATCATCGAGGGCGAGATCTCGGGGGCGTTCGTTTCGAGGCCCCTCTCGAAGGCGGCGATCGACTCGTGCGTCGGGCCCGGCTTTAAGAACACTTCCGTCGAGCCGCACCACAACGCGACGGCGCGGTCGATCCCCTTCGAAGAGCGGAAGTCCTCGATGTCCTGCCGCAGCGCCTCGGCCAGGTGGCGCTTCGTAGGCGCCGACTTGACGTGGGGACCGTCGAGCCGCCGCACGTAGGAGCGGTCGAAAACCGCGGGCCACGGCTTGACCGCCTCGAGCTCCCCGCGCACGGGCGCGAGCGTCTCGGGGGAAAGCACTCCGGCGGACAGCGCCGACTCGTACGCGTTGTCGGGAAAGATGTCCCACGCGCCGAACTCGATGTCCGAGAGCGGCGCGAGCGGGACGAGCTCGCGAATCGGCACCCACCGCGGGTCCGTGCGCTTGCCGAGGCGCATGCGCTGCATCTGCGTGAGCGATCCGATCGGGCGCGCGAGCCCCTTCTCGATCAGGCGCACGCCGGCGATCAGGGTGGTCGAGACCGCGCCGAGGCCCGGCAGGAGGACCCCGAGCTTTCCGCGGTGCGGGGCAATGTCCCGTTGGAGCTCCGGGTAAAACGACGTGCGATCGGTCATGAGTAGCTCCTTCCGAGTCGCCGGCTGGACAGACCGATGGCGACGAGCGCGAGAAAAAAGGCGGGCGCACCGATCGCCGCCATCACGAGAAACCAGTGGGCCTTTCCGAAGGCGGAGAGAACCACCACGACATAGATGAAATCCCGGCGTGCGAGGGCGTCCGCCATCCGCGACAGGCGCGTCCCGGGCCCCCGGCTGACCGACGTGAACTGCGGAGAACGGTCGCGGTCGCGCCCCATGGCAAAGCGATACACGAACGCCGCCGAGAGAAGGGTGCCGGCCACCGCAGCGATTCCGGCGAGCAACGGCCATAGCGCGCCGGCCGCGCCGGAGCGGCTCCACCCGAGGGCGATGCAGACGAAGACCGCGGCGTGCACGACGTTGTCGCCCCAGAAGTCGAGCACGCCGCCGAAGCGGGATTCCTGGAACTTCAAACGCGCGAGCTCGCCGTCGCAGCCGTCCAGAATGGAATGGAACAGGAAGAGCAGCGCGCCCATGAACTGGAGGGCGGGCCGCGGAGAGAGGAAAAACGCCGAGCCGGCGAGCCCGACGAGGACGCTCGCGACCGTCATCGCGTTCGGCGTGACGGAGGTCGCGGCGAGCCGGCGCGAGATCGCGAGCGAGATCCGCCGCTCCACGTGACGCGACATGAACCCCTCGTCGTCTTTGACGAGGGAGGAGAGCAGCCAGCGTTCCGCGCCTGGCAGATCGGCGGCGGACCGGATCGCAAAGCTGCCGGGTGTGTCGGAGGGAGCCTCTCCTGCCGGCCCGCCGCGGGCGAGCGACTCGAGCCAGCGGGCCTGCGGAAGAATCCCCGGCTGCAGGAGGACGGTGCGTAGGGGGCGCGGCTCGGAGGCGGCCGGGTCGGAGGAGCGCGCGATCACGCCAGCGCCGGTTCCCTCGAGGAGGGGAGCGAGCGGGGCGCCCGGAGGCTGCTCGAAGACCGCCTGGAACCCGGCCCGCGACGCGGCCAGCGCGATCCTGCAGGCGATCGGCAGGCCCAGGAGCGGCGTCGCGAGGGACACGCCCCCGTCCCGCTCCCGCGAAGCGAGCACGAGCAGCCGGGCCGCGGCCGGCGGACGGCTGCTCACGCGGGCCGCCCTCCCGATCCCGACGCCGTGGCGCGCGCCTCCTCCTTCTCGAGGGAGGACGCGGGAGCCGGCCCCGCAGAGAGCAGCGCCCCCCCGAGCCGGTCGGACGCCTGCGCGAGGCGGATCACGTCGAGGCAGACGGCCGACTCCGCGAGCGAGCGGCGCGGGAGCTCCGGATGAGAAATCTCCGCGAGGAATTCCGCGGCGGTGCCCCCGAACCAATCGGGGTGGTGCGACCCCTCGGAGAGCGAAGCGTCGAGCTCCCGGCGCTCTGTCCTGCCGCGGGATTTGATCTCGAGGACGTGGCCCTCGATCGTGATCGTGCCCTCCGTCCCTTCGATCGACACGCGGTTCGTTCTTTCCGAGGCGGCCCAGGTCAGGAAAACGGCCGCGCGGGAATCCCCGAACTCGAGATGGAGGTCGGCCGTGTCCTCGACCGTCGACTCGGGGTGCTTGCGCCTCTCGAGCCGGCCGCCCACCCGGGAGAGGGGATGCGGCATCCAGCTCGCGAGGACGTACGCGGCGTGCCAGCCGTGGTCGACGAGGATGCCCCCTCCAGAAACGATGGGGTCGAGCCTCCAGTTCGGCGCGCCGGAAGGGGAAGCAGCCACCGACGGCCGATCCCGGAGAACCTCCCAGGAGCACCGGCGTACGGTCCCGATCCGCCCTGACCGCAGGAGCTCCGTCGCGAGCGCGATCGCGGGGGCGTGCCGCCAGTTGTGGACGGCCGCGAGAACCCGGCCGCACCCGGTCGCGAGCCCGGCGAGCTCGGCGAGCTCCGATCGCTCGAGGACCAGGGGTTTTTCGCAGAGGACGTGAAGGCCCCGGCCGAGCGCGAGGCGGATGACCTCCGCGTGCGCCGCGGGGGGCGTGCAGACGTCGACGAAGTCGAGCCGCTCCCGCGAGAGGAGGGCTTCCGCCGATTCGTAGACGGCGAGATCCGGCAACAGGCTCGCGACTGCCTCGCGGGACTCCGGGAGGATGTCGGCAGCGCCCGCGATCTCGACGTCCGGCCGGCCGAGCCATGCCGGCAGGTGCCCGTTGCGCGCGACGTTGCCCAGTCCGACGAGGCCGCCTCGCAGCATCGCTTTCAACAACGCCCCTCTGCCGGCTTCCTGCGGGCCGACATCGCCGCAATCGCTTCGTCGAGCACGTCCAAGCCCTCGAGCGCCGTCGCCTCGTCGATCACGAGCGGCGGATTGATGCGGATGACGTGCGAGTAGCACATCGACACGAGCCCGCGGCGGAGACACTCGTGGAAGAGCTCCCGAGTCCAGGACTTGTCGATGGGTTTCTTCGTGACCCGGTCGGAGACGAGCTCGAGGCCGAGGAGAAGACCTCGTCCGCGGACGTCGCCGATGACCGCGTGCCGATCCCGCATCCGCTCGAGCCTCTCGCGCATTGCCGCGCCCACGCGTGCCGCGTTCTCCGCGAGCTTCTCGCCCACGACGATCTCGAGCGCGGCCAGGCCCGCCGCCGCCGCGAGCGGGTTCCCCCCGTAGGAGGAGGAGCTTCCGCTCGGGTTGGAGAACGGCGGCCGGGAAGTCAGGGCGTCCGTCGAAATCAGGCCGGAGAGCGGGAACCCTCCGCCGATTCCCTTTCCGACCGTCATCACGTCGGGCACGACCGCTTCGTGGTCGCAGGCCCACATCGAGCCGGTCCTTCCGAATCCGGTGAGCATCTCGTCGGCGATCAGGAGCGCCCCCGCCTCGCGGGCGACCTCCGCCACAGCGGGAAGGAACCCCGCCGGCGGAACCACGTTGCCGGCGGTGCCCTGGATCGGCTCGATCAGAATGGCGGCGACCTCGCCGGCGGTGTCGTCCTTGATCGTGCGGCGCAGCTCTTCGACGCAGGCGATCCCGCAGTCGGGATACTCGAGACCGAGCGGGCAGCGATAGCAGTTCGCGTACGGGGCGGTGTACATGCCGGGAACGAACGGGCCGAGGCCGTGCTTGAAATCGCCGGAAAGCAGGGGGAGGACTCCGCCCGTCTTTCCGTGGAAGGCGCCCGTGAAGCCCACAAATTCGTACTTTCCCGTCGCGGACTTGGCAAGGCGCAGCGCCGCTTCGACCGCTTCGGCCCCGCCGGAGAAGAGCTGAATTCGCGAGAGGCCCGGGGGCGTCACCGACGCGAGAAGCTCGAGGAAGCGGGTCCGGACTTCGGTCGTGAAGCTGCCGAAGGTCAGCGCTTCCAGCTGCCGCTTCACGGACTCGACGTAGTGGGGGTGGCAGTGCCCGACGCTTCCGACGCCGATTCCGGCGACGAAGTCGATGTACTCGTTTCCGTCCTCGTCGTAGAGGCGGGATCCGCGCCCCTTCGCCATCGCCAGCCCCGAATAGAGCGCGATCGACTGAAGGCCCGGCGCCATGTGCGCACTCTCGCGCGCGAAGAGCTCCTTCGAACGCGGCCCGGCCACCCTCTCCGTCCGTTCGGCGGTCCCGAGCCCATCTCTGAGCATCCCGGTCATTCTGTCACTCCGGTTCGCGCGTGTTCCCGAAACCGCGCCGCCAGGTGCGAGGCAATCCGAAGGCCGGCCGCCTGGCGATAGAGCGCGAAGCTCGGCCACGCGTTCAAGTCGATGAGGACCACGCGGCCGTCCGGTCCGACGATGGCGTCGCCTCCGAAGACTTCGAGCTCCAGGGCCGCCGCCGCGCGCGCCGCGGCCTCCGAGAGCCTGCCGGCGTCGAAGGGGTACCGGCGGAGCTCCTGGTCGCGGTGGTAGAACCACTCGAACCACGGGAGAGGCGCCGGCAAGCCGGAGCCGGCCGGCAAGACGCCCACCCCGTAGAACTTCACCAGGTCGCCTTCGGCGTGCTCCTGAAGCACGGCGCGGCGCACCCCTCTCGCCGCGAGGGCGCCGAGCGTCTCGAGCGCCTCCTGCGTGCTGCCCGCGCGCCGGACGTCGCCCGGCTGCGTGTTGTGGACGTCGCCGCGCTTGATCCAGAGCCCGGAAAGGTCCGCGGACCCCGACGGCGCGCGTGGGCGCTCTCCCGACGTGTCGGCCAGAACGCTCCTCGGAAACGGAATTCCGGCGCGCTCGAAACGGACGAGCGTGCGGTTCCGGTAGGTGTTGAGAATGGCTTCCGTGGTGTTGACCTGGCAGACGCCGCGCTCTTCCCACCGCGCGAGCGCCTCGAGGACCTCGGGTCGTTCGCACATCACGAAGAGAGATGCGGGCGGCGGCGCGCCCGACGCGGCCGCCTCGACGATCTCGTCGGAAGATTTCAGGAGGACGCGGAAACCCTGCGCCTCCAGGCACTCGGCCGCGACGCGAAGGATGAGGGCGTCGTCGGTCTCCCGCCCCGGGGAATGGGCGAGCTCGCGGTAGACGCCCCAGGCGACCGGCCGCTCGCGCCCGGAAGCTCGGCTCATCGCGCCCTTCCCGCGGCGCGGGCGTCGATCTCCGCCGCCAGCTCCTCGGCGAGCGCGACGTCCCGCGAAGTGTCAACGTCGATGACCTTCGCGATCTCGACGGCCTCGATGGGCTCTCCCTCGGCCACGAGCCATGCGAGAAAAGCCCGGAGCCGGTCGAGCGACTCCGGGGCGGCGAGCGCGAGCGCACGGGCGCGCGCGGAAAAACGGTAGATGCCCGCGGTGACGCAGTCTCCGTCCGGCCCGCCGATCCGGCTCACGCGGCCATCCCTTTCCCTGCGCACCCAGAGCGGGCGCTCGTCGTCGACGAAGGGCGTGACGGCGAGGACGGTCGCGAGCGGGAAGCGGCGCGCCTCGCCGGCGAAGCGGACGAAGTCCTCGCGGGGGCACCACGCGTCGACCGTCGAGAAGAGCGCCGGACCGGGCGAAAGCCTGCGCGAAAGCTCGCGAAAGGTCTCGAGCGAAGACGGGGTCGTGCGGAGCGCGACGTCGATTTCGCGGCGCGGGAACTTTTCCCGGACGAACCGCGCGCAGTCCTCCTCGGCTTCGTTGAACAGGATCGCGATCCGATCCGCGCCGGCGGCGAAAAGGTTCTCGACCGCGTGCTCGATCAGGGTCACTCCGCCGATCGGGACGAGCGGCTTGGCAACGGTCCACCCGTCGCGGCGAAGCCGGCTTCCTTCCCCGGCGGCGAGGATCCCCGCGATCTCCGGCGCACGGTCCACATGGCTCACGAGAGAGCCTCCGGAAGGTCCTCGAGCCGCGCGATGACGCGGTCCCCCGGGCAGCATGCCGCTGCGCCCGCGATGCCATCCTCCCGGACGAGAACGTGCGCCATCCCGAGCGAGCGGGCTCCCGCCATGTCGCGCTCCGGCGAGTCGCCGACGAACACGGCTTCTTCGGGGCCCGCACGGAGCGCGTCGAGAGCGGCGCGGAAGATCCGCGGGTCCGGTTTGACGCATCCCACGTCGACGGAGTCGATCGCTGCGGAAAAATGGGCGCGAATGCCCGCTTCTTCGCACGCGGCAAGCAGGTTGCCGTAGAAATTCGACACGATGCCGAGCCGGTACGTGGAGGCGAGGCGCGCGAGCAGCGCCGCACGCCCGGCGAGGACGTCGAGGCTCTCGCGGGCAAACCGCGCCGCCGCCCGGTCCGCCGTCGCGCAGTCCGCGTCCAGACGCGAGCCGAGCCCGCGGCCGAGCCGGCCGACCGTCGCCGAGAGCGTCAGATCCCTGGGGACGCCGCCGACGAGCTCGTCGTCCGCGGAATGGAAGGCGTGCGCGAACCGCGTCCGGTCGATCGTCTGGACCTCTTGCGTCCAGATCCGGTAGAAGCGCTCCTTCCAGGACACGCCGTCGGAATCGAGGGTCCCGCCGAAATCGAACAGGAGCACCGAGCGGGCGCTCATCGACGCACCTCCGGGGCCGCCAGCGCGACCGGGTCGGGGCGGGGGGCAGACGTGAGGCCCCGCCGGCCGGGGCCGCTCGCGAGGAATCCGAGCCCTGGCAGGGTCCAGAGAATCTCGCGGCCGCGGCGCAGAACGCTGTACGCGGCGCCCTGCGCGGCCGGAAGTCCGAGCAGCACGAAGATCCCGACGCGCACGCCCTCGGCCGTCCCGACCCTCCCCGGCACGAACAGGAACAGGTTGTTGATCGTCATGGCGAGCGCTTCGATGGCGAACGCGTGCATCCATCCGGCGTCCGGCGCGAGCGGGCGCAGGATGATCCGCGTCTCGAGCAGCCCGCCGCACCAGCCGGCGAAGCATGAGAGCGTCGAGAGCGCAAAGGCGCGGCGGCCGATCGCGTAGAACTCCGTGAGCCGCACGTCGACGCGCTCCGCGGGAACGAGAAGCCGCTCCACCCGCGCCCGAAGGAATTTCCAGCGGGCGAGCCGCGTCAGGACCGAAGAGTAGGCGCCCCGCGGAAGTGCCCAGGTCAGGAGGAGGAGCGCGGCTCCCAGGCCGAGCGTCGTCGCGACCGCCGCGATCTGGACCGCCGTCGGAAGCGGGAAGCGCCAGAGCGAGATCCCGACTCCGGCGGAGACGAACACCCACTGCGCCAGCATGTCGGCGTGCTTGTGGATCGTGAGGGACGCGACGGCGGGCCCCGTGCCCGCCGAGTCGCCGAGCAGATGCGCCTTGAGTGGCTCGCCCGCAAGATTGCCGGGAAAAACGACGTTGGCCGTGTCCCCCGCGAGATAGATCCCGAAGAACCGCGGAAACGACGGCCGCGGCAGGCGGGGGTCGAGAACGAGCCACCACCCGAACGCGAAGGCCGCCTGCGCGAAGGCGTAGATCGCGACGAGAAGGGGGAACCAGGGCCCGGCGCGCGCGACGTTCGCCGCGATGGCGGACCACCCGACGGAATGAAAAAGCAGGACGAGGAAGACGAGCGCCGCCGCGGCGATGGCGATCCGGAACGCGCGGGACTCGTGGACCCGTGTTGGCACCGATGGTCCGGGCGGCCCGCCGTCAGGCGGGATCGGGCCGCGTGGGCAGGAGCGCCTTCAACTCCACCGGGAGCGAGAAGCTGACGTTTTCCTTGACGGTCTCGAACTCCCGGACTTCTTTGACGCCGAACCGCTCCCGCGTGTAATCGACCACCTCGCGCACGAGGATTTCGGGGGCGGAGGCGCTCGCCGTCAGGCCGAGGATGCGAACTCCGTAAAGCCACTCGGGGCGAATGTCTTCCGCCCGCTCGATGAGGTGCGAGGGCACGCCCACCGACCGGCTCACTTCGCAGAGACGGATCGAGTTCGAGCTGTTCGGCGCGCCGAGCACGAGCAGGAGGTCGACGTGCGGGGCCATCGCCTTGACGGCGTCCTGCCTGTTCTGCGTCGCGTAGCAGATGTCTCCCTTCGCCGGATTCACGAGCGCGGGAAAGCGGCGCTTCAGAACCGAGACGATCTCCCGCGTGTCGTCGAGAGACAGCGTCGTCTGCGTGAGGAAGGCGACGCGCGACGGATCCGGCACCTCCACGGCCTCGGCCTCCGCGAGAGTGCCGACGAGGCGGATGGCTTCCGGCGCCTCCCCGAGCGTCCCGATCGTCTCGTCGTGCTCCTCGTGGCCAATCAGGATGATCGTGAAGCCGCGGCGGGCGAAGTGAATCGCCTCGAGGTGCACCTTCGTCACGAGGGGACATGTGGCGTCGATCGTGCGGAGGGCTTTCACGGCGGCAGCCTCGCGGACCTGCGGCGAGATTCCGTGCGCGGAGTAGATGAGCCACGAACCGTCCGGAACGTCCTCCACTTCGTCGACGAACATCGCGCCCTTCGCCCGCAGCTCCTCCACGACATAGCGGTTGTGGATGATCTCCTTGCGGACATACACGGGACCGTCGCAGACCTCGAGCGCCCTCTCGACGACGTCGATGGCGCGCACGACGCCTGCGCAGAAACCCCGCAGGCCCGCGACGAGGAGGGTCTCGACGCGCGTGGCGACCTCTCCGGGCGGAGCGTCCGTCACCACGAGACGATCTCCGCGAGCTTCTGCTCCCCCTCATCGCTCGACCGGGCGGCCGGCGGATTCGCGGCGCTTTTCGCCGCGACATCGGGCCAGAGCTCGAAGACGCGCGCGACGAGCCCTTCCGGATCGAGCCGGAAATTCCGCCGTTGGAGGGCCTGAGGGGAGTGCTCGATGAACTGATCCGGGATCGCATGGATCCGGACGCCGGCAGGGTCCAGCCCGCGCTCCTGGAACTCCTCGAGAACGGCGCTCCCGAAGCCACCCGCCGCGAGGTGCTCTTCGACGGTCAGGATGCGAGGAGCCATTCGCGACGCGCGCTCGAGCAGGTCGCCGTCGAGGGGCTTGGCGAAGCGCGCATGGACGACGCCGCACTCGACGCCCTGCGCCCGCAGAAGAGTCGCCGCCTCGACCGCGACCGGGACCATCGAGCCGTACGCGAGGAAACAGACGTCCTTCCCCTCACGGAGGATCTCGCCGCGTCCCGCCGGGATCTCGCGCAGGGTCTCGTCGAGCGGGACGCCCAGCCCGAGCCCGCGGGGATACCGGATTGCCCAGGGACGACCCGAGCCGATCGCGGTGAAGAGCAGGTGCTGGAGCTCGTTCTCGTCCTTCGGCGCCGCCACCGTCATGTTCGGAATGCAGCGCGTGTACGTGATGTCGAACACACCCTGGTGCGTCTTCCCGTCGTCGCCGACGAGGCCCGCGCGGTCGATGCAGACGGTCACGGGCAGCGCCTGGATGGCCACGTCGTGGATCAGCTGGTCGAACGAACGCTGGAGGAAGGTCGAGTAGATCGAGACCACCGGTTTCCAGCCTTCCTTCGCCATCCCGGCCGCCATGATGACGGCGTGCTCTTCCGCGATCCCTACGTCGTAAACGCGCTCCGGGAAATGCTTCCGCACTTCGGCGAGCCCCGTGCCCTCCAGCATCGCCGCACTGATCCCGACGATCGTCGGGTCTTTCGCCATCATCGCGATGAGCGTCTTCGCGAAGACCTGCGAGTAGGTGTACCGCGCGCCCGGACCCGCCGAAGGCGACGGGCTCCCCGGCTGGTGGAACTTCAGCGGATTGTCTTCCGCGAGCTTGTACCCGCGTCCCTTGTGCGTCAGCGCGTGGAGAACGACGGGTGTCCCGTCGCGGGAGATCTCCTTGACGCTCTTCAACGCCTCTTCGAGCTCCGGCAGGTTGTGACCGTCGATCGGACCGATGTACCGGAGTCCCATCTCCTCCCAGATCAGGTTCGGGAGAAAGAGCCCCTCGACGGACGTCTTGATCTTGCGCGCGATCCCCCACGCTTCCTCGCCGAGGGGGAGCTTCGAGAGAAGCTTCTGGCCCACGCCCGTCAGCTTCTGGTACTTCGGATGGAGCATGAGCCGGTTGCGCCAGTGCGTGAGCCACCCGATGTTCTCGGAGATGGACCAGCCGTTGTCGTTGAAGATCACGACGAGGCGCTTCGGCTTCAGGTGCACGATGTTGTTCAGCGCTTCGTAGCTCGTGCCGGACGTGAGCGCGCCGTCGCCGACGACCGCGACCACCCAACTCTCCTTGGGGGTACCCTGGAGCGCGGCCGCCATGCCGAGCGCGTAGGAGAGGCCTGTCCCCGCGTGACCGGCGGCGAGCGTGTCGTGGGGGCTCTCGGACGGCTCCGCGAAGCCCGACAGGCCTCCGGGCGTCCGGATGGACGCAAACCGGTCGCGCCGTCCGGTGACGAGCTTGTGCGCGTAACACTGGTTCGACGTGTCCCAGACGATCCGGTCGCGAGGGCTCTCGAAGACGCGGTGGAGCGCGAGCGTCAGCTCGACGACTCCCAGGTTCGAGGCCAGGTGGCCGCCTGTCTTGGTGATCGTCTCGATGATCACGTCGCGGCACTCGGCCGCGAGGTCCGTGAGCTCCTCCGAGGACAGCCGCTTCAAGTCCTCCGGGAAGTCGACGCGGTCGAGCACCCGGGCCTTTGCGCCAGGCACGGGAAGAGCCGGAGCATTCTCAGGTTTCTTCATTTTCGGGGGCGCCCTTTCCATATACGACGGCCGGCGCCGGCAGGATGCGGCCGAAAGGACCGGCGCCTGCAGCCCAAAATATATCAGGCGGGCGGGCCTTCTGTACGGTGACGCACCGGGGGCGGCCTGATAGCTTCTGCACGCCTCCCGGGAGGACGAAGATGCGAATCGGTTCGGAGGAGCATCGCGTTCTGTACTGCCGGACGTTCGTCGAGACGCACAAGCCGTATGCGCCGGAGGAGATCCTCTGGCCGCACCTCGACCAAGACGGTCTCGCCCGGTTGAAGGCCCTGCCCGTCTGGAACGAGGCGGTCCGGACGGAGGCGGCGACGGCGGTGAAGGTCCAGACTTTCGGAAGGACGGAGACGGATCCCATTCTCGCCCGCGCGATCTCGCTGCAGGGCTATGAAGAGGGCCGGCACGCGTCCGTGATTGCGCTTCTCACCCGCCGCTACGGGATCGACGTGGACGCCTTCGGGGAGCCCGAGGTCCCCAGGAACCCCACCTGGACCTTCCTGCGCACCGGGTACGGCGAGTGCCTCGACTCGTTCTTCGCGTTCGGCCTCTTCGAGATCGGCCGGCGCGCCGCGTACTTTCCGGCCGAACTCACCGACATCTTCGACCAGATCATGCAGGAGGAAGCCCGTCACATTCTCTTCCTCGTCAACTGGGCCGCCGACCTGCGGGCACGGCGGCCGTTACTCCTGCGCCCGATGTTCGACGTCCGCCGGGCCTGGAACGTCGCCGCGCAGGCCTTCGACCGGGTGCGGGGCGCCCTCGCGATGAAGGGGGCGCAGGGGCAGGACGGCTTCACCATGAAGACGCACTCCGAGCTCGGCGACTTCTCCCTGCGCTCGTTCCTGCATCTCTGCCTCGCCGAGAACGCCCGCCGCCTCGCGCCCTACGACGGGCGCCTGCTCCGACCGACGCTCACGCCCGGCGCAGTACGCGCGCTCCTGAAGGTCCTTCCAAGAGAGGCTCCCGCCCAGGTCCTGCCAAACCCCGGGCGAAACGTCTAGTCGAGACGACCGGCTACCGACACCACATCCTCGATGTCCTCCTCCCTCGTCAGCGCCTGCGTTTTCTGCGCGGGCCTCCTCTTCGGAACGGGCGCTTCCCCCTGGCCCGGCTTCTCCGCGGAAGTCGGCCTCGCCTACGCGACCGCGGCGCGCGGGACGGACCTCGCAAACGGCCAGAAGGACGTCTCCGACACCACGCCGAAGTTCCTTCTGATCGGAGCCGGACAGGCACGCGAGCCGGCGCCGGGCCTCGGGGCGGGAACGCCCGCCGCCGAATGGCGGCTCCGGGTCGCCCTGGCTCCCTCGCACGACGAGCAGGAGCAGACTCCCTTCAGGATTTCGAACGTCTCGGCAACGGGGACGGGCCGATACGAGAACTTCGCCCTCGAGGCGCGGCTTCCGCTTTCCGAAAGGTATTCGCTCGAAGCGGGCTGGGACCGCCGGACCCACAAGGCGACCGACCTCGTCTCGCTCGGCGGAGAGCGGCACGTCTTCGGCGAAGAGCGCTCGTTGAACGCCGAGCGGGTCGACCTCGGCCTGGGCGTCCGGCGCCGCTGGCAGGGCTTCGAGGCCGCCGTGAGCGTGCGCGCGACGCGCCCGGCCGCGAGCACCGCGACCTCGGCGACGTTCCGGATCGCGGGCGACTGGATGGCGGGCGCGGCGGTCGAGGCGCGCATGCGCCGGGGCGCGTGGACGGCGTGGGTCCGGGGCGAGCGCGTGTCGGGGGACATCCCGGTCCACGAGGAGAGCGCGCCCGACTTCGTGTCCTTCAACTCGTCGCCGCGCGCGACATTCGACGCGTACCAGGCGGGCGCCATCTATGGACGCGGGCGCACGGACGTGCTCCTGTCTGGCACCCTGGACCGTTCGCGGCTTCCCTTCGTTTCCTTCGCGCCGCTCGGGGTGGAGACGGCGGCGTTCGGGCAGGGCATGCACCCGGAGTCGTCGGGGCGGCAGTTCTTCGCGCTGCTCTCGGTCCGCCAGCAGGTCGGCCGGGGCGTGCGCGTGCGCGCGTTCCTCCGCCTGGGTTATGGAGAGGAGACCGTCGTGCTCTCCGATCCGACGGGCGCGCGGCCGGACCAGCGGATCGACGTGAAGAGCTCGGGGGTCTTCGGAAGCGGGATCTCTCGCGGGCTCGGCTCGCCGCAGGTCACGCTCGGGCTCGGTGCGGAGTTCAAGCTCAACTAGGAAGCGATCGGCGCCGAGACAAATCTCACGAGATTACCGCTCACTCGGACGAGCCTCCTCTCGCCTTCACGGCGGGCTCGCCCTTCGAAAGGCGGCGGTCGAGGGCGGCGACGATCGCGCCCACCTGAAGGCGGGAGACCTTCGCGCCCGGCCCCTCCGCTTCGACCCGCTCGAGCGTCGCCCAGGCGAGCTCGACCGGCAGCGCCGTGAAGGCGAGGATCCCGCGCGGCGCGGGGGCCGACTGAAGCGCGGCAATGTACTCGGCGGCGGAACCGAGATCGCGGCGGGCGAGCGCGAAGACGTCGGCGCGGGAGACGCCGTCCGGAAGATAGCGGCGGCCTTCGGCCGCATCCCCGCCGGCGTCGCGAAGGATGTTGACGAGCTGGAGCGCCTCGCCGAAGAGGCTCGCGCGCGGCCGGAGCGTCGGCGCCGCCCGTGCGAGCGACTCGCGCCCGAGCAGGAAGAGCTCCGTGAGCATTTCGCCGACGACTCCCGCCACGAAGTAGCAGTACCGCCGGAGATCCGGCAGGTCCGCGAGCGCGAGCTGCCCCGACGCGTCAGTCCTTCGGACGAAATCCGCCATCCCGGAGGCGGACCTCACGACGTGCTCGCGGATGGGATCGACGGCGCGGGGAGAAAGCGAAACGAAGGAGTCGAGCACGGCGGGCAGCTCCCCGAGAAGGGTCAGGTAACCCTCGTGCGACGACGGCCGCGCCGAGGTCCACGCGTGCGCGAGGAGGCGCGCCTGCGCCATGGAGGGATTTGCGAGCAGCTCGGAGAAGCGAGCGAGCGCGTCCGTGCGGGCCGCGACCGCCCAGTGGGAGGCGTCTTCGAAAGTATCCGCGATCCGAAAGAGCAGGTAGGCCACCGTGACCTCGCGGCGAGTCGGCTCGGGAAGGACGGGAATCGAAAGCGCAAACGTGCGGCTCGTCTCGGCCAGAAGCCGGTCGAGGTCCGCTCCCGCCGTTTTCGAGTCCGCCATCGCTCTCTAAAATCCTCGCGCTGCAAAGCGCTCGACGAAATCGGCCAGCCGCTCCCCGCACAACCGCGCGCGTCGCCGCAGGGCGAGGAGCTTACCAATCGAAGAGGGATGGAAAATCGCGTGCCGGAGGAGCCTCCCGCGGTCGATGCCGCCGTCTCCCGCGACGCTCGCGGCGACGAATTCCGCGATCTCGTCTTCCGCGGAGTCGGTGACGACGCGGACGAGAAGCCCGGGTATGCCCGATCCGGCGCGTGCCCAGGCGGCGGACTCCATGTCGACGGTGACGGGAAGGGAACCGCCCGCGGACGAGAGGAGGCGCGCCTTCGCCGCCCGCGTCGCGACGATCTCAGCGGAGCTCACGGCGCGGACCGCCCGCGCTGCCGCGTCGCAGGCGAGAGCCCGGCGCGCCATGGCGGGATCGAGAGCGGCCTCCGCGCCGCCGGACCCATCGGCGAGCTCGGTGGCGACGACGATCGACCCGAACGGGAGCCCGGGAGAGAGCGCGCCCGCGAAGCCCGCGCCGAGCCAGCGGGCGGGCGCGAACCGCGCGAAGAGGCCCGCCGCCGCCGCCGCGCGCGCGCCCGCGCCGGTCTCGGCCAGCAGGACCTTTCGGGCGCCAAGCTCCCCTTTCCAAAGGGAGAGTCCGGGTCCCGCCACGCGCCGCGCTCCGGACATGCGGCGCCGCAGCGGACGGGACTCTTCCGCGATCGCCGTCAGGATCGCGACGGGCCCGACGGGCCCCTCTCGGCCCGTTGCCCCGTCGCCGCCCGCCGCGCCGTCAGCGGCTGACATAGCCGTTCGCGCGGAACCAGCCGACCGCGCGCGCCAGCGCGGGCTCCACGGGACTCTGCGGAATGCCGAGCTCGCGGACCGCGCGCGAGGGATCGAAGTACATCCGGTAGCGGGACATCTTCGCGCCTTCGAGCGAGATCCTCGGCGCGCGCCCGGACAACCGGGCGAGAATGCCGTCGGCGCGCGCGGCGAGGACCGGCAGCCAGTGCGGGAGCCGGACTCCCGGCGACGGAAGCCCCGTGATGCGGGCGAGCGCGTCCAAGATCTCCTTCAAAGTCATGTTGCGATTTCCGAGGATGTAGCTGCGGCCAACCGTCCCGCGCTCCGCGGCGAGCACGTGCCCCTCCGCGACGTCCTTCACGTCGACGACGTTCAATCCCGTCTCGACATACGCCGGCATCTTCCGGTTGCAGAAATCGACGATGACCTGGCCGGTGGGCGTCGGCTTGATGTCGAGTTCCCCCACGGGGGTGGAGGGGTTGACGATCACGACCGGCGCTCCGGCGCCGGCGAGCTCGCGCGCGACGCGCTCCGCCTCGAACTTGCTCTTCTTGTACGCGCCGACGAGGATCGCCGGATCGACGAGGGTCCCTTCGTCGGCGGGCGATCCGTCCGACGAGAGCCCGAGCGCTCCCACGGAGCTCGTGTGCACGATCCGGCGTGCGCCCGCGTCGGCGGCGGCCCGAAGGACGTTCCCGGTGCCCGAGACGTTCGCGGCATGCAGAGCCGCGGGGTCCCGAGCGTCGAGCCGGTAGTCGGCGGCGACGTGGAAGACGGTCTCGCAGCCGCGGACGGCCGCTCGCACCGAAGCCAGGTCCGTGACGTCTCCTTCGACGGTCTCGACGGGGAGGCCCTCGAGGTTGCTCCGCCGGCTGGCCGCGCGCACGAGGCAGCGCACGTCTCGGCCGCGTGCAAGAAGGGCCCGTACGACATGGGCGCCGATGAAGCCGGTCCCGCCGGTCACGAGGTCCATCGGCGGAGTCTATGGAATCGCGAATCCGGACTACCGACTACCCGACTATCGACTCCCGACCGACCCTCTCACCCGAGGAGGTTCCAGGCCGCCAATCTCAGCATGTCGCCCGGCCTTTTGGGGAGATCGCGCACCACGGAGGCCTCGAAGCCCGAGTGCATCGCGCAGTTCTTGCAGAGATCGTCCTGCCGCGACTCCCAGTATTCCCAGTCGGTGCCGTTCCAGAACTCGTTCCAGTCGAACGTGTGTGTCTTTCCGATCAGGTAGCAGGGTCCCTTCCAACCCCGCGGGGTGAAGGTGACGGTACTCCAGGGAGAGCAGTCGTACTCGCGCAGGCCCGCCGCGAACTCGAGGAACATCGGCGTCGACGTCAGGCGGTACTTCTTGGAGATCTCGAGCACGCGGAGGAACTTCTTCTGGATCTCCGAACGCGTCAGGAAGATGTCGCTCGAGACGGACTCGTAGTGATACCCGGGCGAAACGAGCATCCCGTCCACTCCCATGCCCGTCAAGAGCTTGCAGAGCTCCTCGACCTCATCGACGTTCGTCTCCTTGTAGATGGTCATGTTCGCCATCATGTGGTGGCCGAGCTTCCGGCCCTCGGCGATCATCTCGATCGCGCGGTCGAAAACTCCCTCGCGCGCGCATACCCGGTCGTGGGTCTCGCGCATCCCGTCGAGATGCACGTTGATCATCAGCCGTTTGTCCGGCGGAATCACTCCGTAAACCCTCGTGTCGAGGAGAAGCCCGTTCGTGCACAGATAGATGTGGCGCTTGCGGCCGATGATCTCCGACACGAGCTCCGGTAGCTCCGGGTAGATCGTCGGCTCGCCGCCGCACAACGACACGACGGGAGCCGCCGACGTGTCCACGGCGTCGAGGCACTGTTCGAGTGTCAGCCGGTCCGCGAGCTTTCCGGTGTGCCGTTCGACGGCGCATCCGATGCACGCGAGGTTGCAGGTGTAGAGCGGCTCGAGCATCAGCACGAACGGATACCGTTTGTTGCCCGCAAGCGCGTTCTTCGTCTGATTCGCGATGGTGCTGGTCGCAAGGTGAAGCGGAAATCTCATCGGCCTTCCTTCTCGGACCTGGTGGTGGCGCGCGCCCGGAACTCGTCGCCCGCCCATTCGGACAGGGACGCCGGCACCGCCGTGGCCGCCGTCTCCGTCTCATAGACCGCAAGGGCCCACAGGGGGAAATACGTCGCGTAGAGGTGATACCGCAGGTAGAACACCTTCGGAAACCCGGTCCCGGTCCAGTACGAGTCTTTCCAGGATCCGTCGTAAAGCTGGTGACAGAGGAGGTACTGCACGGCGCGCCGGGCGCTGTCGGAGTCCCGGCCGCCCGTTGCGAGCAGCGCGAGCAGACCCCAGGCGGTCTGAGACGGCGTGCTCGGCCCGATCCCCTTGCTGGCCGGGTCGTCGTAGGAGCGCGGAAGCTCCCCCCACCCGCCGTCGGCGTTCTGATGCCGGCGAAGCCACACGGCCGCGCGCTGCCAGCGTTCCTCGGAGAGGTCGAGCCCCGCGCTCTTCAAGCCGCGGAGGGCGAGCCACGTTCCGTACAGGTAGTTGCTTCCCCACCGTCCGTACCACGTGCCGTCGGATTCCTGCTTGCGCTTCAGGAACGTGACGCCCCGCGCCATCGGGACGCTCGACTCCGGGGAGTGGCCGAGTCTCTCCAGCGCGTGAAGCGTCCGTCCGGTTATGTCCTCGCAGCTCGGGTCGATCATCGCGTTGTGGTCGGCGAAGGGGATCCACGTGAGGATTTCGTTGTCGCATTCCCGGTCGAACGCGCCCCATCCGCCGTCCCGGTTCTGCATGCCGATCTGCCAGTCGCGCCCGCGTGCGATCGCCGCGAGGCGGCGGTCGTCATCTTTCGCGTCCGGAAACGTCACCGACGCGAGAGCGGATAGGACTTCTGCCGTGTCGTCCGTGTCGGGATAGAACTCGTTCTCGTACTCGAAGAACCACCCGCCGGGAGAGACGTCGGGAGCGCGCCGCTGCCAGTCCCCCGGTGTGCGGACCTCGCGCTCGACGAGCCAGCGGGCGCCGCGCAGCAGCTCGGGATGGTCGGGCGGAAGGCCCGTTTCACGCAGCGCGAGGAGGGAGATCGCCGTGTCCCACACGGAGGAAAAACAGGGCTGGACACGCAGCGTCTCGTCCTCTTCGATCTCCAGGCGCCGGAGCTCGTCGAGCTGGCTCACCAGCTTCGGGTGGTCGGCGGGGTACCCGAGACAGCGGAGCGCGAAGATCGTGTTGATGATCGGAGGGAAGATCGCCCCGAGCCCGCCGCTCTTCTCCAGGCGCGCGAGGATCCACGCCTCCGCTTTCCGGAGGGCGCGTTTTCGAAGCGGCTTCCAGGGCCATCGCTCCAACCGCTTCAGCCCGCGATCGATCGCGAAGAAGATCGTGCGCCAGAGGCGCTCCTGCCGGCTGCGCGGGGGGACGGGTCCGCGGTTGCCGGCCGGCTCGACCAAGAGCTCCGCCAGGGACGCCCGCTCCGGCACGGGACAGGTGGGCTTCAACGCCCACAGAATCGAGAGCGGAACGACGATGGCGCGCGACCACGCCGACATCCGGTAGATGTTGAACGGGAGCCAGTTCGGAAGCAGGACGAGCTCGGGAGGCACGGCGGGGCAGTCGGCCCAATCCGCCTGTCCGAAGATGGCGAGATAGATCCGCGTGAAGGAGTTGCAGGCGTCGATTCCGCCGAGACCGCGGATCACCTCGCGCGCCAGCGCCATGTGGGGCGCTTCCGGATCGTCGCCCACGAGCTTCAGGACGAAGTAGGCCTTGACCGAACAGCTCACTTCGGCCGGACCTCCCGGGTAGATCGCCCAGCCCCCGTCCGGCATCTGCTGACGCCGGATGTATTCCGCGGCCTTCTGGACCCGCCGTTCGCCCGTCGCCCCGAGAAAATGGAGCAGGAGGATGTACTCGGATTCGAGAATCGTGTCGCCTTCGAGCTCTCCGCACCAATGCCCGTCCGGGCGTTGGATCGACAGGAGGTAGCGCCGCGCGGCGGCGACCGCGGGGCCGACGGGGATGGGCTTAGCCGACGGATCGGACTCCGCCTCCCCGATCGCTCCTCGGCGGGCCGGATCAGCGTCCCCGGGGGTCAGCGGCCTCATCCTTCTCCTCCGCATGTGAATCTCGGAAGCCCCGAATCCAAGGGGAGTATACGGTTTGACGCCCGGCGGAGATTCACCGGGCTGGCGCACGCGGCGCCGGAACGGGCATCCGCCTCTTCTCGATCTTGACGAGAACCGTGTACTGCGGGTCCACCATCTGCACGATCGGGGCTTTGGCATTCTGAGAGACGAATTCGTACGCGTCCATCTCGGAAAGGCCGGATTTTTCCCGCACCCAGGAAACCATGTCCTTGTACGCGACCCGCGCCGCGTCTTCGAGTGGCCGGCCCGCGCCGACGGACATCATCCATTCCGAGTTTTCGATTCGCGGCCACGGCGTCTCCCGGTGCTTGACCAGCTCTACCGTCAGCTCCACGTTCATGGCGCCCTCGACGGCCGTGCCGATGATCTCCCCATCGCCCATCGCGTAGTGTCCGTCACCGAACGAAAGGAGGGCGCCGGGAACCCGGACGCCGAGAGAGACCGTGTTGCCCGCCCGCACCTCGGGACAATCCATGTTTCCGCCGAAGTCGTCGGGAACGACAGTCGACCGGACCTCGCCCTCCGCGGGCGCGACACCGAGGCAGCCCAAGAACGGCGACAACGGGACTTCCCACGTGTAGCGGCCGTCGCTCGATCGAGTGCGCGCGACGCCGTGGGCACGGTCCACGTCGTAGAACCATACGGTCTCGGGGAGCGAGGCGCCGAGGATCGCCGTGCGCGTGGTGCCGTTCAGAGCCCCAAAGCCGGGAAAGAACGACGAGATCCCGTATCCCCGGGCGGGCTCGAGCTTCTCGATGCGGATCACGACCGTGTCTCCCGGCTCCGCACCTTCGACGTAGAACGGTCCCGTCTGAGGATTGTCGTGGCCCGTCGGTTGCACTTTCGTCGGCAGCTGGTCGGGCCGGGTCACGGCCCCGTCGTAGCAGTCTTCCGTCCACGTGACGATCCGCGTTCCGGGACGTATCCGCCGGATCGGAGGCGCGCCGCCGAATGTGTAACGCAGCTCGCCGTGCGACGGGCGATAGTTCAGGACGGGCGGATCGGGAGCAGGAGAAGCGGCGAGCGCGAGAACGGCGGCGACCGCGGGGGCGACGAACATCATGCTTTCTCCCCCCTTTCGCAGGAGAGTCTAGGCCGCCGCCGACTCGGACGGGCATGCTTCTTTCAAGAGTGCCCCGCTGCGCGGGCAGCTTCGAAACGGTAGGATCGCGGCCGCAATCCAGGAAAAGAGAATGCCGGCAAAGAAAAAAAAAGCGGGACGCTTGTCGGGCGGCTTCATCGCCGTCATCGTTTTCAAGGGGGTGAAGGGCATCGCATTCGTGATTCTGGGGATTGCCGCGCTGCGGCTCTCGCGCCTCGAGATCATGCCCACGGCGGTCGATATCGCCCGTTTTCTCTCCGTCTCCCGGGAGAACGCCCTCGTGCAGCGTGTCGCCGATCTCATCCAGACCGTCACGCCGAAACAGGTGGGTGCCGCGGGGATCGCTTCGCTCTTCGTCGGCCTCATCTTTTTCGTCGAGGGCGCCCTCCTGATGGCTCGAGTCTGGTGGTCGACGTACCTCACGATCGGCCTGACCGCGATGGGGATCCCCCTCGAGCTCTGGGAGATCGCGCACAAGCCCGACTCGATCCGGCGTTACGTCCTGCTCGCCGTCAACGTCGGGATCCTCGTGTTCCTGTGGACGCGCCGCAACGAGTTTCGGGACGCGCGCCCGGCCAAGGCGTCCCCGGTCAAGAGGCGGGCTGCGGGGTAAATCTCGGAGCATCGAGCGGGCAACCCCGCCGACTAGTTCGGGAACCTCTTCGTCAGCCAGGACTCGACCTCTTCCGGGTGATACCCGAACGGGCCGGGCTTCCCCTTGTAGACGATCGTTCCCTTCTCGTCGACGATGTAAAACCGCTCCGGCCATCCGGCGTAGGCGTCGTTCGCGCGGTTGTCGATCGAATCGACGGCGAGCGGCACGTCGTAGTGGAACCGCTTCGAGAAGTCGTTGGCGATCGCGAGACGCTGCTTCAACGTCGTGGGCTGCGGATAGCAGACGCCCTCTTTTTCGTTCGAGTCCATCTGCCATTCGTCCTCGGGATGCGCCTCGCGGATGTAGACGGTCAGGAATTCCACCCTTCCCTCGTAGCGGTGCGCGAGCTTGCGGACGCGCTCGACCGAGCGCCGGAACGGCGGTCAGGTATAGCTGCCGAAGACCAGGACCAGGGGGCGGTTTCCGATGCGGTCGGCGATCCGGACGTTCGACTTTCCGTCGAGTCCCACGAGCGTCACGTCGGGAGCGCGATCGCCGACCTTCAGCTTTCCCTCCTGGCGCTTGTCGTAACGGATCATTCCGATCACGTTCCGCGGGCCGACAAAGGCGACCCCGGCCGCCGCCGCGGCGGCCACGAGCAGCCCGGGTCCGATCGCGACCTTCTTCCATGTCCGCATGCCGGAAAGCTTACACGCGCGGGTCATAGAATTCCCTGGATGGACGCGCCTCCCGCTTGAGGGCCCTCGTTCTCGAGGACGACGTGCGGCTGCGCTCCTTGGTCGTCCGCACGCTGACGCGAGCCGGGCTCGCGTGCGACGAGGCGTCCCGGCTCGAGGAGGCCGACGAGCTTCTCGGCCTGCACCAGTACGACCTGCTCGTCCTCGACCGCCGGCTCCCCGACGGCGACGGCCTCGACCTCTGCCGGAAGGCGCGGGCGCAGGGCTTCACCCGGTCGGTCCTCATGCTGACCGCGCGGGACGACTCGGAATCGACGGTCGAGGGGCTGTCCGAGGGCGCCGACGACTACCTCGGCAAGCCGTTCGATCTCGAGGTCCTCGCCGCCCGCGCCCGCGCGCTCCTTCGCCGCAATGCGAACCGGCCTTCGGAAGAGCTCGTCTGCGGCGATCTTCGCCTCGACTCGGCGCGCCGCAGCGTGACGCTCCGGGGCGAGCTCCTGTCGCTCACCGCGCGCGAGTTCACGATTCTCGAGACCTTGATGCGGCGCCCGGGAGGGACGTTCTCCCGCGAGGAGATCCTCGAGCAGGCCTGGGGAGAGCGGGAGGAGCCGATGAGCAACACGATCGACGTTCTGGTCGCGCGGCTGCGCAGGAAAATCGACGCCCCCGGCACGCCCTCCCGCATCGAGACGATCCGCGGGATGGGCTACAGACTCCGATGAAGCTCTTTCGCTTCGAGCGGGCGCGAACCCGCCTCGCGATCTCGGGCGCGCTTCTCTCCGCCCTCTTCCTGGCGCTTCTCGCCTGGGGCACGCGAACGTCCGTGCGCACCACGACGTTCGCGGACATCGACGACGAGCTCTACACGCTGGCGGTGGCGCTCGGCTCGAGCTTCGAGCTCGAGGGCCTGGAGGAGAGCAAGCGCGACACCCTGAAGGCCGGGCTCGAAGCCAACGCGTTCGAGTTCCGCCTCGCGAACCATTCGGCGATCCTCTTCCGGGGCGAGGAGCCCGTCTCCGCGTCGGGCAACCTCCTGAAGACGCGTCTTCCCGGAGGGATCGCGCCCTACCGCGATCGCCCCGAGGTTCCCTACACGGCCGTCGAGCCCTACAGCGGACAGAACCGCATCTGCCGCTTCCTCGTCACGCACCTCCAGGGAAAAGCGCGCGGCTCGACGCTCGTCCTCTTTCGGTGGATCGGTCCCAGCCTGCGGACGCTCGGGCGCCTCGACCGTGCGCTCGGGGGAATCGTCGTGCTGGGCTTCCTCGGGACCGCCGCGATCCTCGCCGGCGCCGTGACGCGGGCGCTGAAGACGGTCGAAGAGGTCACGGCGGTCGCGGAGAAGCTCGAAGCGGCGGACCTTTCGCGCCGCGTGCGGATTCCCGCGGGCGGCGAGGAGTTTCGAAGGCTGGCCGCCGTCATCAACTCGCTCTTAGAGAGGCTCGACCTGGCGTTTCGGGCGCAGAAGCGGCTCATCGCGGATGCGGCGCACGAGCTGAAGACGCCCACCGCCGTGCTCGTGGGCGAGGCGCAGGAAGCGCTCCGCGAAAGCGCGACGCCCGGGGAACGGCGCGAGTCCCTCGAGACGATCGAGCGCGTGGCGCGCGGACTCGCCCGGGAGGTGGACAGCCTCCTCCACCTCGCGCGAGGAGACTCCGCGTCGCCGGCGCGCCGCGTCCCCGTGGATCTCGCCGCGATCGCCGAGGAGGCGGTGGACGCCACCGAGCCCCTCGGAGCGCCCCGGTCCGTCCACTGCGCGTTCCGCCGCGACGGGGCGCCGTGGGTTCAGGGCGACCGCGGCGGGCTCGTGCGCGTCGCCGCGAACCTCGTCTCCAACGCGATCCAGTACACGGCGTCCGGAACGGTCGTCGAAGTCGCCGCGGGAACCCGAGCCGGGGAAGCCTTCCTGGAGGTCCACGACCGCGGGCCGGGCGTCGCGCCGGAAGAGCGCGGCCGCATCTTCGAGCGATTCGTCCGTCTCGACCGCGCCCGGGCCGAGAATCCGGAGGGATCGGGCCTGGGGCTCGCGATCGTCGAACAGGTCGTCCGCGCTCACCAGGGCCGCATCGAGGTCGAGGAGCGGCCGGGCGGCGGGGCGATCTTCCGCGTGGTGCTGCCCGCGATCCCGCCCGAGGCGCCCGGCGAGACGGCCGCCCTCGCCGGCTGACGGCTGACGGCTCGTTATCGGTTGGGCGTCGCGGCCGCGGATGCCGCGGGCGGAGCGGTCGAGGCCGGAGTGGCGCCAGCCGGCGCGTTCACCCGGATGTATGTCGCGATGTGCCGTGCGTCCTTGTCGAGGTAACGGAGCGTCACCGCGTCTCCCGCCTTGAGGTCCCCGCCGGCGATCTTCGTCGCCGCTGTCCAGGAGAGCGCGACCTCTTTTCCACCCGCTTCGCGGACGGAAAACGTCTTCTTCGCGAGGTCCACGCGGGTAACGCGCCCGGCGACCGCGACGCCGTGGGCCTTCGCCCTCACGGCCGGGGTCGGTGTCGTCAGGGGATTCGCCGCGATCAGACCGGAGAAAGCGAGAAGCAGGGCCGCGGCGGGGAGGGGTCTCATCTTCCCGACCTTAGGAGCCGGCGAGTGAACGGCAGGTGAACCAGTCAATGGAACGACGCGCGAACCCGTCAAACGGTTACGCCGGTCCGCCTCTGAAAGGCTCCAGCGCATCGTCTCCCCGCGCGACCAGCGCCTCGATGAGCTCCCGATAGATGCGGACGGCCGCCTCGACTTCGGGCAGCTCCACGCGTTCGTCGGCGGCGTGCGCGTGCTCGATCGAGCCCGGACCGACGAGGATTGGCTCGCCCCACCCGCCGAGCAGCGGAAGATCGCACGCGAACGCGACGATCTCCCCCGGCTCCCCCCGCGGGACCCGGAAGGCGGTCGGCTCGGACCGATAGGGGACGGAAACATCCGCGCCCGCGCGCGCGGCCGCGTCCTTCACCGCCGTCAGAACGGTCTCGACCGGGACGCCCGTTCGAAAGAGGACCTCGGCGCGGCCGCGCTCCGCGACGACGTTGGGCGCCGTCCCCGCTTCGAGAACCCCGACGTTCATCGTCGTGTCCCCGAAGACCGGGTCGGCCGCAAAAGTCCTCGCGCGCAGGCTCGAAAGCACGTCGAGCAGCGGGTCCACGGCCGACCGGGGGGCGCCGGAGAGCGACGAGTGCGCGGCGACGCCGCGGGTCTCGACGGCAACTCGAAGACACCCCTTGGATCCGGAAACGAACCGGTTTCCCGTGGGCTCGCCCCCGACGAGATAGCGCGCGCGCCGCGGGTGGCGGTTGGCGGCGAGCGCGCCGTCGGAGCCGCGTTCCTCTCCCACGACGAGAAGGAGACCGGCCGCCGCGGAAGAGGAGCCGGTCAGGGTTTCGAGGGCGTGGACCATGGCGGCGAGGCTTCCCTTCGCGTCGCAGGCTCCGCGGGCAAAAAGAGTCGAACCTTCGCGGCGAGGCGTCAGAAACGGCGGCACCGTGTCCGCGTGAGTCGAGAGCACGACGGCGGGATCGCCGCGGTGCGCAAAGAGGTTGCGCCTTCCGGGAGAAACGGGGATCGACTCGCACGTCCAGCCGCCGGAACGGAGGCGCCCTTCGACGAAGTTGACGACGGCCTCCTCGTCGCCGGTGACGGAGGGAATCGCGACGAGCGATTCGAGGAGCCCGCCGGGCCCCATGATCGAAGGCGCGGCGCTCATGGCGGGGATCATAGACTTGCGCCATGCAGAAACTTCTTCTCGCGGCCTTAGGCTCGTTCTCTCTTCTCCTCCTCGCGGCCGGACCTCGGGCGCCCGCCGGCTCGACCGACGATTTCATTCTCGAGGGCGGCCGGGTCGCCGACGGGACCGGCGCTCCGCTCTTCTCCGCGGATGTCGCTGTCAAGGGCGGAAGAGTCGCCGCGATCGGCCGGCTCGGCGCGCGGGCGGCGAAGCGGCGGATCGACGCGCGGGGACTCGTCGTCGCGCCCGGGTTCATCGACCTGCTCGGCCAATCGGAGTACAACGTGCTCGTCGACCCGCGCGCCGCCTCGAAGATCACGCAAGGGATCACGACGGAAGTCACGGGCGAGGGAGACTCGATCGCCCCGCTCGACTCCAAGGCGATCGAGGAAGGGCGCGACACCTGGAAGAAGTACGGCGTCTTTCCCGACTGGACGACGCTCGACGGCTACTTCAAGTCCCTCGAGCGCCGCGGAACCGCCATCAACATGGCCACGTTCGTGGGCTCAGGCGGAGTCCGCGCGATGGTCGTCGGCCGCGAGAACCGCCCCGCCACGCCCGCCGAGATCACGAAGATGGAACAGGTCGTCGACCAGGCGATGCGCGAGGGCGCGCTGGGCGTCTCCTCCTCCCTCCAGTACATCCCCAACATCTACTCGTCCACCGAGGAGCTCATCGCGCTCTCGAAGGTCGCGGCGCGCTACGGCGGCGCGTACTTCACGCACCAGCGCTCGGAAACCGGGCGCATCGACGCGTCGCTCGACGAGGTGTTCCGGATCGCGAAGGAGGCGGGGATCCGCACCCAGATCTGGCACTTGAAGACCGCGTACCGGCCGAACTTCGGCCGCATGCCGGCCGTCTTGAAGCGGATCGAGGAGGCGCGCTCGCAGGGAATCGACGTGGCCGCCAACCAGTACCCCTACACGCGGGCATCGAACGGGCTCGACGCGTGCCTCCCGCCGTGGGTGCGCGAGGGTGGGCGCGAAGCCCTCTTGAAGCGGCTCGCCGAAGCCGGCGTCCGCGAGCGCGTCAAAGCCGACATGGACCGCGCGACGACGGAGTGGGAAAACCAGTACGCGGGCTCCGGCGGCGCCGACGGGATCATGATCGCGAGCGTCCTCGCACAGGACCTGAAACCGCTCGAGGGAAAGACGATCGCCGAGGTCGCGGCCGCGCAGAAGAAGGACCCCCGGGACGTGGTCATCGACGTGGTGCTCGCGGACCGCGCGAACACGGCGTGCATCATCTCGATCATGGACGAGGCCGACGTGCGCGCCGCGCTCGCGCACCCGCTCGTTTCCTTCGGCACGGACTCCGGCGCGCACGCGACCGACGGGATCCTCTCGAAGGAAGGTTCCCATCCGAGAGGCTGGGGCTCCGCGGCGCGGATCCTCGGCTACTACGTGCGCGAGCAGAAGGTGCTGCGCCTGGAAGAAGCGATCCGCAAGATGACCTCCTTCGCGGCGGAAGCCGCGGGCCTGCCGGACCGGGGACTTCTCAAGATCGGGTTCCCGGCCGATCTCGCCGTGTTCGATCCCGAGACGGTGAAGGACCGGTCGACCTTCACGTCGCCGAACCAGTACAGCGAGGGCTTCCGCTACGTCGCGGTGAACGGAACGCTCGTCGTCGACGACAACAAGCTGACGGGGAAGACGCCGGGAAAGGGGCTCAGAGGCCCGGGATACCGCACGGGGCGCTAGCGATCGCTGCTGTCACCCGTCACCTGTCACCCGTCACCGCGCGCAGCGACGCAGATCGGCGTCCATGGGCGGCAGCTTGTGGCGGATCAAGCCGAACTGCTGGATCGCGTGCTTCTCGATGTGCGCCATCGCCTCGTCGACCGAGTCGGTGAAGAGGAGCAGGTCGAGATCGGTCGGGCTGATCGTTCCGACCCGCACCATCTCCTCCATCAACGCGACGAGAGGCGCCCAGTACTCCTTCACGAGAAGCACCACCGGGAACCCCTCGATCTTCTTCGTCTGGATGAGCGTGACGGCCTCGAAGAGCTCGTCCATCGTCCCGACGCCTCCGGGCATCACGACGAACGCGTAGGAGTACTTGACGAGCATGAGCTTGCGCACGAAGAAGTAGTTGAACGTCACCTTGCGATCGAGGTACGCGTTTAAATTCTGCTCCGTGGGAAGCACGATGTTGCAGCCGACCGAGACGCCTCCCGCCTCCTTCGCTCCCCGGTTGGCGGCCTCCATGATGCCGGGCCCGCCGCCCGTCATGACGGTAAAGCCCAGTCCCGCAAGCCGCGCGCCCACCTTCCGGGCGAGCGCGTAATAGGGGTGGTCTTCGCGGAAACGCGCCGATCCGAACACCGTGACGCAGGGCCCCACGAAATGGAGCGTGCGAAAGCCCCTGACGAGGTCCCGGACGATCTTCAAGACGGAATAGAGCTCGCGGCCGCGGCCCTTTGGCCCCTCGAGGAAGTACCGTTCCTCCGGCTGCTCCTTCGGCGGCCGGATCTCCTCGGATCCGGTGCGAGGGTCGGCGGCGCTCACGACGCTATGAAGGCCGCCGCGCGACCTCGATCCGCGCCTGCGCGAGCTCGAGTCGCGTTCGGATCGCCTCCATGTCGCCAAACCCGGCGGATTTCAATTCCTCGGACGCCTGAGCGCGGTCTCGTTCGGCCTGCCCGGCGTCGATGTCGGCGGGCTGTTCGGCGAGATCCGCGAGCACCGACACGACGTCGTTGGCCACCTCGGCGAATCCCGACGAGATCGCCATCGCGTGGGTCGAGCCGCCGCTGCGGTACGAGAGGATCCCCGTCTTCAGGAGCGTGACGAGCGTCGCGTGGCCCGGGAGGATCCCGAGGTACCCGAGCTCTCCAGGAAGCTGGACTTCGTCGGCGTCCGCTTCGACGACCTGCCGCTCGGGGGTGACGACGTTCAGCTTCAACTTGTCCGCCATACGAGTGTCCTCTTGCTACCGCCTGCTGACTACCGACCGTTTCTAGAACGTGCTCTGAATCAACCCACCGTCCACCTGGAGCGTCACGCCCGTCACGTAGCTCGCCCGGTCACTGCACAGAAACGCCGCGACATCGCCGATCTCGCGCGGGTCCGCGTAGCGCCCGATCGGGATCGACCGCTCTACGCGCGCTGCGTATTCTTCCATCGCGACACCCTCTTCCTTCGACCGGATTTCGTTCAGGTGGATCTGGCGGTCGGTCATGACGTGGCCGGGAAGCAGCGCGTTGACGAGCACGCCGTCGCGGCAGAACTCGGCCGACATCGTCTTCGTGAGCGCGGAGATGCCCGCCCGCAGCGTGCTCGAGATCGTCAGGAGGTCGTTCGGCTGCTTCGCGACGAAGGAGGTGATGTGGAGGATCCGCCCCCACTTGCGCTCCCGCATCGCGTGCAGGACGAGTCGCGAGAGACGCAGCACGTTGAAGAGCGTCGAGTCGATTCCGGTTCTCCACTGTTCGTCGGTCAGCGAGAGGAACCGCGCCGCCGGCGGTCCGCCCGTGTTCGTGACGAGGATGTCCACGGGGCCCCAGGCCTCGACGGTGCCCCGGTGCCACGCGTCGAGGTCGTCTCCGCGCGTGACGTCGCACGGCGACGCGAGCACCTGGCCGGCGGGCACCGCCGCCACGAGATCCCGCCAGGCCCGCTGGAGCCTCTCGGGATCGCGGCCGCAGATCGACACCCGGCAACCCTGCCGGGCGAGCGAGAGGGCGATCGCCTTGCCGATTCCGCTCGAGGACGCGGCGACCATCGCGACCCGCCCACCGATCTTCAGGTCCATGCTGCTGTCTCGCTGCGCCTGCGCCGTACATCCGCCGCCGCCGGCGGATTACGCCGCCGACTGGCTCATCTTTTCCGACCGTTCGCGCGCCTCTTCCATGGTCCCGACCATGTAGAAGGCCTGCTCGGGCATGTCGTCGCACTTTCCGTCGACGATTTCCTTGAAGCCCCGGATCGTGTCGGCGATCTTCACGTAGCGCCCTTCGAGCCCGGTGAACTGCTGCGCGACGAAGAACGGCTGCGAGAGGAAACGCTGGATCTTGCGCGCGCGGGCGACTGTCAGCTTGTCTTCCTCCGAGAGCTCGTCGATTCCGAGGATCGCGATGATGTCCTGGAGGTCTTTGTACTTCTGGAGTACCTGCTGCACCGCGCGAGCCACCGCGTAATGCTCCTCGCCGACGATTCGCGGCGAGAGGATCTTCGACGTCGAGTCGAGCGGGTCGACCGCGGGATAGATCCCGAGCTCGGAGATCGCCCGCGAGAGAACCGAGGTGGCGTCGAGGTGGGCGAACGCCGTCGCCGGCGCGGGATCCGTGAGGTCGTCCGCGGGCACGTAGATCGCCTGGACGGACGTGATGGAGCCCTTCTTCGTGGAGGTGATCCGCTCCTGCAGCTCCCCCATCTCCGTCGCCAGGTTCGGCTGGTATCCCACGGCGGAGGGCATCCGGCCGAGGAGGGCCGACACCTCGGAGCCCGCCTGCGTGAACCGGAAAATGTTGTCGATGAAGAGGAGAACGTCCTGGCCGGCCACGTCGCGGAAGTACTCGGCGACGGTCAGGGCCGACAGGCCCACGCGGAGCCGCGCGCCCGGCGGCTCCGTCATCTGGCCGTAGATCAGCGCGGCCTTCGACTTGGCGGGGTCGCCCGGCGTGATGACGCCCGACTCCGTCATTTCGAGGTAGAGGTCGTTGCCTTCGCGCGTGCGCTCGCCCACGCCGGCGAACACGGAGTAGCCGCCGTGCTGCATGGCGACGTTGTTGATGAGCTCCTGGATCAGAACCGTCTTGCCGACTCCGGCGCCGCCGAAGAGACCGACCTTGCCGCCCTTCGTGTACGGTTCCAGGAGGTCGACGACTTTGATGCCCGTCTCGAACATCTCGACGGTCGTGGACTGGTCCTCGTACTTCGGGGGCTCGCGGTGGATCGACCAGCGCTCTTTCGCTTTGATGGGGCCGCGCTCGTCGACGGGCTCCCCGATGACGTTCATGATGCGGCCGAGGGTCTCGTCTCCCACGGGCACCGTGATCGCAGCGCCGGTGTCGGTGGCCTTCATGCCGCGGACCATCCCGTCCGTCGGCTTCATCGAGATGCACCGCACGCGGTTCTCGCCGAGGTGCTGCGCAACTTCCGTGACGACGTTGATCGGAACGCCCGTCGCCTTGCCCGCGTCCTCGACGATCACGGCGTTGTAGATCGAGGGCAGCTCCCCGTCCGGAAACTCGATGTCGAGCACGGGGCCGATGACCTGAACGATGTGGCCCACATTCGCCGGCTTCTTTTTGTCCTCTGCCATTTCTCGGTCCTTTGTCGTTAGTGCGTCTTCCCGGGCCTGCGGCTCATCGTCCCTGAGCCGAGGCGCCCGAGACGATCTCGATCAGTTCCTTCGTGATGCGGGCCTGCCGCGCGCGGTTGTACGTCAGCGTGAGCGAATCGATGAGGTCCCCCGCGTTCTTCGACGCCGAGTCCATCGCCGTCATCCGCGCCGCGTGCTCCGCGGCGGCGGACTCGAGCAGGATCCGGAAAATCGCAAACTCGAGGTAGCGCGGAAGAATCCTCGCGAGGATGGTGGCGGGATCCGGTTCGAAGATCGGTTCGACGATTGCGGCCGCCGTCGCGGCCTGGTCCGCTTTTGCGGTCACCGCGGGAGCCGCCGGCGCCGGCGCCATTCCGGCGGCGCCACGCGAGATCGGGAGGAGCTTTTCGACGCGGACGATCTGCGAAATGACCGACTTGAACTCGTTGAAGACCACGTACACGGCATCGAGCCGCCCCTGCTCGAACTCGACGGCGAGCGCGTCCGCGATCTCCTTGGCGATGCCGTAGTCGATCTTCGAGAAGATCCCCGAGTAGGTCTTCTCGGCGAGCGGCGTCTTGCGGCGCCGCCAGTAATCGAGCGCCTTCTTGCCGATCGGGAGCACGGTGACCGACTCCCAGCTCTTTCCCGCGAGGAGCGACGCGACGGCGCGGTTGACGTTCGTGTTGAAGGCGCCCGCGAGACCGCGGTCCCCCGCGACGACGAGAATCGCGACGCGCTTCTCCTCGCGCTCCGCCAGCAGCGGATGCTCCAGGCTTTCGACGCGGCTCGAGACCGACGCCATCACCTCCCGGAGCACGCGCGCGTACGGCCGCGCCGCGACCGCCCGGTCCTGCGCGCGCCGCAGCCGCGCGGCGGAGATCATCTTCATGGCCTTGGTGATCTGCTGCGAGCTCTTGATCGAGCGGATCCGGCGGCGGATGTCGATGAGGGAAGCCATGGGTCAGTCGTCGGGAGTCGGGTTACGCCGCGACCGCGTTCGCGTTTTCCTTCAGGAAGGTTTCCTTGAAGGCGCCGATGGCGGCGGTTAAGGCCTCGTCCGTGGCCTTCTCGAGCTTGCCCGTGTTGACGATGGCGGAGAGGATCTCGGGCTTCTGCTCGCCCATGTACTTGTGGAGGCCCGCCTCGAACTCCGGCACCGCCTCGACCTTGAGCGAGTCGAGGTGCCCGCGCGTTCCGGCGAAGATCGAGACGACCTGCAGCTCGACGGGAAACGGCGAGAACTGCGCCTGCTTCAAAAGCTCGACGAGCCGGCGCCCGCGGTTCAGCTGCGCCTGCGATGCCCGGTCGAGGTCGGAGCCGAACTGGGCGAACGCCGCGAGGTTGCGGTACTGCGCGAGATCGAGCCGGAGCGTTCCGGCGACCGCTTTCATTGCCTTGATCTGCGCGTTGCCGCCGACGCGGGAGACGGAGATGCCGACGTTCACGGCGGGCCGGACCCCCGAGTAGAAGAGGTCCGTCTCGAGATAGATCTGGCCGTCCGTGATCGAGATCACGTTCGTCGGGATGTAGGCGGAGACGTCCCCCGCCTGTGTCTCGATGATCGGGAGCGACGTCAGGGAGCCGCCGCCGTTGGCGTCGGACAGCTTCGCGGCGCGCTCGAGCAGCCGGGAGTGGAGGTAGAAGACGTCTCCCGGATACGCCTCGCGCCCCGGCGGCCGCCGGAGCAGGAGAGAGATCTCACGGTACGCGGCGGCGTGCTTGGACAGGTCGTCGTAGATCGTGAGCGCGTGCTGCTTGTTGAACATGAAGTACTCGCCCATCGCGGCGCCCGTGTACGGCGCGACGAACTGCATCGGCGCGGGATCCGAGGCGGTCGCGGAAACGACGATCGTGTGCTCCATCGCCCCGTATTCCTCGAGCGTCTTGACGACCTGGGCGACCGTCGACTTCTTCTGGCCTATGACCACATAGATGCAGATGACGCCCGCGCCCTTCTGGTTGATCACCGTGTCCAGGGCGACGGCCGTCTTTCCCGTCTGCCGGTCGCCGATGATGAGCTCGCGCTGCCCGCGGCCGATCGGGATCATGGCGTCGATCGCCTTCAGTCCCGTCTGCATCGGCTCCCGCACGGGCTGGCGGTCGATCACGCCGGGCGCGACGCGCTCGAGCGGGTAGAACTCTTTCGTCGCGACCGGACCCTTCCCGTCGATCGGGCGGCCGAGCGCGTCCACGACGCGGCCCACGAGCGCTTTGCCCACGGGGACCTGCACGATCTTGCCCGTCCGGCGAACTTCCTGGCCCTCCTTGATCTCGGAGGTCTCGCCCAGAAGCACGACTCCGACGTTGTCCTCTTCCAGGTTGAGAGCGAGGCCGAAGATGCCGTGCCCGAAGTCGACGAGCTCGCCCGCCATCGCGTTGTCGAGGCCGTAGATTCGCGCGATGCCGTCTCCCACGGAGAGGACCGTCCCGACTTCGGCGACGTCGATCGTCTTCTCGTATCCCGCGAGCTGCTGCTTGAGAATCTCGGTGATTTCGTCGGCTTTGATGTCCATAGTCACGCCCTTGCGGTCTCCTCTCCTTGTTTGCGGAACCGCGCGATCGCGCCGGCGACCGACGCGTCGATCAGGCGGCTGCGCACGCGCGCGACGAATCCGCCGAGTATCGTCTCATCCACGGCCACCTCCAGGCGGAAGGTCCCTCCGAAGGAACGTCCGAGCGCGTCGGCGATCCGCCGCTCCTGCTCGGGAGTGATCGTGCTCGCGACGGTCACGTGGGCCTCGTTGCGCCCGCGCGTCCTGTCGAACAGGTCCGAAATCGCCGTGACGATCGCCGACAGATCCGTCAGCCGCCCGCGGGACAACACCAGGGCGAGCAGGCGCCGACCGAAGTCATCCACGCCGGCGCGGACGGCGAGCGCTTCGAGGGCCTTCTGCTTGGGTGGGCGGGGGATTCTGGGGGCGGCGAAGAACTCCCTTAGCTTCGGGGTGCCGTCGATGGCTCTTGCGACCGAGCGCAGGTTTTCGATCAGCTTCTCGAAATCGTAGCCGGCGGGGGCGCTCTCGAGTGCCGCCCGGGCGTAGCTTCTGGCGAAGGCGCTCATCGCGTTCCCTCCGCCGCCACCTTCGAAACGCTCTCGTCGAGGAGCCGGTTGCGGTCCTCGGGCGTCATTTGCTGCGCGACGATCTCTCGCGCCGCCCCGGCGGTGAGGTCGGCGGCCGTAGCCCGGAGCTCTTCCTTCGCGTCCGCGAGCCGGCGCTCGATTTCTTCGGTCGCATCGCGCTTGACCCGCTCCGCGTCCTGCTCGGCGCGCGCCCGGAGCTCCGTCCGGGCGGCCTCCCCTTCCGCGATTCCGCGCGCGCGGATTTCCTCGATGTCGCGGTCGAGCCGCGCCATGCGCTCGTGGATCTCCGCCTCGAGCTTCGCCGCCTCGGCACGCCGCTCCCGCGCCTCTTTCGCGCGGGCTTCGACCTCGAGCTGCTTCTTGCGGAACATGTCCGTCACGGGTCTCGCCACGAAATAGAGCAGGAGCGCGAAAAACCCGGCCAGGTTGACGAGCTGCCAGATCCACATCGGCAGCCCGAGCGGGCCGGACGGGTGCCCGTGCTCGGGCGCGCCCTGAAGCGCGGCCGAAAGGAGGAGATGCAGGCCTCTCACGCGGCGATCTTCCGGCCGAGGATCTTTTCCGCGAGCGACCGGGCGAGCTCGCGCGCCCGGCGGGGAAGGTCAGCGGCGGCCGTTTTCGCCGCGGAGCCGATCTCGTCCGAGGCCCTGTCGAGCGCCCCGCGCGACACCGCCTGGGCTTCGGCGAGCTTGCGCTCCCAGTGCGCGTGCCCCTCGCCGCGGAGCTTCTCTCGGAGTGCCAGGGCCTCGCCCCGCGCTTTCGCCAGCCCTGCCTCGATGCGCGCGACCGCCTTCTCCATTTCGCGAAGGCTTTCTCCGTGCACCTTTTCGGCGCTGGCCGCTTCCCGCTCCCGCGCCTCGAGGATCGCCGACAGGGGAACGAACAGGTAGCGCTTCAGGATGGCGAGCGCCGCGATGAACGCGACGACGACGTAGACGAACGTGATGTCAGGAGCCTTGATCATGCTTCCCCGGCGGGTTTAAAAAAGACTTGAAGTGAAACCGCGGATGAATAGCACATTGGGGAAGGAGAGTCGAACGACGACGCCCAACCCGAAACGGATCTAACGTATCTTGTTGACTTTAAAAGAGTTACTCCCTGCTACCCGTGCCGCCCTTGAGCTCCACCACCTTCGGCTTCTCCGCCATCTGGCAGGTCCCCTGGAAAAAGGCCCCCTCCTCGACCTTGAGCAGCGGCGCCGCGAGCGTTCCGTAGACGCGCGACTTGGAGAGGAGCTCGATGCGCTCGGTCGCCTTGACGTTGCCCTGAAGCTTTCCGTTGACGGAGAGCCGTCCGACCTCGATCTCCGCGTCGACATCCGCGGAATCTCCCAGGATGAGCTCGGCCCCGGATCGGATTTTTCCCTCGAACCTCCCGTCGATCCGGAACGTCTCCTCGAAAGTCAGCTCCCCCTTGAAATGGCTGCCCCGATCCAGGAACCCGTTGAGCGTCGCGCCGTCGTTTCTGGTCTTCAAGGAATTCCCCCCCTGGTTGGTCAACCCTTCGAAACGGATGAAAGGCGCTCGAAAAGGCCGATGAGCTCTTCCTCCGACGCGAAGGCGATGTCGATCGATCCCCCGCGCCGACGCCGGCGGATGTGAACGCGCGTTCCGAGCCGCCGCGCAAGCTTTTCCTCCGCGTCCCGCGTGAAGGGGTCCCGGCGCGGCGGCCGCGTGATCCGCGTGCCGGCCGTGAGCGCCGCGATCCGGCTTTCCGTCTGTCGGACGGAGAGGGCCCGGCGGACGATCTCTTCGGCGACCGCGACCTGGTCGTCGGGAGACGCCAACGCAAGAAGGGCCCGTGCGTGGCCCGCCGAGAGGCTGCCGTCCCGCACCTTTTCCCGGACGGCGGCCGGCAACTTCAGAAGCCTCAAGGAGTTGGCCACGGTGGCCCGATCCTTCCCGACCCGGCGAGCGACGTCTTCCTGCGTCAGCTGGAACTCCTCGCGGAGCCGCGCATACGCCGCCGCGGCCTCGAGCGGGTTCAGGTCCTCGCGCTGCAGATTTTCCACGAGTGCGATCTCGAGCAGATCCCGATCCGTCGCTTTTTCCCGAACCACGATCGGAACGCGATCCAGTCCCGCCTTTCGCGCCGCTCGCCACCGACGCTCGCCGGCGACGATTTCGAATCGGTCCCCCCGGGGCACCACGACGATCGGCTGGACCACCCCCTGTTCGCGGATCGAATCCGCCAGCTCCGACAGGCTGCGGTCGGGAAAGTCCTGCCGGGGCTGAAATCGGCCGGATACGAGCCGGTCGATCTCCACGTCCCGCGCTGTTCCACGTGGAACACCGTCGTCGGACCGGCCCGGCAGGAGCGCCGAGAGGCCCCGACCGAGCGCCGGCTTCCCCTTCACGCCGCGCTCCGGCGGCGGAGAAACTCGCGCGCCAGTGCCAGATACGACTCCGCTCCGCGCGATTTGATGTCATACGCGAGCACCGGCTTGCCGAAAGAAGGCGCCTCCCCGAGGCGGACGTTTCGCGGGATCACGGTTTCGTACACCTTTTCCCCGAGATGGCGGCGGATGTCGTCGGTGACCTGCCGTCCGAGGTTAGTGCGATCGTCGTACATGGTCAAGACGATCCCCTCGACCTCCAGGAAGGGATTGAAGGCCTCCTTCACGCGCTCGATCGTCTCGAGGAGCTCGCTCACCCCCTCCAGAGCGAAATACTCCGTCTGCATGGGAATGAGCACCGAGTCGGCGGCGGAGAGAGCGTTGACGGTCAGGAGCGACAACGAAGGCGGGCAGTCGATCAGAATGTAGTCGAAGTCGTCGCGCACCGGCTCGAGCGCGGCGCGCAGTCTCTGCTCCCGGTCCGGCTCTCCGACGAGCTCGATTTCCGCTCCAACCAAGTCTCGCCCGGAGGGCAGCAGCCAGAGATTGGGAAACTCCGTCTCGGCGATCGCGGACCGCGCCGGCTCCCCCGAGAGCACGTCGTACGCGTTGGGCCCCGACTTGCCGCGGGGCCGCCCCATCCCCGAAGAGGCGTTGGACTGCGGGTCGAGGTCGAGCAGGAGGACCTTTCGGTCGAGCGCCGCGAGAGAAGCCGCCAGGTTGATCGCGGTGGTGGTCTTCCCCACGCCGCCCTTCTGGTTCGAGATCGCGATGACCCTGGACATTTTGCCGGAAAGTAGCACGGAGGATCTGACGCGCGCGGAACGCGCGCGTCTATCGGGTTATCGTCGGCAGATCTGGCCATCGGGTCATCTCGCCATCCAGCCATCGGGTGTCCGCTCCGCGGAGTAATCCCGTGGCAACCCGCCGGTGGGTGAGGTTTTCAGCTCGCTGATCCAATAGCTCGCCGCGTTAGGAGTCTCCCGACCGAAGGGAGGGAGGAGCCTGACGCGGCGGGAGCCGGAACGCAGCGAAGCGAAGTGCAGGCGACGTTCGGCGACGTGTGTTCCACGTGGAACACCTGGGTTATTCGAACCGATACAGCGCGATCGCTTTTCGTTCGGTGCCGGGGACGCGGACCACGCGTTCGAGACAGAAGTCCTTGCCCAGCGCGCTATCCAGGCTGTATCGGTCCGTCGTCCACGCGAGGAACGCCCCGCCCCTGCGCAGGAAGGGGGCGTCCCCGACGATGCCCGCGATCCCGCCCACCGCCCGGCTCACGACGGCATCGAGGGAGGCTCTTTTCAGGGAGCGGACCGAAGGAACCGCTGGCTCCACGTTCGAAAGCGACAGCTCAACGACGGCCGCGTCCAGGAACTCGCGCCGCCTCCGGCGCGGCTCGACGGGAACGACGCGGATCGAGGGCGCGGCGATGGCCAGGGGAAGGCCGGGCAGTCCCGCGCCGGAACCGATGTCGGCGATCGCCGCTCCCGGAGGGAGAAGGCCCGCGCCCAGCGCGGACTCCAAGGCGTGCTCGACGAGTGCCTCGGTCGACACCGGGCCCGCTAGGTTCGTTCTGCGGCGCTCCCGATCGAGGACCACGAGGTACGCGGCGAGCCCGTCTAAGGCCGCGCGTCCGAGCGGCAGGGGATAGTCGGGAGACCGGTCTTCGAGCCGTCGGCGAAACACCTCAGCGGGCGCTTCGCCCCCCTCGGGCAACATGCGCCGAGATTATCGCGACCGCCGCGGGGGTCAGGCCGGCCAGTCGCGAGGCGTCGCCGAGGGTGCGCGGACGCGTCCGTTCACAGCGTTCGACGACCTCCCGCGAGAGCCCCGGCACGTTCCGGTACGCGAACTCCTCCGGAATCCGCCGGGACTGGAGCGGCGCAATCCGGTCCAGCCGTTCGCGCTCGCGCCGGATGTAGCCCTCGTACCGGATCCGGGACTCGACGATGTGGAGCTCGTCCCGGGAGAGCCCGCGGAATGGAACGGGCCAGGTCGCCGCAACCGCCTCTACCGTTAAGTCTCGTCTTTTCAATAGATTACGCACCGTCGTCGGCGTGTCGACGTCGATCCCGAGGCTCTCCAAGAGCGCGCCTCGGGTCGCACGGTCGGGGTGCACGGTGGTCGCCTCGAGGTCCCTCTCGACCTGCAGGAGCCGCTCCTCCGCGGCCATGGCAGCGTCGTGCTCCCCTTGCGAAACCAAGCCCAGCCGGCGCCCGTGCGGCACGAGCCGCCGGACGACCGTGTCCACGCCGAGGAGCAGCCGGTGCTCCGCCCGGGAGGTGAAGAGGCGATAGGGCTCGTCGAGCCCGCGTGAGGTCAGGTCGTCGACGAGGACAGCGGCGTAGGCGTCGCTGCGCTCCAAGAGGAAGGGGTCCTCGCCGCGGACGGAGAGCGCCGCGTTGACTCCCGCCCAGATTCCCTGCGCCGCTGCCTCCTCGTACCCCGAGGTGCCGTTGATCTGACCCGCGAGAAAGAGTCCTGGCGCGGCGGAGGCCTCGAGTGTCGGCGCGAGCTGATCCGGAAAGACGTAGTCGTATTCGACGGCGTATCCGGGACGGATCATTCGGGCGCGGGCGAGCGCGGGAATTCGGGCCAGGATCTCGCGCTGGATCTCCTCCGGCAGCGAGGTCGAAAGTCCGTTGATGTAGATCTCGGGCGAATCGGCGCCGTCCGGCTCGAGGAAGAGCAGGTGCGACGCCTTCTCGGCGAACCGCACCACCTTGTCTTCAACGGACGGGCAATAGCGCGGGCCGATTCCGCGGATCGCGCCCGAGTACATCGGGCTGCGGTGGAGGTTCTCCCGAATCACGGCGTGCACGCTCTCGTTCGTCGACGTGAGCCAGCAGAGCGCCTGCTCTGACGGGAGGTCCGCCGGACGCGTGCGGAACGAGAAGGGGACGGGAGGATCGTCGCCGCTCTGGGGGCGGCAAAGCGCGTAGTCGACGGAGTCCCGATGGACCCGCGGCGGCGTTCCCGTCTTGAACCGCCCGAGCCGGAGGCCGGCCCGCGACAGAGAGGCGGGGAGGCCCCGCGCGGACGGCTCGCCGACGCGGCCCCCCTCCGTCTGACGCTCCCCCGTGTGCATGAGCGCGCGGAGGAACGTGCCGGTGGTGACGACGACGGCGGACGCGACGATGCGCTCGCCCGCCGACGTCACGACGCCGGCGATGCGCCCCCCTTCTTCCAGGAGCTCTTCGGCGAGGCCCTCGAGGAGCGTGAGACCGGCCGTCTCAAGGAGCGCGCGGAAGGCGAGCCGCGCATAGAGGGAGCGGTCGCACTGGGCGCGGGGTCCCCAGACCGCGGGGCCGCGCGAGCGGTTCAAGACCTTGAACTGGATTCCGGCCCCGTCCGCGAGAGATCCCATGAGCCCGCCGAGGGCGTCGATCTCCCGGACCAGCTGCCCCTTGGCGAGGCCGCCGATCGCGGGGTTGCACGACATCCGGCCGATCGCCTCGAGCGAGGGCGTGAGCAGGGCGGTCGAGCGGCCCATCCGCGCGCACGCGTGGGCCGCTTCGATTCCGGCGTGGCCGCCGCCGATCACGAGAACCTCGTAGCTCATCGCGGGGCGAGCGTAGTCACTTTCCGATGCAGAACGTGGAAAAAATCCGGCGCAGCACATCCTCGGTTGTCGTCTCGCCGAAAAGGTCCGCCATGGCGGCGAGGGCCTCGTCGAGCTGCGCCGCCGGATACTCGGGAGACTCGGCCGCCGAAAGGCCGCGGTGGGCGTTTCGGGCGGCCGCCGCCGCGCCCCGTGCAAGGTCGCGCTGCCGCGCCGATCCCAGGAGCCGCGACGTCGCCTCCGGGGGCGGGCCGAGGTCGAGCAGCGCCAAGATGCTCGCACGCAGCGCCGCACCCGCACCGGAAGCGAGGCCGCACAGCGGGAGTGCCGCCGGGGGCACCTCCGCGCCCGGAGCGAGATCGATCTTGTTGGCGATCACGAGGGTTCGCGCGCATCCCGTCTCCCGCAGCGCTCTCTCGTCTTCCGCGCTCCAGCCGCGCCCGGCGTCGAAGACGTAGAGGACCGCGTCCGCGTTGACGCCCGCATCGCGGGCGCGTGCGACGCCGATGCGCTCGACTTCATCGCGCGTGTCCCGCAGGCCCGCCGTGTCGACGATCTCGACCGGCACTCCCTCCACGTCGATCGCCGCGTCGAGCGTGTCGCGCGTGGTGCCGGGAGTGTCGGTGACGATTGCCCGCGCGGTCCCCGCGAGCGCGTTGAAGAGCGTCGACTTGCCCGCGTTCGGCGGCCCGAGAAACACGAGCCTCGCGCCCTCGGCGAGGAGCCTACCTCGCTCGGCGCCGGCGGCAAGCCGCTCGAGCTCGGTCGCCGCCCGTCCGACGCGGTCGACGGTGCCTTGCGGGAGGGACTCCCCGACGTCTTCGGCGAAATCGATCGTCGCCGCGAGCTCGGCCGCTGCGCGGGAAAGCTCCTCGCGGATCTGTCCCAGCTCCCGGGAGAGCGCGCCGTCCATCCGCCGTGCCGACGCGCGAAGCGCTTCGGGCGTGCGGGCGTCGATCAGGTCGCGGACCGCTTCCGCCTCGAGGAGATCGATCCTGCCCAAAAGAAACGCGCGTTCCGTGAACTCGCCCGGTCTCGCGAGCCGCGCGCCCGCGGAGGTCACGGCCTCGAGCGCGCGGCGCACGATGGCCGGCCCGCCGTGCACGGAAATCTCGAGGACGTCTTCGCCGGTGGCGGATGCGGGTCCGGGGAAAAACGTCAACACGGCACGGTCGATCGTCTCCCCCGCCGCGTCGACGACGTCGGCCAGGCGCGCCTGGCGCGGCGGCGGCGGAGACGGGAGTGCCGGCGCGATGCGGGAAAGGATCTCCCCCGCGGCGCGCCCCGAGACGCGAACGACCGCGAGCGCGTTCCTGCCGGCGCCGGTCGCGAGCGCCGCGATCGTCTCGTCGAAGGCGGCGAGCGCGGGGCGCATGGATCGCTAGGTCTTCAGGCCCTCGGCCTCACCGCGACGCGTTTCAAGAAACCGTCCCCCTCGCTTTCCGTCTCCACCTCGGGATCCTGCGCGAGCGCCAGGTGAACCAGCCGGCGCTCCCCGGGCGAGAGCGGCGGCAGAAGCTGCGGGCTGTGGGTGCGCTTGGCCTCATTCGCCGATCGCAGCGCCAGCTCTTCGAGCGATTCCTTCTGGTGCGCGCGGAATCCTTCCGCGTCGAGCCGCGGGTACACCGGGCGCCCGATCCGCTTCGAGGCGATTCTTCCGGTCAGGACTTCCAGACCGTTCAAGCCTTCGCCGCGGTTTGCGAGCAGCGGCTCGACGTCGTCGCCGATCAGCTCGAAGAGCATCTCCGCGCCCGGCCTGCGCCGCGTCTCGACGAGAAGTCCCGCGGCGCCGAGAAGCTCGGTGAGCGTCGCCTCGACGGCCGTGAACGCTTCGTCGTCCATCGCTCCGGGCTCGGCGCTGGCGCGACCCTGCGCCGGTCCTCGCGGGACGGCGGACGCAGGCCCTGCCGGTCGCGCGTCCGTCCTCTCCACCCGTTCGGGCTCCGGCGCGGCGATGGCGGCGCGGGCCTCCTGTTCGCGCGCAGCCGGGGCTTCCGGGTCGTCGCGCGGCGCGAGAGGAACACCGGCGCCTTCGACCTCGACTTCGATCTCGACCACGCGCCCGCCCCAGAACGACTTCTCGTCCCGCACCACGTGGTAGCGCAGCTCCGACGCGGGGCGCTTCAGCTCCTTGAGAGCGGTTTCGATCGCGTCCTGTTCCGACTTGCCTTCGAATCGCATGAGGACCTCGAGGCGCGTCAGGCGCGAGCCTGGCGCAGTTTCTTGGGTTCCGGCGCCGGCGCGTCGCCGCCCGGAATCTTATTGATGATCACCTGCTGGAGCACGGTCAAAAGATTGGAAAACAACCAGTAGAGCACGAGCCCGGACGGCATGTCCTTTAAGAAGAACCCCCAGAGCAGCGGCATCGCCATGAAGATCTTCTTCTGCGTCGGGTCGGCAGTGCTCGGAGTCATGGCCTGCTGCACGTACATCGAGATGATCATGAGGATCAGGAGCACGTAGGTGTGGTCCACCGCGGAGAGATCCCGGATCCACAGCACGAAGGGGGCGTGGCGCAGCTCGATCGATCGCGAGAGCACGTTGTAGAACGCGACCAGGATAGGAAGCTGCAGCAGGATCGGGAAGCACCCGCTCATGGGGTTGTATCCCTCCGCCTGATAGAGCTTCATGATCTCGTCGTTCATCTTCTGCCGCTGCGCCGGGTCGGTCTTCGCCTTTTTGTATTTGTCCCGGATCGCGTTCATCTTCGGCGCGAGCTTCTGCATCTTCTTCATCGACGCGTAGCTCTTGTGCATGAGCGGGAAGAGCAGGATTCGGATGGCGAGGGTGACGAGGAGGATCGCGACGCCGTAGTTTCCGACCCAGCCGTAGGTGCGCTTTAAGAGCCAGAGCAGCGGCCGCGCGAGGATCCCGTACCAGCCGAAGTCGACGGTTTTCTCGAGGCCGAGATGCGTGCCTTCGAGGATTTCGACGTCCTTCGGGCCGAAGTACGCTTTCCCGGCGAGGTTCCCGGAGGCGGTGACCTCGACGGTCGGCGCGGCGGCCGGTTTCTTTCCGTCGACGTCCGGCAACCCGACGGCCCGGATGACCGCGGTGGCGGGTTGCGCCGGCAGAAAAGCGGCGAGGAAGTAGTTGTCCTCGAGGCCGGCGAACCCCTTCGGATCGATGGGAAACGACTTGGGTTTCGCGAGCTTGTCCGCGTTTGCGCGTTCGAAACCGCCGCCGCTCGTCGCCAGTGCGGCGGCGGGAGGCGCGTAGCGCGACGACTCCTCGGCGCCCGCGTTGCGCAGTCCCGTGCCCACCGCGACCGCGTAGGTGGCGCCGGGGACGGAGGTCGAGAAGTCCAGGAGATAACCCGTCCCGAGCGTCACTTCCTTCGTGATGGCGAGGGCGCCGTCGGAAAAACGGAAGCGAAGCGTGCGCGCGTCGGGCTTCTCGACGGCGAAGAGCACTTTCGCCGCTTTGTCCGTCAGCTCCGGGTGGCCCGGGAACTCGAGCGCGAACGGGCGCGGGGCGGGAGCGGGAAGCTGCTTGACGAGCTCTAAGGGATTCTTCTGCTCGTCCTGGTGCTGGACGAGCAGGTAGGAAACCAGGACGCCCCCGCGGTTGGAGAACGTCGCGCGAACGAGGCTGTTTTCGAGCACGGCGGTCTGCTCGGCGGTGGCCGCGACCGGCTCGACAGAGCCCGGAGCCGGGGCGGGCGGGACCGCTTCGGCTGCCGACGCCGGGGTTCCGGCCGTCAACGCGGTCGGCTCGGCCGCCGGCGCGACGGCCGTTGCCGCGGCAGGACGGGGCGGGGGAAGAACCCGCTTGGCGACGACGCCTTCCCAGAGGAGAAGGATCCCGAGCGAGAGTCCGGCCGCGAGGAATAAACGCTTTTCCATGAGTTCTTTAGGGAACCGGGTCGAAGCCGCCCCGGTGGAACGGCTGGCAGCGGAGGAGGCGGAGAAACGCGAGCCGGATCCCCCGCGCCAGGCCGTGCCGTTCGATCGCCTCGCGGGCATAGACGGAGCAGGTCGGCTCGAAACGGCAGGCCCGCGGCAGCCAGGGCGAAACGGTCCGCTTGTAGCCGGAAAGCAGCGCGACGGCGATCCGCGCGGGAAGCTTCACGGGAGCGATCGCGCACGGGCGAGCGCCCGCTGGAGCGTCGACGCGTAGTCCCGGGCCAGATCCTCGAAGGGCGCGCTCGCCGCCGAGGGCCGCGCGTTCACGGCGATCTCGACGGGCCGGTCCAGAAGACTCGCGCGCGTCCGCCGAAACAACTCGCGGAGGCGCCTCTTGACGCGATTGCGGACGACGGCGTCCCCGACTCTCTTCGACACGGAAATGCCGATCCGCGGCCGCGAGGCGGCCGGATCCGATCGGAGAAAAAGGACCAGGTGGCGTCCGGAAACGCGGACCCCGGATGCGTAGCACGCTTCGAATTCCGTTCGTTTGCGAAGGCGGTCGTCGCGGGAGAAGGTCTCCCGGACGGCCCTGCCCGAGTTCACACCGAGAGCTTTTTACGGCCTTTCCGGCGCCGGGCGGAGAGGACGGCGCGCCCGGAGCGGGTCAGCATCCGCACGAGAAACCCGTGCGTGCGCTTGCGGCGGCGGTTGTTTGGCTGATAGGTCCGTTTCATAAGGAACGCGGAACTCTAGGGATAGCGGCCGGGGAAGTCAAGCGCAACGGGCTTTTTCCCTTCGATATACTCCGGCCCCCTTGCAAGAATTCTTTCCACAGGTGTGGAAAAGACTGCGGAAATCAGGGCGGGCGCGATGAACGACCTCTGGGACTCGATCCTGCGGAACCTCGAGGGCAAGCTCGACTCGAAGGAGCTCAAGACCTGGTTCGCCCCAACGCGCCAGGTCGCCTACGACGAGGCGGCCGGATCCCCGGTTCTCAAGGTGGAAGTCCCCAACCGCGTGTTCGTGGACTGGATCGAGACCCGCCACGGGGCGGCGCTCGGGAAGGCCGCCTCGGAAGCGGGGTTCCCGTCGATCGCGATCCGGTTCGAGCCGACGGCGGTCCCGGCCCCCCCGCCCCCGGCCGGGGCTCCCCGGGAGCTACCCCTTCTCGCTCCGGCGGGTCCGGCGGCCCGCGGAATCGTTCTAAACCCCCGTTTTACGTTCGAGTCCTTCGTCGTCGGCTCGTCCAACCAGTTCGCCCACGCCGCCGCGCGGGCGGTCGCGGAGACGCCGTCCCGCTCCTACAACCCCCTCTTCCTGTACGGGGGCGTCGGGCTCGGCAAGACCCACCTGATGCACGCGATCGCCCACGAGGTCCTGCGGCGGGCGCCCGAGACCAAGGTGCACTACCTCTCGGCCGAGCGGTTCTTAAATGAGCTCATCAACGCGCTCCGCTTCGAAAAGATGCATGAGTTCAAGCGGCGCTATCGCGAACTCGACGTCCTCCTGATGGACGACATCCAGTTCATTGCGGGAAAAGACTCGACGCAGGAGGAGTTCTTCCACACGTTCAACGCGCTCCACGACGCGCAGAAACAGATCGTCGTCACTTCGGATGCGCTTCCCAAGGAAATCCCCACTCTGGAAGAGCGGTTGCGATCGCGTTTCGAGTGGGGGTTGATCGCGGATATTCAGCCGCCGAATCTCGAGATGAAGGTCGCAATCATCCGCAAGAAGGCCGCGGCGGAGAAGATGGACATCCCCAACGACGTCGCTCTCTTCATCGCCGGAACCGTGAAGTCGAACGTCCGCGAGCTCGAGGGCCGGCTGAACCGCGTGCTGGCGTTCGCGTCTCTCACGGGCAGACCGCTCTCCGTCGAGCTCGCCAAAGAGACGTTGAAAGACATCGTCGGCGCCGAGGAGAACCGCGCGGTTCCTTCCGAGATCATCAAGACGGTGGCCGCGCACTACGGCCTGCGCGTGTCGGACATGAAGGCGAAATCGAACGCGAAGCCGATCGCTTTTCCCCGCCAGGTCGCCATGTATCTCTGCCGGAAGCTGACCGGCCTTTCCTATCCGGAGATCGGCCGGCTCTTCAACGACAAGCACCATTCGACGGTCATGCACTCGGTGGAAAAAATCGAGCGGTTGATCGAAGATGATGCGAATTTCCGCAAGGTGGTCGACGCGTTCGTCCAGCCGTACCGCTAGGTCGGCGCGATTCGATCGAGTTTTCCGCCGCGGAGATTTCCGCTCCCCATCTCGGGCCTCGGCACGAGTCGGAAAATCCGGCGACGGCCGAGAGACCGCACAGGGTGCGACATGCATTTTCGTCCGTGTTCATCGATGTTTTTTTCGTGTCGCGGACGTTCTCCACACGCCTATTGATGCGATCAAATGTGATAGACTTTTTTCTCTTTCCGAAGGGTGGGAATCTCCATGGAATTGACGGTTCGACGGGGTGATTTCTTGAACGAGCTCACCCTCATGCAGGGGGTCGTCGAGCGAAAAAACACCATCCCGATTCTTTCGAACATCCTCCTGAAGGCCTCCGACGGGCATCTGAATTTCACCTCCACCGATCTCGACCTGACGCTCCTGTCGGCGGCGGAAGCGAAAGTGTCGCGTCCGGGAAGCGTCACCGTTCCCGCGCGAAAACTCTTCGACCTGATCCGCAACCTTCCCGAGGCCGAGGTCGCGCTGAAGCTCATGGATAACCACTACCTGGGTGTCTCCTGTGAGCGATCGAACTTCCGTCTCGTCGCGCAGCCGGCGGAGGACTTTCCCACCGTTCCCAAGGTCGAAGGCAAGGGCGAGATCTCGTTTCCACTCGATCTCTGGAAGCGGGTCACCCGGAAGGTGCTCTACGCGGTTTCGGCGGAGGAGACGCGGTTCCAGCTCATGGGCGCGCTGCTCAAGGACAAGGGCAAGGAGTTCGAGCTCGTCGCGACGGACGGGCACCGGCTCGCCCTGATCGATTTTCCGAAGAGCGGCACGAAAGGGGAGCTTCCGAACGTCCTCATCCCGAAGAAGGCGGTCGCCGAGATCCTCAAGATGGATGGAGGCGGCGATCTCGTCATCCGGCACTCCGAGAACCACCTGCTTTTTTCCGTCGGCAACCGCCAGCTGATCGCGCGCCTTCTCGACGTCAACTTCCCCGATTACGAGAAGATCCTCTCGAAAGGCAACGACAAGGTCGCGATCGTGCCGCGTATCGCCTGTCAGGCGGCGATCCGCCGCGTCGCGCTCTTTTCCTCCGAGCGGGCGCGGGGTGTGAAGCTCTCCTTCGAAAAAAACCTGCTCACTCTCGCATCGGCGAGCCAGGAGCTCGGAGAGGGGACGGAGACGCTCGACATCTCGTACGACTCCGAGCCCCTTTCGATCGGATTGAACGCCCAGTACCTGCTCGATTTCTTGGACGAGGCTGAGACGGAGAACGTGCGCCTGGAGCTCAAAGACGAGAACACGCAGTGTCTCTGCCAGCCGGAGGGTGGAATCGAGGGGGCCTCTCGTTACGTGTACGTCGTGATGCCGATGCGCCTCTGATCCGGAAGCGAATCGCCGATCGAGACAGACCTAGGGAAACATTGCGACTCATCGAAATCGCCGCCCGGTCGTTTCGCAACCTCTCTCCGTATCCCGTTTTCTTCGGTGACGGCGTCACCCTCGTCACCGGGGAAAACGCCCAGGGGAAAACGAATCTGCTCGAGGCCGTGGCCGTGCTGTGCGGACAGAGATCGTTTCGGCGAGTCCGCCCGCAGGAGATGGCGGGTGGAGAAGAGGGTTTTTCGATCGCCGGAACGCTCCGCCGCAGCGGGGAAGCCGAAAGGGAGACGCTGCGGGTCGACTGGTCGCCCGGTTCCGGCCGCACGTTCACGCGCGGAGAAAAGACCGTGTCGTTCCGCGAGGCCTCCCGGCTCGCGCCCGCGGTGTTCCTCTCCCCGGAGCACCGGGAGCTTTTGACCGGGGGACCGGCGCTCCGGCGCCGCTTCGTCGACCGGCTGGCGCTCCTCTCCCGCCCCGCCGCCGGAGAGGATCTCGCGCGCTTCGAAAAGGCTCTGGCCGAGCGCAACGCGCTCCTCGCGCGCGGCGCGCGAGGCCGCACGGCGGACGACGAAAGGGAAGCCTGGACCGAGGAGCTCGTGCGGGCGGGAGCCGAGGTGCGGCGGCATCGCCGCGCCGCGCTGGCCGAGTGGAAAACGCATTTCGAGCCCCTCGCGGTGGACGCCGGAACGGAATATTCCGCCCTCGAAATCCGTTACATTTCGGATGGGGAAACCGAGGAAGATCTCCGCGCCGAGTGCCGGCGCGTTTTGCCCGCAGAGCTCCGGCGCGGCCACTCGCTCGCGGGCCCCCATCGCGACGATATCCGCTTCGCGCGCCATGGCCGGCCGCTCGCCGTGCAGGCGTCCGCGGGCGAGCTTCACCGGACCGCGGCGCTCATCAAGCTTGCGGAATGGCGCGCAATCCGGGACGCGACCGGCGAGCCGCCGCTTCTCGGAGTGGACGAGTTCGATGCGGGGCTCTCGGCGGCCTGGGCGGAGGCCTTCGTCGAGTCTCTTCCTCGCGCGGACGGAGGAACGATTCTGTTGACGAGCGCCGGAGACCCGTCTCGCTGGCGTGCGCTGGTCGGTTCGGTCGTCGAGATGCGGGCGGGACGCGCCGTCGGCCGGCCCCGCGCGGTCAACGAGGAATAACCGGGAAACGGAAGCCGAAAACATGAGCACCGCCTACAACACCGACTCGATCAAGCTGCTGAAGGGCCTCGAGGCCGTCCGCAAGCGGCCGGGCATGTATATCGGCGACACCGACGACATCGCGGGCCTGCACCACATGGTCTTCGAGCTCGTGGACAACTCGATCGACGAGGCGCAGGTCGGCTTCGCCGATCGCGTCTCCGTCGTCATCCACACGGACAACTCGGTCACGGTCGAGGACAACGGGCGCGGCATCCCGGTCGGAATGCACAAGGAGCACAAGCGGGAGACGCTCGAAATCATCATGACCGACCTCCATTCGGGCGGGAAGTTCGACGACAACTCCTACAAGGTGTCCGGCGGCCTGCACGGCGTCGGCGTGTCCGTCGTCAACGCGCTCTCGAAGCGCCTCGAGGTCGAAGTGCGGCGGGAAGCGAAGGTGTGGGTCCAGACATACGAGAGGGGCGTTCCCGTCTCCCCCATCAAGTCGATCGGCACGTCCAAGAAATCCGGCACGAAGGTCACTTTCTGGCCGGACCCGGAAATCTTCTCGGTCACCGAGTTCCACTTCGACAGCCTCTCGCAACGGCTGCGCGAGCTCTCGTTCCTGAACCCGGGTGTCGCGATCGCGATCCACGACGAGCGCACGGAGAAGAAGCACGACTTCGCGTACGAAGGAGGGATCCGCACCTTCGTCGAGCACCTGAACAAGACGAAGCAGCCGATCCACGACAAGGTCATCTTTTTCCAGGACATCAAGGGCGGCACCGGCGATCCGAAGCGGGACGCGGACAAAGAGCGCGTCGAGGTGGCCCTGCAGTGGAACGACGGCTATTCCGAGACGCTCTACACCTTCACCAACACGATCAACAACCGCGACGGCGGAACACACCTCGAGGGCTTCAAGACGGCGCTCACGCGCGCCCTTCAGAAGTACGCCGACCAGGGCGGCTTGACCAAGGCGCTCAAGGAAACGAGCCTGTCAGGCGACGACTGCCGGGAGGGGTTGACGGCGGTCGTTTCCGTCAAGGTCCGCGACCCGAAGTTCTCCTCGCAGACGAAGGACAAGCTCGTGTCCTCCGAGGTGAAGACGTGGGTCCAGCAGATCGTCTACGAGAAGCTCGGGTCCTACCTCGAGGAGAACCCGCGCGTCGCCAAGAAGATCGTCGAGAAGATCGTCGAGTCGGCGCGCGCGCGCGAGGCCGCCCGCAAGGCGCGCGAGCTCGTCCGCCGCAAGGGCGCGCTCGACTCCGGATCCCTCCCCGGCAAGCTCGCCGACTGCCAGGAAAAGGACCCCGCGTTCTCCGAGCTCTTCATCGTCGAGGGCGACAGCGCGGGCGGCAGCGCGAAGCAGGGCCGCGACCGGAAGTTCCAGGCAATTCTGCCGCTGCGCGGCAAGATCTTGAACGTCGAGAAGGCGAGGCTCGACAAGATGCTCGCTTCGGCGGAGATCCGGACGCTCATCACGGCGCTCGGCACCGGCATCGCCCAGGACTTCGACTCCGGGAAGGTCCGCTACCACAAAGTCATCGTGATGACGGATGCCGACGTGGACGGCTCGCACATCCGGACGCTGCTTCTCACATTCTTCTATCGGCACATGCAGGCGGTCATCCAGAAGGGCTATCTCTACATCGCGCAGCCGCCGCTCTTCAAAGTGGCGGAGGGGAAGAAGGAGACGTACCTGAAGGACGAGAAGGAGATGTCGAAGTTCCTTCTCGGGCGCATCGGAGACGACCGGTCCCTGACGTCCGAGATGTCCGGCGCATCCGCGTCGGGCGCGAAGCTCGTCGCGCTGCTCGAAAAGATGGAGGAGTACCGCGGGCACATCGCCAAGCTCGCCAACCGCGGAATTCCCGAGGGGCTCGTCCGCGCGCTCATCGACCGCGGCGTCTCGACGAAGGGCGACTTCGCGGACAAGAAGAAGCTCGACGACCTCGCCAGGGCGGCGCGGATGTTCGACTTCGAGAGAGTCGAGGTCGTCGCCGACGAAGAGCACTCGGCCTGGGCGCTGGAGCTCATGCGCCGCGTCAACGGCGTGCCCCGCTCCGCCCGGATCGACTCCGACTTCGTCGCGAGCTACGAGATGAAGCGGATTCGCGAGGCCGCGAAGTCGATCGGAGGGTTTCTGGACGGCCCCTACGCCGTCACTCGAAACGGCGACTCCGAACGGCACCAGACCCTCCCCGCCGTCGTCGACGCGATCTACGAGTCCGCGAAGAGGGGGCTCGTCATCAACCGGTACAAGGGTCTCGGCGAAATGAACCCGGAGCAACTCTGGCAGACGACGATGAACCCCGAGACGCGGAGGCTCCTCCAGGTGGCGATCGAAGACGGCGTCGAAGCGGACGGCGTGTTCTCCATCCTGATGGGAGACGCCGTCGAGCCGCGCCGGGATTTCATCGAGAAGAACGCCCTGAACGTGAGGAATCTGGACATTTGAGGAGAGAGTAAGAGGAGAGAGGTCAGAGGGAAAGATGGAGGATTCACCTTCCCCGCCGCTCTCACCTCTGACCTCTAACCCCTCACCTGATTTATGACCAACATCCTCGCCCCCGAAGAAAAGTTCCCCGTCACGATCGAGGACGAAGTCCGCCGGTCGTACCTCGACTATGCGATGTCCGTCATCATCGGACGCGCGCTGCCCGACGTCCGCGACGGACTGAAGCCGGTCCACCGGCGTTCCCTGTACGGCATGTGGGAGCAGAGCAACTTCCACAACCGGCCTTACAAGAAATCCGCACGCATCGTTGGAGACGTGCTCGGCAAGTACCACCCGCACGGAGAGGGCTCCGTCTACGACTCGATCGTCCGCATGGCCCAGGACTTCTCGATGCGCTACCCGCTCGTCGACGGGCAGGGCAACTTCGGCTCCGTCGACGGAGACAACGCGGCGGCGATGCGCTACACCGAGGTGCGGCTGACCCGCCTCGCCGCGGAGCTGATCGGCGACGACATCGAGAAGGAGACCGTCGACTGGACGCCCAACTACGACGGGTCCCTGGTCGAGCCCATGGTCCTGCCGGCGAAGTTTCCAAACCTGCTCGTCAACGGCTCGTCCGGGATCGCGGTCGGCATGGCGACGAACATCCCCCCGCACAACCTCGGCGAGGTCATCGACGCGACGATCGAGCTCATCCGCCGGCCGGACGCGACGCTCCCCCAGCTCATGAAGAAGATTCAGGGTCCGGACTTCCCCACCGCGGCGTTCATCCACGGCGCCACGGGCATTCGGGACGCCTACGCGACCGGCCGCGGGATCGTCCAGGTCCGCGCCAAGGCGCTCGTCGAGAAGGCGGCGCGGGGAGACAAGGAAGCGATCGTCATCACCGAGATTCCCTACCAGGTCAACAAGGCAAAGCTCGTGGAGCGGATCGCCGAGCTCGTCAACGACAAGAAGATCGAGGGGATCGCGGACCTTCGAGACGAGTCGGACCGCGACGGAATCCGGGTCGTCGTGGAGTTGAAGCGCGGCGAGAACGCCCAGGTCATCCTCAACCAGCTCTACTCGATGACGCCGATGCAGTCGACGTTCGGCATCATCTTTCTCGCGATCGTCGACAACCAGCCGAGGGTCCTTCCCTTAGTCGACCTCCTCCGGCACTTCATCGACCACCGCAAGACGGTCGTCATCCGGCGCACGCAGTTCGACCTGCGCAAGGCCGAGGAGCGGGCCCATCTTCTTCGGGGGCTGGCGCTCGCCCTTGCGAACATCGAGAAGGTCATCCAGATCATCCGCGCGTCGAAGGACCCGAAGGAGGCGAAAGATCGCCTCGTCGCGGAGATCTCGATGCCGCGGGCGGGGCTCGAGAAATTCATCGGCCAGCCGCTCTCCGACGGCGCCTCGGCGTCAGGGAGAAAGAACGAGATCATCCGGCTCGACGACCTGCAGGCGCAGGCGATCTTGGACATGCGCCTCCAGCGCCTGACGGGACTCGAGCGCGAGAAGATCGTCGCCGAATTCAAGGAAGTCCTCGCGCTGATCGCGCACCTGCGCGAGGTCCTGGGCTCCGAGAGCATGGTCCTCGACATCATCGTCGGCGAGCTTTCCGAGATCAAAAAGCAGCATGGCGACGAGCGCCGCACGCAGATCGTCGCCGAGGCGTCGGACATCAACATCGAGGACCTGATCGTCGAGGAGGACATGGTGATCACCGTGTCCCGCGGCGGCTACATCAAGCGCTCTCCCCTCTCGCTCTACCGGGCCCAGCGGCGCGGCGGAAAGGGCCGGATCGGCGCCACGACGAAGGAAGAGGACGTCGTCGAGCATCTGTTCGTCGCCTCGACCCACGACTACATCCTCGCTTTCACCAACCGCGGCCGCATGCACTGGATCAAGGTCTACGACCTCCCGTCGCTCGGTCCGGCGACCCGCGGCAAGGCCATCGTGAACCTCCTGAACCTCGAGCCCGCGGAGCGGATCGTCGCGATGTCGTCGACGAAGGACTTCCCGGAAGATCGGTTCCTCGTCTTCGCGACCAAGCGGGGTCAGATCAAGAAGACTCCCCTGTCCGCGTATTCGAACGTCCGTTCGGGCGGCATCATCGCGATCAACATCGAGGTTGGCGACGAGCTCCTGTCCGTCCGGATCACCGACGGAACCCGGCAGATCTTCATCGGCACGCACCTCGGCCAGGGAATCCGGTTCTCCGAAAAGGACGTCCGCCCGATGGGCCGCGACACCACCGGCGTCCGGGGCATCTCGCTGCGCGGAGACCAGGACTACGTCGTCGAAATGGACATCGTGGACGAGACGGGCCACCTGCTGACGGTGACGGAGAAGGGCTACGGCAAGCGCTCCGAGGCGTCGGAATACCGCTTCCAGGGGCGGGGCGGCTCGGGTGTCATCAACATCAAGGTCACGGAAAAGAACGGGCCGGTCAGCGGAATCAAGTCGGTCACCGACGCCGATCAGCTGCTCCTCATCACCCAGAGCGGCATGCTGATTCGCATCAAGGTCAAGGACATCCGGGAGACGGGCCGCGCGGCGCAGGGTGTCCGGCTCATAAATCTCGACGAGGGCGACCGCGTCGTCGCCGTCGCCAAGCTCGCCGAGCCGGACGAGGTCGAGGAGGAGGCGCAGCCGGAGCTTCCGGTCGCGGCCTCTGAGTCCAAGGCGCTTCCCCCGAAGGCGAGGGGCTCGAAGGAGCCCGCGGACTTTCTCAAGGACGACGACGAAGAAGAGGAATAGACGGTCCAATTCCGGCGCCTTCACGCGCCGTCCGGCCGACGTTCCCCATATACAATCCCCCGCCTCATGCGGTTTTTTCTGGACAGCGCGAGCGTCGAGGACGCCAAGAAGGTCCGCGACTGGGGGCTGCTCGACGGGATCTGGCTCTCGACGACGGCCGCCGACGCGGCGGGCGTGGACTACCGGCGCGCGGCGCGGGACCTGTCCGCGTTGACGGACGGGCCCGTCTGCGTCGAGCCGGGATCCGGCGACCAGAAGGGCATGTACAAAGAGGCGCGGGAGCTCGCCAAGCTCGGCAAGGACATCGTCATCCGCCTCCCGATCGAGCCCGCCGGCATGCGGGTCGCCCGCCTCCTCGCCGACGACCAGGTCGCCATCTGCGCGTCGGGGTGTCACTCCGCCGCCCAGGCGCTTCTGGCCGCGAAGGCGAACGTCAGCTACGTCGCGCCCGCCGTCGGTCCCCTGGACGACTCCGGGTCGATCGGGATGGATCTCGTCGAGCAGGTGATCCGGATCTACGACAACTACGGGTTCCAGACCCAGATCCTCGTCTCGGAGGTCCGCAACGCGGTGCACGTGCTCGACGCCGCCCTGATGGGCGCCGACGTCGCCACGATGCCCGCAGCCGTCCTCGAGCAGCTCTACCGGCACCCGCTGACGAGCGAGCTCCTCGCCGGCCGCAGGGAGGGCTCGTGAAGGTTTCGGCGGACAGGATTCTCTATCTCGCGCGGGTGATCACGCGGAAGCTCAAGGACAACATGAACCTGGTCCAGAAGGGGGACGACGAGACCGTCCGGCGCGCGGTGGTCCGGGTCCTGACCGAAACCTACAAGGAGCTCGACGCGATCGAAGAGAAGGTCGCCGCGTCGATGGCGCGCCGCAAGAACCTCGACCCGCGCGACCAGGAATACAAATACGCGCGAAGTTTGGAGGAAGAGCTTCGCAAGCATGGGGCGTGATCTGACGCGCGCGCGACGCACGCGTCTATCGGGTGATCGTCGGCAGATCTGGCCATCGGGTCATCTCACCATCTGACCATCGGGTGTCCGCTTCGCGAAGCCTTGATCGTGCGTTGCAGCCAGCCATTCGGGTCTGCAGGAACCTCCCGCGGTGTCATCCTGAGCGAAGCGAAGGATCTGCCCCGTTTCTTGAATAGAAGTATTAGTCAAAATTGTTCATTTCGTTGCATATATTTAGTTAAAAATTACAGTAGCTTTCTGCCTGCGGCCCGGTGTAGTCTGCTCACCTCTTGACGCGGCCCTGCCAGCCGGTACAATTGGCCCCGTCATGAACCAATTGGAGTGGGCCAATTCCGTGGCGCTCGATCGGGGGGCCCGAGAGCCCCTTTCCGATCAGCTCGCCGCGGCGATCGAGGCGCGCATCGCGACGGGAGCGCTCGGCGCGGGTGACCGCCTGCCGACGACCCGGGAGCTCGCGGTCGCGCTCGCGTTGAATCGCGGCACCATCCAGGCGGCGTACCGCCGGCTCGGCGAGCGCGGGATCGTCGAGGGGCGCGTCGGCAGCGGGACGGTCGTCGTGGGAACACCCGCGGCGGCTTCCGCCCTCCCCTTCGATTTCGAGGGGCTGCTGTCTCGGAGAGCCGCGGCCGTCCTGCCCGAGCCCTCCCCCGCCTCGGCGGTTCCACTCATCGCGGACTTCTCCCGCCTGACACCGGACGAGCGGTTCTTCCCCATCGACGAGTTCACGATGACCCTGACCGCGGCCTGGGCGCGACGGCGGGACCTCTGGCAGTACGCTCCCCCGCTGGGGCTCTCGGAGCTGCGCGACGAGATCTCGCGGCGGCTCGCCGACTCCGGGATCGAACGGTCGCCGGATGAGATCCTCGTCACGAGCGGCGCCCAGCAGGGTCTCGATCTGCTCTTCCGGACGTTCACGGATCCGGGCGACGCGATCGCGGTCGAATCTCCGAGTTACTCGGGAGCGCTCGCGCTGGCGCGGTTCGCGGGCGTCGAGATGATCCCGCTGCCCATGGGCCCCGGCGGCGCCGACCCCACTCCCCTGCGCGGCCGGCGCGCGAAGCTCGTCTACGTCATGCCCGAGCGGCAGAATCCCACCGGCGTCACCGCCAGCCGGGAGCGCCGCGAGGCGATCCTCGAGGCAGCGGCGGGCGCGGGCGCGCTCGTCATCGAGGACGGCTACGAGGAGCCCGAGTCCGGAGAGACTCCGCTCGCCGTCCTGAGCCCCGACCGGGTCGTGTGGCTCGGCACCCTGTCGAAGGACCTCGTGCCGGGGCTCCGCATCGGCTGGATCGCCGGCCCGCCTGCGATCGTCGAGCGGCTCGCGCGCGTCAAGAAGACGGCGGACTTCCAGACGCCGCTGCCCATCCAGGCGGGGGTCGCGGATTTCCTGAAGGCGGGGGCCGACCGCACCGCCCGCAAACGCCGGGCGCTCGAGGTCGAAACGCGGCGGCTCTGCGCCGCGCGGGCCCTGAAACAGCACCTCCCGCACGTCTCCTGCTGGGGAGGCGACGTCGGAAACGCGCTCTTCTGGCTTCACCTGAAGCCCGGCACGTCGGGAAGGGCGGTCGCGGCGGCCGCGGCGCAGCGGGGGATCGGCGTCGCCCATGGCGCGGACTTCGACCCCCGTGGCGAGGACCGGCCCAACCTGCGCCTCTCGGTTTCGAGAGTGGACAAACGGGAGATCGACCGCGCAATCGCGCTGCTCGCCGACGCGGTTCGTTCCGTCGAGGAGCGCGGCGCCTTTTCCGCGCCGATGGTGTGAGGAAACAGGACAGAGGAGAGGGGAGAGAGGTGAGGGGAAGGGACGAAAACCGCGCCCTCTCTCCTCTTTCCTCTGACCTCTCACCTCAAGAGAAGGAGCTGCTATGAGCCAGACAGACACTTTCCGGGTAAAGGTCGGACTCGCCGAGATGCTGAAGGGCGGCGTCATCATGGATGTCGTCAATGCCGACCAGGCGAGGATCGCCGAAGCGGCCGGCGCCGCGGCGGTCATGGCGCTCGAGCGCGTTCCCGCCGACATCCGCCGGGACGGCGGCGTCGCGCGAATGTCGCCGGTCTCGAAGATCCGTGAGATCCAGCAGGCGGTCTCGATTCCGGTGATGGCGAAATGCCGGATCGGACACATCGCCGAGGCGCGGATTCTCGAGGCGCTGAAGGTCGATTTCATCGACGAGTCCGAAGTGCTGACCCCGGCCGATGAGGCGAACCACGTCTACAAGCACGATTTCCGAATCCCGTTCGTCTGCGGGTGCCGCAACCTGGGGGAGGCGCTCCGACGCATCGGCGAGGGCGCCGCGATGATCCGCACGAAAGGGGAGGCGGGGACGGGCGACGTGGTCCACGCCGTCAAGCATCTGCGGGAGATCGGCCGCGAAATGCGCAACCTGACGCTCATGTCGAAAGACGAGCTGATGGCCGAGGCGAAGCGGCTGCAGGCTCCGTTCGAGCTCGTGCTCGGGGTCGCCCAAACGGGGAAGCTCCCTGTCCCGAATTTTGCCGCCGGCGGCATCGCAACTCCGGCTGACGCGGCGCTGTGCATGGGGCTCGGCGCGGAGGCGATCTTCGTCGGCTCGGGGATCTTCAAGTCTTCCGATCCGGAGAATCGGGCCCGCGCCATCGTCAAGGCGACGACCCACTGGCGGGATGCCGACGCGCTCGTCGAGGCGGAAGAGCAGCTCGGGGCCGGGATGAAGGGGATCGACGCGGCGAGCCTTCCGGAGGAGGCGCAAATGCAGACGAGAGGCTGGTGAGGAAGAATCGGGTGATCGGATGATCGAAAAGAAGAAAGACAAACGCGGAATCGCGGTTCTTGCACTGCAGGGCGACTTCGAGGCCCATCGGCGCGCTCTTGCTCGCATCGGCATCGGCTCGTTCGAGGCGCGAAACCCTGCCGAGCTCGATGCGGCTGAAGGGCTCGTGATCCCGGGAGGGGAGTCGACGACCCTGTGGAAATTCTTCGAGCTCGCCCCCTGGGAGGAAGCGATCAGGCGGTTCGCGGCATCGGGTCGGCCGATCCTCGGGACCTGCGCGGGCGCGATCTTGCTTGCCCGCGAAGTGACCAACCCGCGGCAGAAGAGCCTCGGTTTGATCGACCTCGCCGTGGAGCGCAACGCGTACGGTCGCCAGGCGGATTCGTTCGTCGGAACCGCCGACGCGCCCGCGCTCGGGGGGAAACTCCCGGCCGTCTTCATCCGTGCGCCCCGCATCCGGGCGGTCGGTCCCGGCGTCGAGGTACTCGCCACGAGGAGCGGGGAGCCGGTTCTGGCGCGGCAGGGGAACGTGATCGCCGCGACCTTCCACCCGGAGCTGACTGAAGACGACCGGGTTGGGCGTCTCGCGTTCGAAAACGTCCCCGCCCCGGCGGCGGCGGAGAGCCGCTCGTGAGCCTCGTGACCCAGGAAGAACGCAGCAACGGCGTCGTCATCCTGACCCTCGATCGGCCGCGGGCCAACGCGTTCTCGCCCGAGCTCGTCGCGGATCTCTCCGACGCTCTCGCCGCCTGCACGGACGCGTGGGCCGTCGTCTTCGCCTCTTCTTCTCCGAAGATCTTCTCCGCGGGATGGGACCTCACGATCGTCAGCGCGCTCTCGCGGCCGGACATGGCCCGCTTCCTCGCCGCGTACACCGACCTGATCCGGCGGATCTTCACGAACGAACGGCCGGTTATCGCGGCGATTTCCGGGCACGCGATCGCGGGCGGTCTCATCTTTGCGGCGGCGGCGGACGAGCGGATCGCCGCGGAAGGAGAGGGAGGCCTCGGGCTTTCGGAAGTCGCGCTCGCCGTGCCGATCCCGCGCCCGCTCTACGAAATCTTCCGCTATCTCCTGGGCGACCGGGGGGCCGAGAGGCTCGCCGCGACCGGGGAGAATCTTCCCGTCGACCGTGCGGCAGCGATCGGCTTGATCGACGATATCGTTGCTCCGGACGAGCTTCTCGATCGTTCGGTCGAGCGCGCGTACGTGCTGGGGGAGCGGCCCCGCGCCGCGCACGCGGAGATCAAGCGCCGGGGCCGCGCCGACTCGATCCGTCGTTTCGACGCGTCGCGCGCCGACGACCCCTTTCTCGACTTCTGGTTCGAACCCGCGGCCCGGGAACGCACCGCCTCTCTCGTCGAGAAGCTTCGCAGCCGTTGACGATTCCCTCCGACGACATCCTCGAAGACCTGGATCTGTCGCGCGCGGAGCCCGGCCCGGGCTATCTCGAGCGGCTCTTCTTCCGCTTCAACGAGCGCGTCCCGTTCGAGACCGCGTCGAAGATCCTCCGCCAGGCGACGGTCGGAGACCGCGCCGCCCGCCCCCGCACCGCAGACGTGTTCTGGGCCGACCGGCTGGCGTCGGGGACCGGGGGCACGTGCTTTGCGCGGGTGTCGGCGTTTGCCGCCCTCCTGGACGATCTCGGGTTCCGCTCCCGCCTCGCCCTCGGCCGCGTGCGAGAGGACTTCGACCATGCCGCTCTGTTCGTCGAGACGCCCGGCGGCAGCGTGATCTGCGACGTCGGCTTCCCGCTTCCCGCGCTCATCCCCGCGCGGCGGGGGAGGGTCGAGACGGGCTTGGGCGCGCTGGCAGTCGAGGAGTCCTCGCGCGGCTGGCACATCGCCTTCGAAGACGGCGTGCCATCGGGTCCGCGGGAGGTCGAGGTCTTTCGAGATCCCGTTTCGGACGAGGCCTACCAGGGCCGATGGGAGGAGACGTTCCGCCCGGAATCGAAGTTCCTCAAGGACGTGATCGTCCACCGGCTCTTCGAGAACCGCCGCACGACGTTCCTTTGCGGAGAGATCCGGATCGACGACCTTCACTCGCGGACGCAGATCCCGCTCGCCGCGCCTCGGTCCGAGGCGCTCGCGGAGATCTTCGGCATCGACGCGGAGGTGCTCGACGCGGCCTTCGAGATCGCCGGGGACCCGGAGCCGGAGCAGGCAGCCGCGAGCGTCGAGGTATACCTGGAGTCGCCGACGGGCGCGGACGAGGCGTTCGCCGCGATCTCGACCCCGGAGGGCTACCGGAATCTTCTCGAGGGCGTCGCCGAGGTCGCGACCGAGGCGACGGGACCGGGATTCTGGACGGCCCGCCTCGTCTCACCCGCCGGGCCGGGCGGCTCGCCCGCGGCGGAGATCCGCGAGAGCGTCGAGGCGGACCCGCCCGCGCGGACGCTGCGGATCCGGCGGGGCTCGCAGGAAACCTCTTACCGCGCGGAAAAGCGCGAGGGAACGCCGTGGCTCGTTCGGCGGGGCGTTCTCGACGGCCGGCGCATGGATCTCCTCCGCAACGATTCGATGCGGGGCAGGATCGCGGGAAGCCTCGCGGTCGACCTGCTCGGCTGGGCGAGAAGACTCGGGTGAAGGCGGTCTAGAACCGGAAGCTTCGCTCGGACTCGAGCAGCCTCAAACGCGGCTCGCCCGCGGCCTCGATCTCCCGCCGGATCCGCGCAAGCGACGGCGGCTTCATGTGGTACAGAAAAACGGGGACGCGGGGTGGAGCCTTTGCGAGCTCCTGCCGCACGAGCGACGGCGTCAGGTGGAGAGAGGCGCGGGCGACGTCGAGCTGCGAATCGGAGAACGAAAGCTCGAGAAAGATCGCCTTCAGGTTCCGCGCTCTCCTCGCGGCCGTCCAGAGGCGGTCCGTCGGCTCGGTGTCCCCGGAGAACACCACCGACCGGCCGGGCTTCGCGATGATGTACCCGTACGCGGGGACCACGTGGCTGACGGCGAAGGGTGTGAAGACGACCGATCCGGCGCGAAACGGCCGATTCTCGAAGAGCGGCCGCAGCCGCACGGTCGGGCGCGCGCGGGAGGGGAGCTTCGTGAAGTCCGGCCAGATGCGGTCGTTCAGGATGTCCCGCGCGATCACGGAGAGTACCGGCGCAGGCGCGAGGATCTCGAGCGGGTTCGCCAGCCCGTAGAGGTTCTCCATCAGCAGGGGAAGCGACGCGATGTGGTCGAAGTGTGCGTGCGTCAGGAACACTCGGCGGATGCGCCGCTGCGCCGCGAGGGGCAGCGCGTCGGTCAAAGCGCCCGCGTCGAGGGCCGACTCGCCGTCGACCAGAAAGGTGGTCAGCCGGTAACCGGGTGCGGAGCCCCCGTAGGGCCCGAGGGCCCGGATCGCCAGCGATGTTCCCGACGGCACGGTCCCGGAATGATAGCCGGGAATGCGTCTTTAGAACTCCGTCCCGATGTAGAAGCTCGTCTTCAATCCGGAGTACGTCTTTTTGAAGTCAGTCAGGTGCGCGAAGTCCCAGTGTAGGGTCAGGCCAAGGAACGAAAACTGAAGGCCGTACCCGTATGAGCCGCGTCCGTCCACGAGCCGGCGGTCGCTCACGTTCCAGAACCGGAAATTCTGGCCTTCGAGCGCCGCGCCCCCGACGTCGACGAAGAAGTGGCCGCGGATGTCCGCGAAGCCGCCGAAGGGGAACGCCAGGAGGTCGATCAGCGGGAAGCGGAACTCGAGGTTCCCATATCCCACGGTGTTGCCGATCTGCTCCCGGAAGTTGAGTCCGCGGAGCGTGTCGAGGCCTCCGAAGTAGAAGACATTCGGAAAATTGCCCGTCGAGCGCGCGCCGAACAGGCGGACGGCGATGAGCGACCGCTCGGTGATCTTGAAGTAGTGGCGGATGTCCAGGGAGACGTCCTGCGTCAGCGTGCTGCTCGTCGCGGGCGCACCGGTCGCCGGATCGAAGTGCGAGCTCTTCTTCAGGTCCGGCGCCCACGAGTAGGAGGCGCGCCAGCGGGTACCGGAGAGCGGGCCCCACTCTCTGTACAGGACCGTGTCTCCCACGAGGGCCGCCGACGCGATCGGGTAATTGTCCGTGCGAGCGTTCACGAAGAACGCCTGCGTCCCGTCGTTGTTCTGGATCACGAAGGGAAAGTCGTACGACCGCGAGATGAACCCGACCCCCCCCTCGAGCCGGTAGTAGCGCGAAAGCGGGTATTGGAGGAGCGCCTCGCCTCCCGTGACTCGGTAGGCGCGACGGTCGCGGACGACCTGGTCGAATCCGCGCGACTGATCGATCGCCAGGAAGTACGTCCGGTCGTCGAAGAGAGTGATGCCCTTCTGGAGCCGGTGCCCGAGATCGAGGTACGTGAAGTTGAAGTTCGTGAAGGACGACAGCGATTGAAACGCCGCGATGAACCGGCGGTCCCCCAGGTTGTCGCCGAAGATCAGGATGGTGTTGGAAACGAAGGTCTGGTCGGTGTTGATGCCGGCCGCCACCTGCGCGTCCTCGAGGTAGAGCTTCCGCGACGTCTTGGTGACGACCTTCTCGGGATCGACGGAAACTTCGATCGCCGGCTGGTAGGGGGCCACGCCGCCCGGCCCGACGGGTGAGGCAATCGGCGCAAGGTCGGGGAGTCGTTTGTACGGCTTCTTCGCGTCGGCGATGTAGAGCGTGAACCGGCGTTTGTAGTACGCGGTGAAGACGAGCTTTTCCGTGTTGTCTTTCCCGATCACGACCGTGGGGGAGAAGACGCCCGCCACCACGTTGGTGTGCATCAGCGTCTCGCCGGACTCGAGATTGATCGAGTAGATGTTGTAGATGCCCTGGTCGCGATCGGACGTGAAGAACAGCCGCTTTCCGTCCGGCGACAGCGCCGGGTCCTCGTCGTTCCAGTCGCCGTAGGTCAGCTGTTCGCGCGAATCGGAGGACTCCGGATGAAAGCGGAAGATCTTCGATTTCGTGCCGCGGACCGACGTGTAATAGATCCACCGCCCGTCCGGCGAGTACACCGGCGAGAAGTCCCAGGCGTCGTCGTTCGTGAGGTTGGTGATGTTCTTCGAGTTGAGGTCGTAGGAGTAGATGTCCGCCCGCCCGTCTTTGATCGCCCGGAAGACGACGCTCGTGCCGGTCGTCGAGAAGCTCGGGTTGATCTGCTGGTCGAGGTCCGGCATCACGATGCGCTCGCGGATTCCGCCGTCGAGCGCGTTTAAGAGCAGCAGATCGCGTCCGCGCTCGCGACGCGCAAATACGGCGATGGAGTTTCCGTCCGGGGACACGCCGATGTCCGCCCCGCTCTGCGGCCCCGTCGTCACCCACTGCGAGACGATGTACTCGTAGGTGGTCGTGTATCCGCGTGTCAGGTTCTTGTAGAGCTTCCGGGTGCGCGTCGACATGAGAACGACGTCGGCGTCTTCCTTGTAGGTCGAGAGTGCGGCGACGAAGTCTCCGGAGGGATACGCGCGCGGAGACGTCTCGGCCGAGGGCGTGTCGACCACCTTGAAACGCTCGCCGTAGTCGATCGGTTCGCCCTTCTCCGCGAGGATCTTCAGGTACCGCTGGCGCAGATAGCGGCGGAAGCGGATGTCGAAGTCTTCTCCGTCGATGTTGAACTGACGCTTGACGGACTTCTCGATCGACGCGCCGATCGAGTTGCGGAACTCGTACACGAACTCCCGGACGGCGTCCTTGCCCCATTCGGCGGCGATGAAGTCGAAGACGGCGTGCCCGAACCGGTAAGCAAAGAACCCGCCGATGCCGCGCTTGGTGACTTCCGGAACCTGGTCGGCCAGGACGGCGTCGCGCAGGACCATCCGGTCCTTGTTGTCCTCGTCGTTGCCGAAGTAGGAGGCCATTCCCTCCGTGAGCCACTGCGGAGCGTTCGTGGTGGCGGCGCGCAGGTAGTTGCCGCCGAACAGGATCTCGAACTGGAAGACGTGCGTCAGCTCGTGCGCGATCAGCTGCTGCAGCTTCTCGTCGGGCGAGTCGATCGGCAGCACCATCCTGTTCCGGGAGGGCAGCGCGAAGGCGCCCACGCCCTCGGGGATGAAGTTCAGGAGGGTGTTGGTCTGCTCGAAATCCGAGTGCGACGCGTAGTAGATGAGGTTGATTGGCTTCGGGATCTGGAAATTGAGCTGCCGCGAGATGTCGTCATAGGCGCTTTCCGCGTACGAGGCGACCTTCTGAAGAGCCGGGCGCTCCTTGTCGTAGAAGTAGATGATGAAGTGGGTGGACTTGTACGTCTTCCAGTCAAACCGGTCGTACTCGATCTTGTTTTCGCCGAAGCCTTCCTGTGCCCGGGCGGCGCCGGCGAGTGCGAGCAGGGCGAGGGCGAGAAGCGCCTTCTTCATGCGGAAACTCCGGTGTTGATGGGAGAACTCCGGTCTCTCGTTGATCAATCGGTGAAGATGTAGCGGTCGGCTTCGCGCTCGCGCGCGACGAAGAGGTTCAGGATCTGGTTCTCCAGGGAGAAGAGGTTTTCGAAGAGGCCCTGAAGCTCGTCCGCGCGCCGCCCGCCCGTTTGCCGGAAGTCCTTGAACTCGTCCTGGAGGATCTTCTCGCCGGTGCGACCGTCGAAGACGAGGAACACGATGTCGAAGACGAAGCCCGTCTGCTCGACGTACACCTGGCGGTAATAGGTCTGGTTGTTGATGGGGGAGACGTACTCCTCCGTCTTGTACCCGGAACGGTCCTCGACGCGAAACTCGAGGGAGCCCGACACGAGGATCTCGGCGCCCGTCGAAATCCCGACGGCTTTCCAGAACTCCGTGGCCCGTCCGAGCTCCGAGAGGTTCTGGGTCGGCAGCTTCAGCTCCGGCGGCGTCTCGATCACTTCGAGCTTGGTCTTCTTATCGATCTGCTTCTTCAGAAACCGGTGGAACTCGGCCTGGAGATCCACGTTCTGGAGCCGCTTGTCGCGTGCGCGGTCCGCTTCCGTCACGACCAGGAACGGAGCGAGGGCGATCTTCTCGTTGCCGCGCAGCGGGAGGCGGGGCTTCAAGGGCAGCTTCAGGCGGACCTGCGACACGCCGGCGAAAAGGGGCGAGGCGGCGAGGAAAGCCCCGAGGAGGAGGGCCACGGCGGAGCGCAACGCCCGGGGCCGCTTACGAGCCACTGGCCGTCTTCCCGGTCGTGCGCGTGTAGGACGTGTAGAACTCGGCGAAGCGGGCGTAATTGCGGCGAATGTACTGGTCCTTGGCGTCGAGCTCCAAGGCGCGCTTGTATTCGGCGAGCGCCCGGGCGTACTCGCCGCTCGCCTCGAGCGCGACGGCGAGGTTGTTGTGCGCCCGCGCGTTCTTTGGCTCTTTCGCGACCGCCTGCTCGAATCGGAAGGACGCTTCCCGCCAGAGGCCCTTGCGCGCCACTTCGGTTCCGAAGGCGAGCTGGGAGGCGGCCTTCTCCGTCTTTGAATAGTGGTTGCAGCCGGCCGTCACCAGCGAAGCTGCGAGAAGGAAAGCGATGGGTCGCATCACAATTACTCCGATCTCCGGGGCGGCTATTATAGGAAAGCGTCCCGACGCGGTTTTCTTCCCTCCCGTTTCGATCGTGGACGGTTTCATGACAATGGGGAGTCGAGATCGCCGCCCGACCGCTCCAGGCGGGGAGTTTCTCGGCGTGGCGGCAGGGCGGCGCCCTCTGAAGGAACGATTAAGAAGATGGAGTCCGTGTCCTCCTCCTCCCCGGTTTTCCGGCGCGCAGCCATTTCGTGGGCGCGGAGCCGGGAGCTCACGCCCCAGCGGGTCTGGCCCCTGATCCGATCCCTGGGCGGCGTCGAAGCGATGCTTTCGGCGCCCGAGGGGGAGCTCGCCAGCGGACTGGGATCCTCGGAGCGCGCCCGCGCCCTCCTGCGCTCCGTTTCCGACCGCGAGGCAGACCGGTGGGCCGCAGAACTCCTGCGTTCCGGAATCCACCTCGTGACGGCCTTCGACGACGCCTACCCCCGCCCCCTCTTCGAGATCCCGGATCCGCCCTTCGCCCTCTTTGCCGTCGGCAACCTCGACCGGCTGCGGCTGCCCGCCGTCGCGGTCGTCGGGTCGCGCGCGGCATCGCGCTACGGCCGGGACGTCGCAATCGAGCTCGGCCGCAACCTTTCTCTGGCGGGCGTCTGCGTCGTTTCCGGCTTTGCACGGGGTGTCGATACCGCCGCCCATGAGGCCGCCCGGGAAGGCCCCGGAGGGACGATCGCCGTGCTCGGTTGCGGCCTGGACGTGGAGTATCCCCGCGAAAACGCCCGTCTGAAGGAGTCGCTTTCGAAGGAGCACCTGCTCCTGTCCGAATACCCGCCGGGAGAGGAGCCCTCGGCGCGCAATTTCCCCATCCGGAACCGGATCATCGCGGGGATCGCGGCCGGCGTCGTCGTCGTGGAAGCCTCGCGGCGCAGCGGCTCCCTGATCACGGCCCGGCTCGCGGCCGATTTCGGCCGCGACGTGTTTGCCGTGCCGGGAAGCGTCTTTTCGGGGACGTCGGCCGGCACGCACGAGCTCCTCCGCGACGGGGCGATCCTGTGCCGGGGGGCCGAGGACGTCTTCGCCGAGCTCTTTCCCGCGATCGAGGGGGCGAGGCCGATCGCTCCGGAGGCTTCGGTCCTTCCGGTCACCCTCTCCCCGGACGCCCGGCTGCTTCTCGAGATCCTCGTCCGGGACGGAGTGGCTTCCACCGACGAGCTCGGCCTCGCCGCCGACCTGCCGGCGGCGACCGTTCTTGCCGCGCTCTTCGAGCTCGAGGCGGCGGGCCTCGCGGCCGGAGCGGGCCCCGGGCGCTTCTCCCTGGCGGATCCGGCATTGGGGATCCGGGGTGGGCCATGAGAAGACGCCTTTCCGCTCCTGACCCTTTGGCAGGAACAACTTACGAGGAAGGAATAGGCATTCGTTGTGGGAGAGCGGATCACCCCCCGTTTGCGCTTTGCGGACGGATATGGCAGTTTCCACCGCCCCAATGACCCGTTCTCTCGTCATCGTCGAGTCTCCCGCCAAAGCCAAGACCCTCGAAAAGTTCCTCGGCAAGGACTTCAAGGTGATGGCCTCCTATGGCCACGTCCGCGACCTCCCCAAGAAGGGACTGGGAGTGGACCGCGCCCACTCCTACGAGCCCACTTACGAGGTGCTCGCCGGCAAGGAAAAGACCCTTGCGGACTTGAAGCGGGCCGCCAAGGCGGTCGACAACGTCTATCTGGCGGCCGACCCGGACCGGGAGGGCGAGGCGATCTCGTGGCACCTCCACGAGGCCCTGAAGGGGGCCGGCAACGCCATCTTCAAGAGGGTGCGCTTCAACGAGATCACGAAGAACGCCGTCCTTCAGGCCATGGACGACGCCGGCGAGATCGACGCGCGGAAAGTCGACGCGCAGCAGGCGCGCCGGATCATCGACCGGCTCGTCGGGTACGAAGTGTCCGACCTCCTCTGGAAAAAGATCTGGCGCGGCCTCTCGGCCGGCCGGGTCCAGACCGTCGCCCTGAGGATCATCGTCGAGCGGGAGCGGGAGATCGAAGTCTTCCAGCCCATCGAGTACTGGACGCTCGACGCGACACTCGAGGGAAAGGCGCCGCCGGCCTTTCCGGCGCGGCTCGTCTCCTTCGAGGGCACGAAGCTCAAGTTCGACGGCGGTGACCCGAGGCTCGAGAACGAAGAGGCGGCCCAGAGGGTCCGCGACGACGTCGAGCGCGCGGAGTGGAGGATCGCGCGGGTCGAGACCTCCGAGCGGCGAAAGAACCCGCCGCCTCCGTTCATCACTTCCCAGCTCCAGCAGGGCGCCGCGCGCCGCCTCGGGTTCGCCGTGCGGCGCACCATGCAGGTCGCGCAGCGTCTCTACGAAGGACGCGACATCCCCGGACGCGGGACCGTCGGCCTCATCACCTACATGCGAACCGACTCGACCCGCGTCTCCAACGACGCCCTCGCCGCGGTGCGCGAGCACATCGCCGGCAAGTACGGGCCGGACACGCTTCCCGAGTCGCCGCGCTTTTTCAAGAGCCGGCGCGACACGCAGGACGCGCACGAAGCGATCCGGCCGACCTACCTCGATCTCCCCCCCGACGCGGTCGCCCCGCACCTCTCCTCCGACGAAGCGAAGGTGTACCGGCTGATCTGGGAACGCTTCGTCGCGTCCCAGATGAACCCCGCGGTCTACGACACCACGTCCGCGGACATCGAAGCGGGCCGCGCCGTCTACCGGGCTTCCGGCTCGACGCTGAAATCCGCGGGGTACCTGGCCGCCTACGGGATCGGCGCGGCGACCCCCGCCGGGTCCGAGGACGCGGAGGAGGACGCCGAAAAGGACGGGTCGCGCCTTCCTCCCTTGACGTCGGGCGAAGTGTTGAAGCTCGTCGAGGTCGCCCCCGAGAAGAAGTCGACGCAGCCGCCGCCGCGCTTCAACGAGGCGTCGCTCGTCAAGTTCCTCGAAGAGAACGGCATCGGCCGTCCATCCACCTACGTCGAGATCCTCCGCAAGATCGAGCAGCGCGAGTACGTCCACAAGAAGGACCGCCGGTTCATCCCGACCGCGCTCGGGCGCACCGTCATCGAGCTCCTGTTGCCCTACTTCGAGGATTTCTTCCAGACGGGCTACACCGCGCGGATGGAGGAGCGGCTGGACGACGTCGAGGAGGGCAAGCTCTCCTGGAAGAAGGCGCTCGCCGAGTTCGACAAGACGTTCACGGCCGACAGGGACCGGGCCCTGGAGGAAATGGTCTCCGGCAAGGCCGGGATCCCCTTAGGGGAGGCCCGAAAGCTCCTCTCGTTCCCCGTGGTGCCGCTCATCTCCGAGACGTGCCCGAAGTGCGGAAAGAAGCTGAAGCTGCGGATGGGCAAGAACGGACTCTTCGTCGCCTGCAGCGGGTATCCGAGCTGCACCTTCACGGAGAACATCCCCGACCCGGAAGAAGACGTGATGGACGCGACGGAGCTCGAGAACACGACGTGCGAGGAGTGCGGGTCGCCGATGAAGCTGCGACAGAGCAGGACGGGGTCCGCGTTTCTCGGCTGCACGGCCTATCCGAAGTGCCGCAACGTCGTGAACGTCGTCATGGCCGGCGGAAAGGCCGAGGCGCGGCCGGACGAGCCGACAGGGGAGAGCTGCCCCGACTGTGGCCATCCGCTCGTTCGGCGGCACGGACGCTTCGGAGCCTACGTCTCCTGCTCCAATTACCCGGCGTGCCGCTACAAGCCTCCCAAGCCGGTCCGCGATACCGGCGTGCGGTGCCCCAAGGACGGCGGCGTGATCGCCGAGCGGCGCGGACGCTTCCGTCCGTTCTACGGGTGCGTCAACTACCCCAACTGCGACTTCACGCTCTCCGCGCGGCCGGTTCCCGAGGCATGCCCGCAGTGCGGTAACCCCTATCTGATCCTGCGCGAGCGAAAGAGCGGCAACGTCTTCGCCTGCGACAAAGCGGGATGCGGCTTCGAGAAGCCCGCGGGCACCATCCCGGAGCTGCAGGACGTCTTCCTTCCCGCGGCGCCCTCCTCTTCAAAGCACCCCGCTTCGAAGAAACCGCCGCCGCGCCGGCGCGCGGCGAAACCGGGCGGCCCGGCCGAGGTCGCCGCTTCCGCGACGGAGCCTCCCGCGCGGCCCAAACGGGCCGTCCGGAAGGGGCCCCCCCGCCGCCGGGCGAGCTGACGAGCCTCGCGCCCGCCTTGGACCCCGTCTAGAATCTCCGCCGTGCCTCCCGCACAGCGGATGTCCATTTCGGCCCGGCGGGTCTTCGCCGCGGCGCTCTTCGCGCTCGGCCTGGGAGGCGTATCCGGAGTCGCGCTCGGCCAGAAGGAGCTCCACTGGAAGGCGCTCGACGTCTCCGCGCGGCTCGACGCCGGCGGCCAGCTCCACGTGGTCGAGCGCAACGCGATGGTGTTCACGGGCGACTGGAACGGCGGGGAGCGCATCTTCCGGCTCGAGCCCGGCCAGACGCTCGCCTTCGAACGGATCCGGCGGATCGATCCGGCGGAGGGCCCCGATTCCGCGCGTGAGCTCGCGCGGGGCGACCTCAGCCAGAACGACCACTTCGGGTTCGCCAACCCGACGACGCTGCGCTGGCGCAGCCGCCTGCCGTCGGATCCCCCTTTCGCCAACACCGAGATCGATTACGAGATCTCCTACACGCTCGCCGGCGTCCTGCTGAAACAGGGCAATCGCTACGTCCTCGATCACAACTTCGGGCTGCCCGATGCGAACAAGGCGATCGAGGCCTTCTCTGTCGACCTGCAGCTCGATCCCTTATGGGCGCCGCCGCCGGGATTCTCGGGCCGTCAGACGGCAAGGCGTCTGACGCCGGGCGAGAACTTCGTCGTCCACGCCGAGCTCGGCCGCACGGCGGGCACGGCCGCCTCGGCGCCGGCTGCCGTCCGCGTCGGGACGACGAAGCCGACGCGCGTGGCGATGTTCGTGCTGCTCCTCCTCTCGATGGTCGCCATGGGCGTCGCGTTCTACCGGCGGGAGGCCGCGCTCGGGCGCATGGCCGTGCCCGTGAAACCGGACGCGATCGACGAGGCGTGGCTCGATCAACGCCTCTTCAGCCTGCGGTCCGAGGAAGCCGGCGCTCTCTGGGACGACACGGTCGGGGCTCCGGAGGTCACCGCGGTGCTCGCGAGCCTCGCGGCGGAGAAGAAGATCGAGACCGTCGCATCCGAGAAGGAAATGACGATGCGGCTGAAGGTGCCGATCGACACCTTCCACGGGTACGAGAGGGAGCTCGTCCAGGCGCTCTTCTTCGGAGGGCGCACCGAGACCTCCACGTCCGAGATCAAGAAGCACTACAAGAGCTCCGGATTCGATCCCGCCTCGAAGATCGAGCCGGGGCTGCGAGAGAGACTGTCGAAGCACGCGGACTTCCAGGACCGCTCCGGGCGCCCGCGGCGCGCGCCCACGTTTGCGCTGTTCATGGCGGGCCTCGGGATTCTGATCTTCGAGGCCGTGACCGGCGCCGTCGGCTGGGGGACCGTGATTGCCATCGTGCTCCTGACGAGCTTCTGGTGGGCGATCGGGCTCGCGGCCGCGCTTCGTTACCAGAACCGGATCGACAGGCTCATGCCGTGGGCGATCTCCTTCCTGTTCGTCCCCCTGCTCTTCCTGTGGAGCTCGTGGACTTCAATCGCGTCCGCCGGAATCACGCCGCTGCCGGTGCTGGTCGGCCGCCTGGCGCTCTGGCTCGCGGCGGCGAACAACCTCTTCAACGTCGCGAAGACCCGTTCCGGTCCGAAGAAGATCGCCCGGCGGCGGGAGCTCGTGGCGGCGCGCCGCTTCTTCGAGAGCGAGCTCTCCAGGCCCGCGCCGCGGCTGAAGGACGCGTGGTTCCCATGGCTCGCCGCGTTTGGCCTCGGTCCCCGCGTCGACCGGTGGTTCCGCTCGTTCGGCGGCGCGTCGGTGGCGGCCTCCGCGTCCTCGTTTTCTTCGTCGCCGTCCTCCTCGTCGTCCTCGTCCGCGTCGTCCAGTTCGTTCTCGGGCGAGTCGGGCGGCTTCACGGGCGGAAGCGGCTTCTCGGGAGGCGCCGGCTCGTCCGGCTCGTGGGCCGTGGCGGCCGGCGGGATCGCGGCGGGCGTCTCCGCGCCGAGCTCCTCGGGTGGCGGCGGCGGGGGCGGCGGCGGGGGCGGCAGTTCGGGCGGCGGCGGAGGCGGCGGATGGTGATGCGGCGCGCGCGGGCGTCGGAGCCCGCTTCGCGCGGATCTGTCGGGCGTCTCTGGGCCGAGTTCAACGACCCCGGGCCCGCGGGCGACACGCTCGTCTTCATGAAGAGATACGCCGACGGAATCGTGCCGGGCTGCATGGGGCTCGTCTTCCTCCTCGTCGGCCTCGGAGTCATGGGGCTCTTCTTCCATCTCGCCATCGGGTCGGACAAGAAGACCTGGCTGCCCATTCTTTTCGGGGCCGTGTTCGCGACGGCGGGGTACGGCGTTCTGAGGCTGGGGATCCGCAACGTCCTCCGGAAAAGCGGGGGCTGAGGCTGTCGGCCGCGGCATTCGCTTCGCGAACAGGCGGCCGAGAGAGCGCTTCGCTTAGAAAAGACAGCTGAATACCCCGGTGGCGACACTCCCACTCTCCAGCCCGTATGAACGGGAAGGACAGGGATGAGGAGATTCGTGATGGCCGCGCTCTTCGCCGCCAGCGTCTTTGGCGCCGCGGCGGCGAATCTCCCAGGACAGGGACGATGCGGGATTTTCCGGCCGTCCGATTCGCTCGACCCTGAGCTTCTTCGGGCGCTGGTCGTCTTCAACCGGGAGCGGGAGGCCAACGCCATCCCGGCCGCCCGCGGGCTCGGGGCCAACGTCGTCGTCACCCACTCCGCCCCGGACGCGGAGACGGCGGCGATGGCCCGAGCCGCGGGCGTCGGCTACATCGCGTACCTGAGCACCGCGGAGATCGATCGCGCGTGGGAGGACCCTGCCGCCCGCTCGCGGTACGCCGCGATGAGCGGCATCGGGGGCGTGTACTACGAGGACGCCGACGTGCTCGAGGGCTACACGACCGCCGAAGACCAGTCCCGCGCCTACCGCCGGTTGAAGGAGCTCTTTCCATTCGCCCTCGCGATCCACCCGACGCGGCTCGACCCGATGCTTTTCGACGCCGGGTATCTGGACGCGATCTATCGTCCGGAGTTCACGGACGTCGTGACCCCCTACTACTACCCGGTGGGCACGACCTTCTTCGGAAGCTTCGGCGAGCACGACGCCTGGGACGGACTGCTCGAGCCGATGCTGCGCGAGCTCGCGCGGAGGACTCCCGCCGGCAAGCCCCTGCTGCCCGTCCTCCAGGCGTTCGAGCAGGAGGGCTTTCCGGTCGACGAGCGGTTTCTGCCGGCGCAGTTCGAGGTGTACCGCCGCGTGTGGCCTGACAACGAAAGCGCGGCCGTCTTCGAATGGGGCGGTTCCCCCGACCCGACTCCCGAGAGCCCGCTCGTCGGGCTGGCGTTCCGTCCCGCGCTTGCAGTTGGAACCCGCCGCCTCTTCCGCGCGCTTGCCCGGGAAGTCGCGTGTTCGATGAATTCGGACAAAGAGGTCATTCGGCGCGTCGTTCGATAGGGCGGGATGGCAGCAGCGGCCGCGGTATCGACGTCGTTGCGGGCGGCCACAAGGGCCGCCCCTACAGCACCTGCTCCGGATCGACGGATTCCGTAGGGGCGGGGCTTGTCCCCGCCCGCCCGGTGAACGGCACCGCCCCGCGCCCCGTAGAATCCCCGCCGTGGCGACGCCGTGGGCCAAGTTCTCGCTTCCCGGCGACGCGCCGGCGCACGCGCTGGGACATTCACCCGAATTCTTCAAGACCCTGCGCCAGGTGTTCGGGCCGCTCGTCGAGAAGGTGAAGGCCGCTCCGCCCGGTCCGCTCGACTGGATGATGTGCGAAGTGCCTCCGCAGGGATCGCTCTCCGCGTTCTTCCGCGACCTCGAGACGCGGCTCGCGCCGGCGGGCTCGCTCTGGGTCGTGCTTCCGAAGAAGCCGTTCGCCGAGGCGCTCGAGTTTCCCTACTCCTGGGCCGACGTGCAGCGCGCCGGCCTGGCCGCGGGGCTCGTCGACAACAAGATCGCCGCGTTCTCGCCGCGGCTGACCTCGATCCGGTTCGTGATCCCTCTCGCCCGAAGAAAGAACCGCTCGGACCGATAGAATCCCCCGCGTGAATCGTCCTTTCGTGACCGTCGTCGGCGGAGGCCTCGCCGGCTCCGAATGCGCCTGGCAGCTCGCCCGGCGGGGGCACCGCGTCCGCCTCTACGAGATGCGCCCGAAGGTCTCGACGTCGGCGCATTCGACCGACCGGCTCGCGGAGCTCGTCTGCTCGAACTCCTTCCGCTCGGACAACCCGCAGAACGCGGTGGGGCTCCTGAAGCGCGAGATGGAGGAGCTCGACTCGCTCGTCATTCGGAGCGCGCGCGCGGCGGCGCTGCCGGCCGGGGACGCGCTCGCGATGGACCGCAACGTCTTCGCCGCGGCGGTCACGGAAGCGATCGCCTCGAGGCCCGAGATCGAAGTCGTCCGGGAAGAAGCGCGGGAGATCCCGGAGGGGCTCGTGGTGCTCGCGACGGGGCCGCTGACGTCGCCCGCGCTCGACCTTGCGATCGAGCGGCTGCTCGGGACCGCGGACCTCTACTTCTACGACTCGATCGCTCCCGTCGTCGCCGCCGACTCGCTCGACTTCTCGAAGATGTACGCGATGTCCCGGTACGGCAAGGGGGAGGGCGCGGACTACTGGAACTGCCCCCTGACGCGGGAGCAGTACGAGGAGCTCGTCTCCGATCTCCTCGCGGGCGAGACCGTGCCCGTGCACGACTTCGAGAAGGGGATCTATTTCGAAGGGTGTCTCCCGATCGAGGTGATGGCCGAGCGCGGCCGCGAGACGCTGCGGCACGGGCCCATGAAGCCGATGGGACTCCCCGAGCCGGCGACGGGGCGCATTCCCTGGGCCGTGGTGCAGCTGCGGCAGGACGACCTCGCGAAGGAGCACTACAACCTCGTCGGGTTCCAGACGAAGCTGAAGATCCCGGAGCAACAGCGGATCTTTCGGAAGATCGCCGGCATGGAGAACGCGGCGTTCGTCCGGTACGGGATGCTCCACCGCAACACGTACATCCACGCGCCGGCGCACCTCGACCGCCTGTGGAGGATGCGACGGGAGCCCCGAATATCGTTCGCGGGCCAGATCACCGGCGTCGAAGGGTATGTGGAGAGCGCCGCGACGGGGCTCGCCGTGGGGCTCACGCTCGCGCAGACGCTCGAGGGGCGCGAGCCGCTCCCAATTCCGCCGGCGACCGCCATTGGATCGCTGGCGCGTCACTGTTCCGACCGCCCGCCCAATGAGAAGTTCGAGCCGATGAACGTCACCTTCGGGTTGATCGAAGACACGTCGCACTCGCCGGTGCGCGACAAAGCGGAGCGCCGGCGGCGAATCGTCGAGCGCGCGCTTGTCGCGATCCGGGAGTGGAGAGATGCGATTTCGGCCGAGGCGGCGGTGTCGCGATGACCCTGACGTGGGAGGAGATCGAAAAAGCGCGGCGGCGCCTGGACGGCGTCGCGTTCCGGACGCCTGTCCTCCGCTCCCGGCAGTTCGACGAGGAATCCGGGGCGTCGGTGCACTTCAAGGCGGAGAACCTCCAGCGCGCGGGAGCCTTCAAGTTCCGGGGGGCCTACAACAAGCTGAAGTCGCTGGTCGAAGCGGGGCCTGTCCGGGAAATCATCGCCTTCTCCTCGGGCAACCATGCCCAGGCCGTCGCGCTCAGCGCGAAGCTTCTGGGACTCAAGGCCACGATCGTGATGCCTTCGGACGCTCCGGCCGCGAAGCTCGCCGCCACGCGGGGGTACGGCGCGGAAATCGTCTTCTACGACCGCTACCGGGAGAGCCGCGACCAGATCGGCGCGCGCCTCGTCGAAGAGAGGGGAGCGGTGCTCGTCCCTCCGTTTGACGACTACCAGATCATGGCGGGGCAGGCGACGGCGGCGGTGGAGCTCCTCGAGGAAGTTCCGGACCTCGACGCGATCGTCGTGGCGGTCTCCGGCGGCGGCCTGATCGCCGGGTCCTCCGTCGCGGCGCGGCGGATGAGACCGGGCATCGCCATCTACGGAACGGAGCCGGAAGAGGGATCGGACACGGCGCAGTCGCTTGCTCGCGGCGAGCGCGTGTCGATCCCGATCCCCCACACGATCGCGGACGGTCTCCAGGTCGCGAGCCCGGGGAAGCTGACGTTTCCGATCGTCCTGGAGAACGTGAAGGCCGTGCTGCTGGTCTCGGACGACGAGCTCGTCGAGACGCTCACCTTCATCCTCGAGCGGATGAAGGTTTTGGTCGAGCCTTCCGGGGTGGCCGGAGCGGCCGCCGTCCGCCACCGCAAGGCGGATTTTTCGGGCCAGAAGGTCGGCGTGATCCTTTCCGGAGGCAACGTGGACCGCGAAAAGCTGGCGGCGTATCTGCTGCAATCCACGCGGGTGCATGCATGAGGACGTTCGAGACGTCGAGGCGGTTGCGCGGGCTCTGGTCCGCGCTCGCGTTCCTTCTGGCGGCGGAGACCGCCGCCGCCCACGACTTCTGGATCGAGCCGTCGACGTTCCGGCCCGCGCCGGGCGAGGAATTCACGGTCGCGCTTCGGGTCGGCGAGCACTTCCGCGGCGAGCCCGTTCCCCGCGACGAGCGGCGCATCAAGAAGTTCTTCCTCGTTGCAAACCTCGGCGAATCGCCGATCCCGGGCCTGCCGGGATCCGACCCCGCGGGCTTCGCGAAATCCGACGGCCCCGGCGTCATCGCGATCGGGTACCGGAGCGACCGCTCACCCGTCATGCTCGAGGCGGCCAAGTTCGAGAAGTACCTGACGGACGAGGGACTCGAAGCGGTGATCGCCGAGCGCGCGCGGCGCAAAGAGAGCGAGAAGCCGGGCCGCGAGGTCTTCTCGCGCAGCGTGAAGTCGATCGTCATTTCGGGGACCCGCGGGCGCGACTTCGACCGGACGCTCGGGCTGGACCTCGAGATCCTCGTCAAAAGCGACCCCGCCGCCTGGCGGCCGGACGGCAAGCCGCCGATGCGCTTTCAGGTTCTCTCCGACGGCAAGCCTCTGGCAGGCGCGCTCGTCAAGGCGATCTCCCGGGACGATCCCGAAAAGACCGTGACGGCGCGCAGCGGCCGGAGCGGGGAGATCTCCCTCGTCCTTCCCCGCAAGGGCGTGTGGCTCGTCGAGGCGGTGCGCATGACCCGGGCGCCGAAGGACGTCGACGCGGACTGGGAGAGCGTGTGGGCCTCGGTGACGTTTGAGATTCCTTAACGGGGAAATTCTCCACGCTCCGCCGGGTTGAAATAGAGCCGTGAGATCCCGTTTTCCCGACGTCCGCCGCGCCGCGATCCTTCTGTGCGTCGTCCTCGCTGCCGGCACAGCGGCGGCCGGCTGCCGGCGCGCCCCGGAGATGCGCGAGCCGGAGGCGTCCGCTTCCGCGAAGCGCTATCCCTTCCACGGAGTGGTCCGCGACGTGAAGAACGGAGGGGCGGACCTGACCGTCGAGCACGACGCGATCCCAGGTTTCATGGGCGCCATGACGATGGTCTTTCCGGTCCGCGCGCCGCTCGAAGTCCGGGCGGCGATCGGCCCCGGCGACGAGATCGACGCGACGCTCGTCGCCGAGGAGAGCCGCTACTGGATCGAGGGAATCCGGCGCAGGCGGCAGCCACCCGGCGCGCCCCGGCCGGCCGCGAAGGCTCGTACTTCGGAACCCGCGCCCGCCGGCGCCGTCACTCCCGTTCCGAACAACTCGGTTTCGGTCGGCGAGCGGGTCCCCGACTTCGAGCTGACGGACCAGACCAACCACCGGGTCAAGCTCTCATCGCTGCGCGGAGAGCCGGTCGCCGTCACCTTCCTCTACACGCGTTGCCCCGTCGCGACGGCGTGCCCGATGACCACGGCGAAGTTCTCGCGGCTTTCGGGAATGCTCGCGCAGAAGGGTTTCGGGAAGCTTCTCGTCGTCACGGTGGATCCGGAGCACGACACGCCCGCGGTGCTCGCGGACTACGGAAAGAAGGCGGGCGCCGATCCGGCCCGGTGGAAGTTTCTGACGGGAGAGCCGAAAGCCGTGGCCGACGTGGCGTCCTCGTTCGGCGTTCTTTACTACACCGACCACGGCCAGGTCGTGCACGGGCAGGCGGTGGCGGTCGTCGATCCGGAGGGCCGCCTCTCGTCGATCTACTACGGAGAGTCCTGGGAGCCGGAGCACATCCTTCGTGATCTGGAGAAAGCGAGAAAGGGATAGAGACCATGAAGGCATACATGAGCGGAAGCGCGCGGACCCGGCTGGCGGCGGGACTCTGCTTCGGGTTGATCGCAGGTGGAGGGGTTCTGCTGTTCGCGAAGGACGACCATCCGTCGGCGCTCTACATGGAGTACTGCGCGAAGTGCCACGGCGAAGATGGCACGGCGAAGACGCCCAAGGGAAAGCAGCTCATGGCGCGCGATTTCACGGACGCCGAATGGCAGTCGAGCAAGTCGGACGCGGAGCTCGTCAAGACCGTCAGCACGGGAGGCGAGGACATGCCCGCCTTCGGCAAGAAGCTGACGAAGGAGCAGATCGAGTCGCTCGTCAAGGAAGACGTGAGGGGGTTCGGCAAAAGACGCTGACAGCTGATAGCCGTCAGCTACACTTTCCTCACGTGATCACGCTCGCGCGGGCGATCGGCAATTTCGGGTCGTACCTCGCCGACGAGAGGCGGTTCTCTCCGTCGACCGTCCTCGCGTACGGGCAGGACCTCGACCGCTTCGCGGATTTCTGGGAGCGGGAGTTCGGCGAAGCGGCCGCCGGCAGGACCCCCGTCAACCGGATCGACACGCTTTCCGTGCGCTCGCACCTCGCCTCGCTGCACCGCGCGAAGCTTTCGAACCGCTCGCTCGCGCGGCACCTCTCCACGCTGCGCTCCTTCTTCCGCTGGGCCTGCCGGGAAGGCCACCTCGACCACAACCCCACGAAGGGCCTGCCCTCGCCGCGAGTCCCTCGCAGCCTTCCCCGCGCCCTGACGCTCGCGGACACGGAGTCGCTTCTCGAGACGGAGGACGAGGGCCACCTGCCCGAACGGGAACGGGCGCTCTTCGAGTTGCTCTATGCGACGGGGCTGCGGGTTTCCGAGGCGGCAGCGCTCGACGTCGAAGACGTGGACCTTTCGGCGCGCATGCTGCGCGCGCAGGGTAAGGGCCGCAAGGAGCGGATCGTTCCGTTCGGCGAGACCGCGGAGGACGCGCTGCGGGCCTGGCTTCCGGTGAGAAGCGAGCTCCGGCGCCCTCCCGCTTCCCCCTCACCCCGCCCCTCTCCCGCCGGGAGAGGGGGCAGAGGCGAGCCTCTCTTCGTCAACGCGCGCGGCGGGCGGCTGACGACGCGCTCCATGGCGCGCGTGCTCAAGCGGCGCCTTCGCGCCGCGGGGCTTCCCGCGCAGATCTCTCCGCATGCGCTCCGCCACACGTTCGCGACGCACCTGCTGCAGTCGGGCGCGGACCTGCGCTCGATCCAGGAGCTCCTGGGGCACGCCTCGCTCTCGACGACGCAGAAGTACACCCACCTCGACGCGGCGCGGCTGCGGGACGTCTACCGCCGCGCGCACCCCCGCGCATGAGGCGGGCCGCGCCCTCGCTCCTGCTCCTTCTCGGCCTCGGGCTTTCTTTTCAGCCTTCCGTCGCTTTGGCCGCGCGCTCTCCCGCCGCAGCCGGGGCGGCCGCCGTGCTCGCGGAGATCGATCGTCACGTGCGCGCGGAGTTCTGGGACCCGAAGCTGAAGGGCGCCGCGTGGGGCGAAGCCGTGGAGCGCGCGTCGAGCGAGCTCGCGAGCGCCGCGGCGGACTCGGACCGGGACGCCGTCTTTGACCGCCTTCTCGCGGTGCTCGAGGACTCCCACACGTTCCGGGTTCCGGCGGGCCGGCTGCCCGAGAAGGACTGGGCGACCGCCGGATTGCGGATCGGTCGGGAAGGCGGCGCGTGCGCGGTCAAAGGAATCCTTCCCGGCGGCTCCGCCGAGCGCGCGGGCTTGAAGCTCGGCGACGCGGTCGTCTCGATCGGGCGGAAGGCGTGCGGGGCCCAGAAGATGAACTTCCGCGACCTCTTTCTCTCGCTCGAGGGGCAGCCGCGCGGTTCCGTCGAGGTCGTCTGGCGGCCGTCCGGCGGCAACCCGCGGACGGCCGCGCTCGTCCTCGAGGCGGAGACTCCCGGCGATGCGCTCGTCTGGAAGAGCGCGCGGGTCATCCGGCGCGGCGGAAGGACCTGGGGTTACGCACGGCTCTGGGGAATGTCCGCCGAGACCGCGCTCGCGCTCGTCGACCTGCTCTCCGACCGCGCCGAGGCGGCAAGAGCCGACCCGCGCCTCGCCGGGTTCGACGCGATCGACGGGTTCCTCCTCGACGTGCGCGGCAACAGCGGCGGCTACGAGCCCGACATCCTGACGACGTTTCTGCGCGGCCGCTGGAGCGCCGGCGACTACTGGGTGCGCAGCCGGCAGGGACGGCGGTTCGTTCCTCCGGAGTACAGGCCCCTCCCGGCCGCGCTCCTCGTCAACGCGGGGACGGCGAGCGCGGGCGAGGCCCTTGCGGTGAAGTTCCGCCGCCACGCCATCGGCCCCATCGTCGGCGAGGAAACGGCGGGGATGTTGTCCGGAGGCGCGAGCTTCGCGCGGCTCTCCGATGGCTCCGGCCTCTGGCTGACCGCGCGCGCCGTCGAAGACGAAGCGGGGCGTCCCTGGGAGGGCCGTCCCGTCCGCCCGGACGTCGTGGTGGCGGACCGGCCGGGGGAGAAGGCGGGGGAGGAAGACGCGATCGTCGAGGCGGCAATTCGGGAGCTGGCCCGCGGGAGGCGGTAGGGGCGGGGCTCGTCCCCGCCCGCTCAATGCGACAGGCGCGCGGCCACAAGGGCCGCCCCTACCGCCGCTCCGTGTTCGAATCCGCTATCCTCCCTCCACATGAAAAAGCAGCAGTGGCACTCGACCACCGTGGTCTGCGTCCGCCACAACGACAAGGTCGCCATGGCTTCCGACGGCCAGGTGACGCTCGGCACGACCGTGATGAAACACACGGCGGCGAAGATCCGGCGCCTGAAAGGCGGGGAGGTCATCGCGGGCTTCGCCGGCTCGTCTGCCGACGCGTTCGCGCTCTTCTCGCGGTTCGAGGCGAAGCTCGAGGAGCATCGCGGCAACCTCGAGCGGTCCGCGATCGAGCTCGCCAAGGATTGGCGCACCGACAAAATGCTCCGGCAGCTCGAGGCTCTCCTGATCGTGGCCGACAAGACCACCTCGCTGCTGCTCTCGGGCACGGGCGACCTCATCTCGCCGGACGAGGGCGTTCTCGCGGTCGGATCGGGAGGCCCTTTCGCGCTCGCGGCAGCGCGCACCTTGATCAAGCACCGCAGCGACATGACGGCGGGCCAGGTGGCCCGGGAGGCGCTGCTCGTCGCCTCGACGATCGACATCTACACAAACGACCGAGTGACCCTGGAGGAGCTGTGAGGCCATGGTTTTCCTGATGCCCGGCGAAAAGGCGGAGACACCGCCGCAGGTATCTCCCGGCTCGAAAACTCCGCGGGAGATCGTCGGCGAGCTCGACAAGTACGTCATCGGACAGCACAAGGCGAAGAAGGCGGTCGCCGTCGCGCTGCGCAACCGGTGGCGGCGCCAGCAGCTCGACCCCGAGATGTCGCGCGAGATCCTTCCGAAGAACATCCTCATGATCGGCCCGACGGGCGTCGGCAAAACGGAGATCGCGCGAAGGCTCGCGCGGCTCGCGGAGGCGCCATTCCTGAAAGTGGAAGCCTCCAAGTTCACGGAGGTCGGCTACGTGGGGCGCGACGTCGAGTCGATCGTGCGGGACCTGACGGAGATCGCCGTCCACATGGTGCGGGAGGAAAAGACGCTCGAGATCCGCGACCGCGCGAAGGCCCGCACCGAACAGCGTCTGCTGGAGCTCCTGATGCCGCCGTTGCCGGATCGAGAGGCGGAAGAGACGCGCGCGAAGTTGAAGAGCCTGCTCGACGCGGGCAAGCTCGACGAACGCCTGGTCGAGGTCGAAGTCGCGGACAAAACCTTTCCCTCCTTCGAGATCGTCACCAACCAGGGCGTCGAGGAGATGGACATCAACGTCAAGGAGATGCTCCCGGGACTCTTCGGCAGCAAGAAGAAGCGGCGCAAGGCGAGCGTCGCGGAGGCGCGCGAGATCATTCAGCAGGAAGAGGAGGGCCGCCTCGTCGATCCGAGCGTCGTGGCGCGGGAAGCGGTCGATCGGGCGCAGTCCTCCGGGATCGTCTTCCTCGACGAGATCGACAAGGTCGCCGGCCGCGAGTCGGGAGGGCGCGGGCCCGACGTCTCCCGCGAGGGTGTCCAGCGTGACCTCCTGCCGATCGTGGAAGGCACTTCCGTCAACACCAAATACGGCTTCGTGAAGACCGACCACGTGCTCTTCATTGCGGCGGGCGCCTTCCACGTCTCGAAGCCCTCGGACCTGATTCCCGAGCTCCAGGGCCGCTTCCCGATCCGCGTCGAGCTCGAATCGCTGACCGAGGAAGACTTCGTGCGGATCCTCTCCGAGCCCCAGAACGCGCTCCTGAAGCAGTACCACGCGCTGCTGACGGCGGAGAACGTCGACCTCCAGTTCTCCGAGGAAGCGATCCGGGAAATCGCGCGCGACGCCGAGCGCGTGAACCGGTCTCTCGAGAACATCGGCGCTCGGCGTCTCCACACGATCCTCGAGCGTCTCTTAGAGGAGATATCCTTCGCCGGCCCCGAAAACGCCGGCAAGACCATCCGCATCGAGGTCGAAGACGTCCGCGCCGCGCTCGGCGATCTCGTCAAAGACGAGGACCTGTCGCGCTACGTGCTCTGACGAGGCGGTAGGTCGTAGGTGGTAGGTGGTAGCCGCCCCATCTTCCGTGCCGCGCTCGCCGTCGGAACGATTCTTTTGGCCGTGTCGTGCGGCAAGAAGGGCGATCCGCAGCCTCCCTTCCCCCGGGGTCCGAGGGCCGTTGCCGACCTCTCGATCGAGCAGGAGGCCGCCGACGCCGTCCTGACGTTCACGTACCCGGACCGGCTCCTGGATGGATCGCCGCTGACCGACCTCTCGGCGATCGAGATCTATCGGGTCGTGAACCCGTCGCCGGCCCTTTCCGCCACGCCGCGGCCGGGCGCGCCCGCTCGCCCTTCGCCCGGGGCCCCGCGGACCGACCTCGCGCCGGCCGCCGGAGCGAGGCAGGCGGCGACCAACCGTCGCGTCGCGGAGGAGGCGTTCTACCGGGACGCGGAGCGCGTCGCGTCGCTGCCGGTCGGCGAGCTCGCGCGGCGCACGCGCGGCGCCACGATCGTCTTCCAGGACCCGCTGGCGCCGCTCTTCGCGCGCAAGGTCACTCCCACGTCGCTCGCCTACGCGGTCGTGTCCGTCCGCCGCGGGGGAGAGAGGAGCCCGCTCTCGAACATCGTCACCCTGTCGCCCGAAGTTCCTCCCGCCGCGCCGGTGCTCCTCGCCGTGACCCCCGAGGAGGGGAGGATCTGTCTCGAGTGGCTCGCGCCCGAAAAAGGCCTCCTCGGCCGCCCGGAGGCGAAGGTCGGCGGCTACTTCGTCTACCGTCGCGCGCTGCCCGAGGAGGATTACGGACCGCCTCTCAATGCAAAGCCTGTCGAGGGAACGTCGTACGTGGACATGAATCCGCCGTACGGGTCTCAGCTCGTCTACACGCTGCGGGCGATCCTTCCCGACAAGCCCCGGATCGAGGGCGGCGCGGCCGACGAGGCGGGAGTCGACTACCGCGACGTCTTTCCTCCCGCGCCCCCCGCCCGCCTCGACGCGCTCTCGGAGGCCTCGCTCGTGCGCCTCGTCTGGGATCCGGTCGCGGCGCCGGACCTCGCCGGGTATTCCGTCTTCCGCTCGGAGGGGAACGCGCCGCCCGTGCGGCTGACGAAGGACCTCCTCGTCGATCCGTCGTACGACGATACGGCGGTCCAGAAGGGCCACCGCTACGTGTACACGGTGCGTGCGTACGACAAGGCGCGAAACGAAAGCGCGCCGTCGCCGCCGGCGGTCGGGGAACCGTTCTAACCGTCGCCTGCGCGGGGCGAGGGAAAGCGGCCTTCGGCCGCCGGCGCCCGGCTCGCGCGGATGCGCGCTTCGACCGTGCGCCGAATCCCTCGCTCCGCTCCGGCGAATCCGTTCGGCGAAACAATCGCGATGTCCCGCCCCGTCGTACCCTCTGGATGCCTTGTCATCCTGAGGAGCGCAGCGACGAAGGATCTGCCCTTCCCCTCGAGGCGGGCACCACGAGAGCCTCCAGTC
>JALZAT010000037.1 GCA_030948185.1 Acidobacteriota bacterium
GAGGAGGCGTCTCCCTCGTGGGGGGAGGGGGTGGGGGCGTCATCGTCGGCCGCGGAACGGTCGTGACCGGCGCCGGTGTGGCCGCGGGCGGGGGCGAGGCCACGGGCTCGGTCGGAGCGGGCGGTGCCGCAGTCCGAGTGTCCGGGCCGGCCGATGGCGCCGGCGGGGGCACCCGCGCTTCGACGGGCGGATCGCCGCGAGCCGCGGATGCCAGAGTCGGAACGGCGGCGAGCCGCTCCGCCGGGACCCTCGTCCGCAGCAGACGCTCGAACGCGCCGCGGAGAGGCAGTTCGAGCGCAGCCTCCCCGTAGCGCGAGGAGTGCTGCTCCACTTCGAGAAAACGCGCGAGAGTCGCATCGGCGGCGGCGTGCGCCCCTGCGGCGTCCTGAGCGAGCGCCAGACGGGCGAGCGCCTCCGTCAGGCGAACCGGCGCCTCGACGGCCGCGAAGCCCGCCAGCCGGAAGTGGTCCGCCGCCTCGACGTATTGCTTGTCGTCCCAGGCCCGCCGGCCCTCGCGGATCTGATCGTCCACGTACGCCGCGTCCTGGGCGGTCGCCAGGAGGACGCCAGCGGCGAAGCCGACTGCGGCGAGCCCGCTGCGGAGGATCAGACGGGATGTCATCGTTCGGCCCCGCGGCTGGCGGCGGACGACGCCGGAAATAGCAAGAACCACGCCCCTCCTTCTTCGACCCATCTCGCGCGGAGAGACCCGGAACGATATCCTCGACGGCGTGAGTTCTGCTTCGGCGCGGATCCTGGACGGGGCGGCCCTCGCGAAGCGCATCCGGGAAGACGCCCGGGCCGCGGCCGACGCGCTCGCGACAGCTGGACGGCGGCCCCACCTCCGCGTCATCCTGCTCGGCAGGGACCCCGCCTCGGAAACCTACGTCGCCTCCAAGACGCGCGCCGCGCGCGAGGCCGGCTGCACGGCCGAGACCGTGCGCCTCCCGGAGGGGTCGGCCCCGGGGGTCCTCCTCGCCGAAGTCGACCGCGGGAACCGGGACGCCTCCGTGGACGGGCTTCTCGTGCAGCTGCCCCTCCCGCCCCCGCACGACGCCCGCCGTGTCTTCGACGCGCTCGATCCCTGGAAGGACGTCGACGGCGTGACTCCGGAGAACGTCGGCCTCCTCCACCAGGACCGCCCGCGGTTCACACCGTGCACTCCGGCCGGCATCGTCGCCCTGCTCGACGATGCGAGCGTCGAAATCCGCGGCCGCCGGGCGGTCGTCCTCGGCCGGAGCGAGATCGTGGGCAAACCGGTCGCTGCTCTCCTGACCGCCCGCGACGCGACGGTCACGGTCTGTCACTCGAAGACGAAGGGCGTTCTCGGAATCTGCGCGGAGGCCGACATCCTGATTGCCGCCATCGGACGTCCGGCGTTCGTCACCGGCGCCCACGTCCGTCCGGGCGCGGCCGTCGTGGACGTGGGAATCAACCGCATCACGTCGCTCGACGGCGCGCCTCCCTCGCTGCGGCAGTCCGAGCGGGTGCGCAGCGCGCTCGCGGAAAAGGGAAGCGCTCTCGTGGGCGACGTCGACTTCGAGGACGTCTCCCGTGTGGCGGGCTGGATCTCACCCGTGCCGGGCGGGGTCGGGCCGCTCACGGTCGCGATGCTGCTCTCCAACACGGTTCTCGCGGCCCGCCTTGCGCGGGAACGGCACGCCGGAGAAGAGCTGGATCCGCTGACGCTCTAGACGAGAGGCGGGAGCCGAATTTCATAAGGCTCAGGCGCCGAAACTCCGTGTTCCTTTCGGCTAACCCAATGCGATCCCGAATTTTGATCCGTATCGAAAAAAGGCTTCATATACGAAGAACCTCGTACTACTTTCTTCGTATGCAAATCCAGGAGCGCCGATGACCGAACAACCGCCTTCCGAATTGCCCCGACCGACGGACGCCGAGCTCGAGATCCTGCGGGTCCTCTGGGACAGGAACGAGGCGACGGTTCGCGAGGTGCATGACGCGATCTCGAAGAGCCGCGCGGCCGGCTACACGACCGTGTTGAAACTTCTTCAGATCATGACCGAGAAGGGCCTCGTTCGACGCGACGAGTCCGAGCGGGCCCACGTTTACCGGGCGCGGATGGCGCGGCAGGATACGGAGCGGCAGCTCGTCGACGACTTGCTCGACCGGGCGTTCGGGGGCTCCGCATCGCGGCTCGTCATGCAGGCGCTCGCGGGGCGGGGGGCCTCGCCGGAAGAAATCGCGCAGATTCGAAAAGTGCTCGATGAGGCCTCGGGAGGTAAGCGATGAACGCGATCGGCCCGTTCCTGCGGTTCGACAGCCCGGTCTTCGAGAGACTGGCCGCGGCGCTGCTCCACTTCGTCTGGCAGGGCGCGTTCGTCGCGCTCGCGTACGCCGCCGCGGATCGCCAGTTGCGGAAGCGCGGAGCCGCGTCGAACACCCGATACGCGCTCGCGTGCGGCGCGCTCGCCGCGATGCTCCTTCTGCCGATCGCGACCTTCGCGCGTTCCCGTAGCCGGTCCGAAACCGATTCGCGTCCCGGAATCGCGAGCTCGGCCCTGGCGGAACCCACGCAGATTCGAACGGCGTCAGACGGCGCCCCGGTCCCCGCCGGGCCTTCCAGCGCCGCCCTTGCCGGGACGTGGCGTGGATGGCTCCTCGGGATCTGGCTCGCGGGTGTCGCGGCTCTTTCGATGCGGTTTCTCGCCGGGTGCGCGGGCGTCGCGCGGCTCGCGCGCCGCGTCTCGAAAGAGACCGACTCGGCCGTTTCGGAAGCCTTCGCCCGCCTCCGCCAGCGGCTCGGTGTCTCCCCGGGCGTTCGACTCCTCCGCTCCGCGGCCGTGGAAGTTCCAGCCGCTCTCGGCGTCTTGAAGCCGATCGTCCTTTTGCCGGTCTCCGCGCTCACGGGGCTCGACGCGCAACAGGTGGAGGCTCTGCTCGCGCACGAGCTCGCCCACGTGAAGCGGCACGACTACCTCGTCAACCTGCTGCAGAGCGTGGTCGAGACGCTGCTCTTCTACCATCCGGCCGTCTGGTGGGTGTCGGGCCGGATTCGCGCGGAACGTGAAAACGCGTGCGACGACCTCGCGGTCGCGGCGGTGGGCGACGCACGGGTGTACGCCGGCGCGCTCGTCGGCCTGGAGGAGCTGCGCGCGGGATCGCGGCGCCTCGCCGTGGCGGCGAACGGCGGAGAGCTGCGCGGCCGCGTTCTCCGGCTCTTTCCCTCCTCGCCTTCTTCTTCTTCGCTCTCGGCGGCCGCGGACGCGCGCTCGCGCCGGACCGCCGGGGCCCTGGCCCTCTGTGCCCTGGTCCTCGTCGGCGCGGCCGCGTGGATCGGGCCCGCCGACGGCAACGTGGATCCGGTCCTTTCCGCGCCGGAGAGGGGGGCCCGGCTCGAGCCGCCCGCGCCGCCGCGTCCTCCCGTACCGGCCGCCGCGGCCGCTTCGCCCGCCCCCGCGCCGGTCACTGCTGCGCCGCCTGCTCCGGCCGCTCCGAGAGTCCCGGCGGCAGAGCCCCTGCCGGGTCTCTCCGCGGTCCCGGCTCCTCCGGCTCCCGAACCGGCTCTCTCTGACGTTCCGGTCCCGGCACCCGCGCCGCCCGTTCCCGCTCCTCGGGCGGCCTCTCCGATCGCCGCTCTGGCGCCCCCCGCGCCCCCCGCGGCGCCCGCACCCCCCGCCGCCGAACCGCTCTCGGACGACGACTTTTCGCTCCTCCGGTCGCGGGGCGTGACGCCGCGTTTCGTGCAGGGCCTCGCGGAGCTCGGGTATTCGCGGGCAAGCGTCTCGGACCTCGTGGCGCTCCGAATCCACGGCGTCTCCGCCGAGGACATCGGGGAGTACCAGAAGATTTTCGGGCGGATCTCGCTCGAGCGGTGCGTCGCCCTGAGGATCCACGGCGCGTCCCCCGCCTGGATCCGTGAGACCGCGACGCTCTTCGGCGGAAAGATCTCCCCCGATCAGGCGACGGCGCTGCGAATCCATGGCGTCAACGCGGATCTCCTCGCCCGTTTCCGCGGCGCCGGCTATCCGCCGCTCTCCGTCGACGAGGCGCTGGCCGTCCGGATACACGGCGTGGATCCCTCACAGGCGGCGGCGCTCGCGGGCGATGGAGGGCGGCCGTCTCTCGACGACCTTCTGTCGGCGCGCATCCACGGGATCGACGCGGGTTTCGCCCGCGAGATCCGCGCCGAGCTGCCGGGGACCGGGCTCGGCGAGCTCGTGTCCTTCCGCATCCACGGCGTGAACGCCTCTTTCCTGTCCGAGATGAGGAAGCTCGGATTCGGGAAGCTCTCCGGCGACGAGGCCGTGGCGCTTCGCATCCACGGGGTGACCCCGGAGTACGTCCGCGAGATGAAGGCGGCGGGCGTGAAAGACCTCGATGCCGACGCCGCGACGGACCTCAGGATCCACGGCGTTTCGACCGACTTCGCGCGGGCGCTGAAGGCGGAGGGCTACTCGTCTCTCGCTACCGACGACCTCACTTCGCTCCGGATCCACGGGTGGACCCTGGAAGACGTCCGGAAGGCGAACCGCGCCGCCGGGCGGCGGGTTCCCTTAGACGAGCTCCTCGACGGTGACATCGACAGGAGGTTTTCGAGATGATTTCCCGACGTTTCGGGCCCCTTTCCTCCACGCCCGTCCGGCAACTCGCGCGCACGCTCGCGGCGCTGCTCCTGGTGCTCGCCGGGCCGCTCACGACGCCGGCCGCGCTCGGGGAGCAGGAGACCTTGATCGAAGGCCGGTGGACCATCGACTTCGACGACCGGCACGCTTCCAACCAGACCTTTCAGCTCTCGATGGAGCGGCGCTCGGACCACAGCCACTGGCAGAGCTCGTCATCCTTCCGGTTCCAGGACTTTCGCGGGCTTTCGCGGCCGGCGGGCGCCGCCGAGGCTCCGATCCAGTTCGAGCTCGTCCGGGACGCCGGCACCTTCGCGTTTCAGGGGCACGCGGACTCGAGAGGGGGCTCCGGCCGCTTCCGCTTCACTCCGAGCGCGGAATTCCAGAGCGCCTGGACGGCAGCCGGCAGAAGCCCGCTTTCCCGCGACCGCCTCTACTCGATGGCGGTCCACGACGTCAGCCGCGCGTTCATCCGGGACCTCGCCTCGCTCGGGTATCCCGACGTTTCCGCCGACCGGCTCATCACGCTTCGCATCCACGGCGCGACCGCGGACTTCATCCGGGAGCTTCAGTCGCTCGGATACACGCGGATGCCCATCGACCAGATCGTCACCTTCCGGATCCACGGCGTGACAGCGGAGGGGATCCGCGAGCTCCAGGCGATGGGGTACACGCGGCTCCCGGCGGACGAGCTCGTCTCGATGCGGATCCACGGCGCGACGCCGGAGTTCGCGCGCTCGATGGCGGAGCTCGGCTACGAGCGCGCGTCGATCGAGAACCTCGTCTCGTTCCGCATCCATGGAGTCTCGCCCGAGTACGTCCGCGCGTTCCGCGACCTGGGCTACAAGCACCTCCCGGCGGACGGGCTCGTCTCGATGCGCATCCACGGCGTCTCTCCCGAGTTCGTCAAGGATCTTCAGGGGCTGGGCTATCGCGACGTCCCGATCGACGAGCTCGTCTCGATGCGGATTCACGGCGTCTCCGTCGAGTTCGTGCGGGACGCCCAGGCGCACGACCGAAACGTGTCGATCGACGAGCTCGTCTCGATGCGGATCCATGGAAAAAGGTGGTAGCAGGACGAGGTGGTAGGTGGTAGCAGCCCGAAGCCACCGCCTACTACCCACACCACCCACGACCTACCACCTACCACCTGTCCGCTCCCGGACACTTCAGTCCCGACAACGGCCATGGCGGGGCTGGTATACGTCCGAACCCCTCATGGACTCAGTTATATAGGGAGCGGAACCCCTGGCACGCGCTTCGCCCTCATGGAGCGCATGGATATCGTCCGTGAAGATTTTTCGCAGAGGCGCCGGCGCAAGCGGCTGATCCTCGCGTCGGCCGCGATCGGCGTCGGCCTCCTCATCACCCTCGGACTGTCCCGCCTGAAGCCCGCGGCGCCGACGGTCGAGAAGAGCGCCGTGTGGATGGACACCGTCAAGCGCGGCTCGATGCGCCGCGAGGTCCGCGGACCGGGCTCGCTCGTCCCCGAGGCAGAGGGGATTCGCCAGATCTCGGCAAACAACGATGCGCGCGTCGAACGGCTCGTTCTCCAGCCCGGCAGCGTCGTGAAGGCCGACTCGGTCCTCCTCGAGATGTCGAACCCGGAGCTTCAGCGCGACGCCATCGACGCGGAGTGGCAGCTCAAGGCCGCGCAGGCCGAGCTCGTGAACACGCGAGTGCGGCTCCACAAAGAGCTCCTCGACCAGAAGGCCGCGGCCGCGACGGTCGAGTCCGATTTCCACCAGGCGCAGCTCCAGGCGCAGACCAACGAGGGCCTCTTCAAGGAGGGGCTCGTCGCCGACCTGACTCTCAAACTGTCCAAGGTCCGCGCCACCGAGCTCGACACCCGCCACGACCTGGAAAAGAAGCGGCTGGACGTCTACGAAGAATCCGCGAAAGCGCAGACGGACGTCCAGCAGGCCAAGGTGGAGGAGCTGCGGGCGCTCGCTCAGCTGAAGAAGTCGCAGGTCGAAGCCCTTCGCGTGCGCGCCGGAATCGACGGCGTCCTCCAGGAGCTTCCGCTCCAGGTCGGCCAGCGCGTCACGCCCGGAACGACGCTCGCCAAGGTCGTGCAGCCCAACAAGCTCAAGGCGCAGCTGAAGATCGCGGAAACACAGGCGAAGGACATCGTGATCGGGCAGCCCGCCTCGATCGACACGCGCAACGGCGTGGTACCCGGCAAGGTCTCCCGCGTCGACCCGTCCGTCCAGAACGGCACCGTCACGGTGGACGTCGCGATCGAGGGCGAGCTTCCCAAAGGCGCCCGGCCGGACCTCTCCGTCGACGGCACGATCGAGCTCGACCGCCTCGCGGACGCGATCTACGTCGGGCGCCCAGCCTTCGGGCAGGAGCAGAACCTCGTGTCGCTCTTCCGCGTCAACACGGACGGGGACGAGGCCGACCGGGTCAAGGTCCGGCTCGGGAAGAGCTCCGTCAATTTCGTTCAGGTGGTCGAAGGTCTGAAGCCCGGAGACAAGGTGATCCTCTCGGACATGAGCGCCTGGGACTCGTATGACCGGGTGCGGCTCAAATGAGAACGTCAGTGAATAAGGAGAATCGATGAGCGCGAACGGACATCCCGTCATTCGACTCGAGGGCGTCACGAAGGTCTTCTTCACCGACGAGGTCGAAACGCACGCACTCTCGGGGATCCACCTCGACATCAAGAACGGCGAGTTCGTCTCGATCGCGGGCCCCTCCGGCTGCGGCAAGTCCACGCTCCTCTCGATCCTGGGTCTGCTCGACACCCCCTCCGGCGGCAGCTACATCCTGAACGGGAAGCCGGCGCAGAACCTGAACCTCGCCGAGCGGGCGCGCATCCGCAACCGCGAGATCGGCTTCATCTTCCAGAGCTTCAACCTGATCGGCGACCTTTCCGTCTTCGAAAACGTGGAGCTTCCGCTCACCTACCGCGGCATGGGCGCGGCGGAGCGCAAGAAGCGCGTCCAGGAGGCTCTCGAGAAAGTCGGCATGGCCCATCGGATGAAGCACTTTCCCTCGCAGCTCTCGGGAGGACAGCAGCAGCGCGTCGCCGTGGCGCGCGCGATCGTCGGCCAGCCGCTCATCCTGCTCGCAGACGAGCCGACCGGAAATCTCGACTCGGTCAACGGCGAGGCGGTGATGTCGCTCCTCCGAGAGCTTCACCGCAACGGCGCGACGATCTGCATGGTCACGCACGATCCTCGTTTCGCGCGCCATGCCGATCGGACGATCCGGCTCTTCGACGGCCGCGTCGTCGACGACCAGGACGTGGACCGGGCGCACGACGAGAGAGAGCTCGTCGAGAGCGGTTTCCGGATCGACGACGGGGACCGGCAGCGCGGGAAGGTCTAGACCCCGTGCTTCCGGAGCTCCGCCGGGCTTTCCGAGCGCTCGCCAATAGTCCCGGTTTCACCTTCGCCGCCGTCGCGACGCTCGCGATCGGGATCGGCGCCAACGCCGCGGTCTTCTCGCTCGTCCGCTCCGTTCTATGGCGGCCGCTCCCGTACGCCGACGCGGGAAGTCTCGTTCGAATCGGGCACCTCCGGAAGTCGTCAGCCCGGCCGGCGGACACGTTCTCTCCCCAGGACTTTGAGGATCTGGAGCGCGCGGGTCCGGCCTCCGGGTTCTCCGCGGTCGCCGCGTGGCAGTTCGTTCCGGGTCTGACGGGCCTGAACCTCATAGGATCGGGCGAGCCGGCCCGCCTCGACGCGGCGTTCGTCTCCGCGGGGTTCTTCTCGACGCTCGGAACGCGCCCGCTCCTCGGACGGGCGCTCCTGCCAGAGGAAAACGTTTCGGGGCGAGACCGCGTCGTCGTGCTGTCCCGGCGCGTCTGGTCGGACCGATTCGGCGCAGATCCACGGATCGTCGGGAAGACCGTTCGCTTCGACGCAAAGCGATTCTCCGTTGTCGGGGTGATGCCGGCGGACTTCGCTTTCCCGTCGGCGGCGGCCGACGTCTGGGTGCCGCTTTCGCTGATGGGCGAGGACGACGTGCCCCACCAGCGGGGGATCCGCTGGATGGAGGCCGTCGGGCGGCTTTCACCGAGAACGTCTCTCGCCTCGGCCCGTTCGGCGGCCTCGGCGTTCTTCGCGCGACTCGAGTCGCAGTATCCCGACACGAACGCGGGATATAGCCGCGCCGTTCTCGAGCCCCTTTCGGAGTTCATGCTTGGGGACGTCCGCCGTCCCCTCCTGATCCTGCTCGGCGCCGTCGGGCTCGTCCTGCTCATTCTCTGCGCCAACCTGGCGGGACTGCTCCTGTCCCGGGCCGGCGCGCGCCGCCGGGAGATCGCGATCCGCACGGCGCTTGGAGCCTCGCGCGCGCGGATCGTGCGCCACCTCCTCCTCGAGACGGCGATTCTCGCCGCCGCGGGGGGGACGGGAGGCCTGCTCGCCGGCTCCTGGGCTCTCGCGCTCCTGAGGTCGACCGTCGAAAGCCTCCCCCGCGGCGGCGAGACCCGCCTCGACCTCTCCTCGGTTCTCTTCACGTTCGCGATCACCACTCTGACGGGGATCGCGTTCGGCCTCTTCCCCGCGCTCCAGGCGGCGCGTCCCGACGTCGCCCGAGCCCTCGAGTCGGGCGGCCGATCCGGGAGCGCCGACGCGGGCCGCCGGCGCCTCCTGCGCGGGATCGTCGTCGGAGAGTGCCTCCTCGCCGGAGTGCTGCTCGCGGGAGCCGGCCTTCTCGCGAAGAGCTTCTGGCGGCTCACGAGCGTCGACCCCGGCCTCCGGCCCGAGAACGTGTTGACCCTCTCGGTCACGATCGACGAGCAGCGGTACACGGAGGGCGAGCGGGAGGAGGCCTACCGTTCCGAGATCCTCCGGACCCTCCGCGCCCTGCCCGGCGTTCGGGCGGTCGGGGCAAGCAAGACGATGCCGCTCCAGGGAGGAGGCGAGGCGTACAGCTTTTCGATCGACGGCCTGCCGGAAGCGCAGGCGCGGCTCCGGCCCGAAGCCGGGACCTTCATCGTCATGCCGGGCTACTTCGAGGCGCTCGGCATTCCGATCCGCGCGGGCCGCGGTTTCGTCGAAGACGACATCGAGCGGCGCCGGCGGGTGCTCGTCGTGTCCGAATCGATCGCGCGGCAGGCGTGGCCGGGGAAGGACGCCGTCGGCAGGATCCTTCGACTCGGACCGAAAGCCCGCTTCGAGGTGGTCGGTGTCGCGGGCGACGTGCGGCAGCAGGGACTCGAGCGGCGCCCCGGCGGAGCGGTCTACGTGACGTCAACGTTTTTTCCGCGGTCGACCTTCAAGGCGTTCCTCCGTTTTTCCGGGGATCCGCGCGCGCTGGCGTCCGCTGCGCGGGCGGGGATCTGGAGCGTGAACCGCGAGCAGCCCGTCTCGGACATCGCGACCCTCCCGCAGGTCTTCTCGCACTCCGTGGGGCGGCCGCGCTTTTTCATGCTCCTCCTCGCCGGCTTCGGCGGCGCGGCCCTGTTTCTCGCCGGCCTCGGTCTCTACGGGACTCTCTCGTACGGGATCCGGCAGCGTCGGCGCGAGATCGGCGTGCGCATGGCGCTCGGCGCGGGCACCCCCGACGTGCTCCGCCTCGTTCTGGGTGAGGGAGCGCGGCTCTCGATCCTCGGCATCGCTCTCTCGATCCCCGCCACGCTTGCGGTCTCGCATCTGATGGCCAGCCTCCTCTTCGAGGTCGGCCCGGCGGATCCTTCCGTGCTCGCGTTCGTCGCGGTCTTTCTCCTGGCGGTGGCAGCCCTCGCGAGCTGGCTTCCCGCGCGTCGCGCCGCCGGCATTGAGCCGTCCATCGCACTTCGCCAGGACTGACGAGTTGCGACAGTGAGAGGTCTGCTGAAGGAGATCCGTCAGGCCCTGCGCTCGCTTCGCCGCAGCCCCGCGTTCACCGCCACGGCACTGGCGACCATCGCGATCGCCATCGGGAGCAACGCGGCGATCTTCTCGATCGTGGACGCGGTCGTCCTTTCCCCCCTCCCCTACCGCTCCCCGAACGAGCTCGTCGCCGTCTGGGAAGTGCTCGAGGGCCAGGGGGAAGCCGCGCGTGTCGCGGCGAGGTCGTTCGTCGCGTGGCGCGATCGCGCCAACCGCAAGACGATCCAGGGGATCTCGGCCTTCGGCGGGGCGCGCCTGACGCTCACCGGCGCCGGGGATCCCGTGCAGCTCGCGGGATCGCGCGTGGACGACGCGTACTTCGACCTTCTCGGCGTGGCGCCGCGCCTCGGGCGCGCCTTCCGTCGTGAAGACACGATCCGCGGCGCGCCGCCCGTCGTCCTGATCTCCGAGGGGCTGTGGAGAGAGCGCTTTTCGTCGGATCCCGCAATTCTCGGACGAGCGGTGGTTCTCGAGGGAACGCCCCGGACCGTCGTTGGAGTGATGCCGCGCCGCTTCCTTCCGGCCGTGGCCACGACGACGGCGACGATCTCGTTCGCGTCCGACACGTCCTTCTGGATTCCGGTGCCCGTCGGGTCCTCTCCCCCCAATCCGCGCAGCTACGTCCTGGGCGTTCTCGCCCGCCTGGCTCCGGGGACGGAACGCGCGCGCGCAGAGAGCGAAATCGCGGCGATCCAGCGGCAGATGCACCGGGAGGATGGTGCCAACCGCGCCGCGGGCGCGAGAGTCCGGATGCTCGTGGACGAGGCGGAAGGGACGGTCCGCCCGCGCCTGCTCCTTCTCGGCACCGCGGTCCTGTTCGTCTTTCTCATCGCCTGCGTGAACGTCGCGAACCTGCTGTTCGCCCGATCAGAGACGCGTCGCCGCGAGCTCGCGATCCGCGCCGCGCTCGGCGGTTCGCGCGCGAGGATTCTTCGCCAGCTCGCCGTCGAGAGCCTGCTGCTCGCCGGAGGCGGTGCGCTCGCCGGCATCGCCCTCGCCGGCTGGTCGCTTCCGTTTCTAATCCGTCTCGTGCCCCAGGGAGTTCCGCGCCTCTCGGACGTCTCTCTCTCAGGGTCGACGATCGGCTACGCCCTCCTGCTTTCGATCGGCGCCGGCGTTCTCTTCGGCGTGGCGCCCGCCCTCCATACGACCCGTGGCGCGATCGAGGAAGACCTCCGCTCCACGAGCCGGTCCGCGTCAGGCTCCCGGCGCACGAGGCGCGCGCTCTCATTCCTCGTTCTCGCCGAGATCGCGGTGGCCTCGCTTCTCGTCGTCGCCGCGGGGCTCGTCACCCGCAGCTTCGGCCGCCTTTCCGGCGTCGACGTCGGTTTCCGCCCGTCGCCCGTCCTCGTCGTTCCGGTCGACGTTCCGCAGAAGATCTACGACCGGCCCGAAAAAGTGGCGGCGTTCCAGGACGCGCTTCTCGCGCGTCTCAAGGCGGAGCCGGGTATCGCGTCGGCCGCGCTCGCGTACAACCACCCGCTCGAAGCACACTGGATCGGAGTCCCGAAGGTCGTGGGAAGCCGGAACCCGGCGCCCGAGACGGAGCGTTTCGCGTGGTTCCGTTCCGTGTCGGAGGGCTACTTCTCGACCGTGGGAGTCGCCCTCCGGCAGGGGCGTGACTTCACTCCGGCGGACGACGCCCGGCATCCCGGCGTCGCGATCGTCAACGAGGCGTTCGCGCGGCGGGAGTTTCCGGGCGAGTCTCCCGTCGGCAAGCGGCTCGTCGCCAACGAGGGCAGCTTCTGGTGGGGCGCGGACGCGGGACTTCCGGGCGACTTCGAGATCGTGGGCGTCACAGCCGACGTCCGGTTCCTCGGTCCGGCGAAGGATCCCGAACCGGCGTACTACCTGCCGGCGCGCCAGTTTCCGATCCCGGACATGAAGGTGATCATCCGAACGGGAGGAGAACCGCTGGCGCTCTTGCCGGCGGTGGCGCGCCACGTTCGGGCGCTCGACCCCTCCCAGCCTCTCGGAGCCCCGGCGACCATCGCAGCGATCACGGACGAATCCATCGCCCAGCCGCGCTTTGCGATGCGTCTCATGCTCGCCTTCGGCGCCGCGGGCCTGGCGCTCGCCGCGCTCGGCATCTACGGGCTCCTGTCGTTCGTGGTCACGCTCCGGACGCGCGAGATCGGCGTGCGGATGGCGCTCGGCGCGCGCGCCGGCCAGGTCGTGCGGCTCGTCGTCTCGGAAGTCGCGCCTCTCGCGGCGGGAGGAGCGGTTCTCGGCGTCGCCGCGGCCCTGGCGGCTGGCCCGCTGTTGAGAGGACTCCTGTTCGGCATCTCTCCCTGGGACCCCGTTTCGATCCTCGCGGCTCCGGCGGCGCTCGCCGCGATCGCGCTGGCCGCGGCCTCGCTTCCCGCCCGCCGCGCCGCACGCGTCGATCCGATGGTCTCTCTGAGAAACGCGTAAACCGATGAGAACTCTGGTCTCCGACGTCCGGCACGCCCTCCGGCTCATTCTCAAGAACCCCGCAGTCGCCGCGGTCGCCGTGCTGAGCCTCGCTCTCGGCATCGGGGCCAACGCCGCGATCTTCTCCGTCGTCCATGCCGTGATCCTGAAACCGCTGCCGTTTCCCCGGCCCGACGCGATCGTGTCGCTGGAGGAAAGAAACCGGGACGGTTCCCCCTCCGGCCAGACCGGTTGGGCCACGTATGCGGACTGGCGGACGAGAAGCAGGTCACTATCCGAAGTCGCCGTCGCGTCCTACTGGGACCCGAAGCTCTCCGCGGCGTCCGGCGAGGCCAAGAAGCTCGAGGGCTTGAGGGTCTCCGACGGGTTCTTCCGCGTCCTCGGGATCCGGCCGGCGCTCGGCCGCGAGTTCCTCCCCGAGGAGGACCGGCAGGGAGCGCTCCGTGTCGCGATCCTCTCGCACGGCCTCTGGCAGCGCCGGTTCGGCGGCGATCCCGGCCTCGTGGGCCGGACCGTTTCGATCTCCGAGATTCCCTTCACGATCGTGGGCGTCCTTCCGCCGGAGTTCGAATCCATCTTCTCGCCCTTGAACTACAAGGCCGCCGAGGTCTGGTCGCCGCTGCGCTACGACGGCTCCTTGAAGTATGCGTGCCGGACCTGCCGCCATCTTCAGGCGTTCGGGCGGCTGCGCGAGGGCGTCTCGATCGAGAGGGCCCGCGCCGAGATGGACGCCATTTCGGCCACCCTCGTCAAGGAGCACCCCGCCGACTACGGCGTGGCCGGTGTGGTGATCACGCCGATCGCGAAGAAGGTCACGGCGACGCTCCGGCCCGTTCTCTGGGCTCTTCTCGGCGCCGTCGCGTTCGTGCTGCTGATCGCCTGCGCGAACGTGGCCAGCCTGCTGCTCGCGCAGGCGGCCTCGCGCCGGCGCGAGATCGCGATCCGGACCGCCCTCGGCGCCGGCCGGGGCCGCATCGGGCGGATGTTCGTCACGGAGGCTCTTCTTCTGGCCTGCGCCGGTGGAGCGCTCGGGGTCTTGATCTCCGCGTGGTCCCTCGATGCGCTCGTGCGGCTCGCGCCCGGGAACCTCCCGCGCCTCGCGGGCGTCCGCGTCGACGGAACCGTCCTCCTCTTCTCGCTCGCGATCTCGCTCGCGACGGGCGTCCTCTTCGGACTCGGGCCGGCGCTGGCGCTCGGCGCCCAGGATCCCCAGGCCGCGCTGCGCGACGGCGGCGGGTCGGGCAGGGGGCGGTCCCTGCGCTCCATGGGTTTGCTCGTGTCCTTCGACGCGGCGCTCGCTTTTCTCCTGCTTTTCGGCGCGGGACTGCTCGTTCGGAGCACGGCCCGCCTCTTGAGCGTCGATCCCGGCTTCACCGCGGAGCGCGTCCTGAAGCTCGAGATCGACCTCTCCGGAAAGCGCTACCGGGAGGACGCCCCGATCGTCGCCTACTTCGACCGCGTCCTCGAACGGGCACGCGCGATCCCCGGCGTGACGGCAGCCGGGATCGTCAGCGAGCTCCCGCTCGGGGGAAACTGGGACAGTTACGGGGTGCACGTCGAGGGGCACGAGCCCGCCAACCCCGCCGACGCGCCCGACGCGCTGCGCTATGGAGCGACGCCGGGGTACCTCGAAGCGATGGGCATCCCGATCCGCCGGGGACGCGCGTTCACCGAAGCCGACCGAGAGGGAGCGCTCCCCGTGGTGCTCGTCAACGAGAAGATGGCCCGCTCGCTCTGGCCGGGTGAGGACCCACTCGGGCGGCGGATCCGCGTTCGAGACCATCCGTGGAAAACGGTCGTCGGAATCGTTGGAAACGTCCGCCATCGGGGCCTCGACGCCGATTCGGGCAACCAGATCTACGTTCCCTTCGCGCAGTGGGCGGACTCCTCGGGAATTCTCGTATTGCGGTCGGCGGGCGACCCCGCTTCTCTCGCGTCCGCCGCGCTGTCCGCGGTCCGCCGGGTCGATCCGGACCAACCCATCGGCCACCTGAGCACGCTCGCGTCGGTCGTCGCGGATTCGGCGGGCACGCGGCGGTTTGCGATGAATCTCCTCGCGGGCTTCGGCATCCTTGCGACCCTCCTCGCGGCGGTCGGTATCTACGGAGTCGTCTCCGGCTACGTGGCGCGCCGCACGCGCGAGATCGGAGTCCGGATGGCGCTCGGAGCGGGCCGCCGTTCGATCCTCGCCCTCATCGGAGGCGAGGCCATCCGGCTGACGGCGATCGGGCTCGCGGCCGGATTGTTCGGAGCCTGGGCGCTCGGGCGTGCGCTGCGAACACTCCTGTTCGAGATCGGGCCCACCGACGCCGGAGCGCTCGCCGCGGGAGCGTTCGTCGTGCTCGCAGTCTCCTTCGGCGCGAGCCTCGTTCCGACCCGTAGGGCCACGCGCATCGATCCGCTGGTTTGCCTTAGGGAGGAGTAGAAGTGCCCGAACTGCTGCGCGAAGCCCGCCTTGCCGTCCGGTCGCTCGCCGCCAGCCCCGGATTCGCCTTCGTGGCGATCCTCTCGCTCGCGCTGGGGATCGGCGCCAACACGGCGATCTTCAGCCTCGTCGACGCCGTGCTGTTGCGCCCGCTCCCCTACCGCGAGTCCGAACGGCTCGTCGTCCTCTGGGAGCACAACATCCCCCGGCACCGCGAAAAGAACGTCATCTCGCCGGGGAACTTTCTCGACTGGAAGAGCCGGAACACCGTGTTCGAGGACATGGCGCTCTCTTCCTGGACGCTTCGCGCGATCCTGTCCGGCGGCGAGCCGGAGCAACTCGCCGGACGAATGGTGACGCCGAATCTGTTTGCGCTCCTCGGCGCCTCGCCCGCGATCGGGCGGGGATTTCGGGCGGAGGACGCGGTGAAGTCCGGCGCGCCGACGCCCATCGTGATTTCGTGGGGGCTCTGGCAGCGGCGGTTCGGCGGCGAACGCTCAATCGTCGGCCGCGCCATCCGGACGGGCGACGGACTGTGCGTCGTGGCCGGCGTGATGCCGAAGGGCTTCCGGCCCCTGGGCAGCGAGGAATTCTGGGAGCCTTTCGTCTTCGACGGCCAGCCGCGGGAGAACAGCGGACGCTACGCGCTCGGATGGGGCAGGTTGAAGCGGGGTGTTTCCGTAGAGTCCGCTCAGGCTTCGATGTCCGCGATCGCGCGTGCGCTCGAAGCGCAGCACCCGGACTTCGACGCCGGCTGGACGATCCAGGTCGTACCGCTCCAGCAGGAAGTGGTGGGCCAGTCGCGCACGACGCTGTTGCTCCTTCTCTGCACGGTGAGCCTCGTCCTCTTGATCGCATGCGCGAATCTGGCGAGCCTCGTCCTCTCGCGGGCCGCCGGACGGAGCCGCGAGGTCGCGATCCGCCTGGCGCTGGGAGCGTCGCGCGCGCAGGTCGCTCGGCACGCGCTCGTCGAGAGCGTTGTGCTCTCCGTCGCCGGCGGCGTCGCGGGCGTCTTCGCCGCGCGATGGGGGCTCGATTTTCTCGTGGCGAGGGCCGCGTCCGAGATCCCGCGGATCGAAGAGGTCACGCTGAACGGGCGCGCCGTCGGATTCGCCTTCGTGATCGCCGTTACCGCCGGCGTCGTGTTCGGGCTCGTCCCGTTCGTGGGGCGCTCCCATGACGACGCCGCGACCGCGCTTCGCGGCGGCACACGGACCACGGCAGGCGGCCGGGCGATGAAGCTTCGGGGATTCCTCGCCGCCGGACAGATCGCGCTCGCGATGGTGCTCACCGTAGGCACCTTCCTCCTCGTCCGCTCCCTCTCGAACCTCCACGGCATGGAGCCCGGCTTCGAGAGCGCCCGGGTGCTCACGTTCCGGGTGATCCTTCCGGACCGCTACGCGGGGGAGAAGGCGCCCCGTTTCTTCGAGGAGCTCGCACAGCGGGTCCGCTCCCTGCCCGGCGTCGCCGCGGCGGCGGCCGGATCCTCCGTCCCGCTCGGCGGCGTGGACGTCGCAACCTCATTCCGCGTCGTGGGGAGCCCGGCACCTCCCGCCGGCCAGAAGCCGACGGCGGACGTCCGGCGGGTCGACGAAACGTATTTCGGCGTCCTCGGGATCCCGCTCGCGCGCGGGCGGGCACTCTCCGAGACCGATCGCGCTGGGAGCCCGCCCGTCGCCGTCGTCAACCGCGCCCTCGTTCGCGCCGTCTTCCCCGCCTCGCACGACCCGATCGGCGCCCGGCTCGACGTGAACTTTTCGCCCCTGCCGGGCCCCGTGGAGATCGTCGGCGTCGTCGGAGACGTCCGCGCGAGGGGCCTCGACGAGGACGCGCGGCCCACCATTTATGTCAGCCCGCGCCAGAGTCCGTCGACGATGATGACGGTCGCCGTCCGGGGGACGAGCGCGCTTCCGCAGATAGCGCCCATCCTCGAGACGCTGCGCCGGCTCGACCCGGAAGTCGCCCCCGACAGGATCGCTGCGCTCGACGATCTCTTGAAGGAGTCGCTCGGCGGCAGGCGGTTTCCCATGTACTTCCTGGCGCCGTTCTCCGTCACGGCGCTGCTCCTGGCGGCGGTGGGCGTGTACGGGATCCTCTCACTCGCGGTAGCGCAACGGTTCCGGGAGATCGGCATTCGGATGGCGCTCGGAGCGCAATCGAGCGACGTGATCCGCCTCGTCGTCGTGCGCGCGGCGAGGGTGGTCGGCTTCGGCGGAATGGCCGGCGCGGTGCTCGCGCTCGCAGGCGCCAGAGCCATCCGCTCGCTTCTCTTCGGCGTCGCCCCGGGAGACCCGCTTACCGTCGCCGCGGCGGCGGCGACCGTGCTCGCCGCCGCCCTTCTCGCCGCGTGGCTTCCCGCCCGGCGCGCGGCGAAATCCGATCCGGTCGTGGCGCTTCGACAGGAGGGAGCATGAGGAACGCGGCGCAGGATGTCCGGTTCGCCCTTCGCGCCTTGCGGAAGAATCCTCTCTTCACCGTGTCGGCGGTCGTCGTCCTGGCGCTCGGCGTCGGCCTGAACGCGGCCACCTTCTCCCTGTTTGACGCCGTCGTCTTGAAACCGCTGCCGGCCGTCGGCCGGCCGGGCGAGCTGATGGACCTCCAGGTTCGGGGCGGCTCCTATCCATCCTTCCGCGACATCCGGCAGGGCGGCGGGAGCGTCTTCCAGGGCGTCGGCGCGTGGGGCCAGCGGTGGTTGTCGATCGCGGGAGGCGGTACCGCCGAGCACCTGCAGGGAACGCTCGTCTCCGCCGAATACTTCGACGTCCTGCAGGTGCGCCTCGCCGCGGGACGGGGCTTCGTCCGCGGCGAGGAAGACGCCGGGGATCCTGTGGCCGTCGTTTCCTCGCGATTCGCGCGACAGCGTTTCGGGTCGCCGGCGAACGCGATCGGCCGTGCTTTCCTCGCGAACGGAACGCCGTTCACGGTCGTGGGTGTGGCTCCGCCGGAGTTCCGCGGCATCGGCTTCGCGTCTTTTTCGGAAATCTGGATGCCGATCGGTGCCTGGCCGCGAATCGCGACGGGGGGCGGCAGGCAGATGAACATCCTCGGCCGGAACTGGGGCTGGCTGTGCTTCGTCGCGCGGATGAAACCGGGCGTTACCAAAGCGCAGGCTCAGGCGGCCGTCGATCTCCTCGTCCGGCGGGAAACCGCCGCGTATCCGAAGGACGTCGGAGGCGATTACGCGATCGTCGTCCGGCCGCTGGCGAGCACCGCCGCCGGAGCCGGCAACTCGGTCGATCCGGCCCGGTTTCTCGGAATCCTTCTCGGCGCCGTGGGCATCGTCCTCCTGATCGCGTGCGCGAACCTCGCCAACCTGCTCCTCGCGCGCGCCGCCGGCCGGCGGCGTGAGATCGCGGTGCGGCAGGCCCTCGGCGCCAGCCGCGGCCGTCTGATCCGCCAGCTCCTGACGGAGAGCGTCGTTCTCGCATCGATCGGCGGAGCGGCGGGACTGCTCGTCGCGAGCTGGTTCGTCTCCCTCCTCGCGCGGGTGCCGATTCCGGGCGGTGCGACGTTCGGGGCGTTCGGGGCCGCTCTCGACCTGCGCGTGCTCGGGTTCGCCTTCGTCCTCTCGCTCGTCACGGGCGGCCTCTTCGGGCTCGTGCCCGCGGTGAAGGGCTCGCGCGTCCACCTGCTGCCGTCATTGAAGGACGACCCGCCGCCGGGCGGGCGCCGGCTCGGCCTGAACGGAACGCTCATGGCGTGTCAGGTTGCCCTCTGCCTCCTGCTCCTCTCCGGCGCCGGTCTCTTCGTGCGCAGTCTTCGCAACTCTCTGACGGCGGACCTGGGCTTCCAGCCGCGGGGCGTCGCGATCGCCACCGTCAACCTCGGCCTCGCCCGCTACAACGGCTCTCGCGCGAGGCACTTCACTCTGGAGCTCGCGCAAAGGGCGACGCGGATTCCCGGGGTCCAATCGGCGGCGTGGACGGGAATCCTCCCGCTGTCCGGCGACCGGGACACGGAGTCCGTCCGGATCCCGGAGGCGACGGGGCCGGTGCCGAGAGCCGTCGACGTCCTGGCGGTGGGCCCGGGATATTTCTCGGCGCTCCGGATGCCGGTGTCGGCCGGCCGGGAGTTCGACCCGCGGCTGGACCTTCCGGAAGGAGCGCCGGTCGTGGTGGTCAATGAATCGGCCGCGCGCCGTTTCTGGCCCGGCCGCTCCGCCCTCGGCGCAAGGATCGAGATCTACGGCGCCGAACGCACCGTCGTCGGCGTCGTTCGAGACTCGTTGTTCCACTCGCTCGAGGACCGCGACCTTCCCCTCGTCGCCGTGGACGGAGACCAGCTCGGCGCCGACGGCCTCCTCTCGACCCTGACGCTCGTCATAAAGACGTCGGGCGACCCGCGCCTCGTTCTCGAGCCGCTTCGGCGCGAAGTCGCGCGGCTCGACTCGGCGCTGCCGGTCTTCGGCCTGCGGACCCTCGAGGATTCCATCGGCGACATGCTGCTCCCGCAGCGTCTCGGCTCCGCCCTCCTCGGGCTCTTCGCCGGCCTCGCCTTCCTGCTCGCGGAAGTCGGCGTCTATGCCGTGATCGCCGGCAGCGTCGCGCGCCGCACGCGGGAGCTCGGCATTCGGCTCGCGCTCGGCGGCCGCGCTTCGCACGTGCGGCGCATGATCGTCCGCCAGACGGCCCTCCCCGTCGCGGTCGGGATCGCCGCGGGGCTCCCGATTACGTTTGCGGCCACGCGCCTTCTCGGCCGCTTCCTGTATGGCGTCGCGCCCTGGGACCCGGCGACCCTGGTCGCCGCCGTCGTTCTCCTGATCACAGGCGGCCTCCTGGCCGCCGATCTGCCCGCGCGCCGCGCGGCAGCCATCAGCCCCGTGGAGGCATTGAGACATGAGTAGTGAACCGATTCGCGCGCAGGTTCCGATGATCGAGCTTCGCAACGTCGACAAGAGCTACCAGACCAAGGCGGGGCAGACCTTCGTTCTCCGCCGCGTCAACCTGAGAATCGAACCCGGCGAGTTCGTGACGATCATGGGACCGTCCGGCGCCGGGAAGTCCACCCTCCTTTCGATCCTCGGGCTGCTCGACCAGAGCTGGACCGGCGAGTACGTCCTCGCGGGCACGCGAGCCCACGATCTGAAGCCGAAGGACCGCATCGAGCTCGCGAAGAAGACGATCGGGTTCGTCTTTCAGCAGTACCACCTTCTCGACAACCTGACGGTGGCCGAGAATCTCGACATTCCGCTCTCCTACCGGAACATGAAGGGATCTCAACGCGCGGCGGCCGTCGCCGACACGCTCGACCGATTCCAGATCGTGGGCAAGAAGGATCTGTTCCCCAACCAGCTTTCCGGCGGGCAGCAGCAGCTCGTGGGCGTGGCGCGCGCGCTGATCGCGAAGCCGAAGCTCCTTCTCGCCGACGAGCCGACGGGCAACCTGCACTCCGACCAGGGCCGCGAAATCATGCGGCTCTTCAAACAACTGAACGACGCCGGCACGACGATCATCCAGGTGACGCACTCCGAAGAGAACGCCACGTACGGCAACCGGATCGTCCGCCTGCGCGACGGCTGGATCGTCAACGACTGAAACGGCCGAACGACGACCAGAAGGAAAACAACGTGACCTCGCTTTTTCAGGACCTGAAGTACGCCATCCGGACGCTCTCCAAGAGCCCGGCGTTCTCGGCCGTCGCCGTCGCGACGCTGGCGCTTGGCATCGGCGCGAACGCCGCGATCTTCGCGCTCGTCGACCGCGTGATGCTCCGGCTCCTGCCCGTGAAGAACCCCCGCGAGCTCGTGCTCCTCCGGTCGCCGGGGCTCTCGAGCGGCCACACGTGGAGCGACGGGGACGAGACGATGTCCTTCAGCTACCCGATGTACCGCGACCTGCGGGACCGAAACACGGTGTTCGCCGGGCTGGTCGGCGCGTTTCCGTTCGACGTGAGCCTCGCGGCAGAGGGCCGCACGGAGCGCGCCGCGGGCGAGCTCGTCACGGGAAACTACTTCCCGGTGCTCGGGGTTTCTCCGGCGAGCGGCCGAACTCTCTCCCCCGCGGACGACGCGGCGCCGGGCGCGAGTCCCGTGGCCGTTCTGTCCCGCGGGTACTGGATGCGGCGTTTCGGCGGCAACCGATCTGTCCTGGATCGAACGATCGTCGTCAACGGCTCGAGCCTGCGGGTGGTCGGGATCGCCCAGGAGGGCTTCTCGGGGATCCAGCCGGGCCGATCGGCGGACCTCTTCGTCCCGATGGCGATGAAGGCTCAGATGACGCCGTTCTGGGACGGCCTGAACGACCCGAAGGATTACTGGGTGCAGATCGTCGGACGGTTGAAGCCGGGGGTCTCGAGGAGCCGCGCGCAGGCCGCCCTCGCGCCGGTGTATGGGCCCCTGATGCGGGACCTCGCCGGCCTGCTCGAGCTCGAGCCCGCGAAACGCCGGGAAGTCGAGAGCCGGAAGCTGCTCCTCGTCGCGGGCGGCCACGGGCGGACGCCCCTGCGCGCCGACACGGGAACGCCGCTTCTCTCGCTCATGGGAATGGTCGCCCTGGTCCTCATGATCGCGTGCTCGAACCTCGCGGGACTCCTCGCCGCGCGCGGGGCCGCGAGGCAAAAGGAGTACGGCATCCGGCTCGCGATCGGCGCATCGCGCTTCCAGCTCGTGCGCCAGTCGATGGTCGAATGCCTGCTTTATGCGGTCCTGGGCGGCGCGCTCGGGGTGGCCGTTGCCGGGTGGACGCTGCGTGCGCTGCTCGCGGCGTTCCCCGCGGACTCGGACATCCTCCAGGTGTCGGCGCAAATCGACCCTCGAGTCCTCGCCTTCACCGCCGCCGCTTCCCTGCTCTCGGGACTTCTCTTCGGCGTGTCTCCGGCGCTGCGGGCCGCGCGGCTCGACCCGTCGAAGACGCTCGCGGGGCAGGGACGCGGGTCCGTCTCGGCGGGCGGCGACGTTCTCAAGTTCCGGCAGTGGCTGGTGACCGGACAGGTGGCGCTGACGCTGGTGCTGCTCGTCGCGGCCGGTCTCTTCGTCGCGAGCCTCCGTAACCTCGGCCGGGTCGAGCTGGGCCTGAAACCCGACCATGTGATCGGTTTTTCGATCTCGCCGAAGCTGAGCGGCTATTCGGCGGAGCGCACCGCCGCCCTGGCGCGCGAGCTGGCGGACCGCCTTGGCGCGCTGCCGGGAGTGTCCTCCGTGAGCGCGGCCGAGCTCTCGACGCTGACGAACACGACCGCGGGCGCCAACGTCACGATCGCCGGCGTGCCGGCGGAGCTGACCGGGGGACGCGTGCGGCGCAACGGTGTCGGGCCGGCCTATTTCACAACGCTCGGAATCCCGTTTCTCTCCGGCCGGGACTTCGCCTGGAGCGACGACGCACGCGCGGCGAAAGTCGCCATTGTGAACGAAGCCTTTTCGCGCCGGTACTTCGCGACCAGGAGTCCTCTCGGCGGCCGATTCGCGTTCGGCAACGGGCGCGACGGCCGGCCGGAGATGTCGATCGTCGGCGTCGTGGCCAACAGCAAGTCGGGAGAGGTGACGGAGAAGGACGATCCCTTGGTCTACTACCCGTACCCGCAGAACCCGAAGGTCGGGAGCCTGACCTTTTATGTTCGCTCCTCGCAGGCTCCGGAAGCGCTCCCGGGCGCGCTCCGGTCGGAGCTGAAAGCGGTCGATCCGCAGCTTCCGCTCTATGACTTGAAGACGCTGGAGGCGCAGATCGGCGACTCGCTCGTCACCCAGCGGCTCATCGTTCTGCTTTCCGCCTCCTTCGGCGCGCTCGCGGCGCTCCTCGCCGCGCTGGGAATCTATGGCGTCCTCGCGTTCGCGGTCGCACAAAGGCGCCAGGAGATCGGCGTGCGAGTCGCCCTCGGAGCGGATCCGGCCGCCGTGCGCCGGCTCGTCCTCGGCGAAGTCCTGCGGTTTCTCGTCATCGGCGCTGCCGTCGGACTTCCGGCCGCGTATGCGCTCGCCCGGGCGATGTCGTCGATCCTCTTCGGCATCGGCGCGGGAGACCCGCGCATTTTCGGGGCCGGACTCGTTCTCCTCGCCGCCGTCGCGTTCGCGGCCGCACTTCCTCCGGCCCTGCGCGCGGCGCGGGTCGGCGCGACCGAAGCTCTGAGGAGCGAGTGAGCCAATGAAGACGACAAGGAGCCGGACATGTCCCACGTAATACAGGACCTCCGGCACGCGCTTCGTTTCTTCCGCAAGAGCCAGGGCTTCGCCGTGCTCGCGATCGCGACGCTCGCTCTCGGGATCGGCGCGAACACGGCGATGTTCTCGATCGTGCGCGGCGTGCTCCTCCGCCCGCTCCCTTATCGAGACGCCGGCCGGCTGATGACCGCGCGTCTCTCGATCCCCGACTATCGGGACTTCGCCCGCTCCGCCCGGGCCTTCGACGACACCGCGATCTGGGCGTCAAACCTGTACAACTTCACGCGGGGCGCCGAGTCGGACCAGGTGCTCGGAGGGGTCGTGTCGGCAAGGTTCTTTCCGCTTCTCTCCGCTCCCGCGCTCGGGCGGGTGTTCCTTCCCGAAGACGCGCGCGCTCCGCGAGTCGTCCTCTCGGACCGGCTCTGGAGGTCGCACTTCGGCGCGGACCCCGGGGTGCTCGGCCGGACCATGGACCTTTCCGGAAAAATCTACACGGTGATCGGCGTCATGCCTCCCGACTTCGAGTTTCCGTCGGGCGACTTCCGCCTGTGGGTCCCGTTCGAGCACGCGCTCGCCTCGACCCCCCAGCAGCTCGAGAACCGGTCGCTGCGGATCTTTCGCGTCCTCGCGCATCGACGCTCCGGTTTTTCCGAGCGCCAGGCGAACGACGAAGCCGCGGCGATCTCCAAACGGCTCCAGAAGGACTTCCCGGACACGAACGGGGGCGTCGAGATCCGTTTCCAGGCGCTCTCCGAGGCTCTCCTCGGGGCCGTCCGCCCCGCGCTCCTCGTCCTTCTCGCGACGGTAGGCCTCGTCCTGCTGATCGCGTGCGCGAACGTCGCGAACCTGACGCTCGCCCGCGCGACGGGCCGCGAGCGCGAGCTCGCCGTTCGCTCCGCGCTCGGAGCCGGCCGCGGGAGGCTCGTGCGGCTCCTCCTGACGGAGAGCGTGGCGCTCGCCGTGGGCGGAGGCGCGCTCGGCGCGCTGGGCGCCTTCTGGGCCGTCTCGCTCCTTCCGAGATTGGCGCCCGCCGGAATGCCGCGTGTCGGCGGCGTTCACGTGGATGGACTGGTGCTCCTCTTCGCGCTCGCCGTGAGCGTCGCGACGGGGGTGATCTTCGGCATCGTCCCCGCGCTCGACGCTTCCCGCGTCTCGCTTTCCCAGAAGCTGAAGGAAGGAGGGCGCGGCGCCGCGGGCAGCCGGAGGGCGGGACGCGTGCGGCACGTCCTCGTCGTCGCGGAGGTGGCCCTCTCCGTCGTCGTGCTCGTCGGCGCGGGTCTCCTCCTCCGCAGCCTCGGCCGCCTCTTGAACGTCGACGCCGGCTTCCAGCCCTCGAACGTCGTCACCTTTCACATCGAGCTGTCGCGGTTCGAGAAGCCGCAACGCCGGGCCGAGGTCGCGCGCGCCGTCCTCGAGCGTCTCTCGGCCATTCCCGGAGTCGCCGCCGCCGGCGGCGGCACCGGACTTCCGCCGGAGACTCCCCAGCGCGCCACCCGGTTCGCGGTCGCCGGCCGCGCCCTCGACGACCCGGACGCGAGCAGCGCGTATTTCCTGGCTGTCAGCCCGGATTACTTCCGGGCGCTCGGCACCCGCGTCCTCTCCGGCCGCGCCTTCAGCGACCGCGACCGGGAGAACGCGCCGCCCGTCGTGGTCATCAGCCGCGGGATGGCCGACCGACTCTTCCCGGCCGGGAACGCCGTCGGCAAGACGCTGAAGCTCGTCAACCCCGACCAGTCCGACGCCTGGCGGACGATCGTCGGCGTCGTCGAGAACATCCGCTATTCGGGACTCGACGATCCGGGAGCCAACTCCGTCTACACCCCCTTCGCGCAGACTCCTTTCTTCTGGACGTACGTGATGCTGCGGACCCCGATTCCGCCCGCGGCGCTCGCCGGGTCGATCCGGGAGGCGGTGCAGGGCGTCGACTCCGGTCTGGTCGCCGCGCGCCTGCGTTCGATGGACGCCATCGTCTCGGGCTCGGTCGCGTCGCCGCGATTCCAGGCACTGCTCCTCGCGGGGTTTGGCGTTCTCGCCCTTCTGCTCGCCGCGATCGGCATCTACGGCGTCATCTCGTACGGCGTCAGCCAGCGGCGAGAGGAGATCGGCGTCCGCATCGCGCTCGGCGCGGAGTCGCGCGACGTCGTGCGCCTCATTGCCGGACAGGGGATGCGGCTTGTGGTTTTCGGGGTCGCGGCGGGGCTTCTCGGGGCCCTGGCCGGCGCGCGCCTGCTGCGCGGTCTCCTCTACGAGATCGGCACGGCGGATCCCATCACCTTTGGAGCGATCGCGGCGGTTCTCGCCGCAGTGGGGATCTTCGCGAGCGGCATCCCGGCACTCCGGGCCAGCCGCGTCGATCCGATGACGGCCCTCCGGAATGACTGACGAAGGGCAGCGGAGCGCGCGATGATCGTTCAGGACGTCCGCTATGCGCTTCGGTCCTTACGCCGGGCTCCGGGCTTCGCCGCCGCGTCCGTTCTGACGCTCGCCCTCGGCATCGGGGGCAACGCCGCGATGTTTTCGCTCGTCGACCGAGTCGTCCTGCGGGCCCTTCCGTTCCCGGATTCCAGCCGCCTGGTCCGCGTACGCGACGCCGTGCTCGGCGCGGGAGGGCAGGTGTACCGGGGCAACCTCACGCCCGCCCGGTGGGATGCGATCCGCGCGCGAGCCGGGGCGTTCGACCGGTGGACGGCGCAGCGTGCCGAGAGCCTCACGTGGATCGCACGGGACGGCGCGGCGCCGCTCGAAGGAGCGAGCGTTTCGCCGGGCACCTTCGAGCTTCTGGGCGCCGTCCCCGTGCGGGGGCGCGTCTTCACGCCCGAGGAGGAGCGGCAGGGCGGCGAGAGCGGCGTCGCGGTCGTTTCCGAAGATTTCTGGCGCTCGCGGCTCGGGAGCGACGAAAGCGTCCTGGGCCGGTCCCTGCGGCTCGCCGACCGCACGCGCACGATCGTGGGAGTGCTTCCCCGCGGCTTCCACTTCCCGTACCACGCCGAGGTCTGGCTTCCGCTTCGGGTCGACCCGGCCGACGGGCGGGACCTGCTCACGATCGGACGCCTCGCTCCAGGAAAGAGCCTCGAGATCACGGCCGCCGAAATGGCGGACCTCGCACGCCGCTTCGATGCGCAGGATCCGGCGGCGCGCGGACGCTCGATCGACGTCATGCCGCTCAAGCAGGACCTGCTTCGCGGCGAGGAGCGGGTCCCGCTCGCTCTGCTGGGATCGGTCGGGTTCCTCCTCCTGCTCGCCTGCGCGAACCTCGCCGCGCTGCTCCTTTCCCGATCCGTGGCACGGCAGAGGGAGATCGCCATTCGCGCGGCCCTCGGCGCGAGCCGCGCCCGCCGGCTCCGCCAGCTGCTGATCGAAAGTGTCGTTCTCGCTCTGGCGGGCGGAGTCGCGGGCCTCGCGCTCGGGGCCGCCGGCTCGACCCTCTTGTCGGGGCTGGTCCCGAGAGTTCTCGGAGAGGAGCTGGGCCTCTCCGCTTCCAGCGGCCGCGGATCGATCGCGATCTTCTCGATCGTTCTCTCCTGCCTGGCGGGGCTCCTCTTCGGCTCGATCCCCGCGTGGCTCGCTTCGCGCGCGAACCCCTCGGATGTGCTCCGTCAGGAGGGACGGTCAGGCTCCATGTCGGCCGGGAACCGGCGGCTCCTCGGTTCCTTCGTGGCGGCGGAAGTCGCCTTCGCGACGCTGCTGCTGGCCGGTGCCGCGTTTCTCCTCTCCGATGTCGCGCGCCGCCAGCGGCGTCCACTCGGAGTCGAGACCGCCGGCCTCCTGTCGGTCGAAGTGCCCCTGCCTCCCGAATCGAGCGGCCCCGACCGGACGAGGGCTGTTGCAAAGATCCTCGCCGCCGCGCGATCCGCGCCCGGCGTGTTCGTGGCGGCCGCGACCAGCGTGAACCCTTTCTGGGGCGGCACGTGGGGGATGGGGATCGTTCCGGAAGGAGCGCCGGGAGACGCGTCAAAGCCTTCGAGCGTTAACGTTCGGTTCGTCACGCCCGGTCTGCTGCGGGCGTGGGGCACGCCTCTCCAGTCGGGCCGCGACTTCTCCGACGCGGACCAGCCGGGCTCACCCGACGTCGCCATCATCAGCCGCCGGCTCGCAAGGCGTTTCTGGAAGGACGCGGACCCCGTCGGCCGGACGATCCTGCGGCAGGCCTCTGGCCGCCAAACCGCCCGGATGACGGTCATCGGCGTCGCGGGAGAAGTCCTCGATGAGAGCGAGCTGACGGAAGCGATCTACCTTCCGTACGCGCAGCGGGCGAGCACCCCCGGCGCGGAGCGTGTTTTCCTGATGATCCGCGGCGAGGCCTCGGGCGGCGCCTGGATGGCAGGCGCGCTCGCGGCGATCCGGCGCGCGGATCCCAAGGTGGCGATCGGAGAGTCGGAGCTCATGAGCCGGCTCTACGCGCGCACCCTTTCCGGCAGCCGCCTCGGCGCATCGATCCTCGCCGGTTTCGCGGCTTTCGGTCTTCTCCTCGCAACCATCGGCGTGTTCGGGCTCGTCGCGTTCCTCGCCGGCCAGCGCCGCCAGGAGATCGGCATCCGTGTCGCGCTCGGAGCCGGGCCCTCCCAGGTCCGGTCGCTTCTTCTGGGGCACGGCTTCCGCCTGGCGGCGGCCGGCTGCGGCGCCGGTCTCGCGCTGTCGTATCCGGCGTGGCGCCTTCTCACGAGCCAGCTCTCCGATTTTTCAGCGCCGCCCGCCCTCGCGCTGTGTGTCGCCGCGGCGCTTCTTGCCATCGCGGCCGCGGCATCCGACGTTCCGGCACGCCGGGCGGCACGCGCCGCTCCGACCGAAATGCTTCGAAACGGCTGACCTTCGACGGGAGGAAACGATGTCCACTCTGCTGCAGGACCTGCGTTACGCCGTTCGGTTCTTCCGAAAGAGCCCGGGATTCGCGGCGCTCGCGATCGCGACGCTCGCGCTCGGAATCGGCGCGAACGCCGCCATCTTCTCCGTCGTCAACGGCGTCCTGTTCCGCCCGATCCCGCTCCCCCACGGCGACCGTCTCGCGTACTTCACGCGCGACGGAGACGTTTCCGTTCTCGACGGAGTGGACTGGCGCGCCCGAAGCAAGACCTTCGAGTCGATCTCGCTCTTCCTGCGGCAGTGGGCATTCGACTGGACGGGCAAGAACGAGCCGGAGCGCCTCCTCGGGATGGTCGCGGACGGACACTTCTTCGGCGTGCTCGGCCTGCGCCCGCAGGCGGGCCGGCTCTATGGCCCCTCGGACGACCGCGCGGGCGCCGCCAGAGTCGCCGTCCTGTCCGACGGATTCTGGAGACGACGGTTCGGCGCCGACACCGGAGTCGTGGGACGGACGCTGACGCTTTCCGACCATCCCGTCACGGTCATCGGCGTCGCGCCCCCCGAGGCAGACTTCCTTCAGGACGGCGTGGAGCTCTGGGTTCCGCCCGCGGCGGAAACGCCCTGGGCTCTCGACGAGCGCGGGACGAACAACTTCGACGCGATCGGACGAATGCGGAGCGGCGTCGAGATCCAGGCGGCGTCGGCGGAGATCGTCTCGATCACGACGGACCTCGCGCGCATCTATCCGAAGACGAACGCGCACAAGATCGTCCAGCCTCTGCTCCTGAAGGACTTCCTCGTCCGATCGGTCCGGCCGCTGCTCATCGTGCTGCTGGCCGCCGTCGGCCTCGTCCTTCTTCTCGCGAGCGCGAACCTCGCGAGCCTCCTCCTCGCGCGCGCCTCGATGCGCGGCGGAGAGATGGGGGTCCGGCTCGCGCTCGGCGCCGGACGCGGCCGGATCGTCCGCCAGCTGATCACGGAAGGCCTGCTCCTCTCCGTCGTCGGCGGGGGCCTCGGCGTGGCTCTCGCCGCGTTCGGAAAGGACGCGCTCCTTTCCCTCGCGCCCGACGCGCTCCCACGGGTCGCCGAGATCGGGCTCGACCTGCGCGTCCTCGGGTTCGCGATCGTCCTGGCCCTCGTGACGGGAGTCGCGTTCGGGCTCGTCCCCGCGCTACCGCTCTGGAGAACGGACGCCGCGTCCGCCCTGCGCGGTGGCGAAAAGGGCACGGCGGGAGCCGGCGGGCGGCACCGCGCGCTCGGGGTCGTCGCGGCGGGGGAGGTCGGCCTCGCGTTTCTGCTGCTCATCGGATCGGGACTGCTCCTCGCGAGCTTCGCGCGGCTCTCGAGCGTGCCGCTGGGGTTCCAACCCGACCACGTGCTCACGGCGAGCCTCGTGCTTCCGGAGTCGAGGTACTCGACGCGGGAGCCCCAGTCCCGCGCCTTCACCGCGATCGTCGAACGAATGCGTCACATTCCCGGAGTGCGGCACACCGCCTCCGTGATCGGCCCGCCGCTCGAACGCGGGGGGATCGGCGGCCGCATCCGCATCGAGGGGCGGCCGGAATGGCGCGCCGGCGAGCGCCGCAGCGCCCGGAGCCGTCCCGTCACCGGCGACTACTTCCAGGTCCTCCGCCTCCCGATCGTCAGGGGCCGCGCGATCACCGACGCCGACCGCGAGACGACCGAGCCCGTCGCCGTCGTCAACGAGGCGTTCGTCAAGAGGTTCTTTCCCAACGACAGTCCGATCGGGCAGCGCGTGCAGTGGGAGGACTGGGGCAAGGGAACGTGGATGAAGATCGTCGGCGTCGCGGCGGACGTCAAGCGCCTCGACCTGGCGGAGCCGGACGAGGAGTCGATCTACAGTCCCTACGTTCAGCGCGCTCCGGACTGGCAGCGGTTCGGAACGCTGGTGCTGCGCACGGCCGCCGACCCCGCCGTTTACGCGCAGAAGGTGCGCGAGGCCGTCTGGTCGTTCGACCCGACGCTCACCGTGTCGGGCTTCGCGACCATGGAGGAAAAAAAGGCCACATCGCTCGCCTCGCGCCGCTTCAGCTCGACTCTGCTGACGATCTTCGGCGCGGCCGCCCTCCTCCTCGCGATCCAGGGCATCGTGGGAGTCCTCTCCTACTCGGTCGCGCAGAAGCGCCGAGAGATCGGGATCCGCATCGCGCTCGGCGCGTCGCCCGAAGACATCTTCGGAGGCGTCCTGCGCCGCGCTCTGCGCCTGACGATCGCGGGGCTCGTCTTCGGCCTCGCGGGGGCACTGGCGGCGACGCGGCTTCTCGCCGCGCTTCTCTACGGCGTGGGCGCGTCGGATCCGAAGACATATGGACTCGCGGCGGCCGTCGTCCTCGCGACCGCGCTCGCGGCGTGCGCCATACCCGCCCGCCGCGCGATGAAGGTGGATCCGATGGTGGCGATCCGCGCGGAGTGAAGACGCTCGAAACGCCCCCGGCGATCCGGGAAAGAGAGATTCCATGGGCCTGATCCGGGACTTCCAGGTTGCGGTCCGCAACGTCCGGCGGTCGCCGGGGGCGACGTTGACGGTCGCCCTCACGGTATCGATCGGCGTGGCGTCGATAGCGACCGTTTTCGCGCCCTTCGGTGCCGATAGGAGGGACCTGTGATCCAGGATCTCAAACACGCCTTCCGGTCGCTCGTCCGAACTCCCGCTTTCACCGCCGTCGCTCTCGCGACGCTCGCGCTCGGCATCGGCGCGAACACGGCGATTTTCTCCGTCGTCCGAGGCGTCCTCCTCCGGCCCCTGCCCTACCGGGATTCCGGGCGTCTCGTCGTCGTCTGGGAGGACCTGATTCGCGAGGAGAACCACAAGTTCAGCGTCGCCGAACCGAACTTCACGGACCTCGCGTCGCGCGCGACGGGCTTCGAGGGCTTCGCGGCCCAGATCGGCCGCGTCTTCGCGCTCACGGGGGCCGGCGCTCCCGAATCGCTCACGGGCGACCAGGTGACGGGCAACTTCTTCGCCCTCCTCGGCGCTCGGCCCGCCCTCGGCCGCGTGATCCTTCCGACCGACGAGAAGGAGGTCCGGCGCGTCGCCGTCATCTCCGACGGGCTCTGGAAGAGGCGTTTCGGCGGAGCTCCCGAGGTCGTCGGCCGCGCCATTCTGCTCGGGGGAGAACCGCACGTCGTCGTCGGCGTCATGCCGCCAGGCTTCGAATCGCCGGCACAGTGGAAGGCTCCGCAGAGGGGCGCCGAGATCTGGACTCCCCTCGACCTTCCGAAAGCCTGGAGGGACCGGGGCGTCGCCGTTCTTCAGGTGATCGGGCGCGTCAAGCCGGGAGTCTCCTTCCCCCGCGCGGATCAGGAAGTGCGCGCGATCGGAAGCCGGCTCGCCCGCGAGTATCCGGACACGAATGGAAACGTGGGAATGCACGCGGTTCCCCTCGCCACCCAGCTCGTCGGGGAGGTCCGCCCGGCGCTTCTCGTGCTGGCCGGAGCGGCCGGATTCGTGCTGCTCGTGGCGTGCGCGAACGTCGCCCACCTCTTCCTCGCCCGCACCCTGGCCCGCCGCCGCGAGATGGCGATCCGGGTGGCCCTCGGCGCCGGGCGCGCGAGGCTCGTTCGTCCGCTGATCGCGGAGGGACTTCTGCTTGCGGGCGCGTCGGCCGCGCTGGCGTTTCTTGCCGTCTCCGCGACGACGGAGGCCCTCGTCGCCTCGGCGCCGCCCGAGATCCCGCGACTGGCGGGGATCGCCGCCGACGTGCCCGTTCTCGCGTTCGCGTTCGCCGCGGCAATCGCCGCCGGGCTCGCGGCCTCGCTCCTTCCGGCCCTCCGCGCCGCCTCGGCGGATCCGGAGAAGGCTCTGCGCAGCGAGAGCGTTGCCAGCGCCCGCGCTTCCGGCCGTTTTCGCGCCGGCCTCGTGGTCTCGCAGGTCTCGCTGGCTCTCGTCCTCTTCGCCGGCGCGGGCCTGCTCGTCCGCACGTTCGAGCGCCTCCGGCATTTCGACCTCGGTTTTCGCCCCGACGGAGTCGTCACGGCGCGCATCGGACTTCCCGCCGTACGCTACGGCTCGCCCGAGAAACGCCTCGCCTTTTTCGAGCGTCTGTTCGTCCGCCTCGAGTCGGCACCCGGCATCGCCGCCGCGGGCGGCACGACGCGCTTCCCGCTCGACCCGGCATACGGCGTCGGGTCGATCACGTTCGATGGCGGTTCCGTTTTGGGAAGAGACAAGCCCGTCGTCGGCGTACGCGTCATCGGAGGCTCGTACTTCGCCGCGATGCGCATCCCGATCCTGAAGGGCCGCGGCTTCGACGGCTCCGACCGCAAGGAGTCCGAGGCGGCGGGGCTGGTCAACGCGGCGATGGCGGCGAAGTTCTGGCGCGGCGAGAGCCCGATCGGGAAACGGCTCGCCGTCGGCTCCCCCTCCGACGCGTGGATCCGGATCGTGGGCGTCGTCGGCGACGTCAGCCACGACGGCGTCGACGCCGCTCCCCTTCCCGAGCTCTATCTGCCTCTGCGGCAGGCGGAGCAGAACGGACTGAACCTCGTCGTGCGCGGCAGAGAAGGGGCGGCCGTGTCCTCGATCACCGCGGCGCTCAAGCGGGAGGTGTCGGCCATCGATCCCGAGCTTCCGCTGATCGACGTGCGCTCGATGGAGGGGCGCGTCTCGGACGCGCTCGCGCAGCCGCGATTTCTGGCCGAGGCGATCGGGGGTTTCGCCCTTCTGTGTCTCGCCCTCGCCGCCGTCGCGCTCTTTGCCCTCGTTTCCCAGGACGGGGAGAGGCGCCGCCGGGAAGTGGGTGTCCGCATGGCCCTCGGCGCCGCGCGAAGAGACGTTCTTTTTCTCTTCGTCGGGCGCACGGCGCGCTTAGTCGCCGTCGGCATCGCGGCGGGAGTCGCCGGCGCCCTCCTCCTGACGCGCCTGCTTCGCCCCGCGCTTCACGGAACGCCTCCCACGGACGGCGCGGCGTTCGCCGCCGCCGTTGCGGTTCTCGCCGTGATCGGCCTCTCGGCCGCCGCGGCGGGCGCGCGCCGGGCCACCCGCGTCGATCCACTCGAGTCGCTCCGCAACGAATGAGGGTCCAGAGAAAGAGGTGCGTATGAACGCCTTCGCCGACGTCCGCCACGCCGTCCGAATGCTCGTGAAGTCGCCCAGCTTCGCCACCGTCGCGATCGCGACCCTGGCGCTCGGCATCGGCGCGAACACCGCCATCTTCTCCGTCGTCGAGAGCGTCCTCCTCCGGCCGCTGCCCTATCCCGAGCCCGGCCGGCTCGTGGAGGTCTTCGAGTCGAACCCGGAACGGGGATTCCCGCACTTCTCGGCGTCGGCGCCGAACTACATCGACTGGCGCGCGCGCAACCGCTCCTTCCAGGCGCTCGGCGCGTACGACAGGGAAGAGCTCGCCTGGACGCGGCCGGGCTCGCCGGCCGAGCGCATCCCGGTAACGGTGTGCACGCAGGAGCTCTTCTCCGCGCTTGCAGTGGCTCCGGCCCTCGGCCGCACGTTCGCTTCCGAGGAGCTCGTGCTGCAGGGCCCCCGCGCGGCGGTGCTCGGCCACGGCCTGTGGCGCAGGGCGTTCGGGGGCGACCCCGCCGCAGTCGGCCGCACGATTCGCCTGGACGGGATCGACTACCGGGTCGTGGGCGTCATGCCGGCCGGTTTCGAGTTTCCCGCCGGCGGCGCCGCGGTGTGGATCCCGATGCGGTTCCGGGCGGACGTCCAGACCCAGCGCGGGGCGCACTATCTCTCCGTGATCGGGCGCCTGCGCCCCGCGGTTTCCGTCGAGAGCGCGAACCAGGAGATGGTCACGCTCGCGAGGCAGATCTCCCGGGAAAACCCCAGTCACTCGGGGTGGACTGCCGGCGCAGTACCGCTTTCCGAACAGATCACGGGATCGTCCCGTCCGGCGCTCACGATCCTTCTCGGGGCGGTCGCGTTCGTCCTCCTGATCGCGTGCGCGAACGTCGCGAATCTGCTTCTCGCCCGGGCGACCGGACGGCAGCGGGAAATCGCGATCCGCACGGCGCTCGGGGCCGGACGCGGGCGGATCCTCCGGCAGCTCTTGACCGAGAGCCTCGTCCTTGCGGGCGCCGGATCGATCCTCGGCATTCTCCTCGCGTCGTGGGGGATCTCCCTGCTCGTCCGCCTGGGCCCCGCCGACCTTCCGCGCCTCGCGGAAACGCGTCTCGACCCGCCCGTGCTGCTCTTCGCCCTCGGGCTCGCCTTCGCGTCCGCCGCGCTGTTCGGCCTCGTTCCGGCGCTGCGGACCGCAAGGACCGACGTGCAGGAGGACCTCCAGGCCGGCGGCCGCTCCGGCGGCGCCTCCCGGGAGGGCGCGCGGCTGCGCAACGCGTTCGTCGTCGCCGAGGTCGGTTTGTCGCTGCTCCTCCTGTCGGGCGCCGGCCTTCTGCTGAAGAGCTTCGCGCAGCTCGAGAAGACCGACCCCGGCTTCCGCGCGCGGAGCGTTCTCACGTACGACGTCGCGCTGCCCGACACGAGATATCCCGACGGTCCGAGCGTCGGAAGGTTCTACGACGCACTCCTGGCTCGGACGCGCGCGATCCCGGGGGTCCGGTCGGCGGCGGCGATCTTCGGCCTTCCTCTGACGGGCTTCGGATTCAGCAGCTCGTTCACGGTCGAAGGAGAACCGGAGCCCACTCCGGAAAACGAGCCGTCCGCGCAGGTCCGCGTCGTCAGCCGCGACTACTTCTCGACGCTAGGGATTCCCTTGCGGGAAGGGCGCGGTTTCGAGCGGTCGGACGTCCGCGGCGCGCCCCAGGTGATCCTCGCGAGCGCCGCCGCCGCGAGGAAGTTCTGGCCCTCGGGAGGCGCGATCGGCCACCGCGTCCGTTTCGGCGCCCGGCCCGGAGCCGACCGGATCCAGGGAGAGATCGTCGGCATCGTCGGCGACGTGCGCGATGCGGGGCTCGCCCGGGAGCCCGTGCCCTTCTTCTACGGCGCGCTCGAGCAGATCGCCGTCGACTCCGTTTCCGTGGTCGTCCAGACGTCCGTGGCGCCCCGGCAGCTTGCCCGCCCCGCCGCGGCCGCCGTCGCCGCGCTCGATCGGGACATCCCCGCCGCCGGGATGCAGACGATCGGCGACATCCTCGACCGGGCGCTCGCTCGGCAACGCTTCGCGACCCTTCTCCTGACGCTGTTTGCGGGAGCGGCCCTTCTCCTCGCCGCGATCGGCACCTACGGGGTCCTCTCGTACACCGTCGGTCTCCGCCGGCGCGAGATCGGAGTCCGGGCGGCCCTGGGCGCCGCGCCGCGCGCCGTCCTGATGCTCATCCTGCGGCAGGGGATGACGCTTACGGCGTTGGGGACCGCGGCCGGGCTCATCGGAGCCATTGCGGCGACACGCCTTCTTTCGGGCCTGCTCTTCGGGGTGGGGCCCCGGGATGTCTTCGTCCTCGGCGCTTCGGCGGCCCTCCTCGGAACCGTCGCCGCGCTAGCGAGCGGACTGCCCGCGTGGAGGGCGGCGCGTATCTCTCCCGTCGAGGCGCTTCGAGCGGAATGAGAAAGCGGAGTCTCACTATGACTCGAACGCGGCGTGATTGGAACAAGGAGAACTCACGATGAGCAGCTTCCTCCAGGACCTTCGCCACGCCGCGCGCATCTTCCGCCGGTCGCCCGGTTTTTCGGCGATCGCCGTCACGACGCTCGCGCTCGGGATCGGGGCGAACACCGCCATTTTTTCGATCGTGGACGCCGTGCTGTTGCGTCCCCTCCCCTACCCGGGCGCCGACCGTCTGGTCTTCCTGAGAGAGACACAGCCGGAAGTGCCGGACGCCGCGGTGTCTGCCGCGGACTTCGACGACTGGCGTTCTCAGACCCGCTCCTTCACGGGGATCGCTGCCACCGAGTACAACGCCTTTACCCTGACCCGCCGCGGCGCACCGGACCGCGTCTTCGGAGTGCGCGCGACGGCGAACCTCTTCCCGCTTCTCGGGATGGCTCCCGAACGGGGGCGCACTTTTGCGAGCGCGTCGGAGGTGCCGGGAGCGGACAACGAAATCGTCGCAAGCCATGCCTTCTGGTCGAGCAAGCTCGGCCGGCCGGCGCTCGGAACGACCCTGCGCCTCGACGGCCGCGCGTACGCGCTCGTGGGTGTGATGCCTCCCGCCTTCGACTATCCGTTCGAGCCGGCGATCTGGGTTCCCCTGGCGCTGACCCCGGAGCAGCGGGCAAACCGGGCGAGTCACTACATGCAGGCGGTCGGCCGCCTGAAGGACGGCGCGACCTGGGAGGGCGCACAGGCCGAGATGGACGCCCTCGAGTCCCGCCTCGCGCGCGAGCATCCGACGACAAACGTGGGACATGGCGTCCGCCTCGTCACGCTCCGGGAAGAATTCTTCGGGAACCTGAAGCGAACGCTCTACGTGCTTCTCGGGGCGGTGGCGTTCGTGCTGCTGCTCGCCTGCGCCAACCTCGCGAACCTTCTGCTCGCCCGGAACGCCGGTCGCACTCGCGAAATGGCGATCCGCGCCGCCATCGGAGCCGGCCGCGGCCGCATCGTCCGGCAGCTCCTGACCGAGAGTCTCCTCCTGGCTGCGGCGGGCGCCGCGGCAGGCATCGCGATCGCGACGTTCGGGATCCCGTTGTTGCTCGCCTGGAAGCCCTGGACTCTCACGAGCACGACGCTCGCCCGCATGGACGGGCGCGTCCTCACGTTCACCCTGCTCGGGTCCCTGGTCACGGCGCTTCTCTTCGGCCTCGCGCCCGCGCTGGCTTTCGCGCGGACGAACCTCTTCTCCGCCATGCAGTCGAACGGCCGGTCGAGCGCCGGCCCGGAGAGCTCCCGGGCTCGCGCCGTGCTGGTCGTCTCCGAGATCGCGATCGCGCTCACGCTCCTGATCGCCGCAGGGCTCATGCTTCGGAGCGCCGCGAGGTTGGCCGTTCTCGATCCCGGCTACGACGCGAGCCGCGTTCTGACTCTGCGCGTCGACCTGCCCGAGGCGCGCTATCCGAACGACGCGGCCGCGCGCCGGTTCGTTCGAGACTCCGTCGAAAAACTCGCCGCCCTCCCCGGCGTCTCGACCGCGGCGGCCGCGAATTCGATCCCCCTCGGTGACTCGAACACCAACGGCGACTTCGACATCGAGGGCCGACCCGCCTGGCCCGCGGGGCAGGCACCCACGGCGGAGTACGTCATCGTCACGCCGTCCTATTTCACCGCGCTCGGAATCGCGATTCGTCAGGGCCGGGCCTTCCGCGATGAGGACCGGGAGGACGCGACGCCGGTCGCGATGGTGAACGAGACGATGGCCCGGCGCTTCTGGCCTGCGGCCACGCCCATCGGGAAGCGAATCCGAATCGAGTGGGGAACGGACCACGCGTGGCGCGAGATCGTGGGCATCGTCGCGGACGTCCGCGGGAAGCGTCTCGACCTCCCTCCGCCGCAGGAGATCTACTTTCCGTTCGCGCAGCACCCGGTCTCGAGACTCGCGCTCGTCGTCGCGTCGGCGCTGCCGCCCGAGACGCTCGTCAAACCGGCGCAGACGAGCCTTTGGTCGATCGACGGGGATCTCCCCGTGCCCTCCCTCGTGCCGATGAAAACGACGATCCACCGGTCCTTCGCCCGCCGCCGCTTCTCGACGATGCTCCTCACGCTGTTCGCGTCCGCGGCACTGCTCCTCGCCTCGCTCGGCGTCTACGGAGTCCTGTCGCAGCTCGTCTCCGAGCGGCGCCGCGAGTTCGGGATCCGGATGACCCTTGGCGCGCAGCGCGGAGATGTCTTCCGCCTCGTGGCGAGGCGCGGGATCCTGCTCACGTCGCTCGGAATCACGTTCGGGATCGCTGGCGCGCTTCTCGTCACGCGGAGCCTCGCGGCCCTGCTCTTCGAGGTCAGCCCCACGGACCCGCTCACGTTCGGGGCGCTCATCGCCATCATGGGCGCCGTGTCGTTTCTGGCGACGGCGATCCCGGCGCGGCGGGCGACGCGGGTCGACCCCATCGTCGCACTGCGAGCGGACTGACGGCACGAGCGCCCGGAACCCTCGGGTAAGCTCAGGCCATGCGCCCCTCCACGGCTCGCGTTCTCATCGCGGACGACCAGCCGGACGTCCTGGAGGCGCTCCGCCTGCTTCTCAAGGGCGAGGGCCTCGAGAGCGAGAGCGTCTCCTCCCCCGCCGCGCTCCTCGCCGCCTTGAACGCGGGCGAGTTCGACGTGGTCCTGATGGACTTGAACTACGCCCGCGACACGACTTCCGGCGCGGAGGGACTGGAGCTGCTCGGCAGGATCCAGGAGATCGACCCGATGCTTCCCCTCGTCGTGATGACGGCCTGGGGCTCCGTGGACGTCGCCGTCGAGGCCATGCGCCGCGGCGCGCGGGATTTCGTGCAGAAGCCCTGGGACAACGCCCGCCTGATCGCGACCCTCCGGACACAGGTCGCGCTCGGCCGGGCGCTCCGGCGGGGTCAGCGCCTGGAGGCGGAAAACAGGATCCTTCGCCACGAGATCGCAGACCCGTCCGTGATCGCCGAGTCGGCGGCGATGCGGCCCGTTCTGGAGCTCGTCGCGCGGGTCGGTCCCTCCGATGCGAACGTCCTCATCACGGGAGAGAACGGCACCGGCAAGGGGGTGGTCGCTCGCGCGCTCCACTCCGCCTCGCGCCGCTCCTCGAGACCGCTCGTGTCGTTGAACGCGGGCGGCATCTCGGAAGGGGTCTTCGAAAGCGAGCTCTTCGGCCACGTCAAGGGCGCGTTCACGGACGCGCGCGCGGATCGGGTGGGGCGCTTCGAGCTCGCCGACGGGGGCACGCTCTTCCTAGACGAGATCTCCAACGTGCCCGCGAGCCAGCAGGCGAAGCTCCTGCGCGTGCTGGAGACGGGTGAATTCGAGCGCCTCGGATCGTCTCGGACGCGCAGGGTGGACGTTCGGATCCTGACGGCGACCAACGCCAATCTCCACGCGGAGGTCGCCGCCGGCCGATTCCGCCAGGACCTGCTGTTCCGGCTGAACACGATCGAGATCGCCGTTCCACCGCTTCGCGAGCGGCGCGAAGACATCCCCGCACTCGCGCAGTATTTCCTCAGACAACATGCCCAGCGCTATCGCAAGGGAGCCCTGGGTTTCGATCCCACGGCTCTCCGGGCGCTCCTCGATCACCCGTGGCCGGGCAACGTCCGGGAGCTCGACCACGCGGTCGAGCGCGCCGCGCTCCTGGCGCACGGCGACACCGTCCAGGCGGCGGACCTCGGGCTCCGCCGCGACGGCGACGCGCGGATGCCGCTCGAAGAAATGAGCCTCGAAGACGTCGAAAGCCTGCTCGTTCAGAAGGCGATGGCGCGGTTCGGGGGAAACGTCAGCCACGCGGCGCGGGCGCTCGGCCTCTCGCGGAGCGCCCTGTACCGCCGGCTCGAGAAGCACGGCCACTGACCCCACACAAGCGGTTCCACCAGCGTCCCGTGCGGCGCGGGCGCGGTCCGGCGGACGAGGCCTGATCGCGTGGCGCACGAGAAGATGCCTCACGAGCGGCGGGTTTTCCTCCTGTCACTCTTCGCTGCCCTCCCCGCCTCCATCGTGGCGGTCGCGCTGCTCTGGACAGGAGACTTCACTCCCAAAGTCCGCTGGACACTCTTCCTCCTGATCGCCCTCGCCTGGATCGGTTTCTCGCGGGCGCTGCGCGATCGTGTGGTCCTTCCTCTCCAGACGGTCTCCAATCTGCTCGCCGCGATGCGCGAGGGGGACTTTTCCATTCGCGCGCGAGGCGGGCGTCCGGACGACGCGCTCGGCGAAGTCCTGATCGAGGTGAACGCGCTGACGGAGACCCTTCGCCAGCAGCGGCTCGGCGCGCTCGAGGCGACGGGACTGCTGCGGAAGGTGATGTCGGAAATCGACGTCGCGGTCTTCGCATTCGACGCGCGGCGAAGGCTGAAGCTCACGAATCGTTTCGGAGAAAAGATTCTGGGGCAGCCCGAGCCGCGCCTCCTCGATCGGAGCGCGGCCGAGCTCGGCCTGGACTCCTTCCTCGAAGAGGACGCTCCCCGCATCGCGGACGCCCGATTCCCGGGGGCGAGCGGGCGCTGGGAGGTGCGGCACAGCGCGTTTCGGCAGGGCGGCCTGCCCCACCACCTGCTGGTGCTCGCCGACGTCAGCGAGCCGCTGCGCGAGCAGGAGCGGCAGGCATGGCAGCGGCTGATCCGGGTCCTCGGACACGAGCTCAACAATTCGCTTGCGCCCATCCAGTCGCTCGCCGGGAGCCTCGAGCACCTGCTCGCCCGCGACGACCGGCCGCAGGACTGGCGCGACGACATGCGCCGGGGCCTGTCGATCATCTCCGCGCGAGCGGAAGCCCTGTCGCGGTTCACCGGCGCGTACGCGAAGCTCGCGCGGCTGCCGCGGCCCCGCCTCGCGGCCGTGGATCTCGGCGACCTTCTCGAGCGGGCGGCGGCGCTCGAGACCCGTCTGCAGGTACGGATCGAGGCCGGACCTCCGCTGCGGGTCGCCGCCGACGCCGACCAGATCGAGCAGCTCCTGATCAACGTGCTCCGCAACGCCGTCGACGCAGCGCTCGAAACGGGCGGAACCGTCGAAGCGGGCTGGGGGCGCGCCGCCTCTTCGCCCGCCGTCGCCGAAGTGTGGATCGCCGACGGCGGCCCGGGGCTTCCGAATAGCGCAAACCTCTTCGTGCCGTTCTTCACGACCAAGCCCCAGGGCTCGGGCATCGGACTCGTCCTCTCCCGGCAGATCGCCGAGGCCCACGGCGGTTCGCTGATGCTCGAGAATCGGGAAGAGCGCCCCGGATGCGTCGCGCGCCTCCGGCTTCCGATGGGCTGAGGCCTCTGGCTCGCTTCTTGCTCGATTGCCTCGTACGTTTACCGGGAGGGAACCATGGGCGTCTTGGACACGAAATCCGGTGGAGGCCGCTTCGCGGCGTTGCTTGGAGGAATCGGACTCGGAGCCGCGGTGATGTACGTGCTCGACCCGCAGGGTGGACGCCGCCGCCGGGCGCTCGCGCGCGACAAGGCGTTGTCCTTCGCGAACACGACGAGCCGCGTCGTCGGAGCGCGGTCACGCGACCTCGCCAACCGCGCCAAGGGCGTCGCCGCCCAGGCGCGCTCGAAGATGACGGAAGGAACCGGCGGGAGCGGCAATTACGGGGAACCGACGGGCGAGAACCGGCAGCGGGAGACGGACCACCGGGACGAAGGCAGCTTCTAGCTCCTGGCGCGCCGGCGCGCTCGCTCGAGCGCCGAGGAAGGGGAACTCGAATGGACAACGTGGTGGGAATCTTTCGCGACCGCGAACGCGCGCGCAGGGCGTCCGAGCATCTGAGGCAGGGCCGCATCCCCGCCGATCGCGTCAACCTTCTCATGCCGGGAACGGACGCGCTCGAATCCATCCGGACCAGTGACACGGAGCAGCCCGGAATGGGAAAGGCGCTCGGAGGCGTCGTCGGCGGGACCGCCGGGGCGACGGCAGGGATGGGGCTCGGCGCCGCCGCGGCAAGCCTGCTGATTCCAGGGATCGGGCCCGTGGCGGCGGTCGGTCTCGCCGCGGCGGCC
>JALZAT010000038.1 GCA_030948185.1 Acidobacteriota bacterium
GCCGCGAGGACTCCTCGCGGGCGGCCGGTTGCCTCGAGGAGCGCCTCGACGAAATCGCCGAGGTAGAGCGGCGCGGCCTTCTGCCGGCGCGTCGCGGCGCTCCAGACACGCCGGATTCCCTTCTCCGTCAGCCTGCGAAGCACGAGCTTGCCGCCGGCCGCGTAGGGCTCGGCCGCCCAGCGGGCCATCACGCTCACGCCCTGGCCCGCCTTGACGAGCTCGATGATCGCTTCGGTGATCTCGATCGGGACCCAGCGCCGCGGGCGCACTCCCGCGGGCCCGAGAACGTCGCGGAAGATCGTGAGGTCCTCCCTGGGAGCCGCGTAGGTGATGAGCGTCTCGGACGCGAAGTCCGGGGCGGAAAGAAATCGCGCCGCCGAGAGCGGATGCTTCGCGGGAAGCACCGCCACCATCTCGTCGCGAAAAAGCGGCGTCAGCCGCAGCCTGGAATTGCGGACCGTGTCGCTCACGATCGCCACGTCGAGGGCTCCCTCGAGAAGCGCCGGCACGGGACGCCTCGTGGCCTCGGCCACGATCTGCACGTCCACCCGCGGATGCGCCCTCTCGAACGTCGCGAGCGCCGACGGCAGCCAGTGGTAGCAGGTGTAGCACTCCGTTGCGACGCGGAGGGTGCCCTCCGACTCCTCGCGCAGACCCCCGATCTCGAGCTCCGCGGCGCCGAGCTCGTCGAGGACCGCCCGCGCAGACCTCAGGAGGCGCTCGCCGGCGGCCGTCAAGGTCATCCGACGGGGTCCGCGCAAAAACAGCGGACGTCCGATAGAGCGTTCGGCCTCGCGCAGCTGATGCGAGAGAGCGGACTGGGTCAGGTGCAGGCGACTGGCCGCCCGAGTGAGGGTTCCCTCCTCCGCCACGGCCAGAAGGAGCTTCAGGTGCCGGATGCCGAGCATGGAGTATGAGAGTACCTCATGACGCTTGTGAAAACAAAGAATTGGATTAATGGATAGCGGGGGCGCAATGTCGCGGCGGGAGGAAGAAGAAATGATCCGCAGCTCCGAAGTCGAGGCCCCGCAGTTTCCGACGGCACTCTCGGCGATCTCGATCGACCGGCTGCTCGACGCGTACGGAGAGGGGCCGGCGCGCCTCGCGCGCGCGATCGACGGCGTCGGGGATGGAGACCTCCGGACCCGGGCGATCCCCGGAAAGTGGGCGATCCAGGAGATCGTCCTCCACCTCGCCGATTCCGAGCTCGTCGGCGGGGTCCGAGTTCGCAAGGTTCTTTCGGAGAACCGGCCGGACCTTCCCGGCTACAACCAGGAGCTCTTCGCGACGGGGCTCGACTACCTCCGCCGGGACGCCCCCTTCCGCCGCGCGGCGCTGCACGGGTTCCGCAACCTCCGCGAGACGACCGCCGCCCTTTTCGGATCGGCCGCTCCGGGGGACTGGAAGCGGGATGGCATGCACCCGATATTCGGGCCGCTCACCCTGCGCCAGCTCCTCGAGATGTACGCCGACCATGGTGAGCGGCACATCGGCCAGATCCTCGAGCTGCGGCGCCGGCTGGGCGTTGCCTCCGACATGAGCGTTCTCCTTCCCGCGCTCGTTTACTGAAGGGACTCCACATCATGGGCTCCCTCGGCTCCTTTCTTTCGGACCTCCGGTTCGGCCTTCGCGCGTTCCGCCGCCAGCCCGGGTTCTTCTCGGTCGCCGTGGGGACGCTGGCTCTCGGGATCGGCGCCACGGTCACGGTGTTCTCGCTCGTGAACGCGGTGCTCCTTCGCCCGGTCCCCTATCCCGAGCCGGATTCCCTTTATCTCGTGGGAGGGACCGACCACGAGCATCACTCCCCGCTCAATCCGCTCTCGTGGCCGAACTACGAGGATTTGCGGGGGACACAGGCCTTCTCGTCCGTGGGAGCCTCGCGGGACACCACCCTCAACCTCACCGAGGGCGGGGGCGCCGAGCGCGTCGACGGGTCGCGGGTGACCGTCACCCTCCTGCAGACGCTCGGCGTCCGGCCGTACCTCGGCCGGGGGTTCACGCCCGCGGAGGAGATCCCCGACGGACCCGACGTGGTGATGCTCACGCACGAATTCTGGACGACGCGGTTCGGCGGCGACCCGTCCCTGGTCGGCCGGACGCTGGGAATCGACGGAAAACGGTTCGAGGTGGTCGGTGTCCTTCCTCCGAGGATGGCGTACCCGCGCCGTGACGTCCAGATCTGGATCCCTCACCGGTTCCGGACTCAGGAGCTCAACCGTGGCGCGATGGGGCTTCGGGTCGTGGCGCGCCTCAGGAAGGGAACCGCCGCCGCCGCGGCCGACGCAGAGCTCGAGGCCGCCGGCCGGCGGCTCGCGAAGGCGTATCCGGACACCAACGAGGGGTCGAGCTTCCGGGTCCTTCCCCTCCGGGACGAGATCGTCGGAAACGTCCGGCGGCCGCTCTGGATCCTCCAGGCGGCGGCGGGGCTGCTCCTCGCCATTGCGTGCGCAAACGTCGCGAACCTGCTTCTCGTGCGGGGAGCGGGGCGGGGAGCGGAGCTCGCGGTCCGCTCTGCGCTCGGCGCGAGCCGCCGCCGGATCGTGAGGCAGTTCCTGACGGAGGGCCTTTTGATTGGCCTCGCGGCAGCCGGCGCCGGCGTTGCCGCTGCTGCCGCCGCCGTCCGGCTCCTGCAGGGTCTTCCCGGGAAAGTGCTCCCCCGCGCCGACGAACTGTCGATCGACGTGCGGGTCCTGGGAGCGGCTCTAGTGGTCGCCGTTGGCACGGCTCTGGTCTTTGGGATCGTTCCCTCGCTTCGGGCGTCCGACCGCAGCATCGGAGACGGCCTGAAGACCGGCCACCGCGGCTCCCCCGGCGCGCGCGACCGCAGAACGCTTCGAACCCTCGTTGTCGCCGAGGTCGCGCTCGCGGTGCTCCTGACGGCGGGAGCGGGACTGCTCTTGAGAAGCTTCCTTCTCGTCAAGCGCGTGAACCCGGGGTTCGACGCCGGCTCGCTCTGGACGGCCTCGGTCGGCCTCGCGTCGCTTCGGTATCCCGACGCCGACCGCCAGGAGCGCTACTACCGCGAAACACGGACGAGGCTCGCCGCCGTGCGGGGAATCGAGAGCGTCGCCGTGGTGGGCAGGCTCCCGCTCATGAACCTGGCCAGCTGGGCGACGTTCATGGTCAAGGGCCAGCCCGTCGCCAATGGCAGCGAGCCCCACGCGGACGCCGTCGTCGCGAGCCCCGGCTTCTTCCAGACGATGCGGATCGCGGTCCTCGCCGGCCGCGAGTTCACCGACAGAGACGACGTTTCGGCACCCCACGTCGCAATCGTCAACCGCGCTCTCGCAAGCCGCTTCTGGCCGAAGGAAACGGCGATCGGAAAACGGATCCAGATCGGCTTCGACCTCCAGGACTATCGGGAGATCGTCGGCGTCGTCGCGGACGTCAAGCTCCACAACCTCGAGGAGGTGCCCGGTCCCGCGATCTATCTCTCGCTCGCGCAGAACGTGTTCCCGGGGCACCTTCGCGCAGCGAGCTTCGTCGCCCGGTTCTCCGGACCGGCAGCGGCGATCACCGCGGAGGCGCGCGCCGCTCTCGCCGGGTACGATTCCGAACAGGCGATCACGCCGTTCCGTCCGATGACGGAGGTCGTCTCCGCTTCTCTTTCCCCGCGGCGGCTGAACGTCGGCCTCACGCTCCTGTTCGCGGTCCTGGCGGCGAGCCTCGCGGCCGTGGGGATCTACGGCGTGATGGCCCACGGAGTCGCGCAGCGCCGACAGGAGATCGGGATCCGGATCGCGCTCGGCGCGGCGCGGCGGGACGTCATGGGGCTGATTCTGCGCGACGGGGGGTTGCTCGCCGCGATCGGGATCGCATTCGGCCTCGCCGCCTCGATTCCCGCCGCGCGGCTCCTTTCCGGCCTCCTCTTTGGAGTCGCGTCGGGCGACGCGGGGGTCCTCGCGTCCGTCACCGCCATCGTGCTCGCATCCTGCGGCGTCGCGATTTCGGTTCCGGCGCACCGCGCGGCGGGACTGAATCCGCTGGAGGCGCTGAGGTCGTGATCTGGCGTGCGGCGCCGCCGCGCGCCTATCGGGTCATCGTCGGCAGATCTGGCCATCGGGTCATCTGACCATCTGGCCATCGGGTGTCCGCTCTCGCGGAGTCGCTGCTCCGCATCTGAGGCAGCGGATCTCCCTCACCCAGCCTCTCCCCCGCGCCCGGGGGAGAGGTGTAAGCCTCGCTCTTCCATCCGCTCGCCGCGTTAGGAGTCTCCCGACCGAAGGGAGGGAGGAGCCTGACGCGGCGGGAGCCGGAACGCAGCGAAGCGAAGTGAAGGCGACGTTCAGCTTGCGAGCGTTTCGCGGACGCGGTGCGCCAGCGCGTCGGGCGTGAAGGGCTTTTGAAGCAGCGGGGCGTCCGGGGCGAGGCCCGTCACCGTCGAGTCCGAGTATCCCGTCATGAAGAGGATCTTGATCTTCGGACGGAGGCCCTGGATCTGGCGGGCCACCTCGGGCCCGCTCATCACGGGCATGACGACGTCCGTGAGCAGGAGATGAATCGGGTCGGGGTAACGGGCGGCGAACTCGAGCGCCTGCTCGCCGCCCGACGCCTCGAGCACGTGATACCCGTGCGCCTCCAGGAGGCGGCGGGAAAGGAGTCGCACCCCGTCTTCGTCCTCGACCAAGAGAACCGTTTCGCTGCCGCGGAGGCTGTCCCGATCGCCGCCCTGGCCGGCGTTCCCTTCCTCCGCACGCTCGAACGACCGGGGCAGGTAGATCTGGAATCGTGTGCCCTGGCCCGGCTCGCTGTCACAGGCGATGTACCCGCCGCTCTGCTTCACGATCCCGTATGCGGTCGCGAGTCCGAGTCCTGTCCCCTTTCCCTTCTCCTTCGTCGTGAAGAAGGGCTCGAAGATCCTCGCGAGCGTCGTCGCATCCATGCCCGTACCGGTGTCGAGCACCTCGAGCACGACGTAAACGCCCGGCGCGATCGCGAATCTTCCGAGGTCGAGCGCGTCGTCGAGCATCGCGCTCCGGGTCGAGATCGTGATCGTGCCTCCCGACGGCATCGAGTCGCGGGAGTTCACGACGAGGTTGACGATGACCTGTTCGAGCTGCCCCGGATCGGCGCGGACGAGCTCGAGGTCCGCATCGAGGGACGTCACGAGGAGGACGTCCTCGCCGAGGACGCGCCGCAGCATCTTTTCGAGGTGGCGAATCGTGACGTTGACGTCGATGACCTTCGGCTCGAGCATCTGGCGGCGTGAAAAGGCGAGCAGCTGGCGCGTGAGCGCGGCGGCGCGGTCCCCCGCGATCTGGATCTGCTCGAGGTCGTCACGCATCGCGTCCGCCGGCCCGACCTGCTGCAGGAGAAGGTCCGTGTATCCGAGGATCGCCGTCAGGAGGTTGTTGAAGTCGTGCGCGACGCCGCCGGCGAGGCGGCCGATCGCCTCCATCTTCTGCGCCTGGAGAAACTGCTCCTCGAGACGGCGCCGCTCCGTGATGTCCTGAACGATCCCTTCCAGGCGTACCGCCTTCCCCGACGCGTCGCGGACGACATCCGCTCTCTCGTAGACCCAGACCTCGGAACCGTCGCCGCGAAGGACCCGGTGCTCGATGCGATAGGTGCGGTCCGAGTCGAGCGCCTCCCGGACGGCCGTCTCGACGGCGTCCCGGTCGGCGGGATGGACCCTTTCAAAGAACGTCGAGAGCCGGCCGTCGAACTTCGCCGGGTCCACGCCGAAGATCCGGCAGGTCTCCTTCGACCAGGACAGCGAGTCCTCCTCGAGGCCGGACACCCAGCTTCCGATCCGGCCTACCTCCTGAGCGCGCTCGAGTGAGGCCTGGCTCTCGCGGAGAGTTTCTTCTGCCCGCTTCCGCTCCGTGACGTTCTCGACGATCTCGATGACTCCAACGACGTTTCCGTCGGCGTTGCGGTGCGGGGTGTAGGTGCAAGAGACGCGGGCGGACCGTCCCGTCGACGCGATGGAGAGAGCCAGGTCGTGGGTGCTCACCTTCTCCCCTGCGAGGGCGCGCTTCAGCGAATCCAGGACGCCGTTGGTCGAGCAATCCGGGAAGATTTCCTCCGGCGTTCGCCCGAGGACGTCACCGGCGGACAGTCCCGTCACTTCTTCCATGAACGGGTTCCAGAGCAGGTAGCGCAGATCGGGCCCGTACACGATGATTCCCTCACCCGCGCTCGCGATGATCTCCTCCGAGAACCGCTGCGCGTCGCGAAGCGAGCGCTCCGCGACGAATCTGTCGGTGACGTCGATCGCGACCGCGCGGACGACCGGCTTGTCGACCCCCTCGGTCCGCATCGTGTTGCGGTACTCCCAGTACCGGCGCTCTCCCGTCCGGGTTGTGACCGACATCATCCCGGAGGCGACACCCGTCTGCGCGATCTCGAGCAGGTACTGATCGAACGCCTGCTCCGCTCCCGGCGCGAGGAAATCCTGCAGGCGGCGGACGTTCCGCGCGAAGTCGGCGGTCGTCTGGTAACCCAGGTTCCGCTCCGCGGCGGAATTCGCCGTCAGGATGGTGCCTTCGAGGTCGTGGATGCAGATGAGTGCGTGGCTGTGCTCCATGAGGTCGCGGAAGAGGTCCTCCGAAACGCGGAGCGCGGTCTCCGCCTTCTTTCGCTCCGTGATGTCCACAGCCACTCCCCCGACGAACCGCATGCCCGAGGCGTCGGAGAACGGGAACTTGGACACGAGCCACGATCGCTCGCCGTCGGGCGCCGCGACGTGCTCCTCGAACTGCATCGGCCTGTCCTCCGCGAGAACCGCCAGGTCGTTCTCGCGAACCTCCGCGGCCGTCTCGGCACCGAAGAGTTCCTCGTCGTTCTTTCCCAGAACGTCGTCGAGCCGCGTGTGAAAGACGTCTTCGAAGCCGCGATTGACGTAGACGAGGCGCCCGGACTCGTCCTTCATGAAAGCCACCGTCGGGCTGTTGTTCATGAACGCGTCGCTCCGGGACTGAATCTCGATTAACCCGTGGGCCGCCTCATCCCACCCACGCCGTGCGCGAGCGGCCCCGACCTCCCGCTCGACCGCCGGAACGAGTCGCGCCAGGTATCCCCGGGCGATGAAGTCGTCCGCGCCGGCTTTCATGGCCGCGGCGGCGATGGTTTCGCCGAAGAGCGACGACACGACGATCACGGGAAGATCCGATCGCTTCCGTTTGATGAGCCGGAGTGCGGCGGGCCCGCCGAAGGCCCCCGTCCCGTCTTCGCAGATCGCGACGTCCCAGGTCCAGTCGTCGAGCGCCTCCGACAGCCCTTCCTCCGAATCGACCTGGCGCGCGAACGGCTCGTATCCGCCGCGCTCGAGCTCTTTTCGAAGCTCCGCCACGGATCCCACCTCTCCGACGAGGAGGACGCGGATGGCCCCCCTTTCCGCGGGACCGTCGCGATTTCGCTTCATGCTGTGATCCCATCTTAAGCAACCTTCACGCCCGTTCCGCTAGAATGCCGCGATTCACGGTTTTTTCCGGGGGACCCCGAAACGATGGCAGCCGAGGCGCCGACTACCTGGCAGGTTGCGGAAGCCGTTCTGGTCGATTCCGGCCAGCGCCGCAAGCTCATCGGCTATGCCCGAGACCGGTTCGGCATCGCTTCGGAGGACGCGGACGATCTCCTCCAAGAGACGGCCCTCGAGCTCATCCGACAGCAGGCGCACGTCCAGAATCCCGACGGGTTCGTGTTCGCCGTTTTTAGGAACCGGTGCCGGCGGTTCCTCGAGAAGCGCTCGAGGGGGCGGGAGGTCTTCGTGCCGGCGGCGGAGGCCGAGGCCGCGCCTCCGGAGGGTTCCTGCGGACTCGACGAGCGTCTCGCCTTGCGGGAGGCGCTTGCCGAGATCTCCCCCTCCTGCCGGCAGATCCTCGCGACGTACTACGTGGAAGGGCAGACGCTGACCGAGACGGCGCACCGGCTCGCCCGTCGCTCCTCAGGAATCTTCAAGACCCTGAGCCGCTGCCTGAAGCGCCTTCGAAAATGCCTGAGCTGATCGCTATGCACCTCGACGACTTTCTCCTGCTGCGCTACACGGCGCAGGAGCTCACCGACCGAGAACGGATCGAGGTCGAGGAGCACCTGGAGACCTGCTTCTCGTGCCCGAGGCGGCTCGACGAGATCTCCCGGCTCGACGCCGAGCTTCGGGAGCTCGCCCGGGAGAATGCCTTTGCCGATCCGGAGGGCGCGCGCGAACTGCCCGCCGGAGATCCGTTTCGGGAGAGACCCCCGATCGCGGAGCGCCCGCTGCGCTCGAATCGCGCTCGTTTTGCGGGCTTCGTGGCACGCGCGGCCGAGGAGGCCGCCACGCTCCGGGATCTCCTGCTTCGCGCCGCGAGGCATTCGGCGCAGCTTCCGGAGCTGCTGGCGGAAATCTCCCTCGACGATCCGGGCGCCCGTTACGGTGTGCTCTACGCGTTGCAGGAGGCAGGGCGCCAGATTGCTTCCGGCCCGGTCATGACCCTGCGCTTCGCGGAAGCGGTTCTCGCCCGTGTTCGGCAGGCTTCGTCCGGGGAGCCCGACGAATCCGGAGCTGAGGACGCGGTGCCCCTCCTGCTACTCGTCGGACAGGCGCATCTGCTCGCAGGTCAAGCCTGCAACTGGACGCGCGAGTTCGAGCGCGCAAAGACCCACCTCCAGATCGCGTATAGGGCCTTCGCCGGGAGCGGCGGAGACGAGGTGGGTCTCGCAATCGTCGAACACGTCGAGGCGCAGAGGCGTTACCTTCTCGACCGTGGCGCCGAGGCGCTCGTCCTCGCTCGACGCGCCAAGTCGAGCTTCGAGACCCTGGGCCTCGAGGAGCTGTCGGCGAAGGCAGACGTCGCCGTGGGCTCCGCGCTCGTGAAGCTCGGCCGCGAGGAGGAGGCATTACCGCTTCTCTCGGACGCCCTGCGGATCTTCGAGAAACGGGAGGCATGGAGCAACTACGTCGGCACGCTCAACGCTCTCGCAACGTCTCTCCAGAACCTCGACCGCCTCGACGAGGCGCGGCGTGAGTATGCCCGCGCCCTGCGCGCCTTATCCAGCGATCGCGACCGTTCGCTTCTCGCTTCCACGCGGTACGGTCTGGCCGAGGTGCTTTTCGCGGCCGGCCGCTTCCGGGAAGCGGCCGCATCGTTCTCCAGGACCTCAAGGCTCTACGATGAGCTCGGGCTCGTGGCAAATTCCTTGACGGCGTCTCTGTGGGAGATCGAATCGCGCGCTCGCGCCGGAGAGTTCAGCCGCGCGGTCCACCGGCTGGAGCTCTTCGAACGTCGCGTCGGCCAGCTCGGCGGGATGGATCCGCGCGTGACGCGGGAAATCCACTCGGCCCTCTCGGGCACGAATCCCGATCTGTCGCGGCTCTCCGAGCTGCGGCGCGAGGCGCAGGACATCGTCCGCGAGCGAATCACCCAGGCTTCGGCCTAGCCCTTCCGCCCTCCGCTTCCTTTCATTCCACTCGCCCGCGGGCGCAGGTGCGCCGGAAAGTTTTCCACAGGTGTCCCGATCGCGGCTGCCTGCCGGCACATAAGGCGTGGAGAGAGGAGACCCTCCCTCGAGTCCACGCCCTTATCCCTCAGGAGGTCACGATGACGAGCGTAATCATCCCGATTCCGATCTAGGCAGTTCATCCGTCGCCGCCGGCCAGCTCTTCGAGGGGCCGGCGGCCGGCGGCCCGCACTCAAGACTCCTCGAGGCCGCGGCGGCGGCTCAACACCTCGTCGATCGCCTCGCTGCGGAGCGGCTTCAGCAGGTGCTCGTCGATCCCGGCCTCCCGGGAACGTCTGCGGTCCTCGTCCTGTCCAAACCCGGTCAACGCGACGATCACGACGGTCTCCCCGAGCCGGCGCCGCAGGTGCCGGGCGAGCTCGTAGCCGTCCATCCCCGGCAATCCGATGTCGAGAAGCACCACTTCGGGCGAAAAAGTCTCGCACGCCTCCAGCGCAGCGGCGGCGTCGTATGCGGTTCGAACGTCGTGCTCCCCCATTCGAAGGAGTGCCGCGAGCCCCTCCGCGGCGTCCACGTGGTCCTCGACGACGAGGACTCGGCGGGGCCCGAGCGGGGCGAGCTCCGTCCCAGCGGCGGGAAGGGTCGATTGCGCGCCGGCGGCGACCGGCAGGGACACGAGGAACTCGCTCCCCAGGTCGCGGCCTGCGCTCTGCGCCCGGACGGTTCCGCCGTGACGCTCGACGAGGCGGCGTACGAGCGTCAGTCCGAGCCCGAGCCCGGACGAATCGTGAACGGACGAGCGGTCCGCCTGCGCGAACATGTCGAACACGCGCTCCAGCATCTCGCCCGGTATCCCGACTCCGTTGTCCCGGACGGAGAGCTCCGCGGAATCACCCGTTCGTGTGACACGGACGGCCACCTCTCCCTTTTCGCGCGTGAATTTCCGCGCATTCTCGAGGAGGTTCGAAACGATCTGCTCCAGCCGGGTGGGATCTCCGTCGACGAGGATCCTGTCGGGAGGGATCGACGCGGACAGCCTCCGCTGCCCCTCTTCGAAGCGAGGGCGCTCGACCTCGACGACGCGATCCACGATCGCCGAAAGATCAACGAGCTCGCGCCGGAGACCGAGCTTGCCCGTGGCGATGCGAGAGACATCCAGGAGGTCTTCGACGATTCGGGCCACGTGCCCGACTTGCCGTTCGATGACCGCCGTCCACTCGAGCGCGGGCTCGGACGACCCGAGGCGCTTCAGGATCTGGGCGGCATGCCCGATGGCGGCGAGCGGATTGCGGAGCTCGTGAGCCAGGACGGCGAGGAATTCGTCCTTGCGCGCGTCCGCGGCCTTCCAGGCTTGTTCCGACGCCTGCATCGCCGCGTGCCGTCTCTGTTCGGTCAAGTCGGTGATCACCGCGCAGAAGGCGGCGAGTTCCTCTTCCGCGAACGCGTTGACGGCGAAGCTCGCCTCGACGAGCGTCCCGTCCAGCCGCCGCAACGTGACCTCGCCGCGCCCCCCGCTTCCGGTCAGGAGAGCGGTGAACCGCTCCTGGTCCTCGGCGACGACGAAATCGCGCAGGCAACTGCCTCGCAGCAGGTTCGTGGACACGCCCAGAAGCTCGCCGAGCCGCCGGTTGGCATAAAGGACGATCGCGTCCTGGCTCAGCGTCGCCGCACCTTCCTCCATCTCCTCAACCATCAGCCGGAAGGGGGGCTCGGCGCTCCGGAGGGTGAAGACGCGTTCGCCGGCCTTGTCGCTCACGAGAAAAGCGTCGACCTCTCCATTCCGGATCGCGATGAGGGTGGCCTCCGGCTCGGAGAGCGGGTTGCGGGCCCACTTCGCCTGCGACGCGGCCGAGGCTTTTCGCTTTTCCGTGTCGTTCATGGCATCACCCCTGGCTTGGATTGGTGGGCTTCAGATCGAGACCCACGAAGACCCGGTCCGTGTTCGAGAGATCGCCGATGATCTTCCGCATGGGCGAAGGCAGCTTGCGGACGAGTGTCGGGATCGCCACGATCTGGTCTCCACGCGCGAGTCGCGGATCTTCGACGAGATCGACGACCTCGATCGAGTAGCGTCCGGCGAGGTGCGCTTCGCAGAACCGTTTCAGGTTCGCGACCGCGGAGAGAGACCGCGGCGTCTGACCGGCGACGTAGAGCCGCAGGTTCCACCGCTCGGCGGAACGCTTCGAAGGAGCCTTCGCCTTCGAAGAACGCGAGACCGGTCTCTTCGAGCCCTTGTCCGCGCTCATGCCCGCGCCCGTTCGACGGCGCGGGACCGCTGTTCGAAGCCGGCGGGTTCGTTCATCAAGAAGACTCCCTTCGTAGTCAGTCGGAACTCCCGCACGGAGTGGGAGTGGCTCATGCCGCGGGACTTCAGGATCGAAATCGCGCGTCGGCGCTCTCCGTCCGATTCGACCGCCCGCAGCACGATCCAGGTGTCCACGAGCGAGGAGATGCCGGTGTCCGTCGCCTCCGCCGCCTTGCCACCGCCCGTCAGGCTGGTGAGAACCGCCGTGATGCCGCGCTCCTTGAAGAGATCGATCAGCCGAGTGAGAAGAGATTCGGCGGCCAGTTCGGTCCCCGCCGAGATGAAGTTCGTGATCGGATCGAGAACGACCCAACGAGGCTCGAACTCCCGGACGAGGCGAAGGATCCGCACGAGATGGGCTTCCAGACCGAGGAGCGTCGGCCTCGCCGCTTCGAAACGGAGAAGTCCGGCGGTCCTCCATCGATCGAGATCGAGCCCGATCGAGCGCATGTTGCGCAGGACCTGGGAGCGAGATTCCTCGAATGAGAAATAGATGCACCGCTCGCCGCGCCGGCAGGCGTTTTCCGCGATCTGAGCCGCGACGCTCGATTTCCCTGTTCCCGCGGTGCCCGACAGGAGCACGGTCGAGCCCCGGTAGAACCCCTCGCCCCCGAGGACCTCGTCGAGGGAAGGTATCCCCGTCGAAACCCTCTCCGTCGGGGCGTCATGGTCGAGGCCGATTCCCGTAATCGGCAGGACCTCGATGCCGTCCTCGTCGATCAGGAACGGGTATTCGTTGGTCCCGTGGCTCGAGCCGCGATACTTGACGATCCGAAGTCGGCGCGTGGAGAGCTGGTCCGACACCCGATGGTCGAGCAGAATGACGCAGTCGGAGACGTACTCTTCCAGTCCGTTTCGCGTCAGCGACGCCATCGCCGCGCTCAGCGGTGATGATCGCGGTGACCCCACGGTCCTTCAGCCAGCGGAAGAGCCGTCGCAGCTCCGCCCGGAGGATCGCCTGATTGTTGAAGCTCGAGAACAGGCTCTCGATCGTGTCCAGCACGACCCTTTTCGCGCCGACCGAGTCGATTGCATTTCCGAGGCGGATGAAAAGGCCTTCGAGATCGTAGTCGCCGGTCTCTTCGATCTCGCTGCGCTCGATAACGACCTGGTCGACGACGAGTCTTTTGCCGGCAATGAGGCGCGGCAAATCGAATCCAAGGGAACGGACGTTCTGCGCGAGCTCCTTCGCGCTCTCCTCGAACGCCATGAACACGCCCGGCTCGCCGAACTCCGTCGCGCCTCGAACGAGAAACTCCAGTCCGAACAGCGTCTTCCCGCATCCCGCGGTGCCGCAAATCAGCGTGGGGCGCCCGCGAGGCAGGCCGCCGCCGGTGATGGCGTCGAGGCCTGTGATTCCGGTCGCGCTCTTTGCGAGCCGCGGGCGCTCGATTCTCTCCGGTTTTCTTCGGGACGCAGGGCGGTCACCGCGACCGCGCGTCGTTCGCCCCGTTCGCCCGGGTCTGTTTCCGGCAGAGACCACCAAGAACCTCCCGCCTGCCGCCGGTCGAGAATTGGAAACGTGATACGAGGCGGGAAGTATTACCGAGCGCCATGCGCCATGACCCGCGAACATACGCTGGCGTACATAGATCCCGCTCGGCAGTGACACGTCCCGGTCAACGGTTCGCCGGTCCGGGCTCTTCGTCGCAGGACTCCGCAGGCGATTGCCGACGTCAAGCCCGGGGAGCGGATCGTCGTGCGCCTGGCCGAGGACGGCTCGGCGCTCGGGGTGCATCTCGGGCCCGCGCACGCAGCGGGGTCCGAGCACACGCACTGACCGCGGGTTCGCAACCGGTCAAAGCGTCCTGGTCTGCGCGGCGCGAAGGCATTCCTCGAGGCGCCGGGAAAGAGCGCGCACGCTCTCTTCCTCTTCGAGAAGGGAGGCATGGTCACCCGGGACCTCCACGAGCAACACGCCCTCTCCGCAGAGCGTCTCCCACCCGAGGTGCGGATAGGGCCGCAGTCGGTCGCGAAACTCATCGGTTCGATCCATTGCACGAAAGATCGTTGCGCGGCCTTCGTAATAACCGGGAACGTATCGCTCGGCGGCTCGGCTGTTCGCTTCGAGTACCTTCCGCTGGGCCCTCAGCATCGGATAGAAGACCGCCTCCCCGCCGCGGGCGAGGACCCGAGCGATGACGTGGCCGAGCGTTTGCGCGCGGCGAATGAGATAGGAGACTTTCCCTCTCAGTCCAGCCGTTTTCAGCGCCGCGATGTGCACCCGAGTTCTCTGCCTCGCAAACTGGAATCCCGTGGGCCGGGGCGTGATCGGAAGGTTAAAGGTGTCGAAAAAACCCAAGAAAGCGGTCCTCTGCCCCTGCTGACCGAGTTGCCGCGCCATCTCGAACGCGACCTTCCCTCCGAACGAGTGGCCGCCGAGGTAGTACGGGCCCTGCGGCTGCAGCCCGCGGATTTCGCGAACGTAGTGGGCCGCCATCTCCTCCACGGTCTCGTACGGGGCTCGCGTGCCGTCGAGACCCTGCGACTGGAGGCCGAAGAACGGTTGGTCTGGCCCGAGAAACCGCGCCAACCGCCGATAGTAGACGATGCCCGTGTTTGCGTGGACGCAGAAGAACGGAGGCCGGCTCCCCAGCGGTTGAATGGGAACCAGCGAAGGGGTGGGGTGGCGCGATCGTCTCTTCTCGCGGAAGACAACGGCGAGCTCGGCGACGGTCGGCGCCCGGAAGATCGTCGCGAGCCCGACGGAACGCCCGAGCTCCTTCTCGATCCGTGCGATCACCGCGACCGCCACGAGAGAATGCCCGCCGAGATCGAAAAAATTGTCGTGAACGCCGACTTCCTGAACGCCGAGGATCTCTCGCCAGATTTTCGCGATCTTTTCTTCGACCGGATTGCGAGGCGCCTCGAACGCGGCGGCGAGCTCGGGCCGCGATGCATCCGGAGCGGGAAGCGCCGATCGGTCCACCTTTCCGCTGTTGGTCAGAGGCAGAGCGTCTAGAAACAAGAACGTCGACGGGACCATGAAGTCCGGAAGACGGTTCCGGAGAAATCCTCGGAGCTCCACCGTGCCGGGCTTCTGGCCCGGATTCGGGACGACCCAGGCGACGAGCCGAGGTTCGCCCGGCCGATCCTCCCGGACGGCGACGACGGCCTGCGCCACGGCGTTATGGGAGCCGAGCGCGGTCTCGATCTCGCCCGGCTCGATGCGCCGCCCATGCAGCTTCACCTGGAAATCCGTCCGGCCCAGGTATTCGATCTGCCCGTCCTCGCAATACCGCGCGCGATCGCCTGTTCGAAACAGGCGCGCGCCGGGCTCCTTGCGAAAGGGATCCGCCACGAAGCGCTCCGCCGTCAGCTCGGGAAGGTTTCGGTAGCCTCGGGCGAGCGCGTGTCCGCCGACGAAAAGCTCCCCGGCGGCCCCGACGGGGACGGGCTGGCCGTGGCCGTCGAGGATGTAGACCTGCGTGTTCGCGATCGGGCGTCCGATCGGGACCGATTCACGCGGTTCCGCGGAGCGGCTGTCCCAGGACGTGACGTCGGCGGAGACCTCGGAGGAGCCGTAGAGGTTCACGAGCATCGCGCCCGGCATCGCCGCGCGAAACTGGCGGTAGAGCTCGATCGGAAGCACTTCGCCGCTCGTCGTCCATAAACGGAGGGACGGCAGCGTCTCCGCGAGGTCGATGCCCGACCCGAGCAGGGCTCGAAGGAGGGAAGGAACGAGCACGATGCGGGTGATCTCCCCCGCGGCCAGGCTTTCGACGAGAGCGCGCGGGTCGCGAACGGTCTCGTCCGGGAGGACGACGCCCGGGACGCCGGCGAGGAGCGGCCCGAAGATCTCCCAGACGGAATCGACGAAGGACAGCGCCGTCTTGTGACAGCAGATTTCCCCGGCCGCGAACGGGTACGCACGCCACATCCACGCCAGCCGATTGACCATCGCGCGATGGGTCGTCTCGACGCCCTTGGGGGTCCCCGTCGACCCGGAGGTGTAAATCACATACGCGAGACCGTCCGGCTGCGCGCCTCCCGACGGAGGGGTCTCGGGCTCGCCGGCCGGCCGGCGGTCCGAATCGAGCCGGATGATCTCCGCGTCCGCGCCGGCGAATCGCTCCGCGATGTTCGTCTCGGTGAGAAGGACCTTCGCGCCGGAGTCCAGGAGCATGAACGCGAGGCGCTCGGCCGGGAACGCGGGGTCGAGCGGCACCCATGCCCCTCCCGCCTTGAGCACTCCGAGAAGCGCCTCCGGGATCCGGGCCGAGCGCTCCAGGCAGACGCCGACCGCGGTTTCGGGTTTGACGGCCCGTCCTCGAAGGAAATGCGCGAGACGGTTCGCGCGCCGATCGAGCTCCCGAAAGGTGACCGACTCGCGCCCGTCGCGGACCGCGGGCGCATCGGGCGTGCGTTCTGCCTGCCTCTGAAACAGCTCGTGAACCGTCGAAGAGGCCGGGTAGTCGGCGGCCGTTTCGTTCCACAGCACGAGCATGCGCTGCCGCTCTCGCGCCGTGAGGAGCGGAAGCTGCGAGACCGGGCGATCCGGGTCATCCGCGATTCCCCGCAGCAGAATCTCGAGCTGCGATGCCATTCCCCGCGCGGCCGCTGCATTCAGGACGTCCACGTTGTACTGCAGCGTGCCCGCGATCTCACCGGTCGCCGTCTCCGCGAACGAGACGGAGAGGTCGAATTTCGCCGAGGCCGCCGCCGCGGCAAGGCGCAGGGGCGCGACCGCGAGCCCGGGGAGCGAAAGCCGTTCCCCGGCCCCGTTCTGCAGGCTCATCATCACCTGGAAGAGCGGCGAGTGGCTGAGCGAGCGTTGCGGGTTGAGCTCCTCGACGAGCCTCTCGAACGGAACATCCTGATGGGCGAACGCGTCGATCGACGCCTCGCGGATGCGGCCGAGCAGCTCCCGGAACGTCGGATCGCCCGAGAGGTCTCCACGGAAAACGAGCGTGTTCACGAAAAAGCCGATGAGCCCTTCGATCTCGCTCCTGTTGCGCCCCGCGACGGGTGAGCCGACGAGGATGTCCTCCTGCCCCGAGTGGCGCATGAGAAGGACGTCCAGCGCGGCGAGCAGCGTCATGAAGAGCGTGGCTCCCTCCCGCTGCCCGAATGACCGGATGGCGTTTGCCACCGGCTTCGAAATCGAGAAGTTTTCCGCCGCGCCGCGGAAGGTCTGCACCGAGGGGCGGGGCCGCCCCGAAAGGTCGAGAATTGGAGGGGCGCCTGCCAGCTGGCGCTTCCAGTAGGAGAGCTGCTCCTCGAGGACCCCGCCTCGCAGCCACTCCGTCTGCCAGATCGCAAAGTCCGTGTACTGGATCGGAAGCGCCGGAAGGGCCGTAGCTTCGCCCCGACCGTTTGCCTCGTAGAGCTTCCGGAACTCGCCGTCGAAGACGTTCACCGACCAGCCGTCGAAGACGGCGTGGTGGATGTTGAGATGCAGGACGGCGTCTTCCGCGCCGAGACGCAGGAGCGTCGCGCGCAGAAGCGGTCCGCGAGCGAGATCAAAAGGTCTCGCGGCGTCGTCCTCGACGATCCGCAGGGCCTCGGCCTCGCGCGTTTCTTCAGGGAGCGCGCCGAGGTCGACGACCTGCAGCGGGGACGCGGGATTGAGGACCGCGTTCGGAATCGAAGCGCCGTCCGCCAGAACGAAGGACGTCCGCAGCACCTCGTGACGCTCCTGGATCTCCTCGACGGCGCGGCCGAGCGCCTCGACGTCGACAGCGCCTCGGAGGCGAAACGCGCGAGGAACGTTGTAAGTCGCCAACCCCGGATCCAGACGATCGACAACCCAGAGGCGCTGCTGCGCGAAGGAAAGGGGGACAGGCCCGTCGCGATCCGCCCGTCTCGCGATGGCGTCGGGACTCCGGTCCGGCGCTGCCGAAGGCGCGCCCGCCGCTGCCTCCCCGGCCTCCCTCCGTTCCTGAATGGCCGCCGCGAGCGCGGACACCGTCGGATGCTCGAAGAGCATCTGAACAGGAAGCTCGATCCCGAACGCAAGGCTGGCCGCGGCCATGACCTGCGTCGCGTTCAGCGAGTGGCCCCCGACGGCAAAAAAGTCGTCTTCGGGACCGATCGTTTCGACGCCGAGGATGCCGCTCCACACGCCGATCAGCGTCTTCTCCGCCGGCTTGCGCTCCCGCTCCGCGGCCGCGCCGCCCGCAGGGGCGTCCTCGAGCGCCGGAGCGGGCAGCGCGGCCCGGTCCAGTTTCCCGTTGGGTGTCACGGGCAGCCTGTCGAGGAACACGAAGTGGGAAGGGGTCATGGCGGCCGGGAGCCGTGCGAGCAGATAGCGCCGCAGATCCACCCCCGTCTCGCGGCCGCCCGCGACGCGGACGACGTAGGCGGTCAGCGCCGTTTCGCCGCGAGCATCGATGCGGGCGACCACGGCGCAGCTCGAGACGCGCGGGTGGGAGGAGAGCACCGAGGCCACCTCGGCAGGCTCGATTCGAACGCCCCGCACCTTGACCTGGTCGTCCAGGCGGCCGTGGATCGTGAGCGATCCGTCGACCGCGTACCGGCCACGGTCGCCCGATCTATAAAGGAGGTCGAGGTCGCGATCGCCGCCGGCGCTGCCGGATTCGACGCGAAACGGATTGCGCAGAAACCGATGCGCCTGCTCGCGTGTGGTGTTCACGTAGCCGAGGCTCGCAAAGGGAGTACGGAGGACGATCTCGCCGAGCTCCCCGATTCCGCACGGGCGCGAACCGTCCCGCAGGACGAGAGCCTGCGTCTCCGGAAGGGGATTGCCGATGGGCTGGATCCCGGGTCGAGGCTCTTCCGGGACGACGAAGAAGCATTTGACGAGCGTGGTCTCCGTCGGCCCGTACAGGTTGACGATCCCGCCCGACTCCGGAAATGCGGACCGCCAGCGGCGGACGAAAGAATCGGTCAGCGGCTCCCCCGCGAAGAAGGCGAGCCTCAACCGCGCGAGACGCGCGGCCGCGGGAAGTTCCGCCAGCCACGCCTGGACGAGAGACGGAACGGCGTGAATGATCGTGATTCCCTCCCGCTCGAGCCACGAGATGGTGCCGCTCGATCCCACATCTTCGGAGCGGCCAGGCACGTGCAGGCTCGCGCCGCTCGTCAGCGGAACGAAGATGTCCCTCAGAACCGCGTCGAAGGAGAGACCGGTGAGATGCGAGCAGCGATCTCCCGGCGCGACGTGGAACGTCTCCCGCTCCCACTCGATGAAGTGAGCCAGCCCCTTGTGAGAGCCCAGAACGGCCTTCGGAACCCCGCTCGTCCCCGAGGTGAAGAAGATGTAAGCGGGATCGCCCGAGCGCACGGCGGGCAGCGTGACCGCGGAAGCGCTCGGGTCTGCGCCGGCGAATTCGCCGTTTTCGTCGAGCTCGATCATCGGCAGGGAGCTCGGCCCCCGGGATTCCGCTGCCTCCTCCGACCCTGAGCCGACGCGCAGCACGCGACACGCGCGGGCCTCGGCGAGCATCAGGTTGCGCCGCCGCGCGGGAAGCGCCGGATCGAGCGTCAGCAGGACGGCGCCGCTTCGCAGGACGCCGAGCATCGCCGCGATCATGCCGGGCCCTCGTGGGCCCCCGACTCCGACGACGTCTCGCGGAGCGAGGCCCTGCCGGACGAGCGTCTCGGCGATGCGGCGTGAGCGGCGCTCGAGATCTTCGTAGGTCGAGACGCGGCCCTCGCAAACAATCGCCGGGGCGAGAGGAGTGCGGGCGGCCCAGGACAGGAACGTGTCCGTGACGGGCTCCATCGGGCGCTCTACGATCGGCGCGGCGGGATCCGGGAGGACGCGCCGCGCCGCGGCGGTGACGAGCGAATACGCTCCGATTCTCATCTCCGGCGCGTCCACGATCTGCTGCAGAAGAGCCGCGAGCTGGTCGAGCATCTCCGCGATCCGGGCCTCCTCGAAGAGACGCGCGTCCCAGGTGGCGAGAAGGGAGAGTCCGTCGGAACCCTTCCGGGCGAAGAGGGCCAGGTCGAACGGTTGCGGGATGCCGCCGGCGCCGGCGGCCTCGAGCGCCGCGCGATCGGCCATCTCGAAGAAGACCCTCACGACCGGTGACTTCGACGCCGGATCGAGCGCCGCCGCGAGATCGTCGATCGGAAGCGCGTGCGTGAGCGCGTCGGCGGAGACCTTGCGGACGCGGCCCATCAAATCGAGAAAGGTCGGGTCTCCGGAGAGGTCGGTCCGGATCACGCCGGTCCTGACGGAGCCGACGGGAACGTCCTCCTGTCCCGTGTGTCGGGAGAGCAGGAGCTGGAAGGCGGCGAGAAGCGCCGTCGAAAGCGTCGCGCCCTCCCTCACGGACAGCGCCTCGAGCGCGCGGACGAGGGGAGGCGGAAGGGAAATCGCGCGGCGGGCGACCCGAGGGTCGGGGCTCGCCGGCCTCGGGAAGTCCGCCGGAAGGTCTGAGAGCGGCAGATCCGCGAGCCGGGATCTCCACCACGACAGCCGCTCGTCCAGCCGATCGTCCGTCCGGTGGCCGGGTGCGGGGACCGCCCCGGAGACCGCCTCCGCGAAACGGGCGACCGTCGGGAACTGGAAGAGGGTGCGAAGGGAGACTTCGAGCCGCAGCGAGTCGCGAACGCAGGAGATTACCCTCGTTGCGAGCAGCGAGTGGCCTCCGAGCTCGAAGAAGTTTTCGTGGACGCCGACGCGATCCAGGCGGAGCACGTCCGACCAGATCCGCGCGATGGATCTCTCGAGGTCCGACCGCGGGGCGGCGAATTTTTCGGCTTGTGGCCGGCTCGTATCGGGCGCCGGCAGCGCCCGCCGGTCCACCTTGCCGTTGGCCGTCAGCGGCAGGGAGTCGAGAAACACGAAAGCGGAGGGGACCATGTGTTCCGGAAGGCTCGACGCGGCGGCCTCCCGGAGTCGGGGGATCGCATCGCGCTTGCCGTCCCTGCGGACGACGTAGGCCACGAGACGCCGGTCGCCCGGCGCGTCCTCGCGCGCCATGACGACACTCGCGGCGACCAACGCGTGACGGGCCAGGACGGACTCGATCTCCCCCGGCTCGATGCGGAACCCTCGAAGCTTGAGCTGCTCGTCGATGCGCCCGAGAAACTCGAGCTTCCCGTCGCCGCGCCACCGCACCCGGTCTCCCGTCGCGTAAAGCCTTCCGCCGTCCACGAAGGGATCGGCGAAGAATTTCTGGGCGGTCAGCTCCGGGCTCCGCAGGTACTCGAGGGCGAGGCCGTCCCCCCCGATGCAGAGCTCGCCCGCGACTCCGATCGGCACCGGCCGGCGATTCCGATCGAGGACGTAGGCGCGCGTATTCGCGATCGGCCGCCCGATGGGCACGGACGCGCCCGGCGCCTCGTGGCGTCCCACGAGATGGCAGCAGGCGAAGGTCGTGCTCTCCGTCGGTCCGTACCCGTTGATCAGGCTGCAGCCGGGAAGTTCCTCGAGCGCCTTGAGCACGTGTGGGACCGACAGGACGTCGCCGCCCGCGAGGAGCTGGCGCAATCCCCGGAGGCTTTCGATCTCCGTCTCGACCATCTGGTGAAACAGCCCGGCGGTCAGCCAGAGCGTCGTGACCCCGTATCGCTCGAGGGCTTCACCGAGCTCCTGCAGCGACGGGACTCCCGGCGGCATCAGCGCCAGCCGCGAGCCGTTCAAGAGGGCGCCCCAGATCTCGAACGTCGAAGCGTCGAACGACATCGGAGCGAATTGAAGGAACACTTCCCCGGAGAAGCGGGCATACCCGGCACCGCGGACCAGCCTGACGACGCTCCGATGCCGGATGCAGACGCCCTTCGGGGCGCCGGTCGAGCCCGACGTGTACATGACGTACGCCAGGTCTTCCGCGGCGGCGGGCGAACCGACGTTCTCGGCGCTCTCTGCGGCGATCAGCGGGCTATCCGCGTCGAGACGCACGCAGTCGTAGAGCCCTTCGGGGAGCGCGTCGAGGAAGGTCTCGAGCGTCAGCACCAGCCGGGCCCCCGTGTCTTCGAGCAGGAAGGCGAGCCGCTGGCGCGGATAGCGCGGGTCCATGGGAACGTACGCGCCGCCCGCTTTCAGGATCGCGAGGAGTCCCACCACCATCTCGACCGAGCGCTCGAGGCACAGCCCGACGAGGTCCCCGCGGCCGACTCCGCGCCGCAGCAGGTGCCGCGCGAGCCTGTTCGCCCGCCGGTTCAGCTCGCCATACGTGACGTGCTCGATTCCGAAGAGAACGGCTTTCGCCTCCGGCGTCGCGGCCGCCTGTTGCTCGAAGAGGTGGTGGATCGGGGTTTCTCTCGGATACTCGGACGCCGTGTCGTTCCACCGGACGAGGGCGAGGTCTCGTTCCTCCTCCGTCAGGACGGGCAGCCGCGAAACCGCCGAATCGGGATTCTCCGCGATGCCGGCGAGCAGCACGTTCAACCGGCCGAGCATCCTCCGGACAGTAGACGGATCGAAGAGGTCGGTGCGGTACTGGAAGGAGGCAGTGAGGTCGCCGTCTGCGTTCTCGAAGACGGCGGTGAGCTCGAACTTGGCCATCGAGGGAGCAACGCGGATCGAGGTCGACGAGATACCGGAGAGCGTGAGCGGCCCGGTCCGCTCCTGCAGGAGCATCATCACCTGGACCAGGGGTGAATGACTGAGCGTGCGCTCCGGGTTGAGCTCCTCGACGAGCCTCTCGAAGGGCATTTCGTCGTGCGAGTACGCTTCGAGTGCCGTCTCGCGGACCCGGCCAAGCAGTTCCCGGAAAGTCGGGTCTCCCGAGAGATCCGCACGGAACACGAGCGTGTTGACGAAGAACCCGATCAGTTCCTCAACCTCCATGCGGTTGCGCCCGGAAACCGGCGAGCCGATCAGCATGTCCTCCTGCGCGCCGTGGCGGTGGAGGAAGACCTGAAAGGCGGCGAGGAGGGTCATGAAGAGCGTGGCGCCCTCTCGCTGCGCGATCGTCCGGAGGCCGTCGGCCACCGGCTTCGGGATGGACACGGTCTCCTCGGCGCCGGCAAACGTCTGGACGGCGGGGCGTGGCCGATCGGCAGGAAGCTCGACCACGAAAGGAGCGCCGGAGAGCTGCCGTTTCCAGTACGAGAGATGTTCCTGAAACGACGCGCCCTCGAGCGACGCGCGCTGCCACGCCGCGAAATCGGCATACTGGATCGGCAGCGCGGGCAGGTCCGCGGGGCGCTCGGTGCGGAAGGCTTCGTAGAATGCCGCCAGGTCGCGTGCGAAGATCTCGACGGACCACCCATCGAAGAGGATGTGGTGAAACGTGACGAGCAGGACGTGCTCTTGGGCGGAAAAGCGCAGAAGAGTCGTGCGGAGCAACGGTCCGCGCTCCAGATCGAAGGGACGCAGCGCCTCCGCTCGGGCTGTTCGCTCGATTTCCGCGTCGCGGAGATCCTCGGGAAGCGCCGAGAGATCGAAGATTGCTAGAGCCCGCGCCCCGGACGCGCCGAGCCCCTGCACGGCGCCGCCGGCGACCTCCGGGAAGACACTGCGTAGAACCTCGTGCCGCTCCTCGACGGCGTCGAACGCGCGGCCCAGCGCGGGGACATCCAGAGGGCCGCGAAGGCGTGCCGCGTACGGGATGTTGTAGAGCGCCGTGCCGGCGATGAGAGCGTCGAGCACCCACAGCCGTTCTTGGCTCGAGGAGAGAGGCGCGGGTTCCGAACCGCCTCGACGGAGAATCGCCTCCCCGCTCGCCCGCCGGATCGCGGGAGAATCCGGGCCGGCCGCGCGCTCGCCGAGCCGCGCCTCGATCCTCGACGCGAGACCCGCGACGGTGGGCGCCGCGAAGAGATCCCGAACCGGCAGGTTGACTCCGAATGCGTCCCGGACCCGGGAAATCAGCTGCATCGCGAGGAGGGAGTGGCCTCCGAGGTCGAAGAAATCATCGTCGATCCCGACCCTTTCCACTCGCATGGCCGCCGACCAGATCCCCACGAGCTCGCGCTCGAGCGGCGTCCGCGGCACGGCGTAGTCTTCGGCCGATTCCGGGCGGACGGGCCCCGGAGGGGGCAGCCGCGCGGGGTCGAGCTTGCCGCTGGCGTTCACTGGCAGCGCCTCAACGCGAACGAACGTCGAGGGGACCAAGTGCAGCGGCAGGGTCTGCTTGAGAAGGCGGCGCAGATCCTTCACCGACGCCGGGCCCGCGGGGTCCGCGACGAAGTACGCCACGAGGCGCGTCTCGCCCGGCGCGTCCTCGTGCGGGCGCACGACGGCATCCCTGACGCCGGGCAGACCGCGCATCGCCGTCTCGATCTCTCCGGGCTCGACGCGGAACCCGAAGCGGAGCTTGATCTGGCCGTCGACGCGGCCGAGGTACTCGAGGTCTCCCGAAGTCAGAAAGCGCGCTCGGTCACCGGTCCGGTAAAGACGCGCCTCACCGCGGCGGAAGGGATCGGGAATGAACATCTCCGCCGTCAACTCAGGCCGATTGCGATAACCCCGCGCGACTCCGGCTCCGCCGACGTAGAGATCGCCGACGACTCCGATCGGGACGGGACGCAGCTTTCGGTCGAGGACGTAGGTCTGCACGTTCGCGATCGGCCGTCCGATCGGGACCGTGCGGGCCGCTTCCGGCCGATTCTCCCGCGGTGCCTCCCAGAACGTCGCGGCCACGGTCGCCTCCGTCGGCCCGTACGCGTTGATCAGCCCGACTCGATCGCCCGCCAGATCCCCCCACTGGGCGAAGCGTTCCGGCAGGGCCCGCTCCCCGCCGATGACGATGAGGCGCAGCGGCTCGGGAAGTGAGAGCCCCTCCGCGGAAGCGACGGAGACGAGCTCGTGCCAGTACGCCGTCGGCAGGTCGAGAACCGTGAGGTGCTGCTCGCGACAGCTCGCCAGAAAGTTCGACACGCTCGACAGCATCTCCTCGGAGCGAAGCACCAGCGTCGCGCCGCCAACGAGAGACGCGAAGATCTCCTGCACCGACGCGTCGAAGCCGAGCGAGGCAAACTGAAGCACGCGTTCGCCCGAAGACGTGCCGAACCGTTGCGCTGCGGAGCCGACCTGGTTCGCCATCGAGGCGTGCTCGATCTCAACGCCTTTGGGTTTTCCCGTCGAACCCGACGTGTACATGACGTAGGCGAGGCTGTGCGGCTCGACACCGCTCTCCACGTTCACCGCGCCATCGGCGTCCGCGAGCGCGGCCGGGTCGAGAAACACCACGCGCTCCGCCGGCAGCAGGCCGATCCCGCGACCCTCGGCGGCCGCATGCGTGACGAGTGCATGGGCCCCCGAGTCCTCCACCATGAATCGCAGGCGCTCCTCCGGGTAGTCAGGATCGAGGGGAAGATAGGCGCCGCCCGCCTTGAGGATCCCGAGGAGCCCGACGATCGCGTCGAACGACCGTTCGACGCAGAGACCGACGAGGACCTCGGGCCCGACACCCAACCGGCGCAGTTGCCGCGCAAGCGCGTTCGCGCGGGCGTTCAGCTCCCCGTACGTCAGGGTGTCGCCTTTGAATTCCACCGCGGTCGCATGGGGCTGCCGGTCCGCCTGCTCCTCGAAGAGCCGGTGGACCGTCTTGCGCGCGTCCCCGGCAGACATTCGGCCGTTCCATTCGAGCGGCTCCCGCGGCACGCGGTCAGCCACGGTGGGCCCTCCCGGACGCGCGCCGTTCGGATCCTGTGCAGTTTTCCGCAAAGCGGGAGGGCGGCGGGAAGAAAACGCCGTGCCTTCCACGCCCGACGGGCGATTTTCGCCGGAAAAGCTTCATGGACTTGGAAACCTGATGATACGCGATCGAGCCAAAAGGGCCGCCTGCCGGGTTAAACTGTCGCTCCCCGGGACAACCCGACCGAAAGACGGCGAATGTTCAGCGAATCTCCCGAAACGACGAGCCGGGTGTCGGCCGACGAGGTGATCTCGTGGCTGAGGACTTACGCGGAGACGCACATCGACTCGGCGGCCATCGACGAGCGTCGCGCGATCCCCCCGCACATCCTGCTCGACTTCGGCCGTCGCGGCCTTTTCGGCCTGCGGATCCCGCGGCGGCACGGCGGCCTCGAGCTCGCCCAGTCCGACGTCGTTCGCGTCCTCCAGCAGCTCGCCGCGATCGACCTGACGCTGGCGACCATGGTCTCCTCCCACGCGATCGGACTCCACACGATCCATAGATTCGGCCGGACGAGCCTCAAGGAGGAACTGCTTCCGGACCTCGCGTCGGGACGCGCGATCTGCGCCTTCGCGTTGACCGAGCGAGTCGCCGGATCGAACCCGCGCGCGATCCAGACGCGGGCGGACCCCGACGGCCAAGGCGGATGGATTTTGAACGGCGACAAGTACTTCGTCGACTCGGCTTCTTGGGCGAGCGTCACGACCGTCTTCGCCCGCACGCCGGAAGAGGGCCGCGCGTCCGGCATCTCCGCTTTCGCCGTGCGCCGCGGCACCCCGGGACTGACGATCGGACGCGAGACCCTGACCATGGGAATGCGCGGGATGGCGCAGCACGACGTTCACCTGCGCGACGTCCGGGTTGGCCCCGACGGCCTCCTCGGGGATCCCGGGGCTGGCCTCGCGATCAGCCAGGACACGCTCTCGCTCGCGCGCCTCAACCTCGCCGCCAAGACGGTCGGCGGCATGAAGCGCTGTCTTCAGCTCCTGCATCGCTTCGCCACGCGGCGACGCGTCGCGACGGGGATCCTCTGGAACAACCCCGTGACGTCCTCACGGGTCGGACAGCTCGTCTCCGCCGTCGGCGCCGTCGAGGCGCTCGTGAACCGCATCGCGGCAGAGATCGACGCCGGAACGCAGGTTCCGACCGAAGCCTTCCTGGCGTGCAAGGTCGCCGGTTCCGAATACCTGTGGAAGAGCGCGGAGACCCTCGTTCAGTCCCTCGGCGCGCGCGGATACGACGAAGCGAACCACGCCCCCCGCATCCTGCGCGACGCGAGGTCGTTCCTCGTCAGCGAGGGACCCACGGAGACGCTCGTCATGTATCTGGGCTCCCGCGTGCTGAACGCAGGCTCCGAGGTCGAGCGATACCTCGCTTCGGAATTGAGCGCGCCGCGTCTCGCGCGGCGGCTCCGCGAGGCGACGGAGGAAATCCGCAAGCGCGTCTCGAGCGGCCATCTCAGGGGGAGGATGGAGCAATCAAACGAGGCGTACTGGGCGTCCTGGCGCGCGGGCGAAGTCGCGATCTGGGCGATCCTCGCGGCCGCGGCGGAAAGCACGCCCCACCAGGACGGGAGCAGCGCGGCCTCGTGGGCGCTGCTCAAGTTCGAGGAGCGGACGAAAGCGATCCTCGAGGGCGGCTCCGCGGAAATGGGGCTCGGGCGCGGCAACGAAGATGGCGCGAGGATCCTCCGATTCTCGGAGTCGATCGGCGACGTCGAACAGAGCGCCGCCGGGGTCGCGTTCGAGCCCGACCCGCTGCTCCGCCGCGAGAGCGCGGACACTCGCTCGGAAGAGATCTCGGTCTTCGAGTCGGCGTGGGAAGAGGGCGTGTCTCTCGGAGGCGAGAACGCACAGGCGCGGCTGCTCGCCGCCCTGGGCGCGCTCGCCGCGCGCCACACGCTCGACGAGACGGTGGGCGTCCGAGTGGACGACGGCGCTCGAGGGACGTTCGACGCCGAGCTCGATTTCTCGAGCGGGACGAGCCTCGAAGACGGGGCGGCGCAGGCGGCCATCGCGCTGGGACCGCCCTCCGGTCGGCCCCCGGAACACCGCCCCGGAGCCGTCCGGAGCCCGCTCGTCGTCCTGAGGACGCCGCGGGCGGCGGAAGCAGCGGCGGAGCGATCCCGCCCGGAGTTCGCGTCGGGATGGGCTCCAGTCCTGGCCGTCACGATGGGCGCCGAAGACGGTTCACGGACCTCCTGGAGATACGAGGGACGAGCCCTCGGCCGGGTCTCGGCGGCCGATCTCGCGGGAAGGCTGCAGGAGCTCGTCCGGTCCTGGAGCGAGCAGCCCGGCGCGCCGTTCGATCGCCTCCCGCTGCTCCGGCGGGACGAGGGCAAAGCCCTCGTCGAGCGCTGGAACCAGACCCCAGCCGCCTATCCCCGCGACGTCTCGATTCACGCGCTCATCGAGCGCCAGGCCGCGCTCGAGCCCTCCAGGACCGCCGTGGCTTCCGGCGCTGGAAGGCTCACGCTCACGTACGGCGAGCTCGACGCACGCGCGGCTCGCCTCGCCCGCCGGTTGCGGCTGGCGGGCGCCCTCCGGGAAACGCGAGTCGGGCTGTGCGTGGGCCGCTCGCTCGATCTTCCCGTCGCTATGCTCGCGATTCTGAAAGCCGGCGCCGCGTATGTTCCCCTCGACACGGCGCAGCCCCGCCGGCGGCTTGCGGCGATGCTCGACGAGATGCGCTTCCCGGTCATCGTGGCCGACGAGTCCTCGGCGGCGCTCCTCCCACCGCATCACGCGCTCATCCTTTCTCCGGCGGTCCCCGCCGAGCCCGAACCCGCAGGAGAAAAGGGCGTCGCGCTCGAGGCCGTCGGAGCCGAAGATCCGGCTTACGTCCTCTACACGTCGGGCTCGACGGGGACGCCGAAGGCAGTGGAGGTCTCCCATCGCTCCGTCGTCAACCTCCTGGAGGCGATGCGGAGCAGACCCGGATTCTCGGAATCCGACGTTCTCGTCGCGGTGACGAACGTCGCCTTCGACATCGCGGGGCTCGAGCTGCTTCTTCCTCTCGTCAGCGGCGGGCGGCTCGTCATCGCGAACGCCCGCGAGTCGCTCGACGGCGTTGCCCTCTCCCGCCTGCTCGAGGAAAGCGGCGCGACGGTCCTCCAGGGAACGCCCGCGACGTGGCAGATGCTCCTTGCGTCGGGCTGGAGGGGCGAACGCACGATCAAGGCGCTCTGCGGCGGGGAGACTCTGCCCAGGGAGCTCGCGGCGCGAATCCGGGCCCGCACCGGCTCTCTCTGGAACATGTACGGCCCCACGGAAACGACGATCTGGTCCTGCGTGGAAGAAGTCACGGAAGACGGCCCGGTCTCGATCGGGCGTCCCATCGCGAACACGCGCGTCTACATCCTCGACGACGAATTTCGACCCGTCCCCGAGGGAGTGCCGGCGGAGATCTTCATCGCGGGTGACGGGGTCGCGCGCGGTTACTGGAAACGGGACGATCTGACTGCCGAGATGTTCCTGCCCGATCCTTTCCGGTCCGGCGAACGCATGTACCGCACGGGCGACGTCGGACGATTCCTCCCCGACGGGAAGATCGAGCACCTCGGCCGGCGCGACAGGCAGGTCAAGATCCGCGGGTTCCGCGTCGAGCTCGGCGAAGTCGAGGCGGCGATCGAAAGCCACCCTGCCGTTCGAGAGGCGCTGGTAGAGCCGCAGAGCTACGCCCTCGGAGACACGCGCCTCGTCGCCTGGGTGATCCTCGAGCGGGAAGTCGTCACGGATGGGGTCGCCGCGGTTCTTCGAGGGCACGTGACCGACCGCGTGCCCTCCTACATGGTCCCGGCCTCGTTCGTCGTTCTGGAGAAATTTCCCCTCACCCGCCACGGCAAGCTCGACCGCGGGGCGCTGCGGGAAGCCGCAGACGAGCGATTGGCGGACGCCGCGGAGCCGGCTGAATCGGCCGAAGCGCCGCGGGAGTCGCCTGCGCCGGGTCGGAACGTCGAGCGCGAGATCGCCCGGATCTGGAGTGCCCTCCTCCTTGTGCCGGACGTCAGCCCGGATGACGACTTCTTCGCGCTCGGAGGCCACTCCCTGCTGGCGACGCAGGTCATTTCACGCGTTCGCGCCGCCTTCCGCGTCGAAATCCCCGTCGAAACGATGTTCGAGCAGCCCACCCTCGCCGCGCTCGTCACCGCCGTCGAGCGAGCACTCAGCGAAGGAAGCCACGACGAGGAGGAGCCGGCCGCCGAACCCGCGTCCTCCGGCCCGGAAGTCGAGCTCTCGTCGACCCAGCAGCGCTTCTGGTTTCTCGACTGGTACCAGCCCGGAAGCTCCCGATACAACGTTCCCGTCGCTCTCCACCTCCGGGGAGACCTCGACCCGGAGGCTCTCCGACTCGCGATCGAAGACTTGACAGCCCGGCACGAGGCGTTGCGCACCCGGTTCCAGACCCGCAACGGCCGGCCGGTTCAGGTGATCGAGCCGGCGGGCTCCTGGATTCTTCGGGTGGTGGACCTCGAAGAGCTCGCGGAAGACGAGCGCGCCACGCGGCTCCAACAGCTGACGGAGGAAGAGGCGGAACGTCCCTTCGACCTCTCGGGCAGGAGTCTCCTTCGGACGAGTCTCCTCCGCCGCTCGAGGCTGGAGCACACGCTTCTGCTCACGATGCATCACATCATCACGGACGGATGGTCCGTCGAGGTGATGCTGCGCGACCTGGGGATGTTCTACCGCGCCCGGCGGGACGGCGCGCCGGCTGCTCTTCCTCCCCTCCGAATGCAATACGCGGATTTCGCCGCGTGGGAGAAAAAGTGGCTCCAGGGGGCGGCGTACCAAGAGCACCTCGCGTACTGGCGCGAAGACCTCGCAGAGCTCCCGCCGCTGAACCTCCCCACCGACCGGCCGAGGACCACGAAGCCGAGCCAACGAGGCGGGCATCTCCCCTTCACGTTCACGAGCGAGCTCACGGCCTCGCTGCGCCGGCTGGGCAAGCAGCAGGGCGCCACCCTCTTCATGGTCCTGATGGCGGCATGGCAGGCGTTGCTCTCGCGCTACTGCGATCAGGAGGACTTCGGCATCGGCTTTCCGATCGCCAACCGCACGCAGGAGGAATTCGAGCGGGTCGCCGGGTGCTTCCTGAACACGCTCGTGCTCCGCGCCGACCTCTCGGGGGATCCGACGTTCGCGGAGCTCCTCGCTCGCGTCCGCCGGCGCGCCTTGAAGGCGTACGCGCACCAGGCGGTGCCGTTCGAGCGGCTGGTCCAGGAGCTCGCCGTCCGGCGGGACCCCGCGCGCAACCCGCTCTTCCAGGCGATGTTCAATCTCCAGAACGCGCCAACTTCGGGCGCTGTCTTTCCAGGACTCGAGTCGGAGTCACTCCCCGTCAAGACGCCGACGTCGAAGGTCGACCTGACGCTCATGGCACGGGAGCGCGAGGGACGGCTCCACGGGGAGTGGGAGTACAGCACGGAGCTCTTCGACGCAACGACGATCCAGCACATGGCCGCACATTTCGAGACGCTTCTCGAAGCCGCCGCATCCGACCCGGACCAGGCGGTCGCCGACCTCCCCCTCCTCGCAACGGACTCCTGGAACGAGGTCCTGGCGATGCAGCAGGGAGACGCGCGGGAGCCCTGACGCACTCGACGCGTTCCGTCCACGATCCCTGATACGCTGTCCGAAAGATGGCTGACACTCCATTCACGCAGGAGGCGCAATGGAGAGGGGCGGCATCGGCGGCAATTACGAAGCTCGCGCGCTCCGGGAAGCCCTTTACGGCCGCCGATCTCATCGCGCTCGTCGGACCGCCTCCGAGCCCGAGCCTTCTTGGGACTCTCTTCCGCTCCGGGCATCTCGGCGGGCTCATCGAGAAGGATCCCGCCGCGTTCGTCGGCACGGTCTGGATCGGGAAGACGAAGGTGAAGGAGCTTCGGGAAAGGACCGGACCGGGAAGGCGCAAAGCCGACCGGCATCAGGTTCCCGACCAGGTCTGGAGTGAAGCGCACGTTGCCGCGAAGGCGGAGGGCATCGCGACGGGGGACGTCGATGTCCGCGCCGTCCGGGCGCACCTGAAGAAAAAGCGGTAGCCGGCGGAGTCGAACCTATCGGGCGAACAGGTTCTTCAGAACGAAAAGCACGTTCGCGGGGCGCTCCGCGAGCCGCCTCATGTACCAGGGAAACCACGCCGCGCCATAGCTGATGAGGACGCGAAACCGGTATCCGTCCGCCGCGAGGCGAAGCTGCTCCTGACGCCGGATGCCATAGAGCATCTGGAACTCGACGTCCGCGGGAGCGAGTCCCGCGGATTTCGCCAGCGACTCGAGCCGCCGGATCAGCGCGGGATCGTGCGTCCCGAAGATGGCCCGCACGCCGTTCGCGCGCGTGTCGGGTGACAGGAGCTTTTCCGCGAGCCGGAAATAGTTCTCATCGACGTCCTCCTTCTTCGGGAACGCCTTGTCGGGCGGCTCGCGATACGCGCCCTTGACGAGCCGGATCCCGGTGCCGCTCGCGACGAGCGATTGCATGTCCGCGGCGGTCCGGTACAGATACGCCTGGAGGCAAAGGCCCACGTTGGCAGACGCCGAGCGCGCCCGCCGATAGACCTCGAGAGTCGCGTCCGTGTAAGCGGTCGATTCGATGTCCACCCAGAGCCACTTGCCGTGCGAGCGGGCCCGTTCGACGAGGGTGAGCAGGTTCTTCTCGCAGAGGTCACGGGAGAAGTCGAGCCCGAGCTGCGTCAGCTTGACGGAGACTTCGACGTCGAGCCCACTCGCGCGCACGCGCTCGAGCGCGTCGAGATAGTGCCGGGTGACCGCCTCCGCCTCGTCCGCGCTGTTCAGGTTCTCGCCGAGATGGGTGAGCACGGTGGGGACGCCGAGCGACCTCGAAGCCGCAAGCGCGTCGTCGAGGGTTTCCCCAGGCATGAACCGGGAAACCGCGCGCCGGACGAACGCGTATTTGACGCCGTGCTCGCGGAGCCACCGGCTCTCGGAGCCCTTCAGGAGCAAGGCGCGGATGACGTTCAAGCGAATCCTCCCCGGATTCGAGGGCGTTTATATCGGATCTGACGCGCGCCGAGACGCGCGTCTATAGGGTCATCGTCGGCAGATCTCGCCATCTGGTCATCTCACCGTCTGACCATCGGGTGTCCGCTCCGCGGAGTTGCGTCCCGTACTTTACTTAGTTGAACGAAGTTGACCCAGGAGAGCGCAAGGGTGGTTTCCTTCATTGCGAGCGCCTGAACCAGGGCGAGGCGAAGCATTGGCGAGCCGATCGCGGCTTTGATCCTCCCGATCGTAGGTCATGGGACCCCCTCACCCTGCCTCTCCCCCGCTCGCGGGGGAGAGGTGAATTCCCCCGCCTCCCTGGATCAACAGCTCGCCGCGTTAGGAGTCTCCCGACCGAAGGGAGGGAGGAGCCTGACGCGGCGGGAGCCGGAGCGGAGCGATAGCGCAGCGTAGGCGACGTGTGGAGCGGGCAACCGGGTTCGAACCGGCGACATCCAGCTTGGGAAGCTGACGCTCTACCAGCTGAGCTATGCCCGCGCGCCGGCGAATATACCGGAAGGCGCCAGGCAGCGGCAATCGGGCGGAAATCCTTTGCGGCGCGGCCAGCAGATTCGATCCGCATGCTCAGTGGCTGGACAGATTCCCGCTCCGCCCTTAGACTCGTTGCTTCGTTCGACGAAACACCCATCGCCCTCGGGAGATCCATGTCCGTAGACCGGCCACGGCTTTTTGCGCGCGGAACATTGTTTCGAGTCGGCCTTCTCTTCGGGGGGGCCGCCGCGTTGGCTCAATCCGTTCCGGCGGCGAGCTATCTGCCGCTTTCCGACGCGGAGCTTGCGCGGCGCGCCCCCGTCGTCGTGCGCGCGCGCGTCGTGTCGAGTGAGCTGAAGCACGAGTCCCTCGACAACGACCCCGACGCCGTCTTCGCGGTGACGACGCTCCGGGCGCTCGAAGTCCTCAAGTCTCCGGGCGCTTCGCTGCGCGCCGGCGACGTGTTCCGGCTGGAGCTGCCCGGCGGACAGGACGACACGGCCACGACGTGGATCCCGGGGACCCCCGCGTTTTCCGACGGCGTGGAGGTCGTGCTGTTTCTCGCCGAGCGGCGGTGGCGCGAGTCCGACTTCGTGCTGACGGAGCTCGGGCTGTCCAAGTTCGACGTCGTCCTCGACCGCGCCGGCCACGCGTTCGCCGTCCGATCGGTTTTCTCCGACTCGGAGGACGACGCGGTGTCGCGGCGCCCGACGTCGGAGCAGGGGTCTCCGCCCGGCCGCTCGGTCCAGCTCGCGAGAACCGCGGCGCGATCGCTGCGGGACGCGGGCTCTTTCCTCGCCTCGCTGCGGGCCTCCGCGGCGGGCGTGGAAAGCGCTCCCGTCCTCTACGGCTCGCCGGAGGGCGACGTCCATCCTGACGTTCCCGCCGCGAGCGCAAAGCGGCGGCTCTGGGTCAACATCGGGGGCGTCGAGGGATCAGGCGCGCTCTTTCGCTGGTATTGGGACACGGGGCTCTCGCCCGCGGCGCTCGTCTCCGCGACCGGAACGCAGAGCGGTCTCTCCGACGGATCGAACGGCATGTCCGCGGTGATCAGCGGCGCTTCGGCGTGGGCGGGGGTAGCCGGCGCGACCGTGCGATACAGCACGTCCACCGGCATCGGACCGGTCGTCGTACACCTGGACGTCACGAGCCAGGCCCCGGCGTGGAACGACCCGCTGTCGTGCGGGAGCGGCGGCGTGATCGGCTACGGCGGCCCCGGTTCGTCCGCCTCGGCACCCGCGTTCAAGGGGAGCGGCGGCTACTACGCGCCGTCATCCGGAAACGTCTGGATGCGGAAGGTCACCGGCGGCTGCTATTCCGCGGCGACCTTCCGCGCCGCCGTTCTCCACGAGCTCGGCCACACGCTCGGGCTCGGCCACTCGGACCAGGGCGCGAGCTCGCATTCCACGACGTCGCCGGCCGACTGGAACGCGGCCGTCATGCATTCCGTCATTCCCGCCTCGAATCCCTCCGCGCCGCAGGCGGACGACATCCAGGCGATTCAGTACTACTACGGCGGAGGGGCGAGCGTGCCCGCGCCCGTCGCCGGATTCATATTTTCGCCCGGCACACTCGCCGCGGGCCAGACGGCTTCTTTCACTGACGCCTCGTCGGGATCGCCGACGTCGTGGCTCTGGAGCTTCGGCGACGGCGGCACGTCCACGGCTCAGAACCCCACGAAGACGTTCAGCCAGCCGGGCTCCTACAGCGTCACGCTCGTGGCGAGCAACGCGGGAGGCTCCGGCTCGACGAGCCGCGTCGTCACCGTCTCGCCGGCCGCCCCGCCCGCGACGAACGCGCCGGCGCCCGACTTCTCGTTCTCTCCTCCGGACCCGACGCCCGGCACCGCCGTCCAGTTCAACGACGCCTCCACCGGCTCTCCCCTCTCCTGGTCGTGGAGCTTCGGCGACCCCGCGTCGGGGAGCGCCAACTCCTCGTCCCTGCGCAATCCCACGCACTACTTCCTTTCCGCCGGCACGTACACGGTGTCCCTGACCGTTTCGAACGGCGGCGGATCGACGACGGCGAACCGCTCCGTGACCGTCGGCACCTGCGGCGGCGCCGGCACCGCCCTCTGCTTGAACGGCGGGCGCTTCCGCGTGACCGCGACGTGGCGTGTCGTCTCTCAGGGGACGAGCGGGGCTGGAAACGCCGTGGCGCTGACGGGCGACACCGGCTACTTCTGGTTCTTCACGAGCAACAACGTCGAGCTCGTCGTGAAGGTTCTGGACGGCCGCGCCTTCAACGGCCGGTTCTGGGTCTTCTCGGGCGCGCTTTCGGACGTCGAATACACGCTGCGGGTCACCGACACCGTAACCGGAGCCGTGAGGACGTACACGAACCCCCAGGGCACGCTTTCGAGCTTCTCCGACGCCGGCGCATTCGCGCCTGCGGAGATCCTCCCGGACCCCTCCTTTCCGGCGGAAGGGGCGAGGTCCGCGCCGGGCTCGGAAGACGGAGTCACGACGATCGGCGCGGCAGGCGCATGCCCGGCAACCGCCGCGAACCTCTGTTTGAGCGCGGGACGGTTTCGCGTCCAGGTGGCCTGGCAGGTCGCCTCACAAGGCACCGCCGGCGCCGCGACGGCCGTCCCGCTCACGGCGGACACGGGATACTTCTGGTTCTTCAGCCCGAACAACGCCGAGCTCGTCGTAAAGCTGGTGGACGGGCGCGCGTTCAACGGCCACTACTGGCTCTTCTCCGGCGCGCTCTCGAACGTTGCGTACACGATCACGGTGACGGACACGTTGACCGACGTGACCAAGGCATACTCGAACCCGGCCGGGTCGTTGCGGAGCTTTTCGGACATCTCCGCGTTCTAGCGGCGGCGACCGGCTACCGACCAATTCCGAGGGCCCGCCTCAGCCGAAGCGCCGGAGCGATCGGGGGAAGGCGCGTCTTCGCGAACAGGCGTCCGTTCACGAAGAGCACGGGAATGGCCTCTCCGAATTCCGCCGCGAGAGCGGGATCGGAATCGATATCGACGATCTCCCACTCATGGGGAGAACCCCGGAGGATCCCGTCCACCTGGCGGCGCATCGCTTCGCAAAGGTGACAGCCGGGCCGCGAGAACAGCCGCAGCCGCGCCTCGGGGCGGGCGGCCGTCGCGGTCATTCCGCCGCCGGCGCGCCTTCGCGCTCGCGGGCCGAGCTCACGGCGACCTTGTAGACGTAGTCGAAGCCCGAGAGGATCGTGACCGTGCCGGCCGCGCCGAACGCGATCCAGGCGATCGGGCGCGGCCAGTTCCACAGGTTCTCGCAGAGCACGAACAGGATCGTGACGATGAGCGTGACCGTCGTCACTTTTCCCAGCCACGTGGGAGGAAACCGCCGCTTCGCTCCCGACAGGATCAGGAGCAGCGCGACGGTCAGCAGAAGGGCGTCGCGGGAGATCACCAGGATCGCGAGCACGATCGGAATCTTCACCGCCCCGGGGAAGGAAGGAACGGCGAGAAAGAGATAGGAGCTCATCAGCAGGAGCTTGTCCGCGATGGGATCGAGATAGGCGCCGAGGGCCGAGCGCATGTCGAACCGCCGGGCGAGGTATCCGTCGATCCCGTCGGAGATTCCCGCGGCGACGAAGAGGATCAGCGCGACGCCGAAGTGCCCCTGCGAGATCGCGTAGAGAAAGAAGGGCAGCGCCGCCAGCCGGAGCAAAGTGATGAAGTTCGGGAGCGTCCAGACGCCCCGAAGCATGGCGGCGGCCGGCGGGGCCGGCCCGTGCTCATCGATCATCGATCATCCTCGCGATCATTGCTGCGCCTGGGTCCGGTTCGGCGAGAGCCCGAGGGCGCGAATGCGGTCGAGAGCGCGGGTGAGCTCCGGCCCGGACGGATGCGCCGTCTCCCCTTCCTCGAGCAGCCCGCACGCCTCGGCCGCGGCCATCGTATCCGCCGCCGAGCGCACCGCTCTCGGGCCGCCCTCGCCGAAGCAGCCCGGGCCGTCTTTGGGATACATGACTCCAGCGAGCCGCACCAGAAGCCGGGCGGCGGCGAGCCGCGTCAACGTCCCGTCGGGATTCCCGCGGTGCGTCTCACGGTCGACTTCGAGGAGCCCGAGCGCCACCGCCCTCGCAAACGCGCGCGTGTCCTTCCGGGAGACGGCATCGCTCGCGATGACCGCCGAGCTCACGCGCGCTTCCCGCACTTCCGGAAACATCCACCACACGAGCACGGCGGCGGAGCCCCGCGTCAGGCGCGGAGAGCCGGCTGCCTCCCGCTCGGGAGCCGGCCAGTTCGCGACGCGAAACGCGAGCCTCGCCTCTTCGGCGCGGGGCCGGTATTTCGAATCGGAGCGTGCGAGCTCATCGAACACGGAAACGGCGAGTGCCGGGTCTCCCTGTTTCACCGCGAGGTCTCCGACCTTCTCCGCGAAGACGGCGTTCTTCGGCTCCATCTCGAACGCCTCCCTGTACCGGCGGAACGCGGCGTCGAGATCCCCGCCGGCTTCCTCGATCTCGCCCCAGAGCGCCCGCAGGCCGCTCTGGTCCGGCGCAAGGTCGATCGCGACCGCGATGCGCTCACGGGCCTCCGCGAGCCGCTTCTCCTCGAGAGCGACCTTCGCCTCGGCCGCCATCGCGTCGCGACCCGCGATGCGAAGCTCCTCCGCCCGCGCCTTCAGTCCCGGACGCGCCCCGCCTGCCCGCGCGAGCGCACGCCGGTACAGCCGGTGCCCCTCGACGGGCTTTCCTCCTCGGCCGCTCGCTTCGCCGCACGCGACGAGGAGCGGAACGGTGGCTTCCCCGCCCGTGAGCGACTCCGAACAGGCCTCGGACGCCTCGTCGAAGCGGCCGAGGAGCACCGCCGACTCGATCCACCCGATCTGCGCCGCGAGCCCGTCTCCCTCCCGGCGCGCCGCTTCGAAATCCCGGGCGGCGGCCCGGGGATCGTTTCGCGAGAGAGCGGACCAGCCGCTCGCGACCGAGTCGCCGACGGCGCGCGTGATCTCCTCACGCGGGTCGAGGGGAAATCGGTCGCGTTCGGCGGGCGCGTCGACGCCGCTCGGGGCCGTGGCGCAGCCGGACGCGAGGAGAAGCAGCAGTCCCGCGGCCAGGAGACCCGGCGAGACGAGGAAGATTGCGCGCCGCGCAAGCGGCGTTTCCAGGTTTTTCATCGCCCTTCGGAAGAATCCGGCGGACACCGGCGACGTCCGCGAGCGCGTCGCGGAGGCCGGGGAGCCGGGACGAATCATGGACTTGTCGGCAGACTCTCCGATCGGATCGAGGCGATGGCGTGCTTGTAGATCATCTCTTCCCGGCCTTCGACCTCGAGCACGAGCGCAAACTTGTCGAACCGCCGCAGCCGGCCCATCCGCTCTTCGCCGGATGTCAGCCTCACGGTGATCGCGATGTTGTCCTTGCGAAGGTTGTAGAAGAACGAGTCCTGAACGTTGATCGGGGCTTTGTTCATCCGTCTCTCTCCGTCTCGAGGCCATCCACGCGCGCGAGGATCTCCGGGAGCGCCCGATCCGGGGGGAACCACTCGACCCCGCTCTCCCGAGCGAACCAGGTCCTCTGGCGCTTGGCGAGTTGACGAGTTGCCGTCACGATTCTCGCCTCGATCTCCTGCCTCGCCGCGTGCCCCTGAGTCCACTCCAACACCTCCCGGTAGCCGACCGCCTGCAACGCCTGCGAATCGACCGGGACACCTAGTTCGAGAAGCCGCCGGACCTCGTCATCCCAGCCCGAATCGAGCATCCGAACGACTCGTGCCGCGATCCTAGCATAGTGATCGTCGCGATCCGGACGGATCCCGACCTTCACGAGCCGCCACGCCCGCGTCCATTCGCTTCCGGGCCGCCTTCGCTGCGAAGCCCGCTCTCCCGTCGAGAGGAGGATTTCGAGCGCGCGGAGGATGTATCGCAGGTTTGCGGGCGCGATCCGGCTCGCGGAGAGAGGGTCGTTCACCTCGAGAAAGCGGCGCGCCGCATCCGGCCGCCGCTCGGCCCACGCGGCCAGCGCCGCCCGCAGCGCGGGATCGGCCTCCTCGGCCAGGGGGAGCCCCTCGAGGAGCGCGGAGACGTAAAAGCCGCTGCCTCCGCAGACGATCGGAAGGCGGCCGCGCCGGCCGATGCCCTCGATGATCGCGCGCGCCTCCCGAGCCCACCGTCCCGCGGAATACGCCTCCCACGGGCTGGCGACGTCGACGAGGTGGTACCGGACCTCCGACCGCTCGGCAAGTGACGGCTTGGCCGTGCCGGCGTCGAGTCCCCGGTACACCGCGAAGGCATCCGCCGACACGATCTCTCCCCCGCGCGCAAGCGCCAAAGCGTGCGCCATTTCCGACTTGCCCGACGCCGTCGGGCCCAGAATGACGAGCAGGACGGGCCGGCGAGGATTCACGCGGACAATCACGGAAGCCCCCGCCGTCTGAGCCGGGTTGCCCCCGGCAGGAGCTCGAAGCCGACGTCGGAGTCGAGGTCCGTGCGGAAGACGCGGATCCCCTTCGCCGCAAGTATCGCGAGCGTTTCGGGCGCGGGGTGCCCGAAACGGTTCTCCCGGCCGCAGGAGAGAAGCGCCGCTCGCGGAGAGACCGCTTCGAGAAACGCGGCCGTCGTCGAGCCGCGGCTGCCATGGTGGCCGACCTTCAGGATATCCGAACGGGTCGCCGCGGACGTACGAAGGATCTCCGCCTCCGCGGCGGCGCCCGCGTCTCCGGTGAGCAGCGCCGAGCGGCCGTCGCGCTCGAAGCGGCCGACGACCGACTGGTTGTTGATGCCGTCCTTCTTGCGGAGCGGGCCCCCCGAATGGAGGACGGCGAAGCGCGCGTCGCGCCATCGCACCGTCTCGCCCGCCGAGAGCACATGGACAGGCACGCCGCGGCGCGCGGCGGCGGCGTCGAGTTCCCGCTGGAAGTCCCCCTCGTCCTGGCCCGCGTTGTGCCAGACGGCGCCGACCGGCAGCTCGTCCAAGATCGTGAACAACCCGAGCGCGTGGTCCGGATGCGGGTGTGTGAGCAGCACGGCATCGAGATCGGTGACGCCGCGGTCGAGCAGCTTCGGCAGGACGTGGGTGCGGCCGAAATCGCGCGCCTCCCGGTCGAAAGGGCCGCCTCCGTCGACGAGAACGGCCCGGTCGCGCCAGCGCAAAAGGAGCGCGTCACCCTGGCCGACGTCGAGCGCTTCGAGCGAGAAGCCGCGGGCGGGTCCTTCGGGACCGGAACGAAGTGAGAGGAAAGCAAACAGCGAGGCGGCGCCGGCGAAAAGCGCCGCGCGGAGGCGCCCGCGGGCGAGAACGCCGCCCGCGAGCAGGCCCATGACGGCGAGCACGATTGCGAGCGGCGGAGTCGGGCGGAGGAACGCGACGCCGGAAGCCCGCTCGGCCATCCACTCGAGCAACCGCGACCCCCCGGCAAAAATCCCGACGAGCGGGCCGGGAGGGATGCCCATCGCGAAGAAGAGCAGCAGCAGCGACCCGACGCCGATCAGCCCGGCGGCGATCGGGATCGAGAACGGGGCCGTCAGCCACGCGCCCGCGGAAACGACGTTGAAGCGCCACAGCAGGATCGGCGCCGTCCCGATCTGCGCGGCGATGGCGGCCGCCAGCCCGGAAAACAGGATCGCGGGCCGCCGCGGCAGCAGGGCCTGGATCGGCGACGTGAAGGCGGCGATCCCGGAAACCGCCGCGAAGGTAAGGATGGCGCCGACGCCGTACAGTTGCGCGGGCGAGGCGGCGAAGAGAACGAGGGCCGACAGCCCGATCGTCTGCGCCGCCGCAATCGGGCGTTCGAGCAGACGCGCCGCAAAGAGGATCGCGCAGACGATCCCCGCACGCGCCGCCGGGGGGTTCCCGCCGCCGACGACCACGAAGAAGAGGACGGTCGCCAGCAGAAGTGCGTCGCGGGTCCGCCCCCGGATCGAAAGGGCCCTCAGCGCGACGAGCGCGATCCCGGCGGCGAGTCCCACGTGCAGCCCCGCGATGACGAGCAGGTGGTACATCCCGCCGCGGCGGTACCGGGCGACGAGGCCGCGATCGAGCTCGGACGTGCGCCCGAGCAGGAGCGCCGCGAGGGGACCGCGCACGTCGCGCTCGAACGCAGGACCGAGAGAGGCGGCCGCGGGCAGGCGGGAGAACAGCCAGCGGTTGGGCGCCGCGAAGATCGAGAGGGCCGTCGGCTCCGGCTTCTCCAGACGCAGGGCGCTCTTGACCGAGAGGCGGAACGCGGGCCACGGCAGGCGAATGTCCCGGTCCGACGCCGGCAGTCCCTCGGGTTTGAGCTTGCCGACCGCTTCGACGCGGTCCCCGCGATCCGCGCGCGCGGAGACGGGCTCCTCGCCCGACACGAAGAGGAAGACCTCGGCGGGAAAGGGCCGCCACCGGCCGACGCGTTCGTCCCAGATGCGGGTTGCTTCGAGACGGCCGTGCGCGCGCGGCGGCGATCCCGTCCAGAAGTCCTGCAGGACCCCGTCGACGCGCCGGGGGCGCTCCGGGTCGGCCGCGTCAGCGTCGAAGGCGCGGCGGGCGGATTGCGCCGGAGCGGCGATGCGCAAGCGTCCCTCGACGAAACCGAGCGCGGCGAAGAGGAGCGCCCCGGCCGCGCGCGACGGTCTACCACCTGCCCCGCGCGAAAGACGCGCGACCAGAAGGAGCGAACAGAGGCCCGCGAGTCCGAGGGCGGCGGCCTCGCCGGAGACGCTCTCGGCGCCCGAGGCGATCCCGGCCACGAAGGCCGCCGCGGCGGCCGCGGCGGGGGCGCGCGAGACGGCGGCGCGCTCTGCCGGAGGAGGA
>JALZAT010000120.1 GCA_030948185.1 Acidobacteriota bacterium
CTTCCTCGCCTTCGTGGGCCTCCTGTATCTCGCGATCGGGCTCTTCACGGCGAGCCGCGACCGGTCCGAGGCCGCCCGCGTGTTCTGCGCGATCTGCGTGGCCTCGTTCGCCATCTACGTACTGACGCCCACCCCGCCCCGTGACGCCGCCTGGAAAGCCTTTCTCCTGGCCGAGGACCTCTTCCGCGCCGCGTTGCCCGCGCTGCTCCTCCACTTCTTCCTGATCTTTCCGCGCCGCTCCGCCGGCCGCCGCTTCCTCCCGCTCCTCTACGCGCCCGGTCTCGTCTATCTGCTCCTCCAGGACGGGCCGCTGCTCGTCCCGGTCGGCAACGCCGCCGCCGTCCTCGAGTGGGCGACGCGCTTCTGGCTCTTCTATTTCGCCATCTACGCCGCGGCAATGTTCTACCGGCTGCAGCGTCTCCTCCGCACACCGAGGCCGGATGCCGCGGCGGAAAAACAGCTTCGCTGGATCGGGCTCGGCGTCACGGTCGGCCTCGCGCCCTTTCTCCTGCTCTACGCTCTCCCGCGGGCGTTCGGCCTCGGATCGCCGCTGCTCGCCAACGCCGCCGTCATTCCCCTGGTCTTCATCCCCCTGGCGTTCGCGTACGCGATCCTGAAGTGGCGCCTGTGGGACGTCGAGATCTTCGTGCGCGAGGCGCTCGCGACGACCGCCGCCGTCGTGCTGGGCGGGATGGCGTTCGTGCTCTTGAACGCCCTCCTCGACCGAACGCTCGAGGGAATGGCCGAGGCGGGGAAAAACGTCATCGCGTTCGGATCGGGTCTGTTCCTCGCCTCGCTCCTCGTTCCTGTCAAGAAGCGGATCACGGGCGTCCTCGAGCGGATCCAGTACCACGACACGTTCCGCGCGCGGCGCGCCCTTCTCGACCTCGCCCGCGACTTCTCGACTCCGCGCCCGCGCGGCGAGCTCGTGCAGGCGATCGTGCAGCGGGTCCAGGCGGGCATGCACGTCGTGCCCTGCGCGTTGTTCATCCTGGATGAAGCAGGAGTTCCCGCGGCGGAGGCAGTGTTGCTTCGAGAGCGGCTCGCGGCGGCGGACTTGTGGCGCATCCGTGGCGCCGCGCTCGGCGAGGAAACACCGGCCTCCGCGACGCGCCTCCACGAGGCCGGGTACAGGATGTTCTTCGCGATGAGGTGCGGCGGCCAGCTCGTCGGCGCGCTCGGGCTCGGCTACAAGGACGGGAGGGTCCCTCTGTCTTCCGAGGATGAGTCGCTGCTCGTCGCGGTGATGGCGCAGGCGGGGCTCGCGTTCGAAAACGCGAGGCTCTACGGCGCGCTCGCGGAGCGGCTCGAGGAGATCCGATCGCTCCAGCAGTACCAGGAAAGCGTCATCCGGTCGTCCTCTTCGGGAATCGTCGTGCTCGACGGCGAGGAACGCGTCCACTCCGCAAATCCGGCGTTTGCCGCCCTGGTCGGCCGCAACGATGCAGAGCTGAAGGGCCGCCCGTTTGCGGAGATCGTGCCCGGCGTCGATCTCCCGGCGGGACCCGCCGACCCGTCCGGAGAGGAACAGACCGTCGAGACGAGGTTCGAGAACGCCCTCGGGGAAGAGCGCGACGTGCGGGTCTCGGTGTCGGCGTTCCATGGGGCGCCCGACCGCAAGGTCGTGCTCGTCGACGACGTGACCGACCGCGTCCGGGCAGAGAAAGCCCTGGCGGAAAGGGAGCGACTGGCTTCCCTCGGGGTGCTTGCCGCCGGCGTCGCGCACGAGGTGAACACTCCCATCGCCGGCCTTTCCTCTTACGCGCAGATGCTGCTCGCGGACACCGCGCGCGACGACCCGAAATACGCGATCCTGAAAAAGATGGAGCGGCAGACGTTCCGCGCGGCGCATCTCGTCAACAACCTCCTGGAGTTCGCCCGCCCGCGGGCCGCCGCGAGGATCCGCACCGACCTGCGCCGCGTCATCGCCAACGCCGCCGAATCCGTCGAGACGGCGATGGGCACGAGGCGCCTCGCGGTCGATTTCAACGGCGGCACCCCCGTGTGGGTGGAGGGCGATCCGCGAGAGCTCGAGCAGGTGTTCGTCAATCTGTTCACGAACGCCCGGGACGCATCGCCCGAAGACGGCGAGGTCGTGTGCGGGCTTCTCGAAGAGGGCGGGACGGTCCGCGTCGTCATCGCCGACCGCGGCGCGGGGCTCCCCTCCGGCGCCGACGAGCGCCTGTTCCAGCCCTTCTACACAACGAAGAAAACCGGCGGAACCGGCCTCGGTCTCGCCATTTCCCGAGAGATCGTGCGCCGGCACGGCGGCGAGATCGGGCTGTCGCCCCGCGAAGGCGGCGGAGCGGAAGCGTGGGTCACGCTTCCCATCTCGGGCCGGGTGTCATGACGCGGTCGCTGCGCGTTCTCGTCGTCGACGACGAAGAGGTCATTCGCGACATCCTCGCGACGCTCCTCGAGCGGGAGGGATGGCACGTCACCACCGCGTCGAACGGCACCCGGGCTCTTTCCGCTTTCGAAGCGGAGCCTCACGACGTGGTGCTCCTCGACCTGATGCTGCCCGACCGCCCCGGCCTTGAGGTGCTCGCCGAGATCCGCCGGCGGGATCCCGACGCCGTCGTCGTGATCGTGACCGCCTACTCGTCCATCGAGGGCGCGATCGAGGCCATGCGGCTCGGCGCATTCCACTACATCCCGAAACCGTTTCAGAACGAAGAAGTGCTCCTGACCGTCGAGAAGGGCGCGGAGACGCGCCGCCTGACGGAAGAGAACCGGCGCCTGAAGGAGGAGCTCTCCCGCCGCTTCGGGCTCGGCCGCATCGTGGGCAAGTCCGAGGGCATGCGGAAGGTTTTCGAGCTCGTCCGACTGGCCGGGCCGTCGAAGTCGACGATCCTCGTGGAGGGTGAGAGCGGGACGGGCAAGGAGCTCGTTGCGCGCGCCATCCACACGCACTCGCCGCGCTCCGGGGGCGCGTTCGTCACCGTGAACTCCGGCTCGATGCCGACCGAGCTCCTCGAGTCCAACCTCTTCGGGCACGTCCGCGGAGCGTTCACGGGCGCCGTCGCCAACAAGAAGGGGCTTTTCGAGTCGGCCGAGGGCGGCTCGATCTTCTTCGACGAGATCGGCACCGTGGGGCTCGAGACCCAGGCGAAGCTGCTCCGCGTCATCCAGGAGAAAGAGTTCATGCGGGTCGGCAGCGTCGAGACGCAGAAGGCGGATGTGCGCATCATCGCCGCCACAAACGTCGACCTGAAGCGGCTCGTCGCCGAGGGGCGATTTCGTGACGACCTCTACTACCGCCTCTGCGTGATCACGATTCCGATCCCGCCGCTGCGCGCGCGCCGCGAAGACGTACCGCTGCTCGCGGAGCACTTCGTGCGCGTCTACGCCTCGGAGAACAACAAGCCGATCTCCGGGATCGAACCGGAAGCGATGCGCACGCTGCTCGATTACGAGTGGCCGGGCAACGTCCGGGAGCTCGAGAACGCGATCGAGCGCGCCGTCGTCCTGTGCTCGGGCGGAGCGATCGGCCTCGACCTCCTCCCCGAGAGCGTCCTTTCACCGGACCGCTCGGACCTTCCCGTCCGCCTGCCCGAGAACGGATCGACCTACAAGGACCTCGTGGAGGAGTACGAGCGCCGCCTCGTTCGCACGGCCCTCCGGCGCACGGGAGGCGTCCAGAAGCGCGCCGCCGAGCTCCTCCGGATGAAGCCGACGACCCTCCACGAAATCATCAAGCGCCTGGAAATCCAGAGCCGCGAGTCGGGCCCCAAAGTCGAGGTCTAACCCCCCTCTCGTCGAGCCGCCCCGGTCGCCGCCGTCCCCCTCCCTCGTCGGCACGCTCCGGCCCTGCCTCTGAAGAGAAGACCGGGCCTGCGCTCGTCGCTCGGTCGCAGTCACCGCATTGCATCAGTTTCAGTTGGGTGTGCTCCCTCGCTCATGGCCTCCTCCGGGAGGGGGCCGCGTCGCCCGGGGCTCACATTCCGTCCGATGCGCCGACATGGAGCACCGGCGGGTGGCGCCGGGGGAGGCCCCCGGTAGCGTCAGCAGGCCGGCGCGAAGCTGTTCTTTTCGAGGCCGGCTATTGCGCGCCGGCCGATGCCGCTACCGGGGTCCCCGGCGACAGGCCCCGCCGCGCC
>JALZAT010000121.1 GCA_030948185.1 Acidobacteriota bacterium
CTCCTCCCTCCCTTCGGTCGGGAGACCATTTACGTCGCGAGCGGATGAACCAGCGAGGCTTTCTCCTCTACCCGCGGCCGGGGAGAGGCAGGGTGAGGGGCGATCGCCGCCGGGGTTCTCTGAATAGGCGGAAGAAGATAAGCTCCTCCTTCGTTTGAAGAGCCAGTTCCATGCGTCTATGGCGTTGACTGCCCGCGCCCTCTTCTGGGGAACGGCCTCGCTTCTGGGCGCCGCGATCGCCGCGGCGCAGGCGCCGCCTGCCTCTCCGACCCCCGTCCCGACGGCGTCACCCGCTCCCGCGGCTCCCGCGCCGCCGGCCCCCGTCGCGGCTTCCTCGGCAACCGGCGAGAAGATCGTCGGGATCCGGGTCGTCGGCTACCAGACGGTCTCCCCGGACACGATCGCCCATTACCTGGGTATCAAGGTCGGAGACCCCTATGACCCGGAGCGGATCCGCGGAAACTTCCAGGCGCTGTGGGACGTCGGGCTTCTGGAGAACCTCTCGATCGAGGCGGAGCGCGCGGCGGGCGGCGTGACGCTGGTCGTCACGATCGAGGAACGACCGACGATCAAGGACATCGAGTACTCCGGGAACAAGAAGGTCTCGACGACCCAGATCAAGGACAAGTTGAAGGAGCTCAAGGCGGAGGTGAAGGCCGGCCAGCCGCTCTCGGTGCGCGACGTCGCCAGGGCGAGATCCGCAATCGCGGACATCTATACGGAGAACGGCTACCGCAGCGCGACGATCGAGTACCGGATCGACGACATCTCCAAGACCGAAAAGAAGGTCGTGTTCGTGATCGACGAGGGCGACAAGATCAAGATCGCCGCCATCCACTTTCAGGGCAACCACGTCTTCGGCGAAAACCGGCTTCGCACCGCGATGAAGAAGACGAAGGTCAACACGTTCTACCGGATCCTGTCGGAGACGAGCACGACGTACAGCCAGGCCAACTACGACGCGGACGTCGAGAACCTGAAGGGCCTCTACCACTCCCGGGGCTACAAGGACGTCGTGATCAAGGACCCGGTCCTCGAGGTCTTCGTCAAGAACCCGCAGGCCAAGCCGAAGAAGCAGAAGAAGCGGATTCGGATCACGATTCCCGTGGTCGAGGGCGACCAGTTCTACGTCAACGAGATCCATATCGCGAAGGTGAATCAGAACGGACAACCCCTCGAGGGCGAGGACGCCGCCTCGCTCGTGATCGCGGCGGACCGGATGCTCAAGGAGTTCCGGGACCTTCCGCCGGGCTCGGTCCTGAACCGCGATCTCCTGGTCGAGGCCCTCTCGCGGGTCGAGTCCATGTACAAGTCCCGGGGGTACATCTACTGGTTCGGCGACCCGACATACAAGGAAGTCGGCAACCACAAGGTGGACGTGGAGCTTCGGCTTTTCGAGGGCGACAAGTTCTATCTCGGGCGCCTCGAAGTGCAGGGAAACACGACCACGCGCGACAAGGTGATCCGCCGCGAATTCGCCCTCGACGAGGGCGACGTCATGAACATGGAGTCGGTCAAGAAGAGCCTCCAGAAGCTCCAGCAGCTCGGCTACTTCAAGGTGGGCGAGGAGCCGGATTTCAAGGTTCGGGTCGACGAGAAAAAGGTCGACCTGACCCTCAAGGGGACAGAAACGTCCAAGAACGAGGTGCAGTTCGGCGCCGGGTATTCGGCGCTGGACGGATTCTTCGGGCAGTTCTCCTTCCAGACGCGCAACTTCCTCGGGCGCGGCGAAGTGCTGGGGGCGTCGGCGCAGATCGGAAAGATCTCCAACTACTACGACCTCTCCTACACGGTGCCGTGGTTCATGGACCGCAACCAGACCATCGGAACGTCCGTCTTCAAACGTGACGTCACGTACCTGAACATCGAGGAGAAGCGGACGGGCGGAACCGCCTTCTACGGGAAGGGCATCGGGCTCTTCGACAGCTGGTCGGTGCTCTACCAGTACGAGGACGTGAAGTCGAATTTCCCCGTCACGGGAGCCCCGCTGCCTCCCGGACAGCCCGGCCCGCCCGTGAAGCTGACGCAGGTCCTGGGAACGACGTCGTCGTTCACCCCGGGTTACCGCTTCGACAACCGCAACGATCCCTTCGATCCGAACGCCGGCCACCGCTTCTACCTGACGACGCAGATCGCGGGGACGTACCTCGGCGGTAACACGGACTTCGTGAAGCCGCTCGTCGGCGGTTCGATTTACATCCCCGTCCGCTTCCCGCGCCGCTCGTACCTCGCGATCAACGGCGAGGCGGGATACGTCCATCCCTACTCGAACCAGATCGTGCCGATCTACGAAAGGTTCCAGCTCGGCGGCGAGCAGAGCCTCCGCGGATATCGGGCCGGAGCGGTCATCCCTCTCGACAAGGACCAGCGCGTGTTCACGGACGCCGACGGCCGGATCCTCGGCGGCAACAAATATTTCGTGCTCAACGCCGAGTACGTGTTCGCGACGCTCGGGCCGGCCAAGCTCCTCGCGTTCGGCGATGTCGGCAATTCGTTCCATGAGTCCCAGAACATCAGCTTCCGGGAGCTGAGAAGCTCCGTCGGCATCGAGATGCGGATCTTCCTTCCCATCTTCCAGGCTCCGCTCCGGTTCATCTACTCGTTCAACCTGAACCCGAAGAGTCCCATCGACCAGTTCGGGTTCCCGCTGACTTCCTACAAGGACAAGAAGCGGGGATTCGACTTCTCGATCGGAAGGACCTTCTAGGCCTCACCCCGGGCCTCCGGAATTCGCGGATTCCGCCCGCTGTTCTCGGTTTCCGGACTTCTGTTACTATTTCGCGCTTTCCCGGAAGACTACGTAAGGAGCTACGAATGAAACGCATTGCCCTGTCGATCCTGGCAGCCGGTGTGGCGGCGGTCGCGACGGCCCAGACAGGGTCTCCGGCGCCGGCCGCCTCGGCACCCGCGCCCGCATCCGCAGCCGCTCCCGCCCACGCGCCGGGCTCGATCGCCATCATCAACTCGCAGCGCCTCGCGCTCGAGTCGGCTCCCGGCAAGGAGGCCTACGCCCGCCTGAAGAAGCTCGCCGATCAGAGGAAAGACGAGCTCGACCGGGTCGAGAAGGAAGCGCGGGATCTCGTCCAGAAGTTGAACGACCAGGGTCAGTCGATGCCCGAAGACAAGCGCGACGCCCTGACGAAGCAGGCAGACGACAAGCAGAAGACCTGGAAGCGGATGCAGGAGGACGCGCAGAAGGACCTCCAGGAGGCCGAGCGCAAGGAGATGGGCGCCCTCGAGGGCCGCATCGGACCCGTGGTGAAGGACTTCTTCGCGGAGAAGCGCTACGCGGTCGTCCTCGACGCGCGCTCCGGGATCATCTACGCGGACCCCACGACCGACGTCACCGACGAGGTCCTGAAGCGGATCAACACGACGGTTGCGCTGCCGAAGCCGGCCGCCTCGAACGCGGCCCCCTCCGGCACCGCCGCCCAGGGAGCGAAGCCCGCCGCGCCGCGCGCGACCCCCGCTCCGAAAAAGCAGTAGCCGGGCTACACTTCCTCTCGGTGAAACGCGCATCGAGGGGGCGTCCGAAAGAAGGCGGCCGCAGGGCGACGAGACAGCCCCGCGGCCGTTTTTTTACGCTCGGAGAGGTGGCTCGCGCGGTGGGAGGCACGGTGGTCGGCGATCCCCGCCTCCGCCTCGCCGGCGTCGAATCGCTCGAGCGGGCTACACCCGTGGACCTCTCCTGGGTCGCCGACGCCCGGCTGGAGCGTCAGGCCGCTGCGAGCCGCGCGGGGGCGTTGCTCGTTCCCGCGGAGTCGGCGGCGGGAGGCCGGCCCGCGGTCGTGGTCGCCAACCCGCCCGCTGCGTTCGCCGTCTGGTCCGCCCTCGTCCATCCTCCCGCCCGGCCGCGGGCCGGAGTCTCGCCGCGGGCCCACGTCGACCGCCGGGCGCGCATCGGAAAGGGCGCATCGGTCGCCGCCGGCGCCACGGTTTCCGCCGGCGCGAAGGTGGGGCCCCGCGCGG
>JALZAT010000080.1 GCA_030948185.1 Acidobacteriota bacterium
AATCCGCGAATATCAGACTGACTTCGTCGTCGAAGCGCCCTGCCCCCTCCGTCGCCTCCGTCTCCTGGCACCCTCCCCCCCACACTTGACTCCGGTCGTTCCATATCAGGATGACAAGGAGTGCGCCGGTTGACTTTCCACCGATTTCCCATAGAATTCGCCGTTCTGCTTTACTGAGGGAGATTGTCGATGTACGCCATCCTCCGCGCCGGCGGCAAACAAGTGAAAGTCGCTCCGGGCGACGTCGTTCGGATCGAAAAGCCGGCGGAAGCCGTGACGAAGGGCCAGGAGATCCTCTTCTCCGACATCGTCTTCGTCGGCGGCCGAGAGGCCGACTCCGAAAAGAAGGGCACCTCCGTCTCGGTGCGCGCCACGGTGCTCGGTCCCATCAAGACGAAAAAGGTTCTCGTCTTCAAGAAGAAGCGAACCAAGCAGTACCGCCGCACGAAGGGCCACCGCCAGTCGATGATCGAAGTCCGTATCGACGGCATCGACGAGAAGCAGTAGGAGACCCCATGGCTCACAAAAAAGGACAGGGCTCTTCCCGCAACGGCCGCGACTCGAACTCGCAGCGGCTCGGCGTAAAACGCTTCGGCGGTCAGCTCATTTCGGGCGGTTCGATCCTCGTTCGCCAGCGCGGCACGAAGTTCTTCCCGGGACCGAACGTCGGGCGCGGCAAGGACGACACCCTGTTTGCGAAGGTCGACGGCGTCGTTCGCTTTCACGACCGCGGACGCGACGGCCGCGTCATCTCGATCGAGCCTGTCGAAGCCTAGCCTTCGGCTTCAGCCCCCGCTAACCCGACGGCTGACAGCTCAAAGCTGACAGCTTTCTTCCCATGTTCATCGATTCCGCCGAAATTCGCGTCCGGGGCGGCGACGGCGGAAACGGCTGCATCGCGTTCCGGCGCGAGAAGTTCGTACCCCGGGGGGGGCCTTCCGGCGGGGACGGCGGCAACGGCGGATCCGTCTGGGCGCTCGCCGACCCGTCCTTCACGACGCTGTACCACCTCCGTCACCAGAACATGTTTCGAGCCACCCGTGGCGAGCATGGGATGGGATCGAACCGCCACGGCAGCTCCGGCGGCGACGTGACGGTTCCGCTGCCGCTCGGTTCCGTCGTGACGGACGCGGACACGGGAGAGAGGGTCGCGGATCTCGTCCACCCGGGGGAGAAGATCCTGCTCGCAGGCGGCGGCAACGGCGGGTGGGGAAACCAGCACTTCGCGACCCCGACGCGCCAGGCGCCCCGGTTCGCCAAGAGCGGACTTCCGGGAGCCGAGCGCCGCCTGACGATTGAGTTGAAGCTCCTGGCCGACGTCGCGATCGTCGGGTTTCCGAACGCCGGAAAATCCACCCTGATCTCCGCGATCTCGGCCGCAAAGCCCAAGATCGCCGAATACCCCTTCACGACCCTCGTGCCTCATCTCGGCGTCGTCCGGGGAGACGAGCACCAGACGCTCGTCGTCGCGGACATCCCCGGGCTCATCGAGGGAGCGCACCGTGGGGCCGGGCTCGGAATCCGTTTCCTCAAACACGTCGAGCGCTGCCGGCTCCTCTGCCACCTCGTCGATGCGTCGACCGCTGGAGGTGCGGAGAACGACGTGGCGGTGCTGGAGCGCGAGCTCGAGGCGTTCTCACCGGAGGTCGCCGCGCGGCCGCGGATTCTCGTCGCCTCCAAGTCCGACGCGGTTTCTGATCCCGCGAGGCTGGCTTCCATCCGGGAGGCTGCGAGGCGGCGCGGCCTCCCTTTCCTCGAAGTATCCGGCGCGACCCACCGCGGCCTCGACGATCTCGTCCGCCTGTTTTTCCGGCTCGCGGGCGCCGCGGAGCGCGGCCCCGCCCTCGAAGAGACGGACATCTCCGCCCCTCTTCGGAAGCCCTGAGGATAAGCGTGAGAGTCGGCGTCTTCGGAGGAACCTTCGACCCCGTCCACGGGGGGCACGTCGCGATGGCGCAGGCGTCGGCGGCCCGCTTCGGTCTCGATCGCCTGCTCTTTTTCCCCGCTCGGCAGTCGCCCCACAAAGAAGCCCCCGCGACGGATGCGCACCACCGCGTCGCGATGCTCGCGCTGGCGATCCAGGGCCGGCCGGACTGGTCGATCTCCCTCTCGGAGCTCGAACGGGAAGGACCGTCCTACACCGTCGACACGCTGCGAGAGCTTTCGGCCCGCCTCTTGCACGACGAGCTGTGGTTGCTGATGGGAACCGACGCGCTCGCGGGGCTGGCCCGCTGGAAACAACCCTCCGAGATCGTCCGGCTCGCGCGCATGGCGGCGTTCTACCGCGAGCCGTACGGCGAGGGGAGCCTGGTCGTGCCGGACGTGCCCGGAATCGCGCAACGCCTGGAGGTTTTCGATGCCGGATCGGTTAGAATCTCGGCGACGGAGCTTCGAAAAGATCTCGCGCGGGGAGTGAGCGCCGCCGGGCGCGTCCCGCCTGCCGTTGCGGAGTACATCACGAAGCAGGGTCTCTACAGAGCCGGAGCCGGGGACCGTTGAAAGACCTCTCCGCCCGGGACCGAGTCCGCGACGGCCTCTCCGCCGCGCTCGATAAGAAAGCCGCCGCCGTCCTCGTCTTCAACCTGACCGAGCTGACCACGATGGCGGACTATTTCGTTCTGTCCACGGCCGGCTCGGACCGCCAGGCCCGGGCCATCGCGGACGCGATCCTGGAGGCCCTCGGGCCGGCGCTTTCCCTCGAAGGGCTCGAGACGGCCAACTGGATCCTGATGGACTACGGCGACGTGGTGTTCCACGTGTTCCAGGAAGAGGCGCGGCGCTTCTATGCGCTCGAGCGCCTCTGGGGCGACGCCGAGAACGAAACCGGTCGCTTTGAGCGTCCGCTCGACGCGGCCGTAAGGGAGTAGGCGGCCGCGGCGCAGCATCCCATGGCGAAGCCGGGATCTCTCGGCTCCTTGTTTCGCACCCGCAACCGCGCGCTGGCGCGCGAGATCGCCGCGCTCGAGCGCGCCGTGGACCTCCCCAGCACCGTTCTCATCGTCGGCGAGAGCGGGACGGGGAAGGATCGCCTCGCCCGCGCTCTCCACGACGCGTCCGCGCGGGCGGACCGGCCGTTCGTGCGCATCGACGCTGCGAACCTCTCCGACGACCTCTTCGAAAGCGAGCTCTTCGGCCACGAGCGCGGCGCCTTCACGGGAGCGGTCGCGTCCAAGCGCGGCCTGCTCGACGTCGCCGGAGACGGGACCGCCTATCTCGACGAGGTGTCCTCGCTTTCGCCGGCGGCGCAGGCGAAGTTTCTGCGCGTCCTGCAGGAGAAGACGTTCCGCCGCCTCGGAGGCGTCACGTCCCATCCGTTCCGGGCGAGGCTCGTCGTCTCGTCCCGACGGGAGCTCTCCGCGCTCGTCGAGCAGGGCGTTTTCCGGGCGGACCTCTTCTACCGCATCGACGTCGTCACGATTCACCTCCCGCCGCTGCAGGAGCGACCGGAGGACGTCCTCCCGTTCGCCCGCACGTTCTTGAAGCGCGCCGCCCGCGCCTACGACCGGCCGGCGCGGCGGTTCACCCGCGCGGCCGAGACCGCGCTCGAACGGCACACCTGGCCGGGGAACGTCCGCGAGCTGCTCCACGTCGTCGAGCGGGCGGCCCTCGCCGCGCCGGGTGCCGACGTCGGGCCGGACGATCTGCCAACGGGGTCCTTCGGGTCGCCCGAGTCGATCCTGGCGGCTGCGGTCGAACGCCGCTGGACCCTGAAGGAGCTCTCCGAGGTCTACATTCAGGAGACGCTGCGCCGGGCCGGGGGCAATCGGACGCTTGCGGCAAAGCGCCTCGGAATCTCCCGGAAGTCGCTTTGGGAGCGGGAGAAAAAGAAGCCGAAACCGGACTGATTTCGCGGAACGCGGGCCGGAATTCTCGGGTATGATCCCGCGTTCCAATGCGCACCCCCGAACGTCGAGGTCCGGGGAAGAAAGTAGGGAGCATGCCGACATCGACCGCTCGCCCCGCCAAAATGACCAAGAGAGACATGGAGAAATTTCGGCGGCTGCTGAACGAGAAGAAAACGAGCCTCTCCGCCGATCTCGCCAAGACCCGAACCGCCGAGGAAGAGACGAGCGAAGAAGCCACCCAGGACATCGCGGACAAGGCGGTCTCCTCGTACACCCGCGAATTCCTCTACTCCCTGTCGGACAACGACCGCAACACGCTCCTCTTGATCGACCAGGCTCTCGGTCGCATCGACGACGGGACGTTCGGCAACTGCCTGAATTGCGGAACGCTCATGATCGAGAAGCGGCTGAACGCGGTCCCCTGGGCGCCGCACTGCGTCGACTGCCAGGAGCTGGCGGAGAAGGGTCTCCTCGAGAGCTAGGTCTTCGCGACCCGTGGCCAAGGTCGAGTTTCCGCTCGCGAAATTTCCCCGCTTCGACGACGCCCCATCCGTCACCCTGGTGACGGGGGACGTCGCGTTCTTCGTCGAAGAGGCCGCGAACCGGATCCTCGAGGGGCTCGGCGGAGAGCCCGAGGTGCTCCGGTTCGTCCCGGATGCGGGTGCGGATGCGGTCTCCGACGCGCTCGCCAACCGGTCGCTGTTTTCGCCCCGCCGCGTCGTGCTTCACGACGTCACCGCGCTCTTCGGTGCGGACTCTCCGGTGAAGCTCCTCGACGCCGCCGTCGAGAAGTGGACCTCCGGGTCGCCTGGCGACCGCCGCGAGGTCTTCCGTCTCACACGCGCGCTCCTTTCCAGCCTCGACCTCTCGGCGGGAGACCCCGTCGCGACGGCGGAGGCCGCATCGAGAAAGACGCGCCGGCGCGAGAGCGCGGCGGTCCTGGCCGAGATCCTCCGCGAGCTCCCGGAAGAGCGGGGGGGCGGCAGCGCCCTCCTCCTGGGCGCCCTCCGAAAGCTCCTCGAGCGCGGAAACGAAGGCACCGTCGCGATCTTGACCGCGACGTCGCCGCCCGCGGGCGTGGACCTGATCGAGGAGATCGGGCGCAACGGCCTTCTCGTCAAATGGAAAATCGGAGAGAACCCCGCAGCCGAGCTCACGCGCCTTGGGCGGGCGCGAGCGAAAGAGCGGGAGGTCGCGCTCGATGCGGACGTCCTCCAGCGCCTGCTCTTCCAGACGGACGCCGACCCGCGCGCATTCGCCGCCGAGCTCGACAAGCTCCTGGAGATGGCGCAGCCCGGCGGGCGGGTCACCGCCGCGGACGTCCGCGCCAACGTGGAGGATGGCGCGTCGGAGGACGTGTATCCCTTCTACGACGCGATCGGCCGGCGTGACGCTGCGGACGCTTTGGGGCGGCTCGAGCGGCTCTTCTCCGACCGGCCCCTGCGCGCGGGCAAGCGGGACCTCGATCCCGATCCCTACGCCTGGCCGATGATCTTCCTCGGGATGGTCACGACGGAGCTGCGCCGGATGCTGCTCGTACGCGCCGAGCTCTCGGGCCAGGGTGCGCCGGCCTTTCACGCGGGCATGCGCTATCCCGAGTTCGAGGCGAGGGTGCTTCCGAAGCTCGCAAAGCCCGTCGCGCCCTTCGGCCGCTCCCCGTTCGCATCGGCGGACGGACAGGTCTCCGGATACCTCTGGTACAAGGCCGCGGAACGGGCTGCCCGCTACACCGCGCCGGAGCTTGCCCGGGCGCTCGCGAAGGCCGCGGAGGTGGACGTGGCGCTCAAGACGTCCGCCCCGCCGCTGGAGACGCTGACCTCGTGGGTGGCGGGGCTCATAGGCGGAAAGTAAGATACCCGCCACCTTGGCGGAACGTTTCACGCTCGAGCTCGCCCCGCGGACGGCCCTCGTGACCGGGGGCTCGCGGGGAATCGGCCGCGCGATATCGGAAGCGCTCTCCGGGGCCGGAGCGCGGGTCGCGATCAACTACCGCTCCGACGAGGCCTCCGCCAACGGGCTCGTGCGGGAGCTGCGCGCCGCGGGCGGCGAAGCGATGGCAGTCGCCGGCGACGTGGCCGACCCCGCAGAGTCGCGACAGCTCGTCCGCGACGTCGTCGCGGCCTGGGGCAGGCTCGATATGCTCGTCAACAACGCCGGGCTCTGGGAGGAAGACCATGCCGGCGCGGGGAACCTGGGCGTGTGGGACCGCACGATGGCCGTGAATCTGCGCGGGGCGTTTCTCGTGACCGACTCGGCGGTCCCGCACCTCGTCGAGTCCGGGGGGGCGCTCGTGTTCGTCTCGTCGACGGCCGCGCAGCGCGGTGAGGCGAACCACTCCGCGTACGCGGCCTCAAAAGGCGCGTTGATTTCTTATACGAAATCGCTCGCCATGGAGCTCGGGCCGCGCGGGGTGCGCGTCAATTGCGTGGCCCCGGGCTGGGTCGAAACGGACATGACGCGGCAGACGTTCTCGGACCCGGAACGCCGGCGCGGGATCGAATCCACGATTCCTCTCGGGCGCGCGGCGTCGCCCCGCGACATCGCGGGTGCCGTCCTTTTCCTCGTCTCGGACCTCGCGCGGCACGTGCAGGGTGAGGTCCTGAATGTAAACGGGGGGAGCGTGCTGGTCGGATGACGGACTCCGAAGGGAGGAAAGCACCGGAAGCAGACCTCCAAAGGCTCGACTCGCGCGACCGGCGCTTCATCGCGATCTGCCTGCTGGTGATCGTCGCGGGCGGCGCGATCACCGCGGCGCTCTTCCGGCGCGCGTTCCCCGAGGCCTCGATCGACTTCCGGGTCCCGCGGGCCCGGGCGCGCGTGCTCGCGGAGGGCTTCCTCGCGCGCCAGGCGCGCCCGGTCGCCGGAACTCGGTTCGCGGCGCGGTTCGGGGTGGACGACGAACCGAAGATCTATCTCGAGCGGGAGCTGGGCCTCGAGCGCGCCTCCCGCTTCTACGGGCGGGACGCGAAGGTGTGGCACTGGGACATGCGCTGGTTCCGCTCCGGTGAGAAGTCCGAGGAGCGGGTGTCGATCTCGCCGACGGGGGACCTGGTCTCCTGGGAGTCCGTGCGGCCCGAGGCCGCCCCCGGCGCGCGCCTCGCAAAGGACGCGGCGCGCCAGCTCGCATCGCGGTTCCTCGCCTCCCGCGGACTCGTTCCCTCCTCGCTCGTTCCGATCGAAGCGGCGCCGCTCTCCCGCCCGAACCGCACGGACTGGACGTTCGTCGACGAGCGGCCGAACTTCAAGATGGCCGACGCCACCGTTCGTTACAGGACGATCGTGGCCGGGAGCGAAGTCACCGGCTACGAGGAGCTCGTCCACGTTCCCCAGGCGTGGCAGCGCGACTACCAGACGCTGCGGTCGAAGAATACGGCCGCCGGCGCCGCCGCCACGTTCGGCCTCCTCCTGACGGCGCTCGCGATGCTGGGCGTGCTCGTCTCGCGGATCCAGCGCAAGGACGTGCGCTGGGGGGTCGTGGCCGCCTTCGGAATCATCGGGTTCGTGCTCGCGCTCCTCTCCACCCTGAACAACTTCCCGCTGACCCTCTACGAGTACGACACGAAGAGCCCGCTTTCGAGCCACCTGACCCAGCAGCTCGTGCTCGGCTTTTTCGGCGCTCTCGCCACCGGGGCGGGGATCGCATGCATCGTCGCCGCCGCAGAGCCTCCCTATCGCGAGCAGTTCCCGGGGCACCTCTCGCTGTCCGGGATCTTTTCCCGGAGCGGCTTCCGCTCGAAAACGTTTTTCCGGGGCGTCCTGCTGGGTTATGCGCTCGTCGCGTTCTTCTGCGCGTACCAGGCGGTCTTCTACGTCGTCGCGGCGCGCTTGGGCGCGTGGGCGCCCGCGGAAGTCAACTACAGCGACATGCTGAGCACGGCGTTCCCCTGGGCGACGGTGCTCCTGATCGGCTTTCTGCCGGCCGTTTCGGAGGAGGGGATCAGCCGGATGTTCTCGATCTCCTTCCTCCAGCGGCTCGGCGCCGGGCGGTTCGTCGCGATCGTTCTGCCCGCTTTCATCTGGGGATTCGGCCACTCCGCGTATCCCAACCAGCCGTTCTACATCCGGGGCATCGAGGTGGGCTGCGCAGGGGTCGTGATGGGGCTCGTCCTCGTCCGGTTCGGCGTCCTCCCGCTCCTCGTCTGGCATTTCACGGTGGACGCGCTCTACACGGCGCTCGTGATGCTGCGGTCGCACGACGCGTACTACGTCATTTCGGGAGGAATCGCGTCCGGAATCCTGCTCGTCCCGTTGATCGCTTCGGCCGTCGCCGCCGCGCGGCGAGGCGGTTTTGCGCCCGAGGCGGGCGCGTTGAACGCGGACCTCGGATCCGCCCCCGCGCAGCCTCCGAAGCCGATCGTCGCCACGCCCGCCCCGCCCGTCCGCCGCCTGTCCCCCCGCGCGCTCGCCGGCGCCGCGGCGGCGGCCCTGCTTCTCTCGGCGGTGTGGCTCGTCCCTTCGCGCGCCCGCCTCCCGACCCGCGACGCGATCGGCGTCGGCCGCGCCGCGGAGATCTCCCGGGCTTTTCTGAAGGCCAATCGCGTTCCCGTCGAGAAGTTTCGATCCGTGACGTACGGGGGAACGGGATTCGCGGAAGACGCGGACGTGCGATCGATCGATCCCGGCGAGACGGGAAAGCTGCCCGGCTTCACGGACGCGGCCGCGCGCTACGTCGTCGAGAAGGCCGGGATCGATCGCTTCCGCGCGCTCGCGTCGGCCGCGCTGCCTCTCAACTTCTGGGTGACGCGATTCTATGCGCCGCTTCAGAAGGAGGAGTGGAAGGTGTTCGTCGACGCCCGCCGGGGGAGGGTCATCGGCTTCCTGAACCCGACCGACGAAGCGGCGCAGGCGGCAGCCCCCCCGAACGACGGGCGCGCGCGTCAGCGGGCGGCCGGAACCGCCGCGGCGCTCGGTTATCCGGCGCCGGACTATTCGGTGCTGGAAGTCGGCACACGCGCGCGGCCGAAGCGGATCGACACGACCGTTGTCCTCGAATCGAAACGGCTGGCGGCCGGCGACGCGGCTCCGCGGCTGACGGCGATCTTCCACGGGCAGCGCCTGTCGGCGTTCTTTCCGTCCATTCACGTTCCCGAGTCTTTCCTCGACAAGTACCAGCGCCGGACGGCTGTCGACTGGCTGCTCGTCGGACTTCGGATCGTTGCCCTCGGCTCCTTCGTGGGAGTGGGTCTCGTCCTCTTCCTCCGCGCGGCGCGGCGTCCGGACTTTCGCTGGCGGGAGCTGGCCCGGCCGCTTCTGCCCGTCGCTCTCCTCGGCGCCGCGATGGTCGCGAACGCCTATCCGACGATCTTCCGGGCGTACCCGACGGAGACGCCCGCTTCGACCTTTCTCTTCATCGCGGCGATCTCGTTCGCCGTCCAGTGGCTCCTTCTGCTGGGCGCCGCCGCGATCGCCTTCGTCCTCTTCTCTTCCGCGCGGCCCGGGTGGCGTCGGGCGCTCCGCACCTCGGGCGGCCTCGGCGACGCCTTCCTTCGCGCGGCGATCGCGACCGCGGGGCTCGCCGCCCTCTCGCGGCTCGGGACGGTCGCGGCGCAGCGGCTGCCGCAGCTCTTCCACGCCGACCCCTCGCTTCCCAACTCCCTCGAGCGCGCGTTTCCGAGCCTCGCCGTGATCGGATCCGCGGCGAGCCAGCTCGTCGCAACCGCTTCGCTCGCCGCCGTCGTGGCGCTGGCCGCGCGGGAGAGGACGTTCCGCCGCCCGGGCATCCGCGCCGCGCTGCTCCTCGGAATCCTGATCGTGATTCTGCCGTCCTCCCCGCGATCGGCGCTCGAGTTCGGTTTCGAGCTCGCGACGGCCGCCGCGGGCGCGGCATGGCTCGCGGTGGCCGCGTTCGTCCTGCTCGCCGACCATCCCGCCGCGTGGGTCTTCTTCGGGACGTTCGCTTTCGGGGGCTCTTCCGCGCTGCGTCTCATCGGCCAGGACGCCGCCGCGGATCGGATCGCGGGCGCCGCGGGAATCGTCCTGACGGCCGTGGTCGCGCTCCTGCTCGTCGGCTTCCGACGGCGGGAGCCCGCCGTGGAATCCGCAGCCGCTCCGCCTCCGCTTCCGGAGCCGATCTCGTGAAGGCATCCTCCGGAGCCGCCGCTGCCGGCGCGCTATCGGCGCTTCTCTTCCTCGCCGCTCCGGTCCCGGCCGCTCCGCTTCCGGGCGCCGACGTCGTGCGCGATCGCGTGCGCGCGTATCGCGCGGCGCACGAAGTGGAGATCGTTCGAGAGCTCGCGGGCCTGCTCGGCGTGCCGAACGTCGCCTCGGACACGCCGAACATCGAGAAGAGCGCCGCGGCCGTAGCGGCCGCGCTCCAGCGCCGCGGCATACGCCCCGAGTACCTCCGCGTTCCGGGGGCGCCGCCGGTGGTCTTCGGAGCGCTCGAGACCCCCGGGGCGAAAAAGACGCTGATCCTGTACGCCCACTACGACGGCCAGCCCGTGGATCCCAGGGACTGGACCGGCGATCCGTGGAAGCCACTCCTGCGCGACGGACCGCTCGAGTCCGGCGGACGCGAGGTTGCGCTCGAGGGCCTTCGCGCTCCGGTTTCGCCGGAGTGGCGTCTCTACGGGCGGTCGGCGAGCGACGACAAGGCGCCCGTGGTGGGGCTCCTGACCGCGCTCGACGCCCTCCGCGCCTCCCGGATCCCGCTGGCCGTCAACGTGAAGTTCTTCTTCGAGGGGGAGGAGGAGGCGGGCTCGCCGCACCTCTCGACGGTCCTCGAACGCTACGCGGACCGCCTGAAGGGCGACCTCTGGATTCTCTTCGACGGCCCCGTCCACCAGACCCGGCGGATGCAGGTCTTCTTCGGCGCGCGAGGGGTGACGGACCTCACGATGACCCTCTACGGTCCCGTCCGGCGCCTCCACAGCGGGCACTACGGGAACTGGGCGCCCAATCCCGTCGCGGCGCTCGTCGACCTCGTCGGCAGCATGCGGGATCCGGAGGGCTTCATCACGGTCCGCGGCTTCTCCGACGAGGTGCGTCCGCTCGGGGAGCTCGAGCGGCGGGCCATCGCCGCCTCTCCGGACGTGGAGGCCGCGCTTGCCCAGGAGCTTGCGATTTCCCGTACCGAGGGGCGCGGCGAGCCGCTCCTCGCGGCCATCCAGAGGCCGGCGCTCAACCTTCGCGGAATCAGCGGGGGAGACGTGGGCGTCCGCGCGACCAACTCGATCCCGACGGAGGCGAGTGTCTCGATCGATTTCCGGCTCGTGCCCGACCAGACCCTCGAGCACGTCCGCCGGTCCGTCGAGGACCACGTGCGGCGGCGCGGATACACGATCACGGCAGACCCTCCCGACGACGCCGCGCGGCGCAGGAGCCCGGTCGCGCGGATGGTCTGGGGCGGGGGATATCCCGCTTCGCGCACGGCGATGGACCTGCCGGCTTCGCGCGCGCTCGTCGACGTCGTCTCCGGCGCGGCGGGCGCCCCGATCGTGTCCTTGCCGATGCTCGGCGGCAGCATCCCGATGTATCTCTTCCGCGAGAAGCTCTCGACGGAGGTCGTCGGAGTGCCGATCGCGAACCACGACAACAACCAGCACGCGGCCAACGAGAACCTGCGCATCCAGAACCTGTGGGACGGCATCGAGGTCTATGCCGCGATCCTGGCGAGGATGGTTTATTGATTCGAAACACGTGCGTTCGGGAACCATCCTTGCATCGGATGCGCGGGTGACTGACAGGCCCCTCTTTCCCTCGTTCTTCATCGGTGGGTTCGAGTGCTCGACCCATTTCCGGCGTCGGGACCGACGCCGCCTCGACCTGCTCGCGTCGACCCGACACGACGTGTTCGCGCGGCAGGACTACGAACGCCTCCAATCCGTCGGCATTCGCGCGGCGCGGGATGGCGTTCCCTGGTACGCGGTCGATCGGGGAGCCGGCCGCTACGACTGGAGCCGGGTCGTGCCAATGCTTCGCGCGGCTCGCGAGACGCGAACGCAGGTCGTGTGGGACCTTCTGCACTTCGGGTTTCCCGACGACGTCGAACCATTCGCCGCCGGATTCGTCGAGCGTTTCCGGCTGTTCGCGCGCGCGTTCGCGCGGGTGCTCGCGGGCGAGACGGACGAGACCCCGTTCATCGCGCCGGTAAACGAGATTTCCTTCATGTCGTGGGCGGGCGGCGAGGAGGGGTTCTTCAACCCGTTCGCGCACAAACGCGGCGACGCACTGAAGGCGCAGCTCGTGCGCGCGTTCCTCGCCGGCACCGCAGAAGTGCGCAACGTCCTGCCGGCGGCGAGGATCGTTTCGCCGGAGCCGATCATCGAGATCATCGCGAGCCCGAAACGGCCGCAGGACCGCCTCCTCGCGGAAAACTATCGGCTGTCGCAGTTCCAGGCGTGGGACATGATCTCCGGCCGGCAGAGTCCCGAGCTCGGCGGCAGCGAAGACGCGCTCGACATCATCGGAATGAACTACTACGTCCAGAACCAGTGGATCCACGAAGGCGCCGTGCTCGTGCCTTCGCACCCGCACCACCTCCCGCTCCGCTACATGTTCCGGGAGGTGTGGGAGCGCTATCGCCGGCCGCTCTTCGTCGCGGAGACCGGGGTCGAAGCCCAGGCCCGTCCCGAGTGGCTCCGGTACGTCGGGCGGGAAACGCGAGCGGCCGCGCGCCTCGGGGTCGAAATCCACGGCCTCTGCTGGTATCCGATCCTGAATCATGCCGGCTGGGAAGACGACCGGCACTGCCCGAACGGGCTCTGGGATTACGCCGACGACGCGGGGAACCGTGCGATCTACGCGCCCCTCGCCGCGGAGCTCGCCCGGCAGCAGCGTTTCCTGGATGGCCGCGAGCCGCCGGAGCCGTCGGAGCTCCTCGCGCCCGACAGCGACGCGGACCTGCTGCCGAAGGAAGAGCTCGCGGTCCTCGACCTCGCCGCCCGCGACCTCGACGAAGTGACGACGAAAAGCCGGGAAGCCTGACGATCACGGCTTCGAAAGTCTGACAGCGCGCGCGTAGATCTGGCGCGTGCTCCGGCCGCTGTTCGCGGCGACTTCACGGGCGATTTCCCGTTTTCCATGCCCCGCGGCGATCCCCTCGCGGATGGCTGCGTCGACCTCGGCGTCCGAGAGGGAGGTGACCGCAGGGGGGGCGCCCTCGACCACGACCGTCACCTCGCCCCGCGCCGGACCGCGGTCGCGAAAGATCCGCGCGAGCTCCGGCAGGGTGCCGCGAGCGGCCTCCTCATGGACCTTCGTGAGCTCGCGTGCGACGCACGCGCGGCGCGGACCCAGCACGGCCGCCGCGTCTTCCAGGGACCCGACGAGCCGATGGGGCGCCTCGAACCAGACGAGCGCGTCGGGAGAGCTCCGCCTCGCTTCGAGGGCGCGCCGCCGCTCTCCCGATCGCGACGGCAGAAACCCGAGGAACGCATGGGGGACGGCATCGAAACCCGACAGGGCGACCGCGGCAGAGACCGCGGAGGGTCCCGGGACGACGTAAACCGGGAACCCGCCGGCGGCCGCGGCTGCGACGAGGCGCTCTCCTGGATCGGAAAGGGCCGGCATTCCGGCGTCGGAGACGAATGCGACGGCCTCGCCCGCGGCCAGCCTGCGCAGGAGCTCTGGCTCCCGGGAGCGCTCGCGCGGCGCGGGACACGAGACGCGGGCGGCCGCCAGACCGAACCGCGCCGCGAGCTTCGCGGTCACCCGCGTGTCTTCGCAGAAGATCGCGTCCGAGGAGGCGAGCACCCGCTGCGCGCGGGGCGAAAAATCCTCGAGGTTGCCGATCGGCGTCCCCACGATCCAGAGGCTTCCGCGGGGCTTGGTTTCCGGCACGCCGGCCAAAATAGCACGCGCCTTCCGACCGTTATCATGCGGCATGGACGTGCGCCGCCTGCTCCTCTCCGCCGCTGCCGCGGGAGCGTTGTGTCTCGCGGCGCCCTCGACTCCCTCCACAGCAGAGCTCGTCGATCGCATCGCGGCGACGGTCGACGAAGTCGCGATCCCGGAGACGGAGGTCCGCAAGGCCATGGTGATCTCCGCCGTGGAGCCTCTGCCGGGGGAGACAGCGGAGGCCCACCGCAAACGCGTGCTCGACGCGC
>JALZAT010000039.1 GCA_030948185.1 Acidobacteriota bacterium
GAAGATCCCGACCCGCGGCTGCGCCGCGCCGACGCATTCCTGTCGAAGATCTCCTGGGAGAGGACGTGGTCCTCGATCCGGCGTCTCATGGCGGAATCGATCGACACGCGCGAGGAAGAGGTCTCCGGGTCGGGAGCGCTGGCGGGCTGAGGGAAGGCGGGCTACCGGGCCAAGCGGGACGCCGCGGCGCCGTCGAGCAGCACAGTCAGGGCTGGATGGAGCGAGAGGTACGACGCCGGGCATCCCGGCGTCACGGGGCCCTCGAGGGCGCACGCGACCGCGCGCGCCTTCATGGGGCCCATTGCGACGAGCAGGATCCTCCGGGCCGAGAGAATCGTATCGAGACCCATCGTGAGCGCCTCGCGAGGCGCCGGACGGAGACCGTCCGCCTCGAGGGACCTCCGCGTCGCGGGCGAGAGCCGCACGGGCGCGGTCGAGGGCGGGAGAGACGCGCCGGGCTCGAGATACGCCACGTGGCCGTTCTCGCCGATCCCGACGAGCGCGAGGTCGGCGGGCCCGAACGTGGCGAGGTTCGATTCGTAACGTGCGCACTCCGCCTCGCGGTCTTTTGCGGCGCCATTCAAGAAATGAATCCGATCCGGATCGATGTCGACGCGGCGAAAGAGGCTCTTTTCCATGAAGGTTCGGAAGCTCCGCGGATCCGACGTGGGGACGGCCAGCTCGTCTAAATTGAATGTCCGCGCGCGTCGGAAGGGAGCGCGTCCCTCCGCATGGAGACGCGCGAGGGCGCGATAGACGGGCTTCATCGTCTTTCCGGATGCGAGCACGAGGACCGACTCGCCGCGGCGCCTCAGAACGGCCGCGACGACCTTCGCCGCTTCGGCCGCGACCTCCGCCGCGGCAAGCTCGCGAACGAGAGGGCGCGGCGGCGGCGCTGGAAAACGTGTCAACGGGCCACCGCCGGCTCAGAGGACGTCGAACGGGATCAACACGACGCCCCGCTCCTCCAGCCGCCGCTGGACCCGCGGATCGCAGAGGGCGCCGATCTCCCGCTCTCGTTCGGCGGCGTAGGAACTGCCGGCGGAAAGCTCGGGGTCGAGATGCCCCGGATGGCACATGAGCTCCGAGGAGCCCTCCGGCAGCGAGTCGATGATCGAAAGGAGGTTCTCCGACGTAGCGCCGTGCGCGTAGAAGCCGTCGGAGAAGAAGTCGGGAACCGTGAGACCCTTCTCCCGGAGCGACCGGCGCGCGGCCGCGCTCGAGGCCCGCACGGGGATCCCCCTCTCCTTCGCGATCTGCGCGAAAACGGGCTCGACCGCGGGATGGAGCGCGGAGTGGTGGTGCGAATCGAGGTGCGACGGCGCCCTGCCTGCCGCCTCTTCGAACAGCGCGATCTGCGCGTCGAGCTCGAGCCGGATCTCCCCCGGGTCGAGAACGGGAGGGAGCGCGTCGGCGTTGCGCGCGAACTTCCCGCCCGGAGCGACCGTCGGGAGGCGTATCGCATCGGACGCGGGCGCTCCTCCGCCCGTCAGCACGCAGTGGAGCCCGAGAGACATGCCCGGGGCCTCGGACAGCGCTCGTCGGATCCCCTCCGCCGCGAACCGCTCAAGGATCATCACCGTTGCGGAGGTCACGATTCCGTTACGGTGGGCTTCGATCGTGCCGCGGTTGATCCCCTCCGTTCGCCCGTAGTCGTCCGCGTTCACGATCAGCCGCCGCATCGCGGAGAAGCTATCAGCTGTCAGCGGTCAGCGCTTCGAGCGCGAGGCGGATGGCGCCCACGGCCGGCTCGACGTCGAGCGCGCGGATGGAAGCGCCGGGTACCGAGAGCGCCGCGGCGACGTTCTCTCGAAGAGCCGGAAGCGCGGCGAACGTCCCGCCGGACAGCACCACGTCGTACCCGGCTTCACCGAGGCCGAGGCCGAGGCGCGCGATGACGCTCGTGGCCGCGAGGACGAGCTCGCCCGCCGCGTCCACAAGGATCGACGCTGCCACGGGGTCGCCGGCGGCGGCCGCGGCGGCGACGCTCACGGCAAAGAGCGCGACTTCGTGGCGCGGGTATTCGGCGTCGTACACCCGCCGAACGAGCTGGTCCATCCGGGAGAGACGGAAGTGCCCAAGGAGTGCCGCCGCCAGTGCCGTCTCCGGCCCTCGGCCGTCCGACGCGCGGAGGGCCGCCCGGATCGCGCGCTCGCCGATCCAGAATCCCGACCCTTCGTCTCCGACGTGCCACCCCCAGCCGCCCGCGCGCGCGATCTCTCCGCGCGAGTTCCGGCCCCACGCGATCGATCCCGTCCCGCAGACAACCGCGAGCCCGACGCGGCGCGGCGACCCGGCGACGAACGCGATCCTCGCGTCGTTCGTGACCACGACCCGCGCACGGAACCCCATTCGGCGGAGGATGGCCCGCAGAACTTCCTGGTCGTCGGCCCGGTCGGCGCCCGCGATCCCGAGGGCGATCGCGTCCGCCTTGACGCCGGCCTCTCCCTCCGTCCGCTCGACGAGGGCGTGGAGCACCTTCTCGACCTGGAGCTCGCCGTGCGTCCGCAGGTTGGCGCCGGGGCCGCTCGCGGCGGCCACGACTGTTCCGTCCTGGTCCGCCAGGAGCGCGCGCGTCTTCGTGCCGCCCGCGTCGATGCCGAGAACGTGCGTCATTCGAGCGGTCACAGGATACAGGCGTCTGCGCCCTCTCCCCGCGGGAGAGGGCGGGGTGAGGGGCCCGTCACTGATTATCTGTTCGAGTACAGTTTCCGGAAATGCTTCGTGGTGTCCGAGGGGCAACGACCGTCGTGAGCGACGATCCCGGCGAGATCGCCGATCGCACGTCCGAGCTCGTCCGCATCCTGGTGGAATCGAACGGAATCCGGCCCGAGGACGTCGCGAGCGCGGTCTTCACGGCGACGCCGGACCTCTCCGCGACTTTCCCGGCGGTCGCGGCCCGAACGGTCCCCGGCTGGGAGACGGTCCCGCTGCTCTGCGCCCGCGAGATCCCCGTTCCCGGCGCGCTCGCGCGCTGCATTCGAGTCCTCATCCACTGGAACACGGACCGCGCCTCATCGCAGGTCCGGCACGCGTTCCTTCGGGGCGCGCGAGGCTTGAGACCCGAATGGGCCGTCCGCGTGCGGGGAGACGAGGACGGAGGCCGGGAAGAGTGATCCCCTCGCCGCGCTGCGCCGTGGTCGGCACTGGGTTGATCGGAGGCTCGATCGCGCTCGCGCTCGGCGCGACCGCGTGGGACAGGAGCGGCAGCGTGCGGGAGCGCGCCCGGAGGCGCGGGGTTCGGGCGTCGGAAACGCTCGAGGAGGCTCTCGACGGCGCGGAGATCGTCGTCATCGCCGTCCCGGGCCGCGATACGCCAGACGTGCTGCGCGCCGCGGCGGCGCGCGCGCCCAACGCGCTGTTCACGGACATCGCCTCCTGGAAACGCGGTGTCGTCGAGTTGGCGGAAAGCCTGCTCCCGGGAATCCGCTACGTCGCCGGCCACCCCATGGCAGGGAGCACGGCTTCGGGCGTCGAGGGCGCGGACCCTGCCCTGTTCACCGGACGTCCGTGGCTCCTCGTCCCGACGCCTCGGAGCGATGCCGCGTCGGTCGAGACCCTCTCGGATTGCGTTCGAGCGATCGGCGCGGTTCCCCTGGTCGTCGATCCCGCGCGCCACGATTTCGTGATGACGTGGATCAGCCACCTGCCTCTGATCGCCTCCGCCGGGCTCGCCAGGGCCGTCTGCCGCGCCGTGGGCGCGGACGTCGGGCTTCTCGCCGGACCGGGCCTGATCGACACGACCCGCCTCGCGGGAACTCCGCTGCCGCTCTCGACGGAGCTCTCCTTCTCGAGCCCGGAAGATCTCGCGGACGCACTCGAGTCGCTCGGCCGCGAGCTCTCCAAAGTCGCCGCTCTGCTTCGCCGCGGCGACCGCGCCGCGCTCGAATCGTTTCTCCAGGACGCGGCGTCCGCGCGCGCCGACATCGCCGCGCTGCGCGGCACGCGCTCGGAGGAGGGCGCCAGGAGAGAGCGCTAGCGGGGCTCGGTCGACGCCGGTGCAGCAGTCGCCGGGGCCGCCTCCGACTCACTGCGCGCGCGGATCCGGTCGGCCTCCTCGAGCCGCCTGCGCACGAACGGGATCAGCGCGAGGCCCGGGATCGCCAGCAGAAACGTGTACGCGAAGAAGAGCGCATAGCCGAAGCGCGTCGCCGCGAAGCCGCTGGCCCCGCCGGAAATGTGGCGGGTCAGGGCGAAGAGAGATGAAATCAGCGCGTACTGGGTGCCGGCCTGCGCGGGATCGCAGAGCCGCATCATGAAAGTCAGGAAGCACGCGGTGCCGAGACCCTGTCCGAACGACTCCAGGATCGAGACGGCGTAGATGGGATAGCGGCCCGCATCGAAGGCGGCGCAGGCCGCGTAGCCGAGGTTCGGCAGGACCTGCGCGATCCCGAGGATGAAAAGCGCTCGGATGAGGCCCCACTTCGTCGTCAGAAAGCCTCCGACGAGTGCTCCAAAGACGGTGAACGCGATCCCGAGCGTGGTCGACACCAGGCCCACCTCCTTGAGGGAGAGGCCACGGTCGATCCAGAAGGGCTTGATCATCGGCGTGATCGCCTGATCGCCCAGCTTGTAGAGGAGGACGAAGGCGATCGCCGCCGCCGAACCGGGCCGCGAGGCCCACGCCAGGAGCGGCGCGAAAAAGTTCCGGGGCCGCTCGAGCCTCGCGACGCCCCCGGGCGCCCGCAGCACCACGACGGCGAGAACGAGCAGGAGAGCGGCGGCGGCCCACCAGACCGGAGGCCAGCCGATGAACCCGGCGAAGAAGACGATTCCTCCACCGCTGACGATCATCGCGCCGCGATACGCGGACACCCGGATCCCGTTGGCGGCCCCCGTCTCCTCCTTCGGGACGAACGCGATCGTGTGGCCGTCGATGGCGATGTCCTGCGTCGCCGACGCGAGCGTGAAGAGAAAGAGGATCGTCCAGAAGGCCGGTCCCGGGTGCGCCGCGTCGAAAGCCGGGTGCAGCGCGAGCAGTACGGCCATGACGACGAGGCAGCCCGCGATCCATTTCCGCCGGTCTCCGTAGCGGTCGACGAGCGGCGCCCAGAGAGGCTTGAGCGTCCACGGCAGGCCGAGAAGCGAAAGAAGCCCGATCGCCTTGAGCGAGACGCCGTGCGCCCGGAAGTACACGGACCACACTTCGAGGTAGACCCCGAACGGAAAGCCTTCGGCGAAGTAGAGGAGGATGACCCACCGCATTCGAAGCGAGAAGCCGGGCCGCCGGACCGGCGGGGCCGTTTTCGCCGCGTCCGCCCCGGCGCCCGATCGAATTTGGGTCACGCAGGAAGTGTCGCCCGCCGGACGATCCGTTGTCATCTACAATCCCGCCGAAATCGACTCGAGGAAAGCTTCTCTTCGCGGAGGTCCCATGCGACGACTTCTCGTGGCCCGATTCGCGCCTGCGCTTGCGCTTGCGCTTGCGTTTGCGTTTGCCCTCGTGCTGACCGTCTCCGCTTCGGCGACTGCCGCGGTGGTTAGTCCCGCCCCCGCGAAGGCGGCCGCGAACCCCGCGCTCGACCCGCTCGAGTCGATGTATCCGGACCTCGAGGCGTTCTACATCGACCTGCACCAGACCCCTGAGCTTTCGATGCACGAGGAGAAGACGTCCGCCAAGGTCGCCGACCGGCTGCGGAAGCTCGGTTACGAAGTCACGACGGGCGTCGGCGGAACGGGCGTCGTCGCGATACTCAAGAACGGCAAGGGACCGACAGTCTTCGTGCGCGCCGACATGGACGCCCTGCCGGTCGAAGAGCGCACGGGGCTGCCCTTCGCCAGCAAAGCGACGGCGAAGGACGACTCCGGAGCGACGGTTCCCGTCATGCACGCCTGCGGGCACGACATCCACATGACCTCGCTCGTCGGCGCCGCGGCGCTCCTCGCGAAAGCGAAGGACCTCTGGCGCGGAACGCTCTTCCTGATCGGTCAGCCGGGAGAAGAGAAGGGCAGCGGCGCCGCGACGATGCTGAAAGACGGGCTCTTCACCCGCTTCCCGAAGCCGGACTTCGCGATCTCGCTGCACGACAAGGCGAGCGCGCCCGCCGGAAAAGTGATCGTTACGCCGGGATGGGTGTTCGCGAACGTCGACTCCGTGGATCTCACGATCTACGGTCGCGGCGGTCACGGCGCCTATCCCCACACGACCGTGGACCCCGTCGTCATCGCGGCGCGGACCGTCGTCGCGCTTCAGACGCTCGTCGCGCGCGAGAACAGCCCGTTCGATCCGGCCGTCGTGACGGTCGGTTCGATCCACGGCGGCTTGAAGCACAACATCATCCCGGACGAGGTCAAGCTGCAGATCACCGTCCGCTCCTTCAAGGATGACGTCCGCAAGCGCCTCCTCGACGGAATCGCCCGGATCGCGAAGGCGGAGGCCGCGGCGGCGGGCGCTCAGAAGGAACCGTCGTTTTCCGTCGCCGAGTCGACGCCCGCGACCTACAACGACCCCGCCCTGTCCAAACGCCTGACCGCAGCGTTCTCCCGCGCGTTCGGCGCCGACAACGTCGCGGAGGGGCAGCCGACGATGGGCGGCGAGGATTTCTCCGAGTTCGGCCGCGCCGGCGTGCCGGCCGTCCAGTTCGAGGTCGGTGCCGTCGAAGCGGGGAAGTACACGGACTCCCAGAAGAACGGGACTCCCCTGCCGTCGCTGCACTCCTCGGGTTTCGCCCCGGATCGGGGACCGACCATCAGACGGGGCGTGGCTTCGCTGACCGTCGGGGCGCTGGAGCTGCTCGGGAAGCCGTAAGAGAGGGTTGAGGGTCCCGACTGCCGGCACGGATTCTGCAAAACCGAGGCTGCCGAAGGGAGAAACAGCCATGAAGAACCGCGACGAAGTCGAAGGCAGTGCGGAGAACATGAAGGGACGGATCAAGGAGGCGGCGGGAACGCTGACGGGGAATCCCGATCTCGAGAGCGAAGGCGCGAACGAGCGCGCGGGCGGAGCCCTCAAGGAGGGTCTCGGACGCGCCCGCCGCAAGATCGGCGAAGAGATCGAGGAAATCGGAGAAGACCTGAAGCGGTGAGCGCGGCCGGTCTCGCAGCCCGCGGCGCATCGAGCGGCGCGGGCTTTTTTTCTCCGAGAAGCTTTCTTCTCCGGCATCTGCGCTAGCATTCGCCTCTCATGGCCAGCGCCAAGCCGATCCGGAGGCCCGCCCCGGAGCCTGCCGCCTCCCGCGCGCGTCCCCGCGAGCACCGGTTCGAAGACGCTTCGGGCCTCTACGGTATTCCGAACTGGGGCAAGGGCTTCTTCCACGTCTCCGAGGATGGCGACCTCGTCGTCCGGCCCACGCGGGAGGCCGACCGCGGCGTCGCGCTGAAGCAGATCGTCGACGAGGTCGCGCTGCGCGGAATCACGACCCCCATGGTGATTCGCTTTCCGCAGATCCTCTCCGCGTCCGTTCAGAGCCTGAACGAGGCGTTCGCCCGCGCGATCGAGGAGTTCGAGTACGGCAACGTTTTCCGCGGCGTGTTCCCGATCAAGGTCAACCAGAAGCGTGTCGTCGTGCAGCAGATCATCGAGGCGGGCCGGCCGTACAACTACGGCCTCGAGGCGGGCTCGAAGCCGGAACTCCTCGCGGCGATCGCGGCCGACCTCGGCCCGGACTGCCTGATCACCTGCAACGGGTACAAGGACGACGCCTTCATCGGGATGGCTTTGAACGCCGTCCGGATGAAGAAGAAAGTCGTGCTGATCCTCGAGAAGGTCTCCGAGCTCGACCGCATCCTCACGGTCGCGCGTGAGCGGGGCGTGCGGCCGCTCCTGGGGATGCGCGCCAAGCTCTACGCGCGAGGGTCCGGAAAATGGGCGAAGTCGGGCGGCGAGGCGGCCAAGTTCGGGCTCACGACCCCCGAAATGCTCGAGGCACTCAAGATCCTCAAGTCACGCCGGATGCTCGACGCGATGGTGATGCTGCACTTCCACATCGGCTCGCAGATTACCGACATCCGCAAGATCAAGAACGCGATCCGCGAGGCCGCACGCGTGTACGCGAAGCTGCGGGCCATGGGCGTCCCCATTCAATACCTGAACCTGGGCGGTGGCCTCGGCGTCGACTACGACGGATCGAAGACCGCGTTCGAATCTTCCATGAACTATTCCGTGCAGGAGTACGCGAACGACGTCGTCTACACCGTGAAGCAGATCTGCGACGAGGAGGGCGTGCCCGCGCCCACGATCGTCACGGAGTCGGGCCGGGCCGTCACGGCGTACCACTCGGTGCTGGTGACGAACGTGCTCGACGTCGCGGACCGGATCGAGTCGGGCCGCCGCGTCCGGGTGACCACGAACGACGCGCCCGTCATCCAGGAGCTCGCCGGGATCCTCGCCTCGACGAACGCGAAGAACCTTCGCGAGAGCTACCACGACGCCCAGCAGTACAAGGAGGAGCTCTTCACGCTCTTCAACCTCGGCCATCTTTCGCTCGAAGACCGCTCGAAGGGAGAGATCCTGTTCTGGCAGATCTGCGAGCGCATCCACAGGGATTTGAAGACGCTGAAGGAGATCCCGGAGGAGTTCGAAGACATGGAGAAGATGCTCGCGGACACGTACGTCGCGAATTTCTCCGTCTTTCAATCGCTGCCGGACTCGTGGGCGATCGACCAGCTCTTCCCGATCCTTCCCATCCACCGGTTGAACGAGCGGCCGACGGAAGTGGGCACGATCGCCGACATCACGTGCGACTCGGACGGGAAGATCGACAAGTTCATCGACCTCCGTGACATCAAGGAGACGCTGCCCCTCCACACCTTCCGTCAGGGCGAGCCCTACTACCTCGCGTTCTGCCTGATGGGGGCGTACCAGGACGTTCTGGGCGACCTCCATAACCTGTTCGGCGAAGCGCACGAGGTGCTCGTCACCGTCGACGACGAGGGGCGCCCGAAGGTCGAAGACGTCCTGCCGGGGGAGGCCTGCGAGAGGGTCCTCGAGTACATGAACTACGACCGCACGGAGATCCTCGACTCCATCAACAAGCAGCTGCGGCGCGTCACGAACCGGCCCGTCAAAAAGGACGAGGTCCAGCGCATCTACAAGGAGTTCGAGGGGATGTTCCCGCGCTACACCTACCTCGAGAGGTAAGCGTCGGCTTCGCTTGACGATGACGAGGCAGAACTTCTCCTCGGGAGCGCCCTGGGAACCCGTCGTCGGGTACTCGCGCGCCGTGCGGGTCGGAAACGTCATCGCGGTTTCCGGGACCACGGCGACCGGACCGGACGGAAAGATGGTCGGCGTCGGCGACGCCTACGCCCAGGCGGTTCAGACGCTCCGGAACATCCAGACTGCCCTCGAAAACGCGGGCGCCCGGCTTTCCGACGTCGTCCGCACGCGGATGTACGTAACCGACATCTCGCGCTGGGAGGAAGTCGGACGCGCGCACGGCGAGTTCTTCGGATCCATCCGTCCCGCGACGACCATGGTGGAAGTTCCGAGGCTCATCTCGCCCGAAATGCTGGTCGAGATCGAGGTGGACGCCTTCGTGGGGGACCCTCAGGAAGGCTGAAGCCGCCGCCCCCGCCATCGGCAAACTAGAATCTTCCGTATCGATGGCGCTCTCCCCCGGCAACCGCCTCGGCCCTTACGAAATCATCGCAGCCGTCGGCGCGGGCGGGATGGGAGAGGTTTACCGGGCGCGGGACACGCGGCTCGAGCGAACCGTCGCCATAAAGGTTCTGCCGGACCACCTCTCCAAAGATCAGGGCGTCCGGCAGCGCTTCGAGCGGGAGGCGAAGACGATCTCGTCCCTCTCGCACCCCCACATCTGTGCGCTCTACGACGTCGGGAGCCAGGACGGTGTCGAGTACCTGGTCATGGAGTTTCTCGAGGGCGAGACGCTGACCGACCGCCTCGCCAGGGGTCCGCTTCCGATCGAGCAGGTCCTCCGGTACGGCATCGAGATGGCGGACGCGCTGTACAAGGCGCACCGGCAGGGGATCGTGCACCGGGACTTGAAGCCCGGCAACGTCATGCTGACCGGGTCGGGCGTGAAGCTGCTCGACTTCGGGCTGGCGAAGGTGATCGCGCCCCTCTCTTCCAGGTCGTCGATGACGGCTCTGCCGACGGTCGGGCCGAATTTGACGCAGGAGGGCACGATCCTCGGCACGTTCCAGTACATGGCGCCCGAGCAGCTCGAAGGAAAGGAGGCCGACGCGCGCACGGACATCTTCGCGTTCGGGGCGGTGCTTTACGAGATGGCGACAGGACGCAAGGCGTTCGGAGGCAATAGCCAGGCGTCGCTGATCGGGGCGATCCTGCGCGACGAGCCCGCTCCGATCTCGCAACTCCTGCCAACGAGGCCGGCAGCGCTCGACCGCGTCGTCAAGACCTGCCTCGCAAAGGATCCGGAGGAACGCTGGCAAAGCGCGGGAGATCTCAAGCGAGAGCTGAGATGGATCTCGGAGGGCTCGGCCGATGCGATTCCCCCGATCGTCGCCCGGGGAGGTAAGCGCCGCGAGAGGCTCGCCTGGGCCATCGCAGCGCTCGCGGTCGTCCTCGGCGCGCTTGCGATGCTCCTCTCCCGCCGGCCGCAGGTGCCTGCGGAGCTGACGCGCTTCACGATTCTGCCCCCCTCCGGCCAGAGCTTCCTCGGACTCGCCATGCTCTCTCCGGACGCGCGGCGCATTCTGTTCATGCTCCGTGACGCGGGAGGAAGGACCTCGATCGCGGTGCGCTCGCTCGACATCCTCGAGATGCGGCGGCTGCCGGGCACCGAGGACGCGCGCGGCGGGTTCTGGTCGCCCGACGGTCGCGAGATCGCTTTCTTCTCGGAAGGGAAGTTGAAGCGCATCAGCGTGGAGGGCGGACCCGTCCAGACGATCTGCGAGAGCGGGGCCGCGTTCTCCGGCGCCTGGAGTCGCCAGGGCACGATCCTCTTCACGAAGGAGTTCGCCGCTCCCATCGTCGCCGTTGCTGCGTCGGGAGGCACGCCGGCCCCGGTCACGGCGCCGGACGCGGCGCGGGGCGAAGCCTATGGCCATCCCGCCTTTCTTCCGGACGGCCGGCACTTCGTCTTCGTGGCGCGCGACATCGACCCGGAAAAGACCTCCATCATGCTCGCCTCTCTCGATTCGAAGGAGGTCCGCCCGCTCTTCCATACGGATTCCTCCGCCGTCTTCACCGATCCCGGTTACCTCCTGTTCGGGCGCAACAGCGCCATCTTCGCGTGGAGATTCGATCCCTTGAGCTTGAAGCTCATCGGGGATCCCGTTCCCGCATTCGAGCCGGTCCGCTCCCTGCGCGAGGACAACTTCCTGGGGGCCTCGGCGGCCGGGAACCGCGTGGCGTATGTGTCGTGGTTCGGCCGGCGGAGGCTCGTCTGGGTGGATCGCAAGGGGCGCGAGCTCGGCTCTCTCGGCGAAATCGGGGGATACGTGGACGTTCGCGTCTCGCCGGACGGCCGAAAGGTGGCGGTGGCGATGCGCGATCCATCGCATGGCCAGAACCAGGATGTCTGGGTCCTGGACGCCATTCGCGGGACGGGCTCCCGGATCACCACCGAGTCCACGGACGAGCTCAACCCGGCGTGGTTCCCGGACGGTGAACGGCTGGTCTATGTCTCGGATCGCGCCGGCTTCTACGACCTCTACGAGCGGCCGGCGAGCGGGGGCGCCGAGAAGATCCTGATTCGCACGCAGCACGACAAGAATCTGCCGACCGTGTCGCCCGACGGCCTGCATCTGCTCGTGAGCGCCCCCGAGGGCGGCAATCGCAGTCGCGTTCTGATTCCTCTGTCCGGGGGGGGCGACTCAGTTCGGTTGAGCGCAGGCTCCCGGTTCTCCGAAGAGCACCCCGAGATCTCTCCGGACGGCCGGTGGACCGCTTTCGACTCGAATGAGTCGGGTCAGTGGGAAATCTACGTGCAGCCTCTGCCCGCCGGCCCGAAGCGGCAGGTCTCGATCGGAGGGGGCCAGCTGCCGATCTGGAATCGAAACGGCTCGGAGCTCTTCTACGCCGCCAGAGACGGAATGCTGATGTCCGCCGCCCTGCGTCTCGCCGGTGGCCGTCTGGAGATCGGAGAGCCGCAGCCTCTCTTCCTTCTGAGACTCGAAATCGGGGGAGAGGTCCCGTGGGCGCACCACCCTTACGACGTGTCTCCGGACGGCCAGCGTTTTCTCGTGATCCGCCGCGCGCCGGGTACCGAAGCCGACGGCGCGGTCGTCGTCACGAACTGGACCGCAGTGCTGCGGACAGCCCAGTGACGATCGAGGCCGGCAGCCGCCTCGGCCCTTACGAGATCATCTCGCCGCTGGGCGCCGGCGGAATGGGAGAGGTCTATCGGGCCCGGGACCGGAAGCTCGACCGGGACGTCGCGATCAAGGTGCTGCCCGATTCGGTCGCCGCCGACCCGGACGCGCTCGCCCGGCTCGAGCGCGAAGCGAAGGCGGTCGCGTCCCTCTCCCATCCCAACATCCTCGCGATCCACGACTTCGCGACCCACGAAGGCGTCGCCTACGTGGTCATGGAGCTTCTGGAGGGCCGGACGTTGCGCGAGAGGCTCGCGGACGGCCCCGTCCCCGAAAAACAGGCCGTCGACTACGCCCTCCAGATCGCTCGGGGCCTCTCGGCCGCCCACGAAAGAGGCGTCGTTCACCGGGATCTGAAGCCGGAAAACCTGTTCGTCGCGAAGGGCGGCCATCTCAAGATCCTCGACTTCGGCCTGGCGAAGAGAGTCGAGTCCGTTCCGCCGGGCGAAGAGACGAGCGCGCCGACCGAGTCGGGACACACGAAGCCCGGCACGGTGATGGGGACGGTCAGTTACATGTCGCCCGAGCAGGCGAAGGGGTTGCCCGTCGACTCCCGCTCCGACATTTTCTCCTTCGGCGCGGTCCTCTACGAAATGCTCTCCGGAAAGAGGGCCTTCGCGCGTCCCACGTCGAACGAGACGATCGCCGCGATCCTGAGGGAGGAACCCGCGGAACTCTCCGGGTCGGGCCGGGCCGTCTCGCCCGCGCTCGACCACATCGTCCGGCACTGCCTGGAGAAGGATCGAGACGACCGGTTCCAGTCCGCCAAGGACATCGCTTTCACGCTCTCCGAGGCGTCGGGGCCGAAGCCCGCCGCCGCGACACCCCTCGAAACGCGGGCTCGAACGGGAACGCGGAGAGCCCTGGCCGCCCCGCTCGCCGTGGGACTGGTCCTCCTCTCCGCGAGCGCCATCTTCCTTCTGCTGCGCTCGCGGGGCTCGAGAAACCCGGAAGCGGGGAAGAGCGGCGTCCAGCGCGTGGCTGTTCTTCCCTTCGAGAACCTCGGCGCGCGCGAAGACGACTACTTCGCGGACGGGATCGCGGACGCCGTCCGCGGAAAGCTCACCTCCGTTCCGGGCATCGAGGTGATCGCGCGGGCCAGCTCCGTCGGCTACAAGAAGACGTCGAAGACTCCGAAGAACATTGCCGACGAGCTCGACGCGCGCTACCTGCTGACGGCGACCGTGCGGTGGCAGAAGAGCGCCGGCGGCAGCCGCGTCCAGGTCAACCCCGAGCTCGTCGAGATCAAGGATTCCGGCGCGCCGGCGTCGAGGTGGCAGCAGCCCTTCGACGCGGCGCTGACGGACGTCTTCCAGGTGCAGGCGGACATCGCGACCCGCGTCGCCGAGTCGCTCGGGCTGGCGCTCGGAGCCCCGGCGGCGAAAAGCCTGTCGGACGTTCCGACGCGGAACCTCTCGGCATATGACGCCTACCTGAAAGGGGAAGACGCGTCGAAGAGCCTCACGGTCGAAGACCCTCCGGAGCTGCGAAAAGCGATCGCCTTCTACGAGCGGGCCGTCGCGCTCGACCCGAAATTCGCGCCGGCGTGGGCGCAGCTCTCCCGGGCGAGCTCGCGCATCTACGAGATCGGCACTCCGTCTCCCGAGACGGCGGCGCGGGCGCGCGAGGCGGCGGAAAAGGCTATTGCGCTCGCGCCAAACCGGCCCGAGGGACACCTGGCCATGGGCCTCTTCGAGAACGACGTCTTGAAAAAGCCCGAGAGCGCGGTCGAGCAATACGCGCGGGGCCGGAGCCTATCCCCGGGCAACGCCGAGCTCCTCGCGGGAATTGCGCACTCGGAGAGGGTCCTGGGCCGCTGGGACGAATCCGTCGGCCACTTCCTGGAAGCGGAGCGTCTCGATCCGAGATCCGTGTTGACGGCGAGCCGTCTCGGCGAGGAGTTTCTCTTTTTGAGACGGCACGCGGAAGCCCGTCGCAGGATCGAGCGCGGCCTCGCTCTCGCGCCGGGCCACCTGTACTTGAACGAGCTGAAAGCCATGTCCTTTCTCGTCCGGGGAGACGTGGCGGGAGCGCGGGGCGCGCTCAGAAACGTCTCGAAAGAGGCCGACCGAACGGCGCTCGTGCGCATCGTGGCGACCTACTGGGACCTCGTATGGGTCCTCGACGAAGAGGACCGCGCTTTGCTCCTGCGCCTGACGCCGGCTGAGTTCGACAACGATCGGGGAACGTGGGGCATCTGCCGGGCCCAGGCGTACGCCCTGAAGGGCGACGCGGCAAACGTGAAGAGCTCTGCGGAAACCGCGAGGCTGGCTATCGAGGAGCAGCTTCGCGCGACACCGGAAGACGCGCAACGGCATGTCGTTCTCGGATTGGCGCTGGCGTATCTGGACCGCAACGCGGATGCGATCCGGGAGGGTGAGCGCGGCGTCGCGCTCCGGCGGGCGATCAAGGACGAATACTCGAGCCCCTACTACCAGCACGTGCTCGCGCGGATCTACCTCCTCGCCGGACAGCCGGAGAAGGCGCTGGACAATCTGGAGCCGCTGCTGAAGATTCCCTACTTCCTGACGCCCGAATGGCTCAGGATCGATCCCACCTTCGACTCCCTGCGCGGGAATCCGAGGTTCCAGAAGCTCGTCGCGGGCGCGCGCTGAGCCGCGATCACGGGCACGTCGCGAACGCGCCCCTGTCCTGGATCGGCTGAAAGGCCGTCCCTTGGCTATTTCGATACGCCTTGACGGCGCCCGTGCGCGTGTCGGTCACCGTGAGCGTGACGTCCACGTTCGTGAGCCCGCCCGCGAACACCCAGAACCGCGAGTTGAACCCGCAACCGTTCAGCGCCTTGACGACCATTTCGATGTTGCTCGACGAAAAGAACCAGAAGTAGCCCGAGTCGTCGGTCAGCGGGACTGCCGCGCCGCTTCCGGATGCGGTCGCCGTGCTCCAGCCGGCCGTCAGCCGGAACCGGCCGCCCGAAAGGCACATCGCGCGCGCATCGGGGACGCAGGGCCCGATCGGTCCCGGGGTGATCCGCCCGATTTTGTTCGCCGCGCTCGACGAACCAGAGGGCGCCGTCCGTGCCGGTCGTGATGCCCCAGGGCTCGCTGCCGGGAGCGAGGGGGAACTCGGTCACGGCCCCCGAAGTCGTGACCCGCGCAACCCGCGCCGCGTCGTGCTCCGTGAGCCAGAGGGCGGCGTCGGGCCCCGCCGTCATTCCGTAGACGTTGCTCGTGACGGACGGGATCGCGACCTCCGTGATCGAGCCGTCCGCCGCGATCCGTCCGAGCTTGCCCCCCGCCGCGAGGTGCTCGGCGATCCAGACCGCGGAATCGGGACCGGAGGAGAGCGCGAGCGCGTCCGTGCCGGGCGTCGGGATCGGAAACTCCGTGATGCTCCCGGCGGTCGTGATCCGGCCGACGCGTCCGGAGAGCGGCATCGAATACCAGAGGTTCCCGTCCGGGCCCGACACGATCTGGTGAGGCGCCTGCGACGGGTTTGGCGCCGGGAAGATCGACACCACCCCGCCCGTCGTGATTCGGCGAATACGGCCGCCCGCGGCTCCATCGGTCTCGGTGAACCAGAGCGCACCGTCCGGTCCCGCCGTGATGTCACTCGGGCCGCCGCCCAGAAGGGAGGCGTTTGGGATGGGAAATTCCGTGATGACGCCGGCCGGAGTGATCCGGCCGATCCGATTCGCGAAGTTCTCGGTGAACCACAGGTTGCCGTCGGGGCCGCGGACGATCGACGCGGGCGCCGAACCCGGACTCGGCAGGGGGAACTCCGTGACGACGCCCGCGGGGGTGATGCGGCCGATTCGATTTCCCAAGAGCTCGGCGAACCAGAGGTTGCCGTCCGGGCCGGCGGCGATGGACGCGGTGCCGCTGGCGGGAGTCGGGATCGGGAACTCGGTGATCGTCTGAGAAGCGGCGACCCGGGCGCAGAGCGCCGCCGCGGCAGTGAGGAGGAGCTTAGCCGCGCGAGCTCGAAAGACGATCATGGATGCAAAGGATAAATGAGCCACTTCGCTCGCCGGGCTTCGAAATTCGCGAGTCCAGGCCCCCAGGAAGCGACGATCGCCTCGGGCGCGTCGCCCCGCTCGATACGGGCCACGGTGTCGGCGTTCGCGATGAGCGCGCCGAGCCGCGTGCGGTCCCAGTCTCCCGGGTAGAGCGCGCGGAGCGCGGACGCAATCTCGATGCCGAGCGGCGCGGCGCGGAGGATCCCGCGGTCCGTGACGGTGATGCGCAGGCCCCCGCAGCGGGCGCCCGCGTGGACCGACGCCGTCGGCGTGAAGTGAACCGGCGTGAACCGGACTCCTGGAATCTTCCGGGCGGAGAGATACGCGGCCAGCCGCGAGGCGTCGATCCACGGCGCCCCGAGGACTTCGAAGGGAGTGTCCGTCCCTCGCCCGACGGACACGTTCGTCGTCTCCAGGAGACCGACGCCCGGATAGAGGGCCGCGGCGGTCAGCGACCTCATGTTCGGCGAAGGGTTGACCCACTCGAGGCCGGTCTCGTCGTACCAGAGGTCGCGGGACCACCCGCGCATTTCGACGACCTGGACCGCCGCGCCGATCTTCCGTTCAGCGTTGAAGAGCCGAAGAAGCTCTCCGAGAGTCATCCCGTACCGCACCGGGATCTCGTGGTACGCCGTGAACGAGAGCTGGTCCGGATCCGCCAGAGGGCCCTCGAGGAGGAGGCCTCCGACAGGATCGGGCCGGTCCAGGACGACGAGCGGGATCTTCGCCTCGGCGGCCGCCTCGAGGAGGTATCCCCCCGTGGCCGGGTACGTGTAGAAGCGCGTACCCACGTCCTGGACGTCGAAGACGAGCGCATCGAGGCCCGAGAGGTCTTCCGGTCTCGGACGGCGCCGCTCCCCGTACAGGGAGACGACGGGGAGCCCCGTGGCGGGATCCGTGTGGTCGGAGACTGTGTCGTCCGCGTCGATTTTCAGGCCGTGCTCCGGCGAAAAGAGCCGCACGAGCGTCACGCCGGCCTTCTTCGCCCCCGCGGAGGCGAGCACTTCGGCCGTTGATCGGCCGTCGCGCGCGACCCCCGTCGCGTTCGTCAGCAGGCCGATACGCAGGCCGGCCAGAGGCCGGAAGTCTTCTTCGACGAGAACGTCGATGCCAGCTCGGACCTGCCGCGCCGGAGCGGGAATCCGCGACGAGAGACGGCGCGCGGCCGGCACCACACTCTCCGGGACCGACGCCGCGACGACGTTCGCGACCACCGCCCGGAGGCGCACGACGTCGCCTCCGCCCTCGGGATGGACCCTGTTGGAAAGGAGGATGACGAACGTCCGCGAGCTCGGATCGATCCAGAGAGAGGTTCCCGTGAACCCGGTGTGGCCGAAGGAGCCAAGCGGAAACAGGTCGCCGCGGGGGGAGGAGAAACCGGTCGCCATGTCGAAGCCGAGCGCACGGACGTTGCCGTCGCCGGAAAAGCGGGGCCTCGTCAGCGCATCGACACCGAGCGGCGAGAGCACCCGGGCTCCCCCCAGAGCGCCCCCGCCCAGGATCATGCGGCAGAACTTCGCGAGGTCGTCCGCCGTCGAGAAGAGTCCCGCGTGGCCCGCCACGCCGCCGAGGGCGTATGCGCGCGGATCGTGCACCTCCCCCCGCATCCATCGTCCCTCGCGCTGCTCGGTGGGCGCGAAGCGCGAAAGCTTCCCGGAGGGAGTCGAGCCGGGCGGCCGGAAGGCCGTCTCGCGCATGCCCAGGGGACGGAAGATTCGCTCCTGAGCGAACCGGTCGAGGGGCTCCCCCGAGACGCGGCGGACGATCTCGCCCAGGATTTCGAACCCGACGTCCGAATACACGAACTCCGTTCCCGGGCGCGACGCGAGCGGCAGGCGATACTTTCTCGCGAAGATCTCGTCGGGCGACCCCGTGTACAGCTCGATGGGATCGTCCGGCAGCAATCCCGCCCGATGCGTCAGGAGCTGCTCGATCGTGATCTTTCCCCGCTCGCCGCCGCCGGCCGCGAAGTCGGGGATGTACCGGGTGACGGGGTCCGCCAGCCGGATCTTCCCGTCCTCCGCGAGGATCAGGATCGAGGGAGCGGTCGCGACGACCTTGGTGAGGGACGCGACGTCGAAGATCGTGTCGGCCGTCATCTTCTCCGCGGAGGGACGCATGGCGCGGTTTCCGTACGCCTTCCGATAGAGCGTCCGATCGCCGCGCCCCACGAGCACGACCGCGCCCGGAAGGTCCCCCCCCGCGATCGCTTCCGCAACGGCCGCGTCGATCTTCGAGAGCCGGCCGGGCGGCGCCGGCGCGGCAGCAATCGCCGCGAACGCCGCAACGAGAGCCAGCGCAGCGGCGGTGCGCCTTCCCGTCATGCCTTTTCGCGGACGAGGCCCGCGACGAGCAGGCTTCCGGAGAGGAGGAGAAGGACCCCGAAGATCGCCGCCTGCCGCGGGAGGTGGAAGATGACCCCGCCGGCGCAGAACATGATCGAGTAGACGAGGGTGATCCCCAGCACCCAGAAGGCAAAGTTGCGCCCGATCTCGCCGGCCGGAGGCGCGATCCCGGTGGAACGGGCGATCGGCGCCCACCCTCCTCCGGCCGGCCGGACCTTGCGGTAGAAGTCCTCGAGCGTCTCCCGCGGCTCCGGCTTGGTCGCGTAGGTGACGGCGATCCAGACGGCGGTCGTCACCACCGTCGTCAGGATGAGGTTCAGCGCGAATCCCTCGGGCCGGGCGGGATCGAGCGCGGGAATGCGCGAACCGGCGGCGCGCAGCGACATCGACGTGACGAGCGCCGACGCCATGGCGGAGACTTCCGACCACGCGTTCACCCGCCACCAGTACCACCGCAGGATGTAGACGAGCCCTGTCCCGGCCCCGAGCGTGAGCAGGAACTCCCACACCTTGCTGATCTGGTCCATGAAGATCGTCACGACGATCGAGAGGACCAGCGTGAAGAACGTCGCGATGCGGGACGCGAGCACGTAATGCTGCTCGCTCGCGTCCCGCCGCATGAATCGGCGGTAGAGGTCGTTCATGAGATAGCTCGATCCCCAGTTCATCTGCGTCGCCTGCGTGGACGTATACGCGGCGGCGAAGGAGGCGAGCATCAGGCCCCGCAGTCCGACGGGAAGGTAGTCGGACATCATCCGCACATAGTTCAGTCCGGGGTCCTCGGCTCCCGCGGCGTTCTTGACGGCGCCGCCGAGCAGCGCGAGCGAGCACAGCGCCGTCACGACCCATGGCCAGCTGCGCAGGGCGTAGTGCGCGACGTTGAAGAAGAGCGCCGCGGCGCGGCTGTTCTTCTCGTCCTTGCAGGCGAGCATGTTCTGCGCGATGTAACCGCCGCCGCCCGGTTCCGCTCCGGGGTACCAGGAGGCCCACCAGTTCAAGGCGAGAAGGCCGGCGAGCGAGATGGCCGGCAGCGCCCACACGGCGTGGACGCTCACGGGCCACAGCGAGAGGATGGCGTCGGCGGAACCGAACGTCGTCCCCGGCGGCGAGCCCGACGGGTGCGCGGCGCCGACGCGGGCTTTCATTGCCTCGATCCCCCCGACAGCCTGAACAGAGACGATCGCGAGCACGATCGCTCCCCCCATCTCGAACAGGTACTGGACCCCGTGGTTCGCCGCGACTCCCCAGTAACCGGACACGACGGTGTAGGCGAAGGTGAGCAGAAGGCACACGGACAGGGCGGGCCACCGCGAAATCCCGAGCGTTCCCGCAATGACTTTCGACATGCCGAGGTTTACCCAGCCCATGACGAGCATGTTCACGAGCAGGCCCATGTACGCCGCGCGAAAACCCCGCAGAAAGGCGGCCGGTTTTCCGGAGTAGCGAAGCTCCGCGAGTTCCACGTCCGTGATCACGGCGGCGCGGCGCCAGAGCTTCGCGAAGAAGAAGACGGTCAGCATTCCGGAGGGCAGCATCGACCACCACAGCCAGTTGCCCGCGACGCCGTTCCTCGCGACCATCTCCGTGACGGCGAGCGGCGTGTCGGCTGAAAAAGTGGTCGCGACCATCGCGGTGCCGGCGAGCCACCAGGGCATCGAGCGGTTCGAGAGGAAGTAGTCGAGCATCGAGCGCTTCGCCCGCCGGGCGAAGAAGAGCCCGAGCCCGAGAATCAGTACGAAGTAACCGGCGAGAATCGCGAAGTCGATCGGAGCGAGCTTCATCCGGGTCCTCCCGATGTCCGAGCAGCCCGCGCGATTCCCGCGCCGCGCGCCGCGATGCCCGGGATCGTCACCGGAAGGTGTCCTCCGACGGCGGCCTCCCCGAAGAGAGCCCGGACGAGCGCGGCCTGGTGATCTGACTGACTTCCCCACGCCAACAGCGCGGTCGCCGCGACCGGGAAGTCGCGAAGAAGATAGGGGCTTCCGAGAACGGCCACGACCACGGGGGGAGTTCCCGCGAGGATCCGCGCGATCGCGGCGCGTCCGGCGGCCGGTATTGCGATGGATCCCCGGCCGCTCTGGAAACGGGCGACGATCGACACGATCACCTTGTCGGCAGCCGCCGCGCCCGAGACCGTCGTCTCGACGTCCGCCGGCGTCGAAAGCGGGTCGAGCAGGAAAGCCGAAGGGGGCGCGTCGAGCCTCGAGCGCAGCGCGTCCGTGACCTCCTCCGCGAAGCGAGGCTGGTCGGTGACGACGACGTGGACGATGCGCTCTGCCCGGGAGAGCGGCAGGACTCCGGCAGCCTCGCGGACGAGAGTCAGCGAACGGCGGGCGATCTCCTGCGAGAGCGCGCGGTGCTCGGGGCTCTCGACGGAGCGGAAAATCTCGTCCACGCCCGCTGGCCTGGGAGGAAAGCGTTTCTTCGCGGCGAGGATCCGGGCGACGGAGGCATCGAGGCGCGCGTTCGAGATGCGGCCGCTCTGCACGGCGCGTTTGACGCCGGCGATCGCCGCCTCGACGTTCGGAGACTTGAGGACCTGGTCGGCGCCCGCGAGGATCGACAGGACCGCGGCTTCGCCCGCCTCGAAGTGGTCGGTGATCCCGCCCATGTCGAGCGCGTCGGTGACGACGAGTCCGCCGAAGCCGAGCTCCCGCCGCAGAAGACCCTCCGTGACCGCCGCCGAGAGCGACGCCGGAACGGTCGCCCCGCGCGTCACTTCCGCGAGGTCTTTCGTGTAGGGGTTATCCCGCTCCGCTCCCTCGCGGGGCGGCGCCGGCGTCGCGTCGAGCTCGGGGACGGAAAGATGCGCGGTCATCACGGCGCCGACGCCCGCTTCGATCGCCGCGCGAAACGGCAGGAGCTCGACCGACTGCAGCCGCTCCCGATTGGCGAGCAGGACGGACAGCGAGCGGTGAGAGTCCGTGTGCGTGTCTCCGTGCCCCGGGAAGTGCTTCGCGGTCGCGAGGATTCCCTCCGATTGAACGCCGCGTACGAATGCCGCCACGTACCGGGAGACGTCCCGGGGATCTTCGCCGAAGCTGCGCACGTTGATGACGGGGTTGTCTGGATCGATGTTGACGTCCGCGACCGGCGCCATGATCTCGTTCAATCCGATCGCGCGGGCCTCCGCCGCGATGAAGCTCCCCTGCCGCCGCGCGAGATCCGGGTCGCCGGTCGCGGCGACCGCCATCGGCCACGGCCAGTAGGTCGTGTCGTGGAAGCGCATCCCGAGCCCCGCCTCGAGGTCCGCCGAAACGAGAAGCGGGACTCTCGCGTTCTCCTGCAGCTTGCGGTTTAGGAGCGCGGTCTCGTAAACGTCGGAATAGAGGTACCAGAGCACGCCTCCGACGTGGTTGTCGCGGACGTGGCGAACGAGCTCCCGGTACTCGAACGACCGCTCGTTCATGAATCGTCCCGTCGACGCGATCACGAAGAGCTGTCCGATCTTCTCGTCCAGGGTGAGGGGCGCCGGCATCGTCGTGGCGCAGGCGACGGCAAACGCGAGAAGAGCCGCGAGAAAGCCGTAGCTCCCCTTCGACCGCTGCGCTTCCTTGTGCACCGGGAGGCAAGTGTAACGTCCGAAACCGACCCCGGGACTCACTGCTTCCCATGAGCCATCGCGACCAGAGCTGCGTTGCAGCCGGCTGCGATACATCCGCTCGCAGCGCGAGGAGTCTCCCGACCGGAGGGAGGGAGGAGCCTTGCGCTGCGGGAGGCGGAGCGCCAGCGGAGCCGACGTTCAGGAAACCGGGGTGACGGCCGCCTGGTCTTCCTCCCCCGTGCGGATCCGGTACACCTTCTCGACGGGGAGCACGAACACCTTACCGTCTCCGACGGCGCCCGTGCGCGCGGCGCGCAGAATCGCCCCGACGGTCGGTTCGACGAAGTGGTCGGAGACGCCGATCTCGACGCGGACCTTTTCGGAGAGCTCCATCTTCACGGTCGTCCCGCGGTAGGTCTCCACGCGTTCGGTCTCGCCGCCGTGGCCCTGCACCCGCTGGATCGTCAGCCCGCGCACGTCCGCACGAAAGAGAGACTCGAGGACGTCGTTCAACTTGTCCGGCCGGACGATCGCGACGACCAGTTTCAGGAACCGCCTCCGCCCGTGCCGGCCGGAAGGGCGACGGGGAGCGCCGAGGTGATCTCGCGCTCGGTCAGCACCAGGATCGCCCCTTCGCCGTGCGAGTACGCCTCTTCGCCGTGCTGCACGACGTCCTGGCCGAGCCCCTCCTCGCGCGAGGTGGACCGCAGCGGAACGAACGTCTGGATCGCTCGAAGGATCCCGAAGGTCATGGCGCCCGAAAACACCACCGTCACGATCACGGCGGCCGCCTGGATTGCGAGCTGCCGCGGGTTGCCGAAGAGCAGGCCGTCCGCCGTCGTGTTCCACGACTTCTGAGCGAGAACGCCGGTCAGCAGGGCCCCCACCGCCCCGCCGACGCCGTGCGCGGCGACGACGTCCAAGGAGTCATCGAGGCGGGTGCGCGCACGCCAGATCAGTGCGAAGTAGCTGGGGAACGCGGCGGCGGCTCCGAGGAAGATCGCGCCCAGCGGGCCCACGAGACCCGCCGCCGGCGTCACGGCGACGAGCCCGACGACGATCGCAGTTGCCGCGCCGACCGCAGTGGCTTTGCCGCCGCGGGCGAAGTCGAGGAGGGTCCACACCGTGAGCGTCGCCGCGGGAGCGAAGAGCGTGTTCGTGAAGGCGAGGGCCGCGGAGTTGTTGGCGCCGAGGGCGCTTCCCGCGTTGAACCCGAACCAGCCGAACCAGAGCATCCCCGCGCCGAGAAGCGTGAACGGCACGTTGTGGGGCAGCATGGCCTGCCTCGCGTGGTCCTTGCGCGGCCCGAGCACCCACGCCGCCACACCGGCCGCCGCCGCGGCGTTGACGTGCACCACGGTGCCGCCCGCGAAATCGAGCGCGCCGAGCCGTGCGAGCCAGCCTCCCCCCCACACGGAGTGCGCGAGCGGCGCATAGACCAGGAGCGACCAGGCGGAGAGGAAGACGAGATAGGGACCAAAACGCATGCGCTCGACGATCGCCCCGGAAATGAGCGCCGCCGTGATGATCGCGAACGTGCCCTGGTAGGAGAAGAAGAGGACGTGCGGCACGGTGCCGTGCGGAGCGAGGTCGACCCCGCGGAGCAGCGCGTGCCCGAGGTTCCCCAGCCAGAGACCGTCTCCCGAGAACGCGAGGGAGTACCCGACGACCGCCCACCCCATCGCAACGAAGCCGAGGGCCACGAAGCTCATCATCATCGTGTTGAGCGCGTTCTTGGACCGGACGAGCCCGCCGTAGAAGAAGCCGAGCGCGGGCGTCATGAGCAGAACGAGCGCCGTCGAGACGAGGAGCCAGGCCGTGTCGGCGGGGTTCATGGCTTCGGAGGGTAGCAAGCCCGAACTCGACTGTCACTCCTTTTTCGACAATTCTGCGCAAATGTGAAGGCAAATGCCCCAATCGGCTGACAATTCGAGCCACTTGGGCTGGCGGTTTTGCATCTTGTACACGATTCGAGGATCACTCTTCAACTTTTCTGCGGGGGAATGTTCTTTCCGAGAGACGTGATTCCCGCCAGGCCGCCCAGTCCCATCGTCTCGACGGCGGAAGACGGCACGATCACCATCGAGCCCTTCTCCTTGATCGCCTCGTAGAGCATGTTCATCGCGCGCAGGTGCAGCGCGACCGGCTTGTCGGCGTACGCCTCTCCGGCCTTGACGAAGCGCTCGGCGATCTCCGTCTCCGCGGTGCCGAGGATGATCCTCGCCTGCCGCTCCCGCTCGGCCTGCGCCTGGCGGCTCATCGCGTCCTCGAGCTCTTGGGGGATTTTGACGTCCCGGATCTCGACCGAATGGACCGTGATGCCCCATGGGTTTGTCTTCTCGTCCAGGATCTTCTGGAGCTCCTTGCCGAGCTGCTCTCGCTCCGTGATCATCTCCGCCAGCTGGTGCCGCCCGATCGCCTCTCGCAGCGCCGTCTGCGCCGACATCGTCACGGCGTCCATGTAGTCGGCAACCTCCAGGACGGACTTCGTGGCGTCCCATACCGTCCAAAAGACGATCGCGTCGACGTTGACCGGGACCGTGTCGCGGGTCAGGGCGCTCTCGGCGCTGACATCGGTGACGCGGACGCGCTGGTCGATCAAGTGAGAAACGGTGTCGACGATCGGAACGATCGCGAACACGCCCGGCCCCTTCAGACCCGTGAAGCGCCCGAACCGGAGGACCACGGCGCGCTCCCACTGCCGCGCCACCTTGATCGAGAAGAGAGCGAACATCCCGAGGAACGTCGACCCGAGGAAGAGGATGGCCGTCGCCGGGTCCCGGCCGATCAAAAACGCCAGGCCCCAGCCCACGGCGCAGATCAGAATCATCGCGGCCACACTGACGGGATTGACGAATCGCCGCGCGTCCGCCGCGGTCTCGCGGGCCTTCTGCCGGCGCTCGGATGCGTCGGCCCGGTCCTCGGGCGACTTCTTCGAGCCTCTCCCGTGCATAACGGTGATGGGGATCATTCCGCTACCTCCTGTCCACTTTCTCGGCGCGCTCGGTGAGCGCCTCCGCAAGCTCATCCAGAGAAAACCCGCTCGACGATGCGAGCGAGACGAATCGATCGACCAGGCCCTCGAGTGCTTTCCGGCGCTCGGAGGTCTTGCGTTCCGCGCGGCGGGTGGAAACGAACGTGCCGGTGCCCTGCTGGGTGTCCACGATGCCGCGAATCTCCATCTCGCGGTAGGCCTTGGCGACCGTATTCAGGTTCACGGAAAGGTCGACGGCGAGCTGCCTGACCGTCGGCAGCTGGGTGCCGGGCAACAGGCGCCCGTCGGCCACCGCCAGGAGCACCTGATCGATGATCTGCCGGTAGAACGGCACGCCGGAGGACGTGTCGAGCCGGAAGCTGGCCTTTGTCATATTCTACTAGTACAATAGACTACTAGACACCGCCGCGTCAAGCGCCATGCACCGGCCCTTGTGCAACGGCGGCCGGTGGACGCGGCCCGCAGCGGTAACTCCGTGGAGGCACGGGGCTTGCCTCGCGACCGAATCCTGTCTCTCTTCCCGTCAACTTCATGTAAATTTCACAAGACAACCGACACAAAACTGATTCGATCGCCGGAATCTCACAAGGAGGATCTCGATGAGGCGGAACTTAATTGCCCGGGCGGGGGCAATCTGTGCGCTGGCGCTCGCCGCGGCTCTCGCGCTCGCACCCCCCATGCAGGCGCAGACCGACGTCACGACGGGCCGCATCTCCGGCACCGTTCGGGACACCGACGGAGCGGCTCTTCCCGGCGTGAGCGTCGAGGGAAGAAACCAGGGAACGGGACTGACCCAGACGGCGGTCACCCGCCCGGACGGGTTCTTCCAGCTGATCAACCTTCCGACGGGTGTCTACACCCTGACGGCGGCGATCAGCGGATTCAAGACCGCGACCCGTGCGGACGTGAGACTGGATATCGGCAAAGTGCCGACGGTCGACTTCAAGATGCAGCTGTCGAGCGTCTCCGAAGCGGTGACCGTCACTTCGTCGGCGCCCGCCATCGAAGTGACGAACACGTCGGCCTCGACGACGATTCAGACGGAGCAGCTGAAAAACCTCCCCGTCAACGGACGAAACTTCCAGGACCTCGTGCTCCTGACGCCGGAAACGCGGCGCGATCCGGAGAGCCGGGGGACGGTCCTCGTCTCGGGTCAGCGCGGAATCAACACGAACACGACCGTTGACGGGCTCGACTACGACAACGGCTTCTTCGGCGGCTCCTTCGGTTCCGCCGAAGGGCGCGCTCCCCTGTCGATCTCGCAGGAGTCCGTCAAGGAGTTCACCGTCATCCGCAACGGCGGATCCGTCGAGTTCGGACCCTCCGGCGGCGGCGTGATCAACGTCATCACGAAGAACGGCACGAACGAGCTGCACGGCTCGGGCTTCTATTACACGCAGCCGCACAAGACGGTCGCGCGGCTCTCGAACGGGCTCGAAGCGCCCGACCAGAGCAAGAAGCAGTACGGCGGATCCGCAGGCGGTCCGATCATGCGCGACCACCTCTTCTTCTTCATGTCCTACGACCAGCAGAAACAGTCGCAGGGCATCCCCGTGAACTCCGCCCTCCTCGATCCGCAAATCGCGGCGCGTTACCCGACCCTCGCGTCCGACCCGACCTACGTGCAGACGCAGGACGGCCGCGTGATGTTCGGGCGGCTCGACTACCAGCTCTCCGGATCGCAGCGCCTGATGGGCCGCGTGAACTACACGCAGTACCAGGGAAGCCACGGGACCTCGTCCTCGCAGAGCCAGACGAGCAACCACAACGGCCTCGAGGGCCTGCAATCCCACGCGTACGTCGGATCGTGGAGCAGCCAGTGGAGCACGGCGCTCTTGAACGACCTGAACGGCCAGTACATCATCGAGCAGGTTCCGCGCACCGAGGTCGGCTTGTCCCAGCCCGAGATCCGTTACGGAAACCTGAGTCTCGGCTCGACGAGCTTTCTTCCCACGACGGCCACCCCCAAGCGCTGGTCGGTGGGCGACGTGGCCACCTACCTCGTCGGCAATCACGTCGCCAAGGGCGGCGCCGAGTACAACAACACCTCGATCGCGCAGGTCTTCCGCGGCAACTGGCGCGGTGTGTATTCCTTCGATGGAGGTAATCTGGCGCAGTTCCTCGCGGGCAAATGGACGCAGTACTTCCAATTCGGCGGTTTGAACGGTAGGAGCTCTACGGAGGCGGGCACAGCTGCCTTCGCCCAGAAGGAGCTGGCCTTCTTCGTTCAGGACCAGTGGTTCATCTCGCCCAAGTTCACGGTGACGGCCGGCGTGCGGTACGAGCGGCTCAATAACCCCGACAACCCGATCTTGAATCCGAATCACGTGCTCTCGACGGGCGCGTACGCTCTCGACGCGCAGATCCCCGACCAGAACAACAAGTGGTCTCCGCGCGCCGGCTTCACCTTCGCGCCGGATTCGAAGACGGCCCTCCGGCTGTCCCTGGGACGTTTCTGGGCGCGCACCCCCGGCATCCTCTTCTCACAGCTCATCACCTCGAACGGGCTCGTCGCCACGCAGTACACGATCAACGCGGGGGGAAGTACAGGAAACCGCACCCAGCCTACGGATCCGCTTTCTCCGGGCTGGGGGCCCAACTTCGACCCCAATCGCGTGGAAGCGATCAACTTTCAGGCGGTCCCCACTCCGACCGGACTCGGCGTCTTCACCGCGGATCCCAACTACAAGGACCCGGTCACGGACCGCATCACCCTCGGCGTCGACCGCGAGATCGTCTCGGGCACGGTCGTCGGCATCGAGGGCACCTACGCGAAGGCGAAGAACCTCGAGCGGCTGAACGACCCGAACCTCGCGTACGACGGCAGCGTCTCGGCGATCAACGGAATGCCGCGCTACGGCACTGTGCGCCCAAATACCTACTACGGCCGTATCTCGACGTATACGACCGACGCCCGGTCGAAGTACGAGGCCGTCTCCTTCCAGCTCCAGCACCGGTTCACGCGCGACCTCCAGTTCTTCTTCGCGGCCACCTGGTCGGAGGACAAGGACACCGACTCGAATGAACGGAACTTCGCCGGAGCCCAGGCGGAAGACCTCCACAACCTCGAAGGCAGCTACGGATGGTCCAACCGCGACCAGCGCTGGAAGCTCGGCGCGAACGCGAACTGGAACACACCGTTCTGGGGCATCGGTATCTCGGGCACGTATCGGTATACGAGCGGCTCTCCCTACACGGCCACGACCGGCACGGACGAGAACCGTGATGGGTTCAGCAACGACCGTCCCACGATCGGCGGGGTGCACTTCTCGAGGAATCAGTTCCGGCAGCCCGTCACTTCGCAGATCGACTTCCGTCTGGCGAAGACTTTCAACATCGGACCCGTTGGTCTGACGGCGATCGCGGAGTGCTTCAACTGCGCGAACAACCGGAATTCGTTCCTGACCGGCGCCGCCTTCACGTGGGGGACGGGCCAGACGCCCCTCACCGCTTTCGGAGTCGCCAACGGAGTCAGCGGTCTGCCGCGCACGCTCCAGTTCGCGGGGCGGGTGGACTTCTAAACGATCGCCGCTTCGAGAATCTTCAAGGGCGGGGGCAACCCCGCCCTTTTCTTTGGCCCCTTGTCATCCTGAGGAGCGGAGCGACGAAGGATCTGCCCTGCTTGATCGCGAAGCGCGACAGGGAAGGGGGCAGATCCTTCGCTTCGCTCAGGATGACAAAGAAAAGGGACATCAGGCCGGGACCGTCGCGGCTTCGGTGACCGTCACCCTCTTCCCCCCCGCATCGAGCTCGCACTCGACGCCCATGGGAAGCGTCACCTTTTCTTTGGTGTGGCCGAAGACGAGCCCCGCCAGCACCGGCTTGCCGAGGTCGCCCAGGATCTCCTCCACGAGGTCTGACATCGAGAGATTGATCTCGAAGCTGGAGTTGGAGGGAACGCAGTCGGTGCACGTTCCCCAGACGATCCCCGCGGCTTCCGAGAGCTTCCCCGCGAGCTTCAACTGGACGAGCATCCGGTCGACCCGATAGGGCGCCTCCCCGGTGTCCTCGAGGAAGAGGATGCGCCCCTTCGTCTCGATCTCGTAGGGCGTTCCCATGGTCGTCGAGATCAACGTGAGGTTCCCGCCGACGATCGGCCCGCGCGCGCGTCCCGGCGCCACGGTGTGCCGGGGGAAGACAGGAGCGAGCGGGTCGGGTTCGGGCGGGTTCAAAAGCTCGCCGATCGGCTCGGAGGAAAAGAGCGCCTTCTTGAAGTACTCGAGGGTCCACGGGGGCAGCGCCGACATCGCGACGGGCCCGTGGAAGGTCACGATGCCCGCTTTCCGCCCGATCGCGAGGTGGAGGCCCGTGATGTCGGAGTACCCGATCAGGACCTTCGGGTTGCGCCGAATGAGCCCGTAGTCGAGCGAGTCGAGCAGCCGCTCGCTGCCGTATCCGCCGGCGAGGCAGAACACACCGGCCACGGCGGTGTCCGCGAAGGCTTCGTGCAAATCTTCGACGCGTTCGCGCGCGGTGCCGGCCATGTATCCGTGCCGCGCCTTCGCGTTGCGCCCGAGCTTCGTCTTCAATCCCAGGGCGGCGAGCCGCGCGACCGCCACGTCGATCTTCCAGAGGTCGAAGATGTACGAGGAGGGCGAGACGAGCGCGACGGTGTCGCCCTCCTTCAGCGCGCGGGGCTTGATCAGGGAGAGCGGCGCGGCGGGCGTCGAGGGAGCGGGTGTGGGAGCCGGCTTCTTCGGAACCGCGCCGAAGAGGGCGGCGCCGGCGGCGAGCCCGGCGCCGCGAAGGAACGTCCGTCGGGTGTCTTGCATCGGCAGAGTCTAGCCGCGTTGACCCCCGACCCGACTCCCGACTGCCGACTGCCGACTGCTTCTCCTAGAAGATGAACCCCGCATTCACCGGCACGAACGTGAACCTCGTCCCTCCCCGATGCACGCTGTTCGAGAACCGGTCGGCGTCAACGGTGACGCTCGTGTAGCGGCCCTCGATGAAGAAGCGGCTGTTCGAGCCCGTGCCGAGCGGGAAGGCGAGGCCCACGCCGGCGTTCCAGCCGAAGCGGGTGCTGCTCTGAGAGAACGCGTTGCCCGTGGTGATGTCCTGCCCGCGGAAGCGGAGGTCGTACGCGCCCACGCCGCCGATGATGTAGGGCTCGACCGACGTGTCGCGCGGCCCGATCACCAGGTCCGCGGTGCCGGAGATGATGCGCGTTCTGCCGTCTCCGAGAAAGAACGCCTGCAGGTCCGTCTGGGTCTTGAGCTCGTGGTACGAGCCGTCGATCCGGATCCCGACGGGCGCGGTCCCGAAGTTGATCGCGACCAGGGCCGTCCCGTTCCATCCCGTCTTGTAGACGTCCTTCTGATCGGAAATCGGGAAGTCCGCGCCCCCGGAGAGTTCTCACCCAACCGGTTATCTGGCGGCGAGAGCCTTCAGACGGGCCGCCTCGAACTCGTCCCCCTTGTTCCAAGCCGGCATCGCGTCGGCGTTCGCGACGTGGAGACCCAGGTAGAAGTCGAGCTGCAGGTCTTCGACGGCGCCCGAGAGATCCCAGCTGTCCCGATACTCGTCCGTGGGCTGGTGGTAGTCGACCTTTTCGTAATGGTCGATCTGCTGGGCGCCCCACCCCGCCGGTTTGCCGATGAAGTCGGTCCCGGAATCGAAGTACGCCGCCGGCACGCCGACCTTCGCGAGGTTGAACTGGTCCGAGCGATAGAAGTGGCCCTTGTCCGGGAAGGGGTCGTCCTTCACCGCGCGGCCCTGTGCGGCGAGGATCTCGCGAATCGGCGCGTCCAGAGTCGACTTGCCGAGTCCCACCATCGAAACGTCCTTCGTGCGTCCCCAGATGTTGACCTCGTCGATGTTGATGTTGGCGGCGATCCGTCCGACGGGCACGGGCGGATGCCTCGCGAGGTACTCGGAACCGAGCAGGCCCTGCTCCTCGGCCGTGACCGAAGCGAACACGATCGTCCGGCGGGGCGCCTTCGGAAGCCGGGTGTACGCGCGGGCCACCGCGAGCATCGCCGCGACGCCCGACGCGTTGTCGCGGGCGCCGTTGAAGATGACGTCCTCGCCCGCTTTGGCGCCGTCCTCCTTCTTCCCGAAATGGTCGTGGTGCGCGGTGTAGAGAACGACCTGCTTCGAGAGCGCCGGGTCGCTGCCGCGGATCTCCCCGATCGCGTTGCCGCTCTCGACCCGCCGGATCTGGTTCGTGAGGGCGAGCGAGAGACGGACACCGAGCGGCACCGGCCGGAAGTCCTTCTTTTGAGCCGCGGCGCGGAGGCGGTCCAGATCCTGGTTTCCGAGCGACGCGAGCTTCTTCGAGGCGGCGTCGGTCGTCCAGCCCTTGATGGTCACGCGCGGCAACGTGCCCTCGTCCGGCAGCTCGTACTTCTCCCCCACCCACCCCGTCTGGATGACGTTCCAGTCGTAGCCCGCGGACGGCGTCGTGTGGATGATGATGGCGCCCGCCGCCCCCTTCTTCCCCGCGATCTCGTATTTGTAGTCCCAGCGCCCGTACCAGAGCCGCGTCTTGCCCGCGAAGAGCTTCGGGTCGTCCTCCGGATCGTTGTTCATCATCAAGAGGATCTTTCCGCGCACGTCGACGTCCTTGTAGTCGTCCCACCCGTACTCGGGCGCCACGATCCCGTAGCCCACGAAGACGACCTCGGCGTCGTTCACGGCCGTTTCAGGCTTCTGCACGCCGGGAACAGCCACGAAGTCGTCGTGGAACGCGAGGGAGAGATTCTTTCCTCCCGGACCGGAGAAGGTCATCGTCGATGGAACTTTCGCGGTGAGACCGACGAGCGGCACCTTCTGGATCCAGCCGCCGCCCGGAGCCGCGGGAGTGAGCCCCATCGCCTCCATCACCCGGGAGACGTACTCGAGCGAGAGCTGGTCGCCCCGTGTGGAGGGCGCCCGGCCCTCGAGCAGATCGGAGGCGAGGAACTTCGTGTGCGCTCGGATGACCTCGGGAGTGATGGACTCGGCGGCGCGGCGGGCATCGGAAGTCATCACGGCGGGGCCCGCCGCCGGGGGCGTGGCCAGCGCAACGACGGCGAAGAAGAGTGGCAGGAGGCTCATCGGTCGTCATCCTTTCGCGAGAGCGGCTGAGGTTCCCGACGGCCGCGGAGTCGGCGTGGGAGCGGCATTATCCGCCGGACGCCCGGAGGCCGGTGGCCCGGCCGGCCGGGGCGTGGCCGGCGGCGCGGCATCCCCCGCCGGTTTGGCGAGCGGTCCCTTCTCGGGTGTGGCCTCCTCCGCCTTCGGAGCGGGAGTCGGCAGCGGCTTGCGAGGCATCAGGCCGTCGCGCATCGCCGCCTGGTACGCGAAGCAGGCGATCACGACGGACGCCTGCATGAGGTCTTCGCGCTGGAGCCGCTCGTACGTGTCCTGGTTCGTGTGGTGCGTCAGGGTTTCGTATTCGATCTCGTCCTGGATGAACTGGAAGCCGGGGAGGCCCACGATGTCGAACGCCACGTGGTCCGTGCTGCCCGTGTTTCGCATGGTCACGGCCGTCACCCCGAGGTCCTTCAGCGGCGCGATCCACGATTCGAAGATCGGCACGGCGGCGGCGTTCTCCTGCGCGTAGATCCCGCGGATTTTGCCCGTTCCGTTGTCGAGGTTGAAGTAGGCGGAGAGCTTCGCGTACTCCGGCTTTACGCCGATTGGACCCGTCATGGGGCGGTTGTAGGCGCCAAAGTCGTCCTGGGGTGATCCCGGCTGCGCCGTCGGCCTCGTCGCGAAGTGGCTCGTCACATAGGCCTGCGAGCCCAGAAGACCCTGCTCCTCCCCGCTCCAGAGCCCGATGCGGATCGTCCGCTTCGGGTGAACCCCGACCGCCTTGAGAATGCGCATCGCCTCCATCGTGGCGGCGACGCCCGCGCCGTTGTCCGTCGCGCCGGTCCCCGCGTGCCAGGAGTCGAGGTGGGCGCCGATCATGACGACCTCTCCCCGCTTGTCGGTCCCGGGGATCTCCGCGATGGTGTCGTACTGGAGCTGGTCCTCGTCGGTGATCCGAGTGCGAATGTCGAGCTCGACGGCGACTTCCTCTTTGCGGTCCAGCAACCGGACGATCCGGCCGTAGTGCTCGACCGCCATGACCACGTCCGGAAGGGTGGAGACGGGCTCGCTCTTCCTCCATGCGCCGGCCGACTGCACGCCGAGGACCCCGGCGTCAGAGCGGGCGGGCACCACGATCGCGAGCGCCTTCTCCTGCGCGAGGAACTTGTCGACGGCCCTGCGCAGCTGCCTCCGCTTGCGGAACTCCTCCCGATTGAACCTCGGGGCCGCCGCGATCTCGTACCGTTCGAGATCTTCTAGCTCTTTGGAGTCGTAGCGCGAGGATTCGGCCTTTTCGTGGAGCTTGACCTCCCGGAGGTCGCCGAAGAAGACGACCTTGCCCGCGAGCTTGCCCTTGAACTGGTCGAGGTCCTCGACGGACGCGGCTTTCAGGTGGAAGGCGGAGCCGGAGACGGCGCCCGCGGTCGAGGGCGTCCACGCTTCCGGGATCGCGAGGAGCTGCGCGGAATCGGGCCGAAGCATCCGCACGGACGCCTTTTCGTAGCTCCAGCCGCGGCCGAACGGGCCCCAGCTCTCGAGGTGGGCATTCGAAAGACCCATCTCCTCGAGCTTGCGCCGGGTCCAGTCGTTCGCCTCCTTCATCTTCGGGGATCCAGTCAGTCGCGGCCCGACCCCGTCCATGAGCCCGCTCGCGATCTCCATGACTTTCGAGTGCCGAAGGCCCTCTTCCCGGATCCGGGTGACGGCGTCGAGGTCCACCGGCTCCTGCCCGGGGAAAGAGGCGGCGGGAAGCAGCAGGGTTGACGCGAGTACAGCCGCGGTCAGTTTCAAAGGAGGCCTCCTGAGTCCGAGCCAGGAGAGATCCGGCTCGGAAAAATGCGAATCAGAACCGGAGACGAGCTTGCGCCGGGAAAGATTACAACGGGCGGGCGGGAATCAGTCCGCGGTGAAGAGGGTCAGGGCGAACCGGGCGCCCGCGTCGACCCACTGCTCGACCGAGCGGAAGCCCGCTTCGCGGCCGAGAAGGACGATCCCGTCCGCGGTGTACTTGTAGGAGCTCTCCGTCCAGATCGGCTCGCCCTGGCGAAAGGTGACCTCCATCTCGGCGCGCGGAATCCGGACGGTCTGGGCAACGCGGGACACGAGGTGCATCTCGACGCGCGACTCCGCGGCGTTCCACACGGCGCGATGGGCGAACTGGACGAGGTCGAAATCGGCGAGGAGCTCCGTGTTCATGCGGACGAGAAGGTTCTTGTTGAACGCGGACGTCACTCCGAGGGGGTCGTCGTAGGCGAGCAGGAGATCGGGCTCCGGTTTGACGAGATCCGCTCCGAGGAGAAGGGCGTCACCGGGCCGGAGCGCGAAGCGGATCTTCGTCAGGAAGTCGTGGGCGGCGGGAGTGTCGAGGTTGCCGATGTTCGACCCGAGAAAAAGGACGAGCATCGCGCTGTTGCCGGCCCTCTGCTCGGCGGCGTGAAGCAGACCGTCCTCGTACGTCGCGCGGTGGCCGACGATGGACACGTGCTGCAGCCGCCCCAGGGCGCGCTCGGAGAGCTCGAGCGCGAGCGGCGAGATGTCGATCAGGTGCACGGGAACCCGATGGGGCCCCTGGCGCAGCGCCTCCGCGATCATGGCGACCTTCTCGCCGCTGCCGCAGCCGAGCTCGACCAGCGTCAGGGGACGCTCGAAGGCCTGCACGATCCGCGGCGCGAACCGGGAGAGAAGGCGCGCCTCCGCCCGCGTGATCCGGTACCACGGGAGCCGGGAGATGGCCTCGAAAAGCGTGGAACCGAGACCGTCGTAAAGGTACTTCGACTGGATCTGCCTGGGCGTGAGCGCGAGATCGCGCCGGACCTCGAACGCGAAATCACGGACCGACTCCGCGGGAGGCGCCGCCAGGCTGGTCGGGAGCGTCACCGGCCGGCGTCCCACACGAGATGGAACGACGCATAGACGTGCGGATACGCGGGGCGGAACCAGTTGCGAAAGCTCCGCCGGACGAGGTCCCGGCCCGTGACGGGAGAGGCGCCCTTCATCACGTAGTGCTTTCCGTCGAAGAAGTCGGCGGAGTACTGGGGATAGGACGCCATCGGCGCGAAGCCCGGGAAACCTTCGAACACCGTCGAGGTCCACTCCCATCCGTTCCCGACCAGATCGTGGATTCCCCACGCGCTCGCGCCCGCCGGATAGGACCCGGCGGCGACGGGCTCCCAGTGGCGGAAGTCGAAATTGCCCCGGCTGCCGTCGGGTGGCTCGTCACCCCAGGGGAACTCGCGCGCGGCGCCGGAGGGATTCCCGTAGGCCGCCCGGTCGTACTCCGCCTCGGTCGGGAGGCGCGCGCCGCCGCCCTTCCAACGCGCGTAGGCGGACGCCTCCGCCTGAGTGACCCACGCGGGCCACGCGGCGGGCAACGGGATCCGCTCGAACATTCCGAGCCACTGGAACTCGCCCGCCTTCGCGCCGGGAATCCAGAACGGAGGGTGCGTAACCTCCGCACTTTTCACCCAGGACCAGCCCTCCGCGTCCCAGAGCTCCTCGCACTCGTACCCTCCGGCCTCCACGAACTTCCGGAACTCTTCGTTGCTCACGTCGTGCATGGACATCTCGAAAGAGGGCACCTCCACCGCGTGCCGCGGGAGCTCGTTGTCCCAGGCGAAGCGCCCCTGCTCGGCTCCGAGCGTCGCCGTTCCCGAGGGGACGCGCACCCAGGGGTTCGACGGGGCCTTCTCCGGACCGGAAAGCGGCGCCGGGTTCCCGTTCCGCGCTGCCTTGCGGCCGTAGGGAATGCGCCGCCACATGTAGTGCAGCGTCTCCTGGTGCATCACCTCGTGCTCGAGGATCGTGAACAGCGCCTGTCCGCGCTCGAGCAGCGGGTTGCCCTCGTCCTCGAGAGGCCGGGAGAGGATCGCCTCCTCGATGCGGGCATCCGCCTCCCGCCCGTACTCGCCGATGGCCGAGCGGGACGGCCACGCCGAGGCGGAGCCGCCGGCCTGCGCCTCCTCCTCCGGGTCGATCCCGCGCTCGAAGAGTTTCTCGAAATCGGCGTCGATGCCGCGCTCCCCCATCGCCCGCTTCCAGAACGTGTTCACGGAGAAGGCGGGAAGGTGGCCGTCGTAGAAACAGATCGGATTGCGCAGCGCGATCGGGCGGTCGAAGTAGGACGCGTCCGGGATCAGCCCGAACAGCTCCCGGGACCGCCGGCGGCCCCGCCGAAACCGCTTGAGAGCCTCGTTTCGGTCGATCACCATCGGATCCCGCATGCTAAACCTACGCCATGCAAAACCTGCTAGATTCCGGGCGATGCGCCGTTCGCGACGATTCGCCGGAACCCGCTCGACCGCGGCGCTTTGCGTCCTCGCCGCCGCGCTCGCGTGTGCCCCGGCCAGGCAGGCCGGCGTGACCCCGCGGAGCGCGTCGCCCTCCCCCTCTCCAGCCAGCCCGGCGGAGTCACGGGCGACCGAGGGAGTCCCTTCGGACCTGCGGATCGCCCCGGACGTCGCGGAGCGCGTCGGGCAGTTCCCCCCGACGAAGATCGACTACGACCGCTCCCTGCTCGACGACCGCGAAACCGCGGCCCTCCGGCTCCTGATCGAGGCCTCGCGGGAGCTCGAGGGCATCTTCGAGCGGCAGGTCGCCGAAGAGGTCCCCGCCATGCGGGAAAGAGTCGCCCGGCTCGTGGCGGAGCACGCGCCGAGGTCGGTCCCCGCGCTCGAGTACTTCGACGTCATGAAGGGTCCCTGGGACCGGCTGAAGGGCGACGAGCCGTTCGTCGGGACGAGGCCGAAGCCTCCGGGCGCCGGCTTCTACCCCGTGGACATGACGAAGGACGAATTCGAGAAGTGGATCGCGGCGCATCCGGCGGAAAAAGGCGCGTTCCAGGGGCTCTTCACCGTCATCCGCCGGGACGGGGCGCGGCTCGTGGCGACTCCCTATTCGAAGGAGTACGCGGCGGCGCTTTCCCGCTCCGCGGCGAAGCTGCGCGAGGCGGCGGCCATGACGGCCAACCCCTCCCTCCGAAAGTTCCTGACCCTCCGCGCGGACGCGTTCCTGTCCGACGACTACTTCGCCTCGGATGTGGCGTGGATGGACCTCGATTCCGACATCGAGATCGCGATCGGGCCCTACGAAGTGTACGAGGACCGGCTCTTCAACTACAAGGCCGCCTTCGAGTCCTTCGTCACCGTGCGCGACAAGGCAGAGAGCGCGCACCTCGCCGTGTACGCGCAGCACTTGCCCGACATGGAGAAGAACCTCCCCATCCCGGACCAGCACAAAAACTTCAATCGGAAGTTCGAGTCGCCGATCCGCGTGGTGCAGGAAGCCTTCACCTCGGGGGATGCCCGGCGCGGCGTCCAGACGTCCGCGTTCAACCTCCCCAACGACGAGCGGGTTCGCGAGGCCAAAGGCTCGAAGAAGGTGCTCCTGAAGAACGTGATGAGCGCGAAGTTCGCGCAGAGCGGCCATCCGGTCGCGGAGCGGGTGCTCGACCCGTCGCAGACGGCGAAGGTGGCGTTCGAGCCCTACTTCAACCACACGCTCTTCCACGAGCTCTCGCACGGCCTGGGCCCCGGTGTGATCACGGGCCCCGACGGGAAGCGCGTGGAAGCCCGCCTCCTCCTGAAGAACATCTATTCGACGATCGAGGAGTGCAAGGCGGACGTCGTCGGCCTCTGGAACATCCTCTACGCGCTCGATCGGAAGTGGCTGTCCGGCTTCGACGCCGAGGCGCTCGCGGCGACGTACACCGGCCTCATGTTCCGGTCCATGCGGTTCGGACTCGAGGAAGCCCACGGCGGCGGGACGGCGGTCCAGTGGAACTGGTTCCGGGAGAAGGGCGCCATCGTGCCCTCGGCGAACGGCCGCTTTCTCGCGAAGCCCGAGAAGTTCCGCGAGGCGGTCCGCACGCTCGGAAACGAGCTTCTGATGATCGAGGCGACCGGCGACTACGACCGGGGCAAGAGGCTCCTCGACCGGTACGGAAAATCCAACGCGGAGATCGAATCGACCAACGCGAGACTCAAGGACATCCCCGTCGACATCAAGCCCGTCTTCGCGGCGGCCGGGGAAAACTGACGACGGACGACAACCGAGAGGTGAACGCAATGGACGAAACACGGAACGAAGCGGGCGGCACGGGCGCCCCTTCACAGGGCACGGCGAACGTGAAGGCGAAGGCGAAAAGGAAATCTCCCGCGAAACGCCTCGCCTCCCGGACGGGCAGTGCCCCCGCCCGGAAGAAGGCCGGCGCCGCAAGGCGCGAGCCGAAGAAGAAGCCCGCTTCTCTCGAGGGACTTCTGCGTGATTTCTCGAAGCGCGCATCGAAAGCCGGCGCGAGCATCGCTTCCATTTCCGGCGGCGGCTTCGATTCCGCGAAGAAGGCGATCGGGTCGGCGGGCGCCGCATCGAGATCGACAATCGACCGGCTGACCCACGAGTGGAGAAGAATGGACGCCAGGAAGCGCGCGCAATTCGCCGCCGCGCTCCTCGCGGCGCTCGCCGCCGCCTCGGCGCCGATCGTCCGGTCTTCGCTCAAGAAGAAGTAGGCACCTCGTCATAGACTCCCGCCGCGTGAAACGAACAATCCGCACGTCCGTTTTCGCGGCGGGCTCCCTCACGCTCGCCCTCGCGCTTGCTCTCGCCTTCGCGCACGCGCTCGGCGCCGCGGAGCCCCCCGGCACGGCGCTGCCTCCCCCGTCCGCGGGCGGCATCGACGCCCTCGATCCGCTGCTCCGCAAGCTCGCGACCAACAGGCGACTCCTCGTCATCGCGGCGCACCCGGACGACGAGGACACGGCGCTCCTGACCCTGGTCGCTCGCGGGATGGGCGGCGAGGCCGCCTATCTCTCGCTCAGCCGCGGCGACGGGGGCCAGAACCTGATCGGCGACGAGCTCGGCGTCGGGCTCGGCTTGATCCGCACGGAGGAGCTGAACGCGGCGCGGCGGCTCGACGGCGCGCGGCAATACTTCTCCCGGGCGTACGACTTCGGCTTCTCGAAGTCGATCGAGGAGACCTTCCGGCTCTGGCCCAAGGAAGCGCTTCTCGAGGACGCGGTGCGGGTCATCCGCCGCTTCCGCCCGCAGGTCGTCGTAGCGATCTTCTCCGGGACTCCGCGCGACGGGCATGGCCAGCATCAGGCCTCGGGGATCGTGGCCCGCGAGGCATTCCACCTCGCCGGAGACCCGAAGGCGTTCCCGAACCTGGCGGCGGAGGGGCTCCCCCCGTGGCAGCCCACGGCGCTCTTTCAGACGACGCGGTTCCTCGACCGGGACAAGACGACGATCGTGTTGCCGACCGGAGGACTCGAGCCGCTCACGGGCCGAACGTTCCAGCAGATCGCGGTCGCCAGCCGGAGTCTCCACCACTCGCAGGGGACGGGAGCGCTTCAGCCGATCGGCCCCAACGAGGCGCGGGTCGGCTGGCTCGAAGGCGGAGCGGGACGCGAGGCGCCGGATCTCTTCGCCGGCACGAGCTCGGAACTGACGACGCTCGCGGCCGC
>JALZAT010000122.1 GCA_030948185.1 Acidobacteriota bacterium
GCGCCGCGCCGGACCTCTCCGCCGCGCTTCGAGGCCGCGCCTGGATCGTGCTCGTGGAACCCGCCGGCCAGGTGCGCTCGGCTCGCGAGCAGCCCGTTCGGGACAAGCGCAAGGGCGCCGCAGCCAACGACGAGCTCAAGACCGACGCGCCGCCGCCGGAGATCCTCAACCTGCGCTTCGCGGTCGGCGATCGGGAGCGGCGGGTGCTGGTGCGGGTGGAGTAATCCCGCGCCGGCGATATCATTCCCGGCGTGAAAAAGGTCGATGCGCTTCTGGGGGACTACGCCTCCCACCATCGTGCCCATGGGAATCTCGTCTGCCACTCGATCGGGATTCCCCTCATCGTCTTTGGATTCCTCTCGTTCTTGCAGCTCGTCCCCCTCCCGATGCCGGGTTGGACGGCGGCCGAAGCGCTGATCGCCGCCGCGTTTCTCTTCTATGCGGCCCTCGACCTTCCGCTGGCGGTCGCGATGCTCCTGCCGATGGGGGTCCTCGACCTCGCCGCCCGTGCGGTCGGAAGCTGGCGGGTGGGTCTCGCCGCGTTCGTGATCGGCTGGATCTTCCAGGGGATCGGGCACACCCGGTACGAGAAGAACCGGCCTGCGTTTCTCCGCAACCTGCTCCACCTCCTGATCGGGCCTCTCTTCCTCGTCAACGAGCTCGCGCGGCTGCGGCCGCTCGTCCCGGCCGCGACCGGATCCCCGGAGAAGTAACGTCGTCGAAAGGGCGCGGCGGGAGATTTTCGCGCCCGCTTCGACGTTTGCGCGACCGAGCCGATGATCCCGATCCGCGACACCATCCCGAGCCGCCACGTCCCGGTGGCGACCTGGACCCTCATTGCCGTGAATGCGGTCGCCTTCTTCTGGCAGCTGACGCTACCGCCCGCGGCGGCGCGCGACGCGATGTTCCTGTTCGGGATCGTGCCCGCGCGTTATACGAATCCGGGCTGGGCCGCGGAGGTGGGGTTTCCCCACTCGTTCCTGCCCTTCCTGACGACGATGTTCCTGCACAGCGGATGGCTCCACGTCATCGGGAACATGTGGGTGCTCTGGATCTTCGGGGATAACGTCGAGGACCGGATGGGGCCGGTGCGCTTCCTGGTCTTCTACCTGTCGTGCGGGGTCGCGGCCGGCCTGATCCACGTCGCCACGAACGCAGGGTCGCAGGTGCCGGCCATCGGCGCATCGGGAGCGATCGCAGGCGTGATGGCCGCGTACTTCGTCCTCTATCCGCGGTCGCAGATCCTCACAATGTTCCCGATCTTCTTCTGGCCGATTTTCTTTCACGTTCCCGCGTGGGTGTACCTGGGGTTCTGGTTCCTCGTCCAGTTCTTCAGCGGGGCCGCCACGATGGCCTCCGGGGGGCAGGCGGAGGGCATCGCATTCTGGGCGCACATCGGCGGATTTGCCTTTGGAATCCTGACGTTCTGGGCTTTCCTGCGCCGCGACCGGGCCGCACCGGTGGTTCCCGCATGAACGGCGACGCCGGAGACCGCACTTCGCGTTGAGACCGCACGCCGTCCTGCTCGCCCTGCTCCTCGTCCTCGTCACCGGGGCCGCTTGCCCGCCGGCCTCGGGCGGCGTTCCCGCGGCGGCCAGGCCTCCGCTTCTCTGGGGAGGCGACGCCGAGGGCGGGGCGCCATTCGTCGAGGCGGACCCGCGAAATCCCTCCGTCGTGCGCGGCATGGACGTCGAGGTCGCGGGCATCCTCGCGCGGGGCCTCGGGCGGGAGCCGAGGTTCGTCCAGGTCGCCTTCACGTCGATCGACGCGTCCGTCGAGCGCGGGGACTTCACGGTAGGACTTTCCGGCGTCGAGGACACGCCCGCCCGCCGCGCGGCCCATGCCTTGACGGTCCCCTACTACGAGTTTCGCGAGGTGCTGACGGTCCGAACGCGCGATCGGGACCGGTTTCGAAACCTCCGCGAGCTCAAGGGCCGTCGCGTCGGGACGCTCGCGGGAACGATCGCGTACGAGCTCCTCGTCCGCGAGGCCGGCGCCGGGGGATTCGAGGTCGTCAGCTACGACGACGACGTCCATCCGTATTCGGATCTTGCCGCGGGACGGCTCGACGGCGTCGTGCTCGACCACATCATCGCGCAGAGGGCGCTCCGGCACGTCGAGAGGCTCGTGATCCAGCGTGAGCCGCTCGTGCGCGGGCGCTACGTCGGTGTGCTCGCCCGGAGCAACAGGGGGCTGCGCGACCGCTTCGACGCGATTCTGAAGGCCGCCATGCGCGACGGAACGCTCGAGGGGATCCTGCGCCGGTGGAACGTCTGGGACGAGGAGCAGCCGCGGCTCTTCGCCTCGGTCCTCGGCGCCGCCTCCCCCGTTCCGGCGGCTCTCCCCCCCACGAGGCCTGCGGAAACTCCGGCGCCGTCACCCGCGCCGTCGAGCACGCTCGCGCGAACCGTCGCCTACCTCCCCGGTCTCTTCCGAGCGTCCCTTGTCACACTCCTCCTGTCGTGCCTCGCGATGGCCCTCGCCGCCGGCGCGGGCATCGTGCTCGCGAGCGGGAGGATCTACGGCGGTCCGATCGTCCGGCTGCTCTTCGGCGCCTACGTCGAGGTCGTCCGCGGCACGCCTGTTCTCCTGCAGCTCTTCGTTCTGTACTACGGTCTTTCCGCGGTCGTGAGGCTCCCCGCCTTCGTCGCCGCCCTGCTGGGTCTGGGCTTGAACTACGCCGCCTACGAGAGCGAGATCTACCGCGGCGCGCTCCTCGCGGTGTCGCGGGCCCAGCTCGAGGCGGCCCGGACGCTCGGCCTGTCCGAGTGGCTCATCCTGCGCCTCGTGCGGGGGCCCCAGGCGTTCCGGCTCGCGCTGGCACCGATGACGAACGACTTCGTGGCGCTTCTCAAGGATTCCTCGCTCGTCTCCGTCATCACGGTCGTCGAGCTGACGAAAGCGACCGCGATCTTCGCGACGAACATCGGCAGCTGGCTTCTCCCCGGAGTCCTTTGCGCGGCGATCTATCTCGCGATGTCTCTTCCGCTCTCTCGCCTCGCGCGATCGCTCGAGCGGCGCTGGAGCGCAACGCCGTGACCGAGCTGCTGCGGATCGAAGCGCTCTCGCTGGCGCGTGGCGGGCGGGCGGTGCTCGACGGCGTGGATCTCTCGGTCCGAGAAGGCGAGATGTGCGCGTTGATGGGCCTCTCGGGCTCGGGAAAAACGACGATCCTGCGCGCCTGTGTCGCGCTCGAGCCTTTCGACTCGGGGCGAATCGCTCTGCGGGGCTTCGAGCTCAGGCCCGGCCGTCTTCCCCCCGAGGCCGGCTTGAAGCCGCTGCGGCGCCTCGCGGGCATGGTCTTTCAGGCCCACGCTCTCTTCGAGCACCTGACGGCGGCCGAGAACGTCGCCCTGGCGCCGGTGCATGCTCACGGGGTGTCTCCCGAGTCCGCCCGCGTTCGCGCGGTGGCGCTTCTCGACTCTCTCGGCGTCGGGGCGCGCGCGGCGGCGCTTCCGAGGGAGCTCTCGGGAGGCGAGGCGCAGCGCGTCGCAATCGCGCGCGCTCTCGCCGTCGACCCACCCCTGCTCCTGATGGACGAGCCGACGGCGGCGCTCGATCCCGCGCGCCGGGGATCGCTCGCGCAGACGCTTCGAACGCTGGCCGGGGAGGGGCGCGGCCTTCTCTTCACGACGCACGATCCAGAGTTCTCGCGCTCGGCGGACCGCGTGATCGTGCTGGCCGCCGGCCGCGTCGCCGAGGAGGGCGCGCCGGAGGAGGTCCTCACGAATCCGAAACACCCCGCGACGCAGGAGCTGCTGCGGACACCGGCGCCCAAACGCGGAAGATAGCGGCGAAGGGAGATCTCGGCGCAGGAGTGGGGGCCTATCCCCGCCCACCCGGCTCGGTGTTCCACCTGGCGGGGGGGG
>JALZAT010000006.1:0-55486 GCA_030948185.1 Acidobacteriota bacterium
CGCCGGATGATCTCTGCGTTGATCAGGATCGCCGAGAGGGGATTCCGGAGGTCGTGGCCGAGCGCGCCGACGAAGACTTCCCGCGTGCGGTCGTTCTCTGCGCGGTCCTGAAGCTTGGCCGTGATTTCGCGCTGAAGCGCGCGCTCCTCGGTGACGTCGCGAAGAATGGACAGGTGCCTCCCGGGAACCACGTCGGCTTTCGCGGAGTATTCGACGATTCGCACCGTGCCGTCGGGCCGCGCCAGCTCGAACTCACCCTTCTGGGATCCGGCGGCACGAAACCCCCGCCACGCCTCTTCCGCCAGGTCCTTGAGCGAGGCGGGAGCGACGTCGGGTACCCGGCGTCGGACGAGCTCGTCGCGGGCGAGGCCGAAAAGGGCGCAGGCGGCCGGGTTCGCCTCCACGTAGCGCGCCTCGTCGTCCGCGATGACGATCGCGTCGAGGCTCTCGGCAAAGAGCGCGCGAAAGAGCGCGTCGCCGGATCCGGCGCCGGAGGCGAGCCTCCGGGCGGCCTGGTCCCCCCGTTTGGCAGACTCGAGATCCAGGGACATGGAGAGACGAATTCTTACAGGAAGAGGCGCCCGCGGCAACGCGGCAATTGGGCTGCCGGGCGGGGAACAGCCCTCAGTTCGGGGTGGCCGCGCGCGTCAGCCAGTCGTTCATCCGGGCGCTCGGGACGACGCCCGCCTGCTGGGAGACGACCTTTCCATCCTTCAGGACCACGAAGTTCGGGATTCCCTGGACGCCGAATTGCGCGGCGAGCTCCGGATGCTTCTCGGTATCGACCTTCAGGACGATCGCGCGCCCCTTCATGTCCGCCGCCGTCTGCGCGACCTCCGGAGCCGCCGTGCGGCACGGCCCGCACCAAGCCGCCCAGAAGTCGACGAGCACCGGGACCTTCGCCCCGGTGGTGACTTCGCGGAAGCTCTCGGGGTTCGCTTCGATTGGAACTCCGACCGGGGAGATCTCCGCCTTGCAGTTGCCGCACCGGCCCGCGTCCGAAAGGCGGCCGGCGGGGGACCGGTTCTTCTTCCCGCAGGAGGGGCAGGTCAGGATCATGCGGTCCTGACCTGCAACCCCGCTGCCGCTCGAACTCCCGGCGACAGGATTCGGCGCCTCACGCTTGCCGCCGTGCGCCCGCTCTGGCCGGTCGCCTCTTCTGGCACGCGGCGCACGCGAACATCCGCCTTCCCGAGAGAGGGAACGACCGGACCGGACCGCCGCAGCGCCGGCACACGGTCTGACCGTAAACGTAGAAGTCGTCGTTTTCGCGGCCGCGCGTGGAGTCGGGGTGAGGCGTCTCGCGGGCGTTCACGGTCACCGTCTTCTGCCGGACTCCGCGCGCCATGAGCCGGCGCAGCGTCTCCCACATCGCCAGCCACTCGTCTTTTGAAACACGCTTCGCCGGGCGCAGGGGATGAACTCCATGAAGAAAGAGAACCTCGTTGCGGTAGATGTTCCCGACTCCGGAGATCACTCGCTGGTCGAGAAGGGCGTCGCCGATCGGCCGGTCCGGCCGCCTCGCGATCCTTTCCCACGCAATCTCCGGGTCGCCATCGCGGCGAAGCGGATCCGGACCGAGCCGCGCCACGACCGCGAGCCTCTCCGCTTCGCCCACGAGCTCGCACGTCGGCGGGCCGATCAAGTCGACGGCGAGATGGGGAATGAGGAGGCGCATGCGGACCGTGGGCCGGGGTGGCGGCCGCTTTCCGGCGAACCGGCGGAAACCGCCGGCCATCCCGAGGTGCATGTGTACGACGAGACCTCCTTCCCAGAGATGGAAGAGGTGCTTGCCCCAGGCGTCGGCTCCGAGGAACCTGCGGCGATCGAGCCTGCCGGCCTCGACGGCGAATCGGCCCTGCGGCGACGAGACCCGCACGATCCGGCCCGAGAAATCTCTCGTGTGGTCGCGCGCCAGCCGGTGGATCGTGTTGCCCTCGGGCATGGGGAACGGGTGACTATAGTCGGGTGACGGGTGACGGGTGACGGGTGAGGGGTGAGAGGGGATGCGGGGGAGGTGCGAGGTGACACTGTGAAAGGCCCGTCGAAAAGGCGGATCCACGCCCTGCTCTTCGCGGCCGCGCTCGCCGCCTTCGTCCACGGATGCGCGCCCCGCGCCCCTCTGGGGGAACCCCCTTCTCCGCGCGCCTCGCGCGCCATCCTCGTGTCGGTCGACGGAATGGGCGGGGAGCGACTCTCCCGGCTTCTCGCGGAACGGGGAAAGCTTCCCGCCGGCGGGCTCGCGCGGCTCGCCGACACGGGGTTCTATGCGGTCCGGTCCATTCCGTCCACCCCTTCGCTCACCCCGGCCGCGCACGCGACGCACGTGACGGGCGCCTCGCCTCGGGACACCGGCATCGTCGGGAACTCCCTTCTCGACTTCTCGAAGTCGTTCGGTTCGCGCCGCACCGGCTTCGACACTCCCCTGCGCGCGGAGACACTCTGCGAGGCCGCCCGGCGGCAGGGAAAGCGGGTCGGAGTCATGGCGTATCCGCATGCGGGCGGAACTCCGCCGTCGGGATGCGCCGGCTTCGGTATGAATTGGGTCGCCGGGACGATCTCGCCCGCGCGCGTGGCGAAGCTCGCCGCGCCCGCGTGGACCCCGGCCGGAGACGCCGGCGCGGAACCGCGGTCCTTCTCTCCGCCGCGGCGGGCCGTCCTCGACTTTCCTCCGACGACCCACAAGCTCGCCCTGACCGCCCTCGACTCGACCGACGACGGGTCGAGTACGACCGTCTCCTCGTCGCGGCGGAAGTCGGGCCGCAGCGGATGGTCCGGGTCGGCGAATGGTTCCCGGCCGAGGTGCCCGGCGGCAGAGGGAGGGCGGGGAGCTGGTGCAAGGTGATGTCGCTCGCGCCGGACCTTTCCGCCGCCGAGATCTATGTCGGCGCGATCTCCGAGGCCGACGTCTTCCCGGAGGGTTTTCGGCGCGATGTCGACGCGCGCGCGGGGTTCTGGCCCGGGAGGGCGGACTATCGGGAGTTCGGCCCGGATTCCGGGCGCGTCGAGGATTACGTCGCGCAATCCGAGCGGCTCACCGCTTTCCTCGCCGACGCGGCCGCCGCTGCCGTCTCGCGCTCGGACTGGGACCTTCTGTTTCTCTATTTCTCCGAGGTCGACGCGGTCGAGCACCACTTCCTCCTCGTCGATCCGCGCCAGCGCTCGTACATGCCGCAACGCGCGGCGCGGTTCGCCGCGATCATCGACGACGCCTTCGCGAGCGCCGACTCCGTCATCGCGCGGCTCAAACGGTCCCTGACGCCTCGCGATGCCCTCTTCGTGACCTCCGACCACGGGATGACTCCTCTGCGGCTCGAGGTCTATCCGGGCGAAATCCTCCGCGAGCGCGGTTTCGTGACCACGGGTTCGCGCGACTCGACGATCGATCCGTCCTCGAGCGCCGTCGCGTTCGCGACGTCCGGGCTCGCGCACGTTTACGTCAATCCACGCGCTCCGGCGGGCACCCTGGACGAGGTGGAGCGGCTCCTGATCGGGTTCGCGGTCGCCGGGGAATCCCCGTGGGACCGGATCGTCCGGCGCGCCGCCGCCGGTGAGCTGACGCTCGACGCGCCGGAGTCGGGCGACCTCATTCTCCTGTCGAAGCCCGGCATCGGCGTCTCGATGCGGATGGACCCGGGAGTCACTTCGGGCCCGGCCGAGGAGTACGGCGGGCACGGCTATCGGGCCGCATACCGGGATCTCGACGCGACCTTCCTCGCGGCGGGGCCGGGCGTCCCGCGCGGGCGCGTCGAGGAAATCTCGTCGCGCTCGATCGCCATGCGCGTGGCCGCTGCGCTCGGGATCGAGCCGCCGCGGCAGGCGGAGCGGGGAACGGGGGCGACGCGTGCGACCGGGATCCGGTAGTCGGTAGTCGTAGTCGGTGGCCGGGACTCTCCTTATTTCGACCCGGACCCGTAGCTCACTTTCCACACGACGTCCCCTCCGTCGTCGCTGACGAAGAGGGCGCCGTCGCGGGCCACCGCGACTCCGACCGGGCGTCCCCACACGTCTCCGGACGGCGTCACGAATCCGGTCAGGAAGTCCTCGTACTCACCCGTGGGAGCTCCGTTTTCGAGCGGCACGCGAATGACCTTGTAGCCGGTCTTTTTCGCGCGGTTCCACGAGCCGTGCTCGGCGGCGAAGGCGTCGCCGGCGTACTCCTTGGGAAATTGTTTTCCCGTGTAGAAGACCATCTCGAGCGACGCGGAATGCGACTGGATGAGAACGTCGGGAACGATCACTTTCTCCTTGAGCTCCGGATGGACGCCCGGATGCCGGGGATCCTGGTTCGCGCCGATGTAGAACCAGGGCCAGCCGTAGAAGCCACCGTCTTTCACGCGGGTGACGTAGTCCGGCACGAGGTCATCGCCGAGCTCGTCGCGCTCGTTGACCGAAGCCCACAGCTCTCCCGTGCCCGGCTGCACGGCGATCCCGACGGCGTTCCGGATCCCCGACGCGAACACGCGGAAACCCGACCCGTCCGGCCGGTACTCGAGGATGTCGGCGCGCCGCTCCTCGCGGGACATCCCGCTCTCCGCGTCGTTCGAGTGGGAGCCGACGGAGACGAACATGCGCCGTCCGTCGTTCGAGAATGCGACGTCGCGCGTCCAGTGCCCGCCGCCGCGGAGCAGTCCCCCCGAGGGGATATCCGGCACGATCACTTCCGGCTTCGCGCGGGCGCGCAGATCCCCGTTCTGGTACGCGAACCTCACGACACGGCCCGTTTCGGCGACGTACACGAATTGCGGATTCGGCCCGGGTGGATAGAAGGCGATGCCGAACGGCTGCTCGAGGCCCCACGCGAAAACTTCGTTGAGCTCCGCCTTGCCCGCTCCGTCTCTGGCCCGAAGCACGCGCACGCGCCCGGCCCGGCTCTCCACGACGAAGAGGTCCCCGTTCGGGGCCGTGCGGATCAGCCTCGGATTGGCGAGACCCGGCTGGAATTCCTCGACGCGAAACCCGGCGGGCGCTTTCGGCCACGCGTCCGGGGGACGCCGGACGCCGCGCGAGCCGTTGTCGACGGACCGTGTCGCGTAGGGCGGCGGCAGGTCCGCCGGCCGGATCCTCCGGCGGACTCCGGGAGCATCGGTCGTCCAGTCGCCGAGCGCGCCCTGTCCGAGCAGGATGCCGGACCTTCCGCGGGAAGCCGGAGCCGGCGATTGCGTGAGCGCCGCCGCGGCAACACCCGCGCCGAGCGCCACCGTCAATCCGATCGACCGAATGCGTCTCCTCTGCATCGCGTTTGCTCCCCCAGAGGTTCCTATATACGACAGACTCACGCTGCCGCTGTCCGGTATCGCGCTCCGGCTCGTCGCGTGTTCCCGTGGGTTACCCTTCCCGCCTCATGTCGCAGCCCCAGGTCTCGGCGCCGCCTCGCTTCGATCCGGCGCGCCGGCGCGCCGTGACGCTGGCGCTCGTGCTCGTCAGTGCGCTCGCGTCGTTCGAATCGACCGTCGTATCCACGGCGATGCCGACGATCATCGGCGACCTCGGCGGGCTTCCTCTCTACGCCTGGGTCTTTTCGATCTACCTGCTGACCTCGACGGTCGCGATGCCCGTCTACGGCCGGCTCGCGGACATTCACGGGAGGCGGCGGATGCTCCTCTCGGGGATCGCGATTTTTCTCGCGGGGGCGGTCGCGTGCGCGTTCGCGAGGTCGATGCCGCAGCTGATCGCTGCCCGGGCTCTTCAGGGCCTCGGCGCGGCGGGTCTCATTCCGATCTCCATGACGGTGGCGGCCGACATCTATTCGATCGAAGAGAGGGCGAAGATTCAGGGCGTCTTCTCCGCCGTGTGGGGCTTCTCCGCGCTCGTCGGCCCGCTCGTCGGGGCCTTTCTGACCGTGCGTTTCGGGTGGCGTTCCGTCTTCACGATCAACATCCCTCTCGGGATCGTGGCCTTCTTCATCGTGGCGACGCGCCTCGTCGAATCGCGGGGCTCCAGCCGCGATCCGATGGACTTCGCGGGCACCGCGGCTCTCGCCGCCGGGATCACGCTCATTCTCTTCGGGGTCCTGCACACTCCTGGCCCGGCGGGCGGCGGGAGTCTGGCCCTGCGCCTCGCGCTCATCGTGGCGGGATCGTGCGCGCTCGCCGGTTTCGCGGCGCTGCAAGCGCGGCGGCGGCACCCGCTCGTGCCCCCGCAGCTCTTCCGCCACTGGGACAGCGCCTCCCCGTACCTCTCGGCGATCCTGCTGGGCACCACGATTTTCGGGGTGGACACGTTCGTGCCGCTCTTCGTCCAGGGCGCGCGCGGCGGGACGGCGGCCGCGGCGGGGGCGGTGGTGACGCCGCTGGTGCTTTTCTGGGCGCTCTCCGCCGCCCTCGGCGGGCGGATCGTCGTCCGCTTCGGATTCCGACCAACCGCGCGCCTCGGCGCAGTCCTGGCGCTCGTCGGAATCGCCGGGCTGGTCGCGGCCGCCCTCGCGAACGCGAGTGTGGCGTGGGTCTCCGCGGCGTGCGCCGTCATCGGCGCCGGGCTTGGCCCGTCGTCGATCGCCCAGGTTCTCGCCATCCAGCACGTCGCGCCCGAAAGTCAGCGAGGGATCGCGACGAGCCTCGTCCCCTTCTTCCGGACCGTCGGAGGCTCCGTGGGCGTGGGCGCTCTCGGCGGAACCTTCGCCGCGGGGCTCGCCATGCGCCTGGGGGACCGCATGGAGGATGCGGGCCGGATCCTCGCCGGCGTGCACGGGCCGTCGGGAGCGGGCGTCGCGGGATCCGCGACCCCGCCCATCTTCCGGCTGGCGATCGAGCGATCGCTCGTGCCGGTGTTCGCGGTGCTTCTCGGCCTCGCCACCTTGAACGTCTTCGTGGCCGCGAGATTTCCCGAATTGCCGGCGAGGCGCGCCGAAGCTACCTGAGTCGCTCCTTCAGGAAGGCGACCATCCGGGGCCACGCCTCCGACGCCGCCTTCCGGTTCGCCCCGTTCCGGTCGTCCTGGGCGCGCAGAAAACCGTGGCCCGCGCCGTCGTACACGTGCGGCTCGTAGCTCTTCGAGAGCCGTTTCATCTCCGTTTCCGTCGGAGTCACGGTGGAGGTGACGCGCGCGTCGTCGCCGCCGTAGAAGCCCGCAACGGGTGCGGCGACTTTCGCGAGCTGCGCGGCGTCGGGCGGCGTGCCGTAGTAGACGACGGCCGCGTTCAACGCGGGTTGCGCGGCGGCGTACGCGAAGCTCTGGCCCCCGCCCCAGCAGAATCCCACCGTCGCGCTTTTCCCGTTGGCCGCGGGAAGGCGGACGGCCCACTCGCGCACGGCGTTCAGCCTCGCCGTCGTCTCCTCGGAAGTCAGTCCGCGAATGAGCTTGACGACCTCGTCGCGGCTCGCGGCCGAGTCGGTGCCGCCCCCGCCGGGCCCCTTGCCGGAGATCAAGTCGGGCGCCACCGCGAGGAATCCTTCGCGCGCGAGCTGATCGGCGACGCCGCGGATCCAGTCGCTCGCGCCGTAGATCTCATGGATCACGAGCACGACACCCGCCTTGTCCTTGCGCTCGGGATAGACCACCCACGTCCGGACGGGCGCCCCGGCGCCTGGAACTTTCACGTCGATCCACTCGCCGTGCCGCGGGGACTTCTCGAGCGCGCCTTTCGCCTCCGCCTCGGAGGGAGGAAGGCTCGGATCGCGGGGCGGCGCCGTCGGGCTCGTCGCGGGAGCGGGCGTCTGCGCCGAGAGCGCTCCGGTGAGCAGCAGGAGGGACGCGAGGGCCGAAACGGAGCGGGTGTGCATGCCGGCCTCCTCGTACGAAGCGGGCATTCTAATGAAATTGTCCGGCTACAGGAGCTCGCCTCGCGAAACGCTGACCGCGCGGCCGCGCAGGCCGACGCGGTCCCCGCGGACGCGGACCCCGACAAAGCCGCCTCTCGGGGACGCCTGGTAGCCGACGAGGTCCGTCTTTCGGAGCCGCTCCGCCCAGAAGGGCCCGAGGCAGCAGTGCGCGGAGCCCGTCACGGGATCCTCGTCGATGCCCGCGGCGGGTGCGAAATACCTCGAGACGAAATCGTGCTCCGGCCGCTCGCTTCGCGCGGTGACGATCACGCCGCGCGCGGGACGGCACGCTTCCGCGACGCCGGGGAAGTCCGGCCGAAGCATTCGGACGTGCTCTTCATCCTCGAGCTCGAGCAGATAGTCCATCCGATTCTTTCCGAAGAATTTCCGCGAGACGGCGTTCAAAGAATCCAGAAGGTGAGGCGGGGGGACCGCCGGCGCGGCCCGTTCGGCCGGAAAGTCGAGCTCGATGATTCCGTCTCGCTCCTGAGAGGCCGACAGCTTTCCACTCCGCGTGTGGAAGTCGAGTTTCGTTTCTCGATCCGCGAATCCCGCCTGCCAGAGAACATGCGCCGAAGCGAGCGTCGCGTGTCCGCAGAGATCGACCTCGACCGCCGGTGTGAACCATCGAAGGTCCCATGAGCCGGAGCGCGGCTTGAGGAAGGCCGTCTCCGAAAGGTTCAGCTCGCGCGCAACGTTCTGGTGCCAGGCGTCGTCGGGCACCGGTCCGTCACCCAGGAGGCACACCGCGGCGGGGTTGCCGGCAAACAACCGGTCCGTGAAGGCGTCTACGTGGAAAAGCGGAAAGCCCATGCGCCCGTTGTAGCGGACGCATGGGGGTTTTCCAAGAGCCACCCGCCTGAAAAGCGGACCGGGACGAAAGGATTCAGAACTGCGCCTCCTCCGTCGATTCGCGCAACGCGGCCGTCGAGGCGAGGCCTCCGCTCAAGACGCTCGCGACTTCGTCGAAGTATCCGGTGCCGACCTCGCGCTGGTGGCGCGTCGCCGTGTACCCGTCCGCCTCGCTTGCGAACTCGGCCTGCTGGAGGCGCGAATAGGCCGTCATGCCTTCCGCCCGGTAGCCGCGCGCGAGCTCGAACATCGAGTGGTTCAGGGCGTGGAAGCCCGCGAGCGTCACGAACTGGAAGCGGTAACCCATCGCCCCGAGCTCGCGCTGGAACCGTGCGATCGTCGCTGTGTCCAGCTTCTTCGCCCAGTTGAACGACGGCGAGCAGTTGTACGCGAGCAGCTTGCCCGGGTACTGCGCGTGGATCGCCTCGGCGAAGCGGCGCGCTTCGGCGAGGTTCGGCTCCGACGTTTCGCACCAGAGAAGGTCCGCGAGCGGCGCGTACGCGATTCCGCGCGCGATCGCCGCATCGAGGCCCCCTCGCATCCGGAAGAACCCCTCCCGCGTCCGCTCGCCGGTCAGGAACGGCCCGTCGCGCTCGTCGACGTCGGAGAGGATCAGCTTCGCGCTGTTGGCGTCCGTGCGCGCGATCAGGATGGTCGGCACGCCGGAGACGTCGGCGGCGAGCCGGGCGGCGGCGAGCGTGCGTTCGAACGTCGCCGTCGGAACGAGAACCTTGCCCCCCATGTGGCCGCACTTCTTTTCCGAGGCGAGCTGGTCCTCGAAGTGGACCCCGGCGGCGCCGGCGGCGATCATCTCCTTCATCAGTTCGAAGGCGTTCAAGGGGCCGCCGAAACCCGCCTCGGCGTCGGCGACGATCGGCGCGAACCAGTCGACGTCGCTCTTTCCTTCGGCATTCGCGATCTGGTCGGCGCGCTGGAACGCCTGGTTGATCCGGCGGACGACGGCCGGAACGCTGTTCGCGGGATAGAGGCTCTGGTCGGGAAAGGTCTGGCCGGCCAGGTTGGCGTCGGCCGCCACCTGCCACCCCGACAGGTAAATCGCCTGCAGGCCCGCGCGGACCTGCTGAACCGCCTGCCCTCCCGTGAGAGCGCCGAGCGCCGCGACGTAGTCTTCCGTTTCGAGGAGCCTCCAGAGGCGGCGCGCTCCGTTCTTCGCGAGCGTGTGCTCGATCTCGACCGTCCCGGAGAGCCGCGCGACGTCCTGTGGTCCATAGGGCCGGAACACGCCCGTCCAGCGGGAATCCTGGTTCCAGGTTTGCTCGAGCGCGGCGGGATCTTTTCTCGGCATGGAGCCCTCCAGGAAGTTCCGGCGCGACAGGCGCCGTATTTACAGTTCAACAGGAGCGACGCCTGTCCGTCAACAAATACCTCACTGTCAACATGTTACGAAGTCAACGAACGCAAACCCCGGGATGTCAAGCGGTAAAGGGTTGTAAATTGGCAGGCAGAGAAAGCGATCGAATGCTCGAAAAAACCAATCGCCTGGGGTCCAAGGTGCGCGCGCTGCGGCGCGAGAGGCGTCTTTCCCAGGTCGATCTCGCCGGGAAGCTCGGGATCTCGCCGTCGTATCTCAATCTGATCGAGCACGACCAGCGCGCGCTGACGGCGCCGCTGCTTTTGAAGCTCGCGCACATGTTCGGGGTGGAAGTGAAGAGCTTCGCCCCGGAGGACGATGAGCGCCGGATCGCGGACCTGCACGAGGTGCTCGGCGATGCGCTCTTCGCTGAGCACGACGTGACGACGACCGACCTTCGAGAGCTCGCCGGCAACGCCGCCGTCTCCCGCGCCGTCGTCACGCTCTACCGGGCGTATCGGGATTCGCTCGAGTCGCTCCAGGCGCTCGCGTCAACCGTCACGGAGGGAGGCGAGCCTCTCGGCATCGATCCCGCGCGGCTTCCTTCGGAGGAGGTGTCGGACCTCCTCCAGGAGAATCAGAATCACTTTCCCGAGCTCGAAGAGGCCGCGGAACGGCTCACCCGGGACGCCGCCCTCGTCCGCGCACAGGTCTTCTCGGGCCTGCTCCAGCACGCGCGAGCGGCCTTGGGAATCGAAGTCCTCATCTCGCCGCACGGGGAGAAGACTGCGATGCGCCGGTTCGATCCCGCTTCCCGGCGCCTCTCGGTTTCCGAAGTTCTTCCGAGGCACACACGCGATTTCCAGATCGCGCATCAGATCGGGCTGCTGACACTCGGACAGGAATTCGACCGGATCCTCGGCCGGTCGCGCTTGACGACGCCGGACTCGATCTCGCTCGGCCGCATCGCGCTCGCGAGCTACTTCGCCGGCGCGGTCCTCATGCCCTATGCGCCCTTTCTCGAGTCGGCCCGCAGCCTGCGTTACGACATCGAGCTCCTGTCCCGCCGCTTCGGCAGCAGCTTCGAGCAGGTCTGCCACCGCCTGACGACCCTCCGCCGCCTCGGAGCGGAGGGCGTTCCGTTCCACTTCGTGAGGGTCGACATCGCCGGCAACATCTCCAAGCGGTTCTCGTCCTCCGGGATCCGGTTCGCCCGTTTCTCCGGCCTCTGCCCCCGCTGGAACGTGCACAGTGCCTTCATGACACCGGACATCCTTCGCACGCAGCTCTCGCGCATGCCAGACGGCACGACGTACCTGTGCGTCTCACGGACGGTCCGTCAGAGTTTCGGCGGGTTCCGCGCCGCCCACCCGCTTCACGCGATCTCGCTCGGCTGCGACGTGAGCCACGCCCGGGAGCTCGTGTACGGCGACGGGCTGGACCTCACGAGCGCCCACGCCGCGGTGCCGATCGGGATCACGTGCCGCTTGTGCGAGCGGACCGACTGCGAGCAGCGCGCCTTTCCGCCGATCCAGCGGCGGCTCGACCTCGACGAAAACGTCCGGGGCACGTCCTTCTACACGCCCGCCCGCGGCTGACGCCCTGATAACCCACCGTGGCACGGCGCGTGCTGATCGGGCCGGGAGGAGGCGCCCAATGAACCGCAAACTCGCGATCCCTCTCCTGGTGGCCGCCCTTTTGGCAGTCTCGCCGGCCTGCCGCCGGGCCGAGACCCCGCAGGTCGAAACGAAGTCGGAAACGAAGAGCACCAACCCGGACGGCAGCAAGACGACGACGAGCACGGAGACCAAGCAGATCGGCTCGACGGTCGCCAGCACGACGGAGACGAACGTCGGCGGACCCAACCGCGGAAAGATCGAAGACGAGACCGTCGTCGGGACCGTGACCGATTTCGGAGTCGGGAAGCGCATCGTGATCCTGACCGGCGACGGGGCCAAGCACAGCTACGACCTGGACGACAAGAAAACCTCCGCGTCGATCGACAGGGCGGTCACGGTCGGAACGAAGGTCCGGCTCGATGCGACGAAGGGCAGCGACGGGTTCCGTCAGATCCGCGTGGTGCCCGTCCGCTAAACGTCGCCTACGCTTCGCTCCGGCTCCCGCGGATGAAACATAGAGGCTTACACCTCTCCCCCGCGCGCGGTAGAGAGGCAGGGTGAGGGGGCGTGTCCCCTCCCGACTGCGCAGCAGCGACTCCGAGCGGACACCCGATGGTCAGATGGCGAGATGACCAGATGGTGAGATCTGCCGACGATGACCCGATTCCCCCCGATCGATCGCGAGGCTACGGCGTTCGCGGGGGGCGCGGCTTGAGCCCGAGCCGCGCGAGGAAGGACTCCTGGCCTTCGCCGTGGAGCTTCCAGTACTCGAGCCGGTCGCTGCCGAGAAGAGAAGCCTTCTCGCCCTCGCTCGACTCCCACTCGACGATCCGGTGCGGCAGGGCGGTCTCGACGGCGAACTTCCACGTCGCGCCACCCGCGATCTCGACCGTGGCCCGCCGCACGTCGAATGTCCCCGCCGGAACGGTGATGCGCGAGGCGGCCGGCTCGCGGGAGAGCACGGCGCGCTGCAGGTCCACGGCCCCGTGACTCAGGCGCGCGTTCTCGAGCGACCGGACGAGCGGCACCTCGCGGCGCTCTCCGGGACGCACGAGGGGCGCGGCGAGCCCGCGCGCCCAGAGGAGGAGCGCGTCGCCCGAGAGCGCCTCGGCCGGCACGGGAATGCTGCGGGACTGGTCCGCCTCGCCGTCAAAGTAACTGTGGAGGGTGGAGCGGGCGGAGCCCGCGTCGAAAAGGATCTGACTCCACACGCCACCGCACCACTCCTGCGAGGAGAACGCCGCTTTCGTCGGCGCGCCCGCAGGGCGACCGTTGACGGGAGTGAGCGCGACGAACGTGGTCGTCAGGAGGTTGTAATCGTAGATGCCCGTCGCGAAGTCCTCCACGAGGTTCAACTTCAGGACGAGGAACTCGTCTGACTTCGGGTGCCGTCCCGGATCCGACTTCACCCTCAGCGAGTTCGAAAACGTCTCGGTGACGAAGACCGTGACGGCGACCCCCTTCCGGAGCTGGCCGTAACGGGGAATCGTGAGGTCGTATCCGGCGAGTTCCCCCTTCCCGTCGCCCCAGTGCTTCCAGAACTCGTCGTCGAAGGTGAGACCCGCGTCGGAGCGGGGCGATGGAGCCGCCGCGAGAGCGAAGAGGGCTGCCGATCCCAGGGCGGCGATCGTGAACGAGGCGCGGCGAAGAGCGCTCATGTCCAAAGTGTACAGGTGGCCTCGGCAGAGGACTCTGCCGGCGGCGCTGCTTCGGGGGGAACGGAACTTGCTCGCCTTTTCCGGTTTCGGAGGAGGTGTGCATGAAAGATCAGGACCGGCTTCACGCCTTTGAGGCTTGGTTGCCGGCCGCGATTCTTCTCATCGCCGCAGTCCTTCTGGGCCGCGCTTTGGACTCTCCCCGAGCACCGGGAATTTCCGTCCGCCCGAACCTCGCCTCCGCCTCGGTACGCACGGCCTCGCGGTCTGCTCAAACGGAAAGCGCCTCTACCCGGGACTCCTCGCGAGCGGTCCGGGGCTCCGCGCGGAGTCTGCCCTGCTCGCGGACGCGCGGGGTTCCCTTGTTGCGGATGCGCTCAGGGCCGTCGGGGACCCGGGGGATCGAGGTTTTGCGTCCGACCCCCTGCCCGGGGGCGCCGGCGGCACAAACCAGGCCCCGAACTTCGAGAACGGCTGCATCGATGATCGCGGCGCGACTGGAACGCTGAGGAATCCGTCCCGGCGCGGCTCTGTAGACGGTCTACAAAACTTCCGGTCCTCCCCTTCGTACCTTCCGAAAAATGGGAGGTTTTGCATGACCCGCCGAGCTCGTCCGCTGCTGTTCGCCTTCGCCTTCGTTCCGCTCCTGGGTCTTTCTGTCCCCGTCTTGGGTGCTCAGGGGCTCACGTTCCCCCCGAACGGCGACAACCCGCAGGCTTCCGTGACACAGGCCCTCGGGCCGGTCACCGTGAAGATCGACTATTCGAGCCCCCGGGTCGTGCGGGGCCCGAACGACCGGCGCGGAAAGATCTGGGGGGAACTGATCCCCTACGGGCTCTCGGACATCGGCGGGAACGGATGCAAGTCGTGCCCCTGGCGGGGCGGGGCGAACGAGAACACCCTGTTCGCGGTCTCCCACGGCGTCAAAGTGCAGGGCCAACCCCTGCCGGCGGGCACCTACGGCCTGCACTTCATCCCGGGCAAGGACGAGTGGACGGTCGTCTTCTCGAAGGATTCGAGCTCGTGGGGCAGCTACTGGTACGACGCGAAGAACGACGCCCTCCGCGTGGCGGCGAAGCCTTCGAAGAGCGAGTACCACGAGTGGCTGACGTACGAGTTCACCGAGCGCGAGCCGTCGAAGACGACCGTGGCCCTGAAGTGGGAGGAGCTCCAGGTCCCGCTGACGGTCTCCGTGGACAACGTCGCGCAGCTCTGGGTGGACGGCATGCGCCGGGACCTGCACCAGTGGTCCGGGTTCACCCCCGATAACTGGCAGCAGGCGGCCGCCTACTGCGCGCAGAACAAGGTGAACCTTCCCGAGGCGCTGACCTGGGCGGAGCGCGCCGTGAACGGGTCACCCGGCTACTCGCCGGGCGAGGAGAGTTTTACGACGCTCTCCACTCTTTCGCGCTTGCAGGCGTTGAACGGCAAGGAACAGGAAGCGGCGAAGACGTTCGAAAAGGCGATCAACCATCCGACGGCGCAGCCGCTTCAGATCCATTTCGCGGCGCGGCAGCTCATGGCAGACGGCAAGAAGGCCGAGGCGCTCAAGGTCTTCCAGCTGAACGCGAAGAAATTTCCGAATCAGTGGCCCGTCCACATGGGGCTGATGCGCGGATACGCCGCGGTCGGCGATCGAAAGAAAGCCATCGAAGAAGGCAGGCTGGCGTTGCCGCAGGCTCCGAACCCGCAGAACCGCAATGCCATCGAGGCCCTCTTGAAGCAGCTCGAAGAGGGGAAGGACATCAACTAGGGGAACGCGGGGAACCACCGGGCGGGCGGGGTCAAGCCCCGCCCCTACACCTCCGGTGGGTCCCCACAGCGCGAGCCGTGTAGGGGCGGCCCTCGTGGCCGCCCGCCCGGTATCAGCGCTTCACGATCCGGATGTTGAAGTCCGGGGTCTTCTGGGCCATGTAGAGCTGCAGCCAGAACAGGACGTAGGCTTCCATCCCGCGCGCCGCCGTCGAGTCTCCGAGGTCCAGCACACGCTTCCAGCCGAACTCCTTCAGCAGCGTCGTCACCCGCTCCTTCGCGGCGGTGTCGTTGCCGGCGATGAAGAGGTCGCTGTCGCCTCCGACTCGCGCCGGATCGAGCATCAAGCTCGCGTTGATCGTGTTGAGGGTCTTGACGACCTTCGTTTCCGGCACCTCGGCCTGTATCCGCTCGGCGAGCGAATCGCCGGCCGCCGCCGTGAAGAGCGTTGGCGGCATCCCGCGTGAGAAGTCGAGCGGGTTGGAGACGTCCACGAGAATCTTTCCCCGCAGGTTTTCCCGGCCCGCCGCGCGCACTGCAGCCACGGCCCCCGCCCCCGCCGTCGCATTGAAAACGATCTCGCCGAATCCGGCGGCGTCGGCGAAGTCTCCGGACGAGGCGCCCGGGCCGGCTGCGGTGGCCCACGCTTTCCCCTTCTCGTTCCCGGCGTCGCGGGAACCCATGCGGACCTCATGGCCCGCCTTGACGAATCCGCTGCCGAGAGCCGTTCCGACCGATCCGGTTCCGAGCACGCCGAGCTTCATGTCGAACCTCCAGCGGTGGAATACGCGAGGGACCCTCCCGGGGGTTCGCGGCAGACCGGGGGAATGCGGGCACGGGTGATGCAGTTTCCGCCCATGGGAGGTCCTCTATGAGGAGAGCACTGTCTCTCGGAATCCTGTCGGTGTGTCTGGTCGCCATGGCGGCAGCGGCCCCGGGGGCGGAGATCCACGGGACGATCAGCTCCGGCGGCAAGCCCGTTCCGAAGGGAGTCGCCCTGAAGCTCGACTGTGGCGCCGCGAGCGCGTCCACGGCCACGGACGAGTTCGGAGCCTACAGCCTCAAGGCGGCGGAGCCCGGAGACTGCAAGCTGACGCTCGACTACAAGGGTTCGAGCCCCTCTCTCAAGGTCGTCGTGTACGAGAGGCCGATCCGTTATGACGTCGAGATCCGTGAGGAGTCCGGCAAAATCACGCTCGCGCGGAAGTGATGGCGGAAACGCCGCCCCAGGTCCCTCCGCCCCAGCGGGACTTCTGGGCCAAGGCCGACATCATCCTGAAGCCGGTCGGGGGACTTCTGACCGCGTTGGCGGTCGCGATTCTGGGTTTCTGGACGTCGAGCTACCTCCGTGAACGGGAGGGCCGTGATTCGGCGCTGCGAGAACGCATGCAGACGAGCGACACGAACGCGCGCCTCTATTCGGAGCTCACGAGCAAGCGGGAAGAGGCCGAGAGCACTGCGCAAGGACATGTTCACGTCGATCATCAACTCCTTCCTCCGGTCCGGCCCGGCGACTCTCGAGCAGAAGATGCTGAACCTGGAGCTCCTCGTATACAACTTTCACGAATCTCTGAATCTCAAGCCTCTGTTCCTCCATCTCGAGCGCGAGATGAAGGTCAGCCCCACCAATCGCGCTTATCTGATTCGGCTCTATCAGGTTGCCGACGAGGTGACCCGCAAGCAGATGCTCGTGATCGCGGAGGGCGGAGAACGCTTCGACGCGACGATCGACACGAAGACGCTCGGCTTCCCCTCTGCGAGCGGGGAAGGGGAGTCGCCCGCCACGGCTCATGACATCGTGGTCGAAGGAATCCGGCGCAATGTGAAGCTCGAGGTTCTCGCCGCGGACCCTGTGACCGAGCAACTTCAGGTTCGCACTACCCTTCGGTCTTTCGATGGTGGCCGGGTCGACACGAGCTCAACGGAGTTTTGGGTCGGGCACTTCGACTTCCCGATGATCGACAACACGAGGCTGCCGCGCGACCAGCGGCTTGCCGTGGTCCTGAACAATTTCGACGCGAAGCGTGGAGTCGCCGACGTCACGGTCGTGTGTTATCCCGGCAAATATGCGGCTCTCCGCGAGAAACCCTATTACGACGAAGTGCTGGCGAACCTTCTCGCGGCGAACCGCAGCGCGGCGTCGTCGGCCTCCGACGTTCGCACGCCGGCGCAGCTTCCGAAGTAGCATTCGCCGAAATGACTCTCCGTCAGGAACAGAGCGCCGCGGCGGAACGCTTCCGCGCCCTGCATCGCCCCGGCGCTCCCGTCGTTCTGCCCAACGTGTGGGACGTGGCCAGCGCGCGGATCGTCGAGAGCGCGGGCTTTCCGGCTCTGGCGACGACGAGCGCCGGCGTCGCATACGCCGCGGGGTACCCGGACGGCGAGCGCATTCCCCGCGACCGGATGGTCGAAGCGGTCGCGCGGATCTGCGCCCGCGTCGGGGTCCCCGTCACGGCCGACATGGAGGCGGGTCACGGCGGCTCCCCGGAAGAAGTCCGGCGTACGGCACTCGCGGTCCTCGACGCCGGCGCGGTGGGTCTCAACATCGAGGACTCGAAGGACGATGAGTCCGTCCTGGTGGATTCCTCGCTCCAGGCGGAAAAAATACGCGCTGTGCGGGAGGCCGGGGCGGAGCGCGGGGTCGAGCTCGTCATCAACGCCCGCACCGACGTGTTCTTCTCGCCGTCCACGGAGGGCCTCGACCGGGTTGAGGAAACCGCCCGGCGCGCGAGCGCCTATCGGGCGGCCGGCGCGGACTGCATCTTCGTCCCAGGGGTCAAAGACTCGCAGACGATCGGCATCCTCGTCAGGCGTCTCGGCTGCCCGGTCAACGTGCTCGCTGTGCCCGGCAGCCCGCTCGTGGCGGAGCTCGCGCGGCTCGGCGTCGCGCGCGTCTCGCTCGGGTCCGGCCCGATGCGCGCCGCCATGACGCATCTCCGGCGGCTCGTCCGCGAGGTCCTCGCTTCAGGGTCCTGGTCGGAGCTCGAGGGGATCATCTCCCACGCGAAGATGCAGGAGCTGATGAAGTAGTCCTCCGGAACTCGCGGCGGCTACTTCGCGGCCGGGCCCGAGGAACCCTCGACGCCGAGCTGCGTCAGCAGGAATGCCTGGTCGAACGCGCGCTCGCGGAGCCGGTCGTAGCGGCCCGACGAGCCGCCGTGACCCCCCGCCATGTTGATCTTGAAGAGGAGCGGGTTCCTGTCCGTTTTCATGTCGCGCAGTTTGGCCACGTACTTCGCGGGCTCCCAGTACATGACCTGGCTGTCGTCCCATGACGTCTTGACGAGCATCGTCGGGTAGTCCTTCGCCGCCACATTGTCGTAAGGGCTGTAGGACCTCATGTAAGCGTACTGCTCGGCGATCTTCGGGTTGCCCCACTCCTCGAATTCGGGAACGGTCAACGGCACGGTCTCGTCGAGCATCGTGTTGATGACGTCGACGAAGGGAACGTGCGTGAGGACGACCCGGAAGAGGTCCGGCCGCATGTTCGTCACGGCGCCCATCAGGAGCCCGCCCGCGCTCCCGCCCTCGATGGCGAGGCGGTCCTTCGAGGTGTATTTGTCGGCGATGAGCTGTTCGGCCGCGGCGATGAAATCCGTGAAGGTGTTCTTTTTGTTGAACATCCGGCCCTGGTCGTGCCACTTCTTCCCGAGCTCGCCGCCCCCGCGGATGTGTGCCGTGACGAGGACGAATCCCCGGTCGAGGAGGCTCACGCCGTTCGAGTTGAAGTACGCGTCCGAGGGAGCCCCGTAGGACCCGTAGGCGCCGAGCAGCATCGGTGCGCGTCCGTCCGCGACGAAGCCTTTTCGATAGACGATCGATAGGGGGATCCTCGTGCCGTCCGAGGCCTTCGCGTACCGGCGCTCCGAAACGTAGAGGGACGGGTCGTAACCGCCGAGCACTTCCCGGCGCTTCAAGAGCGTCTGCCTCTTCGTCGCGACCTCGTAGTCGTACACCGACGGAGGCGTCGTGAGCGACTCGTACGCATACCGCAGCCGGGTCGTCGCGAACTCGGGATTGTTCTCGAGGCCCGCCGTGTAGATCTGCTCCGGGAACTCGATGCGCGACGCCTTGCCGCTCTCGAGATCGAGGATCCTCAATCGGGGCAGCGCGTCCTCCCTCTCCGTGACGACGCCGAAGGTGGAGAAGATGTCGATGTCTTCGAGCATGACGTCGTCGCGGTGCGCGATGAGCTCCTTCCAGTTCTCGGGCCGCGGATCCGAGGCGGGAGCCGTTACGATCCGCTTGTTCCGCCCGGTGTCGTTGGTGAGGATGTAGAAGACGCCGCCGCGCGGCTCGACCGCGTACTCGATGTCGTGCCGCCGTGGCGCCACGAGGCGGAAGGCGGACGCGGGCGCGCTCGCCTTGAGGAAGCGAAGCTCGGAGGTCGTGAGGCTGTTCGAAGGGAAGAAGAGGTACTCGCCGTTGCGCGTGCGGTACACGCCGACCCGGAACATCTCGTCCTTCTCCTCGTAGAGCATCGCGTCGCCCTTGACGTCGGCGCCGAGCGCATGCCGCCACAGCCGGTAGGGCCGCTTGGCTGGATCTGTCGTGGCATAGAACAGAGTGCGGTTGTCGGGCGCCCAGGCGGCGGACGTGACGCGGTCCGCCGTGTCCGGAAGGTCCTTACCGGTCTTGAGGTCTCGCACGTGCAGCCGGTAGTCCCGGAAACCCGTGTTGTCGGTCCCGTAGGCCAGGAGGTTCCCGTCGTCGCTCACGCGCCGGAAGCTGACGGACATGAACTTCTCGCCGCGGGCGAGCTCGTTCACGTCGAGCAACACTTCCTCGGAAGCGTCGAGGCTGCCTTTCTTGCGGCAGTAGATGGGGTAGGACTTTCCCTTCTCCGTGCGCGAGTAGTAGAACCACCCGCGTTCCCGGTAGGGAACCGTGAGATCCGTCTCCTTGATCCGCCCGAGCATTTCCTTGTAGAGCTGCTCCTGGAGGGGCTCCGTCGCCTTCATCACCGCCGTCGTGTAGGCGTTCTCCGCTTCCAGGTGCGCGCGAACTTCGGGGTTCGTCTTCTCCCGCATCCAGAAGTAGTCGTCGCGAAGGGTGTCGCCGTGAAGGCTCGTGGTTTTCGCGGCCTTGCGGGCGACGGGCGGTTTCGGGGCGGCGTCTTGCGCTGCGAGAAAAGAGACGAGCAACCCGGCTCCGGCGGCGGCCACGAGGGCGGTTCGAACTCGCATGGCGGTCTCCCTTCGGCTGAAAGTCGAAAGCTCTATTTGCGCGCTTGGGCGCGGTGATCGAGGAATCGCTTCTGGCGCTCGACGGCGATCGCTCGGATCCGCGGGTACTCCGGGTCCGAGCGGACGCTCGCGAGCAGGGGATCGCGGTCGAACGCCTGGTACCCCACCCAACCGCTCTCGACGGCGGTGCGCAGCTGCGCGAGCGTGGCGGCCCGGCGCTGGCAATAGCCGAGCACGGAGCCGACCCAGTAGTGCGGCTCCGCGTCACGCATGTCGGCGAGATTCCCGACCAGGTCCCGTTCCGCCGCCGCGAGCTCCGGCTCGGAACCGCGCCGGATGAAGAGTTCGACGATGCGCATCTGAGCCGCAAATATCGGCGAGCCGCCCGCCGCCGTCCGGTTGATGCGGAGCACTTCGTCTGGTTTGCCCTCGCGCAGCAGTAGGCCCGCGTTGACGTTGCTCGCCCACGAACTCCCGGCGTCGAGGGCGATGAATTGCCTCGCCCGGTCGTACCGTCCCAGAAGGATGAAGTTCAAGGAGCAGGAGCGCCACTGGTAGTTCTTCGGATCGAGAGACAGGGCGGCGTCGCATTCCCGGGCGGCCTCCTCGAGCAGGCCGGCGTATCTCAAAACGTATCCGAGGGTGTGGTGCGCCTCCGGCGCGTCGGGCCGGCGGCGCACGAGAGCGGTGGCGTCCTCGTAGGCTTTCTCGAACTCGCCCGCCTCGGTCCGCAGCACGGCGAGGTTCGCCGCCGCTTCGACCTGGTTCGGGTCGAGCTCGAGCGATCGCTCGTACGACGACCGCGCCTTGCGGTAGAGGATTTCGCCTCCGCCGCCGTACTCGCTGTCGTAGTAGTAGCGCAGCCCGAGGAGGTGCCACCCGGGCGCGAAATCCGGATCGAGCTTCACGGATCGCTCGAGCATCCTGATCGCGTCGCGGTTCGGCTCCGGATCGCGCGAGACCGCCGTGCTCCGGAGGAACAGGTCGTACGCCTCGGGATTTCGGGGGCGGGCCGACGCCTGAGGGACGTCCGCCGCCGCGCCGAGCTTCGGCATCAACCCCCGGCGGAGGGTGGCCTGGATCTTCTCCCGGAGCCCGATCAGGTCGTCGGAGCTTGCCGAGACGCTGTCCCGCCAGAGAAGGCGGTTCTCGTCGACGTCGATCGCCTCCATCGTGACCTGGAGCCTCGGGCCCTCGTGGACGAAGTGTCCCGTGAGAACTCCCGACACGCGCAGTTCTTTCCCCGCCTGCTGCGGGTCCGTCGAGCGGGCGTACTTCTGCGTCTGCGCGAAGGGGCGGATCGCGAGCTTCGGGACGTTCGACAGCGTCGTCGTGATCTCGTCCGGGATCGCGATGGCGAGGTAGTCCTGCGGGCCGGAGGCGCCCAGATTCCGAAAGGGCAGAACCGCGAGAGTCATCGCGGACCCGGGGGCCGGGCGCGCCTCGCGGTTGCGCACGAACCACGTCCCGAGCGCGCCTGCCGCGATCACCGCGGCGGCGGCGGCGAGCATGGCGAGGCGGCCGCGCCGCGGGGCGCTCTCTCGCAGGTCCGGGGGGTCCGCCGCCTGTGTAGGCCGGGGCGCGCTCGAGTCCCGCCGCAGCCGCTTCAAGTCGGCGAGCATCTCGGCGGCGCTCTGGTACCGCAGATCGCGGTCCTTTTCGAGCGCCTTGTTCAGGATCCTTTCGAGGTCCGGCGGCAGCTCCGGGTTCAAACGCACCGGCGCGGTAGGCGCGCGGTTCAGGATCGCGTCGAAGACGACCGCCGTGGTCGATCCGCCGAACGCCTGCTTGCCCGTCGAGATTTCGTAGAGAACGGCGCCGAAAGAGAAGATGTCGCTGCGCGCGTCGAGCGGCTCGCCGCGCGCCTGCTCGGGCGACATGTAGGCCACGGTCCCGAGCGTCGTCCCCGAATCGGTCAGGTGCTCGGGCGCGACGGCGGTCGCGAGCGCGGACGCGTCCCCGTTCTCCTTTTCCCCTCCGCCCGGCACCCACTTCGCGAGTCCGAAATCCATCAGCTTCGCCTGGCCGCGGCGGGTGATGAAGATGTTCCCCGGCTTGATGTCCCGGTGAACGATGCCTCGGGTGTGCGCCGCGTCGAGGGCGTCGACGATCTGGATCGATATCTCGAGCAGGCGTTCGAGGCTCGGCCGGTGGCCGGACACGAAATCCCGCAGCGTGTCGCCCTCGAGCAGCTCCATGACGATGAAGGGCCGCCCCTCCGCGTCGTCGATGTCGTGGATCGTGCAGATATTGGGGTGTTCGAGTGAGGACGCCGCGCGTGCCTCCCGCTTCAGCCTCTCCAACGCCTGCGGGTCCGAGGAGACATCCTCGGGAAGAAACTTCAGCGCGACCCGGCGGCCGAGCCGGAGGTCCTCGGCCAGATACACGACACCCATTCCGCCGGCGCCGAGCTTCTCCAAGATTCGATAGTGGGAGACCGTCTTGTCGAGCATGGAAGGTTCGGGCGGATGTTAGCAGCGGGTACGCGTGCGCGCATCGGGTGGCCGGGATTGCGGGTACTATTCCCGCCACCGTTTCCGGGAGAAAAAATGATCTTTCGCGCGCCGGAGCCGGACGTCACGATTCCGGACGTTGCCTTGACGCCGTTCCTCCTGGAGCGCGCCGCGGTCCACGGTGACCGCGTCGCCTTCATCGACGGAGGAACGGGCCGCACGATCACGTTTCGCTCCTGGGCGCAGTCCGTCCGGCGGGTCGCCGCCGGGCTTGCGCGGCGCGGCTTCCGAAAGGGCGACGTCTTCGCGATTTACAGCCCCAATTTGCCCGAGTACGCGGAGCTCTTCCACGGTGTCTCTCTCGCGGGCGGCGTCAACACGACGATCAATCCGACGGCGACTTCCGAGGAGCTCGCCCGGCAGCTTCGCGACGCCGGCGCGGTGTACCTCGCGACCACGTCCGCCTTTCTCTCGAATGCGCTGGCGGCGGCGGCCAAATCCGGCGTTCGCGAGACGTTCGTCTTCGACGAAGATCCGCGCGCCACGCCCTTCGGTTCCCTTCAGGACGCGGAGGGCGGGCCGCCCGCGCCGGAGATCGATCCTGCCGTCGACCTCGTGGCGCTTCCGTATTCGAGCGGCACGACGGGGCTCCCCAAGGGCGTCATGCTCACGCACCGCAACCTGGTGGCCAACGTTCTGCAGGCGGCCGCGACCGTCGACGTGCGCGACGGAGACGTGGTTCTCGGCGTGCTCCCGTTCTTCCACATCTACGGGATGTCCGTGATCATGAACGTCGCCCTGTACCGGGGGGCGGCGGTCGTCACGATGCCCCGCTTCGAACTGGAGCGCTGCCTGGAGACCATCCAGAGGCACCGCGTCAGCCTCGCCTTCGTGGTTCCACCCATCGTCCTGGCGCTCGCGAAGAGCCCGCTCGTGGACCGGTACGATCTGAGCTCCGTCCGGATGTTGTTTTCCGGCGCCGCGCCGCTCGGAGAAAACGTCGCCGGGGCGGCCGCCGCGCGGCTCGGCTGTGGTGTCACACAGGGCTACGGAATGACCGAGACGTCTCCCGTCACGCACGCAGGGCGCGGCCGCGACGGCATCTGCGTCTCCGGCATCGGACCGCCCGTTCCGAACACGGAGGTCCGCGTCGTGGATCTCGAGACGGGCGGCGACGCCGGTGCGAACGAGGAGGGCGAGATCTGGATTCGCGGTCCCCAGGTGATGAAGGGCTACCTCAACAGGCCGGACGCGACGGCGGCGATGATCGACGGCGACGGCTGGCTTCACACGGGCGACGTGGGCTACGCCGACGAGGCGGGCAATTTCTTCGTCGTGGACCGGGTGAAGGAGCTCATCAAGTACAAGGGATTCCAGGTCGCCCCGGCGGAGCTCGAAGCCGTGCTCCTGTCGCACCCCTGCGTTTCCGACGCCGCCGTGATTCCGTTCCCCGACGAAGAGGCCGGGGAAATCCCCAAGGCCTACGTGGTCTTGAGGTCCGAGGCGACCGCGGACGACCTCATGACGTACGTCGCGGACCGGGTGGCCCGTTACAAGCAGGTCCGCCGCGTCGAGATCACGGACCAGATCCCGAAATCGCCCTCCGGGAAGATCCTTCGCCGGGTCCTGGTCGACCGGGAGCGGGCGAGGGCCGCGCAGGGAGCTTGATCAACGCGGATTCCCCCCGACTGGCAGGATTCGTGAACGCCCGTTCCGGCATGGGCGCAGAAGGGCTCTCTCCGGGCGATTCGGGCCGCGGTGATCCGGACCGGCAGCATTGGCCGGACAGGCTCTGGATCGTTCGTCACGCCGAGAGCGCGGGCAACGTCGCCCGCGAGCGCGCGGAGAGCCAGGGCGAACGCGAGATCCGGCTGGGCGTACGAGACGTGGACGTTCCCCTCTCGGACCTCGGCGAGAGGCAGGCGAAGGCGGTCGGGCGCTGGTTCGGCTCCCTTCCCGGCGCCGTTGCTCCGACGGCGCTGATCACGTCTCCGTACCTGCGCGCCAGGGGAACGGCGGCCCGGCTGCTCGATGCCGCCGCCCTCCGGGCCATCACGCCCTGCTCCGACGAGCGGCTTCGCGAGCGGGAGTTCGGGATCCTGGACGGGCTGACGCGTGCGGGGATCGAAACGCGGTTTCCCGAAGAGGCTCTGCGCCGCGCGCCTCTTGGAAAGTTCTATTACCGCCCGCCCGGAGGCGAGAGCTGGTGCGACGTGATTCTCCGGCTGCGCAGCCTGATCGGCACGCTGACGCGCGAGTACCGGAGGGAGCGCGTCGTCATCGTGGCCCACACCGTGGTGGTCCTCTGCTTCCGCTACCTGATGGAGAATCTCGACGAAGAGCGGCTGCTCGAGATCGACCGCGGGCGCGAAGTCGTCAACTGCTCGATCACGTCCTACGTCGCCGATCCCTCCGCCGGCAGAATCGGAATGACCCTCGAGCGCTACAACTTCGTCGCGCCGCTCGAAGAGGACGGAACGCCCGTTACGTCGGAGCCCGACGTGCACGTTTCGTTCTAGGACACCCGAAAGAGGCTCAAGGGCACGTCGCAAATGCGGTGGTGTCCTGGATCGGGGCGAAGGCCGTGTTGATCGTGTTCCGGTACGTCTTGACCGCACCCTGCTGCGTGTCGGCGACCGTCAGCAGGACATCCACGTTCGTGAGCCCTCCGGCGAAGACCCAGTAGTTGGAGTTGAACGCGCAGCCGTTCAGCGCCTTGACTACGACCTCGATGTTCGAGGCGGAGAAGAACCAGAAGTACCCCGTGTCACCCGTCAACGAGACCGCGGTCGCATGCCCCGTGTTGCCGGTCGCGTCGGTCCAGTCGGCCCGGACCAGGAAGCGGCCGTTGTTCAGGCACAGCGTGCTCGCGTCGCCGGGGCATCCCGCGGCCGCCGTGACGTTGACGGGCGTCGTGCCCGAGGGAGCGGCCGCCGGGTTCAACACGCCGACCGCCTTCGAGGAGGCGCTCGTTAGGAGCGAGCTCGCCGGGAGAGTCGCCTGCATCTGCGTCGAAGACACGACGCGGGAGGGGATGAGCCGGCCGTCGAGCGTCGCCGTCGCTCCCGACGCGAAGCCGACTCCCTGGATGGCGACGTCGGCGTCGATGCGGTACTGCGCCACGGAGCCCGGGGAGATCCCCGTGACCTGCGCCGCGGGCCTGGGAGCCACGGTGTAGCCCAGGGCGTCCAGGACGAGCAGGTCCTGAGCCGTGATCACGGGATGCACGGCCTTCGAGAGCGTCGGGTCCATGATGCCGACGTACTGCCCGGACTGCGCGTCATCTTTCCAGTGGCTCGCTTGCTGCCCGTCGCCGCCCGTGCCGTCGGGACGACCCGTGGACAGGGCGGTCTCCGTCGAGCCACGCGAGAAGACCTGGCTGCCTCCGGAGGAGAGGACCCGGCCGGAGGTCGTGAAGCCGCCCTGGGCCGCGCCGGGGCGGAACCGGAAGAGGTCCCACGTCGAAAGCGAAGGCGAGCGGGGCGAATCGAGCTCGGTGCCGCCGACGGAGGAGACGAACCCGAGGACGTGCCCGATCTCGTGCGCCGCCACGGCCTCGAAGTCCCGGCGCCCCGCGTCGATTCCGTCGGAAGGGTCGAAGTCGTACGGAAAGGCGGAGTTGAAACCGATGCTGGGCACGGTGCCGTTCGGGTCGGCCGCCGCGGGAAGGAGCCCGACGACGCGAAACGTGCTCGAGGGGGTCGTGATCGACGCGACGGGCCCGAGGTCGGTCGGGACCGAGACGGTCGGAAGCGCCTGGTAGACGGGGCTCGCGGGAAATGACGAGATGAGGGCGGATCGCAGCGACGGGTAGCCGGTCGCGTTCAGCCGGCTGTCGGAACCGGTGCTTCCGAGGACGTTTGCCGGGAAGGGAACGCCGAATCGGTTCACGCCGAAGTCGACGTCCACGATGACCGTGATCGGGCTCGCCACGAGGTTCTCCCACACGGCAGCGGCGCGGATGAATGCCGCCTTCGCGAGCGGGAATGCCTCGAGCTGGGCAGTCCCGCGAAGCTGAACCGTGAGCGAAGTCCGCTCTGCCTGCGGTGACCGGCCGGAGTCGAGGTGGTTGATCGGGTGCACCTCGACGGCGCGGACCGGCCGGGCGAGCCGGATCGCCGAGCTCTCGGAGCAAACCAGCTGCCCGCCGGCTTCCTTCAAGACGAACTCGCGCGCGTCGGGCGACGCCGGGAGATCAGGGACCGCGGCCGCCTGCGCGCTCCCGGCCATTGAGCATCCGAGAGCGATAGCGAGGATGAGCGTCCGTCTCATGGGTCTTTCCTGATTTGCGGTAGCTTCACCGCGCTTTTTTACACGCCTGCTGGAATCCGAGCTCACACGCCTTCCGATAGAGCTCCGTTGCGCGGCGGCGATCCCGCGCGACGCCCGAGCCCTTTTCGTGCGCGGCGGCCAGGTCGTTGCACCCCTCGCCGTCACCGCCCTTGCACGCCACTTCGAGGAAGGAGGCCGCCTTTGCGAGGTCGCGATCCCCTCCCCAGCCGTTCGTCGCCGTGACGGCGGCGTTGAAGCAGCCGAACGCGTCGCCCTGCGCGCACGCGGACTCGGAGAGCCGGCGCCCCCTTGAGAGGTCCTTCTCGACGCCGTCTCCCGCGAGATAGAGGCCCCCGAGCAAGGAGCAGGAACGTGAGCTGTTCTCGGCGGAATGGATATCGTCCGCATCGGGCTTGCGCTCGCAGGCGAGCTGGAAGACCGACGCCGCGTGCGCCGCGTCTTTGGGCACGCCGATGCCGTCGCGATACGCGCGGCCGACGTTCACGCAGCCCGTCATGTTAGGGGGCTGGCAGCTCGTTCCGTCGCAGCCGCGCTGGTAGAGGGCGACGGCGCGCGCTTTGTCCACCTTCACGCCGTGTCCGCGCTCGTAGAGAAAGCCGAGATTCGTGCACGCCGTCGAGCTGCCCATCCGGCATCCCTCTTCGTATTTGGCGGCCGCGCGGGAAAGGTCTTTCGGGCCCCCGCGGCCCTCTTCGGCCATGATCCCGACGTTGTAACAGCCGCGCGCGTCTCCGAGATCGCACCCCTTGACGTACCGCGCGACGGCGCGGCGGTCGTCTTTCAGGACGAGCTTGCCGGTCGCGTGGAGAAAAGCGAGGTGCGTGCAGCCCGCGCCGTTGTTCAAGAGACAGGAACGCTCGAGCGCGACGATCGCGTCGCTGCCCCGAGCGGGAACGTCCATGAGCCGCAGTCCCTGGTATGCGCAGGCGTCGGAGGATCCGCTCTTGCACGCGGCGTGAAGGAGCTCGAGCGCCGCCGTCCGGTCCGCGCCCTTGCCGCCGTTGCGCACCCAGAGCGCCCAGCCCTGCCGGTAACAGGCGCCGACGGCCCCGGCACGGCAGAGCTTGTCGTAGAAGAAGTTCTGGTCGGCCGGTGTCACCGCCATCTCGAGCACCGCGGACCCGCGGCGGATCTTGACCCGCGTCGTCTCGCAGGAGCGCGAGAAGGCCGCGTCTTCGAGCTCGCAGTCGTTCCCGATGCGAACGGATCCGACCTGTTCGACGACGTCGTTCGGAAGGATGCCGGCTTCCGTGGCCGGGCCGCCCGGGTACACCACCGAGACGATGCCGCCGCGGAAGTCGGTTGGAAGCGAGAGCTTCTTCCGGAGCTCCCGCGTGATCGGGGCCGCCTCGAGCCCGAGGGTCCCGGCCTCGCAGGGCGGCGGTCCCGCCGGTTTCCTCGCGGCGGCCGACGGCCCCCCCCCTCCGGAGGAGGCGCAGCGGACCGTCGGGATCGCGAGCGAGAGCATCGCCGCAGCCACGAGTGCCGCGAGGACGGGCTGGACGCCGCCGGAGAGCCGGGGAGCTCTCATGGCCGCCACCGGATTCGCGGTGAGACGTTGCTGTGGTGGATGAACCTCGCCGCGCGTCCGTCCGCTCCCATCTCGAAGAGAACCTCCTCACCGAGGGAATCATCCTTGTGGACCACGCGGAAGCGGTGCTCCCCGGACGGCTTCAACTTCTGGAGGTCTTCCATGGGTTCCGACGTCGGCAGGCCGAGCATCGCGAGGCCGTCCTCCCAGAGCACGACCGCTGTTTCCCCGTCCCACGGCTGGCGGTCGTACGTGCCGGTGTAGCGGCGCAGGGAGGGATCCGGAACCTTTCCCTTTCCGGGATCTTTCCGCGCCTCCGCGAGCGCGGGACCGACGATCTCGAGGATGTTCCTCGTCCACTTGCTCGCGGCAACTCCCTGCGCGTTGGTCATGAAGACCGCGGCAACGCGCTCCACCGGGCTGATCATGAGCTGCGTCCGGTAGCCGGGGCAGCTTCCGCCGTGGCCGACATAGGTCTTCTTTCCCTCGTGCACGATCGAGAAACCGAGGCCCCAGAGCGTCTTGTAGTCGGGCTCCGCCCAGTGAACCCGCTGCATCTCGCGCAGCGTCGTCGCCTTCAGGACCTCGGTGCCGCCCTTCTGGAGCAGGCGGAGCTGCCACTGCGCGAAACGGGCGAGGTCCTCCGCGTTCGAGGCGTATCCCGCGGCGGGCGCAATCCCGCGGGCCTGGAAGAACGGAACGACGTTGCGGTGTCCTTCGCGATCGAGCGCGGAGTATCCGGTCGCGAGGCGCCTTCCTCTCTCGGCCTCCGGCATCTCGGGAGTCGTGCTGCGCAGCGCGAGCGGCTCCAGGATGTTCTTTCTCACGTAGTCCGCGTACGGCATTCCCGACGTCGCCGCGACGATCTCGCCCGCGAGCGTCAGTCCGAGATTGGAGTACTGAAACCGCGTCTCGGGCGTGTACAGCGCGGCCTGGGTGTGGATCTTCTCGACGATCTCGTCGTGCGTCGGGAAGCGGAAGTCCGGCGCCGACCAGTAGGGATAGTCGGATTCGCGGGGGAGCCCCGACGCGTGCGTGAGCAACCCCTCGATCGTCACGTCGCCTTCCCCTTCGCCCTTCGCAAGGCGGTACCAGGAAAGGTGCTTCGCGACGGGGTCCTCGATCGAGAGCTTGCCCGCGTCGCGCTGCTGCAGGATGGCGATGCTCGTAAACAGCTTCGAGATCGAGCAGATGCTGTAGAGCGTGTCGGCGGTTGCGGGCCGCTTGCCGGCGAGGTCGGAGTACCCGAAGCCGCCGCTCCAGAGGACCTTCTGTTCCTCGACGATCGCGACGGAGACACCCGGAAGCCGGTCGTACGCGCGCTGCCCCTCGACCCAGGTTCGAGCGAGCTCCACGGCCGCCGCGACCCGAGGGTCGTCGGAAGGGGAAGGCGCCTCGGATGCCGCCAACGGCACTGAAAACGCGAGGATCAGAAGGGCGGACGCCGTGCGGCGGATCGTCATGGAACCTCCCGGAAGGGTTGCGGGAAGCGGAATTCTATGCCGGGCCCGCGGTGATAGCCTCCTGCCCGACATCCATCGATCGATCAATCCATAAATCCATGTTGCGCCACGGCATCGCCGCTCTGGCCCTGGTCATTCTCGCGGGCGCCGCCTTCGCGCCGGCCGGGCCCGTCACGCCCGCGCTGGCGAAGACAACGAAGTACCTGGACGATCGCGCCGGCGTCTTCGAGCAGTCGCGAGAGCGCGCTCTGAACGAAAAGCTCGCCGCGTTCGAGCGCGCTACGTCCGACCAGGTCGTCGTGGTCGTCGAGCGAAGGCTTCCCGAGGAGATCTCGATCGAGGAGCTCGCGAACCGCACTTTCCGGGACTGGAAGATCGGCCAGAAGGGCGGGTCCAACGGGGTGCTCTTCCTCGTGTTCATCGACGACCGCAAAATGCGGCTCGAGGTCGGGTATGGGCTCGAGGGAGCCATCCCGGACGCGCGCGCACCGGATCACCGACGAGGTCGTCAAGCCGCATTTCCGCAAGGCCGACTACGCGGGTGGCATCGAGGCGGGCGTGAACGCGATCCTCGCCGCGGCGCGGGGGGAGCCGTACCGCGGGAACGGCCGGACCGCCGCCGAATCGAAGGGCCCGTGGAAATGGCTCGCTTCGCTTCCGAACGATCCGAACATGCTGCTCGGGATTCTCTTTCTCGCGCTGCTCCTGCCTGCCGTGCTGGTGCTCGCGCTGTGGAAGAGGTCGCGCCCGGGGCCGCCGGCCGCGAGCTCATCCGCAGGGGGATCGCCGGCATTCTCGTCTGAATCGCCATCCTGGTCGTCGTCGGACACATCGTCGTCGGACACATCGGATTCGTCATCTTCTTCCTCGTCGTCCTCTTCGGATTTCTCCGGCGGAGGCGGGGACAGCGGAGGCGGAGGTTCGAGCGATTCGTGGTGACACGTCGCCCCCGCAGCCAAGGCTCCCTCTCTCCCCTGGTCGGAGACACTCGCGGTCCTGGAAACCTTTCGGACGCTCGCGGCTCCGTGGAGGTGAAGCCTCCGGAGGGGGCCGCGCAAACACAAAGGAGTCGGACATGAATCGAGAGAGCCACCAGGCGTTCACGATCCTCCGTTTCGGATTCACGGTCGCGCCGGTCGTCGCCGGACTGGACAAGTTCCTGCACCTCCTGACGAACTGGGACAAGTATCTGGCGCCGGGAATCAGCAACGCCCTCGGGATCGCGCCCCATACATTCATGACCGTTGTCGGCGCCGTCGAGATCGCCGCGGGCCTTCTGGTGGCCTGGCGGCCGCGCTGGGGGGCCTACGTCGTGGCGGCGTGGCTGATCGGGATCATCGGCAACCTCGTGGTGACCGGGGGATACCTCGACGTCGCGCTGCGGGATCTGGGCCTCTGCCTGGGAGCGCTGGCGCTGGCCCGGCTCGCCCAAGCGGAAGAGAGTGTCGGCGTTCCGACGCGGGCATAGGATCCGGCGGTGCCGTCTGTGAAAGAACCGCCGCCTCTCCACCCGTTTGCGCCCGAAGTTTCCGACGAGGAAATCGTCGCCCGCGTCGTGGCGGGGGAATCGGAGCTCTTCGAGTTGCTCCTGCGGCGCCATAACCAGCGCGTCTACCGGGTCGCCCGGGCCGTGCTCGGAAACGACGCGCAGGCGGAGGACCTCGCCCAGGAGGCCTGGGTCCGCGCGTACGAGCACCTCGCCGAATTCGAGGGGCGCGCGCGGTTCTCCACGTGGCTGACGCGGATCGTCCTGTACGAGGGGTGGGCGCGGTCCCGGAATACGCGGCGATTCGAGCCGATCGGCGACGAAAGCGAAAGCTCGGAGGAATTCATGAGCGCGGCGCCCGACCCCGAATCGCGAGCTCTGGGCTCCGAGATGCGCGGTTATCTCGAATCGGCGATGGATTCGATACCGGAGAACTATCGCGTCGTCCTCGTGCTGCGAGACGTCGAGGAGCTCTCGACGGCCGAGGCGGCCGAGACTCTGGGGTTGACCGAAAACGCGGTGAAGATCCGCCTGCATCGGGCGCGTGCAATGGTGCGGAGGGATCTCGCCGCGCGCGTGGGCGACGGCGCGCGAGAGGCCTTCCCGTTCCTCGGCGGGCGTTGCGATGAGATGGTCCGAAAGGTGATGCTCCGGGTGCGCGGATCCTTCCCGCCGCCGACGTAAGGGACCGCTCCGCTTGCTCGCCGGAAGCCACGATCAGAATCCCGGCGGCCGTCTCGAGGACACGCCGAATGCGCGCTCGAGCGCGATTCCGGCGCGGCCGATCGTTCCCTCGTCGAACAGCCTCCCCACGAGCGAGACCCCGTGCGGCACGCGGCGCGCCGGCGAAAGGGTCGGAAGCGGATGCGCCGGGTCGGGCGCCCAGTCGCTCCGCGCCTGACGGATCTCGACGAAACCCGCTGGGAGCGTCAGAGAGGGGTGTCCCGTGAAGTTCGTGATGGTCAGGATCTCGTCGCGCAGCGCGGGCACCATGAGCAGGTCGACCTTGTCGAACACGCGAGACATCTCGATCGCAACCATCCGGCGCATGCGATCTGCCTGGACGAAATCGACCGCGGAGAGGAATCGGGACTGGCGGAACGTGTTGGGCCACGCGTCCGGCACTTGCATCTTGAGCTGGTCGAGCCCGTGCGAGAGCGTGAGCTCTTCGAAGGCGGCCGCGGCTTCGGCGAAGAGAATGGTGTTCAGCGAGGAGTACGGCCAGTCCGGGATCGACACTTCGACCGGTACCATGCCGATTCTGCGCGCGGTCTCGAGTGCCGCCCGGTCCACTTCGGTGGCGGGGCTCTCGTTCATCCACGCGGGCAGGTAGCCGACGCGCAGCCCCTGCACGCTTCCCGACGCCTCGAAGTCGAGCCGGCTTCCCACGCTCGAGACGTCCCCGGGGTCGGCGCCCGATATTGCGGCGAGAACGAAAAACGTGTCTTCGACGCCGCGCGCCATCGGCCCGAGCTTGTCCATCGACCAGCAGAGCGTCATCGCGCCCGTGCGCGGCACCTTTCCGAACGTCGGGCGCAGGCCCGTGACGCCGCAGCGCATCGAGGGATCCACGATGCTGCCCTCCGTCTCGCTCCCGATCGAAAAGCCGACGAGAGCCGCGGAGGTCGCGGCGCCCGGCCCCGCGCTGCTCCCCCCGGAGCCCTCCTCGAGGACCCATGGGTTCATCGTCATGCCGCCGAACCAGACGTCGTTCAAGGCGAGGGCCCCGAGGGAGAGCTTCGCCACGAGCACCGCTCCGGCCTCGTGGAGCCGCCGCACGACGGCGGCATCCTCCTTCGGCACTCGTTCGCGGAACGGTTCCGCGCCCCAGGTCGTGCGTATGCCCTTCGTGTCGAGGAGGTCTTTGGTGCCCCAGGGAATCCCATGGAGGGGGCCGCGATACTTGCCCCCGGCGATCTCCGCGTCCGCCCTGCGCGCCTGCTCGAGCGCGAGGTCGCGCGTCACGGTGATGACGCAGCGGAGCTTCGGGTCGTATCGCTCGATTCGATCGAGGTAAATTCGCGTGAGTCGCTCCGAGGTCAGGGCTCGCGATTCGATCCATCGGGAAAGTACGGACACGGGCGCGAACGCGATGTCGTCGTCTTTCTTCGGCAAGGGCGGCGCCGCGTGGGCCGAGCGGACGAATCGATCCCGCCCGGGCCTGGTGTCGCGCACGCCGGGCAGCAGCGGATCCCAGCGCGACGCCGGCGAGACGGAATCCGCGATCCCCACTTTCCGCGGTCCCGTTCGCCGTTCCATCACTCCCGCCATCGCCCGGCTCCAGTTGCCGGCCGCCTGAGCGATGTCGGCGGGAGTCATCTCCACGCGAACGAGCTTCTGCGCCTCCGTGAAGGTGGCGGCGGAAACTTCCGGCCCGACCGGCGGGGCCGTCCCGAAGGCGGGCGGGGTCCCCGCGACGGGTCCGACGGGCGCGGCGGGTGTCGGCATCGGTTTGCCGGGCGGAGCGGTGGGCGTCTGCGTTCGAGCGAGTGCCTCTCCGGCGGCAGCCGCTCCGACGAGCCCTGCGGCCGTGCGGGCGAGAAAGTCCCGGCGGGATTCGGACATGTCGTGTCTCCTTGCGCGAATCCTAGCCCGGTCGGGTCCTTGCGCGTTCCTGACAGCCCGCCGGAGGCCGGGAGGGCTACCGTCGCCGCAGGAGATCCCAATGACGAAACCGATATTGCGCGCAGCGGTGTTCTGCCTCGCTTTCCTTGCATCGGTGCCGGCACCGGCCCAGGACGACTGGAGATGGCCGGAACGGATGAAGAACCCGAAGGCGTTTCCGAAGGACTTCCCTGCCAGCAAGCTCGCCGCGGTGATGAAGGGTTTCACGCGGGCGCTCGGTGTTCGGTGTCCCTACTGCCACGTCGGCCAGGAGGGAAAGCCGCTCGGCACCTTCGACTTCGCGTCGGACCAGAATCCCAACAAGGATCGGGCGCGCGAGATGTACCGCATGCTCGGCGACATCAACGACCACCTGAAGAAGATCACGCCGAGCGGGGACAAGCCGGTGAACATGTGGTGCCACACCTGCCACCAGGCGCGGCCGAGGCCCGTCACCCTCGAGGAAGACCTGGGCGAGGCGTATCGAGAGTCCGGCGCCGCCTTCGCCGTCAAGCGCTACCGGGACCTGCGGGAGCGGTTCTACGGCCGCGCCGGATACGACTTCGGGGAGCGCTCCCTCGCCTCCTTCGGAGGGGAGCTCCTGGAGAAGGGGGACGCGGCAGCCGCGATTGTGGTGTTCGACCTGAACGCCGAGCTGTTCCCGCGCTCGGCGAAGGCCTGGGAGAACCTCGCGGACGCCTGCGGAGCCGCGGGGAAAAAGGAGCTCGCGGCCTTCTACTACCGCAAGAGCGCCGAGATCGACCCCGCGAACACGGCGGCGGCCGAAAAGCTCCGGGCGTCGGAGGCGAAGTAGAGGGGGCTCCGCCGCGGTGGTATTTTGCACCGCAAAATTTCTCCTGAGGTTCGTCGGAGGTCAAAGTGCTGCTGCAGCGCCGCCCCCTTACATGGGTCCCGTGCCTCGTCCTCCTCGGTTCTCCTCTGTTCGCCGCCGACGAACTGCGGGTGGTTCCCGGCACGGTCGAGGACCAGCGGTTTTCCGACCCCCGCTTCGGCGGCATGTCGATCGAGCTTCGCCTGTCGGGCGCCGGCCTCGGGGACGTCAAGGCGCTCCGTCCCCGCGTGAAGTCGGCCAGAGACGACCGCGGCTCCGCACTGTACAAGCCGAAAGACGACAAGATCCCGGACTTCGAGGAGTTCTCTCCGGACCGGCGGCCCGGCCCCCGAGTCAATCTGTCGAGCCCGGGCCGCGACGCCTCCTCCGTCGAGGTGGCGGGGGAGCTCGAGCTCTTCATCCCCGCGCGCGATCCGAACACGAAACAGAAGTTCGACAAGTTTCTCTCACGCCTCGATAAGCCGATCTCGAGCTCCGCCCTGAAGTCGTCGAGGATCGAGATCACGCCGCTTTCGGCTGCCGCCTACAAGGCCCGCCAGCAGTCCAACCGGCCGACGAAGGAACAGATCACCGCCGAAGGAAAGAAGCACGGGGCTTCCGACGCGGAGATCAAGCAGGCGATCGCGATGATCGAGGCGCTCTCGTCGCTCGGCGGAGAAGAGCCGGCGGAGACGAGCGTCTTGATCGAGACGAAGGACCCCGACGGCAAGATCATCTCGATCGACGTCGTGGGCGCAGACGGCAAGGAGCTCCACGCGCCGAGCCGCGGCAGCTCGGGCGGCAACGACGACAAGCTGTTGAAGCTCGACCTGTCGGAGAAGCCGCCCGCGGACGCGGCGCTGCTCGTCACGGTGCGGACCGCGAAATCGGTCGTCGCGATTCCGATGAACTTCAAAGAGGTCGCGCTGCCATGAACAGACCCCGCAGAACTGCCCGCGGCGTCGCGATCGCGATCACTTTGCTTGCGGCCGCGGCCGCGGCCGCGCCCGCGGTGGCCGCCGTGAAGAAACCGGCGCCCGCCGCTTCAAAGCTCGCGGCGGCCGCGCCGAGAGTCCAGGTCACCGTCGATTCGCTTCTCGACCGCCGTACGACGAGCGACTTTCCGCATCCCTCCCTTTCGCTGACGCTCGCCCTCCAGGGAGAGGACGCGCTCGCGGTCAAATCCGCGCGGCCTCGCGTGACCCGCGCCGTCGACGACACGGGCCGTGACCTCGCGAATCCGAAGGATGCGATTGTCTCCGGCCGCGACGGGTGGCAGGAGGCGCGCGGGGAGGGAGCGATCACGCCGCGGATCGAGCTCGCGAGCCCGGCGCGCAAGGCGAAGACGCTCACCGCGGTCGAGGGGGTCGTCGAGACCTATCTTCCGTCGCGCGACGCCGCGGCGACCGTCAGGATCGACCGCGTGCTGTCGAAACAGGACAAACCGCTCGCGACGCCGGCGCTCGCCGCCCAGGGCATCCGGCTGGGGGTGCTTTCCAGGGCGGGCCTGGAGCGCGAAAAGAAACAGGCGGAGGAGCGCGCGAAGGCGAAGAGCGCGAAGGGAAAGCCGCCGAAGAAAGAAGGTCTCGAAGGAGTGGCCGAAGCGATGGCGGACGTGCTCGTGACGACCATCCAACGGCTCTTCGAGAACGTCGGCGAGAACGACCTGATTCTGAAAGTGGACGATCCCTGGAAAAAGATCTTCTCCTTCGACCTCGCCGCGCCCGACGGCACCGCCGTCCAGTCCTACGGAACGACGGAAATCGAGGGCTATCGCATTCTGCGGATGCTCGAGCCGATCCCGCCGTCGGCGTCGCTCCAGGTCCGGCTCAAGACGCCCAAGTCTTTTTCCGAAGTGCGCTTCGCCTTCCAGGACGTGAAACTGCCGTAGACAGCCACCTAGTCGACCGTCTCGTCATAACGCATCGCCCCCACGACGTTTCCTTCCGTGTCCTGGAAGAAGATGAGCTCGCCGATCCCAGGCAGGATCGTAGGCTCCATGAGGATGCGCCCGCCGCCGGCCCGCACCGCCGCGACGACCTTCGGGACGTCGTCGATCGCGAACGAGCACTCGAAGCCGTGGAGGACGAGACCGGGCGCAAGCTCCCGGCGCCTCTGGAGCGAGCCCCGGATTCCTCCCGCCTCTCCGGTGCCCGCGTGTCCCGCCCCGGTTTCGACCATGAAGAACTCGGGCGGCCCCCAGGGCTGGAACGTCCAGCCGAAGACTCTCTCGTAGAAGCGCCTGGCGCGGCCGACGTCGTCGGCGTTGATGGCGAAGTGCCGCAGGGTGACGGGCGCGGCCGTCGCTTTCTTTTTCATCGCGGCCACAGCCAGGCGAACGCCCCGCCGGTCAGGAGGCCGTACACGACGCCGTCGATCGTGGACCTCGCCGTCGTCGCCCACGACTTGCCGTACCAGATGGAGTTCTGCCACAGCCCGAGCACGTATCCGCCGGCCGCGGCCGCCGCGACGAGGATGAAGACGGCGCGCCGGGACGCGCCCGGCGCCGCGCCGCGCGTAGCGATGAACGCCGCGAAGGCGCTGACGGCGATGCAGTAGAGAAACCAGAGGAGAAAGGTCCGCGCCATCGGCTGGCCCCCGTTGGGCATCATCGTGAGAACTCCCACCGGGCCCTTCTTGTACCTCTCGCGAAACGCCGGGGACGTCAGGTCCTTCCGGCTGTCCGGACGCGGGAAGAGGTAATCGCCCGGCGCGACGCCGAGGCGCCGGAAGAGGTCCATCGCCTCCGTCTCGCCCGGCAGCTTTCCGTAGTCCGCCTTGTGGAAGGGGAGCAGCGTGTGGCTGACCGAGCTGGCGAGAAAGACGAAAACCGCGGAAACGAGGATGGGAAGCCACAGCGAGGTCAACGCGTTCATCCGCACCTCCTCTTGTCGAGCCCGGACGATACAGGCGGCGGGACTCGGCTGTCTCGCGCTAAAGTGTCAGAAAATGTCGAGAACACGACATCCGCGCCCGGCGGGAAGTCGCTCGGGAGAGCCGCCCGTCCGCTGCTTTTCCGTCACGCTTCCGACCGGCGGGACCCTGAACGGGATCGTCGACGACTGGGACCGGCTCGTCTACGCCTCCCGGGGAGGGATGCGTGTCTCGACCGTGGCCGGAGAGTGGTTCGTCCCGCCGCACCGGGCCGTGTGGGTTCCGTGCGGCATTCGCCACCACGTGCATATGAAGGGCCGCGTCAGCCTTCGGACCCTCTACTTTCGCCCCGACGTCTCGAGGGATCTTCCCCGCGAGTGCCGGGTGGTGAACGTCTCGCCGCTCCTGCGGGAGCTGATCCTGCACCTGACGCGCCGCGCCGCGTCCGACCCGAATCTCGGCTCCGACGGCGCGCTCGTGTCGCTTCTCCTGGATCAACTGGGGTCGATCGAGGTGGTTCCGCTGCAGCTGCCGCTGCCACGTGAGCCGCGGGCCCTCGCGGCCGCGAACCTGCTTCGCGCTTCTCCGGGGACGCGTCGTTCCCTCTCCTCGATCGGAAAGAGCTGCGGCGCGAGCGCCCGGACGCTGCAGCGCCTCTTCGCGGCGGACACGGGACTGACCTTCGAGAAATGGCGGCAGCGCGCGCGACTTGCCCGAGCGATCGAGCTTCTCTCGACCGGCCGGAAAGTGAGCGCGGTGGCGTCCGACGTCGGTTACGAATCGCCGAGCGCGTTCATCGCGATGTTCCGTCGGGAGCTCGGCTCGACCCCGCGCGCCTACCTCGCCGGATCGTTATGATCGCGCCGTGAAGGACTTCGAAAAGCTCGGCGTCTTCTACCTCGGCCGGACGGCGCCGCCCGCCGGGAAAGGGGCCGGCGAGCTCGTTCTCTACGACTCCCGCGACCTCGTGACGCACGCCGTGTGCGTCGGCATGACCGGCAGCGGAAAAACGGGCCTCTGCATTTCGCTGATCGAGGAGGCCGCTCTCGACGGAATCCCGGCCATCCTGATCGACCCGAAGGGCGACCTCGGAAATCTCCTCCTGACGTTTCCGGATCTCGCGCCCGCCGGTTTCCGCCCCTGGATCAACGAGGAGGACGCCGCCCGCAAGGGGGTTTCGCCGGACGACTACGCGCGCCAGCAGGGGTGCCCCCTTCGAAGGCACCCTTCCTGACGCTGCTGAAACAGGGCCGGGCCTTCGGTTTGGGCGTCGTCCTGGCGACTCAGAATCCCGTCGATCTCGATTACAAGGGCCTGTCGAACGCGGGGACGTGGTTTCTCGGGCGCCTTCAGACGGAGCGAGACAAGGCGCGCGTGCTCGAAGGGCTCGAAGGAGTCGCCGCGGGGGGCGGCCCGCGGTTTGATCGCGGCGCGATGGAGCGGACGCTTGCCGGGCTGAAGTCCCGGATGTTCGTGATGAACGACGTTCATGAAGATGGCCCCGTGGTCTTCGAGTCGCGCTGGGCGATGTCCTACCTTCGGGGTCCGCTGACGCGCGACCAGATCAAGACGCTCATGGACCCGGTGAAGAAGGCGCGTCCCGGGAGTCCTCGACCGGGGGAGGGCGCCGGACGTTTCCGTCCGCTTCGTGAGCCTCGCCTGGGCGCCCTTTCGCGGCGAGGGCGCGAAGAGCGAGCCCGCCTGGGAGTGACGAAGAGACCTACCCGAAGACGCGAACCGGGACATCGATGACCGTGGTCTCGTCGAGGACCGCGAACGTCGCGTCGCCGAGCCAGAAATCCTGCCGGTCCGGAACGATCCTGCGAACCCTCGTCCGGACGAAGGCGGAAAGCTGCGAGCCCCACGGCTGTTTTTCCGCGAACGAAACCGTCACGGCGTTCACCCACGGGCGTTTGACCCAGAACATGTAGCCGACCTGGTGATGTTCGGCGTCGTCCGGCATGTCCCAGACGGACGGCGCGGGTCCCTTGACCCAGCGGGACGTGTCCTGAACGCCGCCGCCGCCGAGGTCGTTTCCCCGGATCTCGTGAAAGAAGTGCTCAACGAGGAACCCGCTTGCGAGCGTCGGTCCGAGCGAGCGGCCCACCCACTTCTTCCAGCGGATCGTTCCCCACACGGTGTCGGTGATGAAGAGGGTTCGGTCCCTCACCGCCTCGGAGACCCAGCTTTTCAGTCCCTTCATCGTGGGCGGCTGCAGGACCTCGGTCGAAAGGCCGGCGAGCAGCCGGTCGAACCGGGCGGAGCCGCCCGGCGACTTGCGTTTCCGGTGCGTGCGGGACGCGCGCGGGGCTGTCATGGCGCCATCACGAGCGGCAGCTCGATGAAGCTCGCCTGGCCGGCGGCCGCCGAGTGCCAGACGCGCTGCGTCGCCTTCTGGTAGTCCCCGGGCTTCGCCCAGAAGATGTTCGGAACGAACGTCTGGGGATTGCGGTCGTAGAGCGGGAACCAGCTCGACTGCACCTGCACCATCATCCGGTGCCCGGGCAGGAAGACGTGGTTCGCGGTGGGCAGCGCGAAGCGGTAGAGGAGCGGCTTGTCCGCGGCGATCGGCTTCGCGGTCTCGAGGCTTTCGCGATAGCGGCCGCGGAAGATGTCGGCCGAGACCATCAGCTGGTACCCACCCATGGGCGCGTCGCCCGCGACCTCGTCCGGATACACGTCGATCACCTTGACGACCCAATCGGAATCGGTGCCGGAAGTCGACGCGACGAGGTTCGCGACGGGCTGGCCGGAGATCTTCACAGGCGCGGTCAGGGCCTCCGAGACGAACACGAGAACGTCGGGACGTCCGGACGCTTCGCGCTGGTCCTCCACGAGCCACTTCGCCCAACGCGTCCCGCTCGCGTCCACGGGCCGCGAAATGAACGGGACCGGCTTTGCGGGGTCGGAAACGTACTCCTCGAACTCCGGGCCTGAGCCCGCCGGCGCCGCGAATCCGAGCTTGCCTCCCGCGGCGAGATAGAGGGGCGTCGGCTTGACCGTGCAGCCGGCTCCCGCCGCGCAGCCCGCGGGCCAGGCCGGCAGTTTCCGCCAGGTGTTCGTCCCCGTCTCGAACGCGGTGACGGGCGCCACGTCCGCTTTCGGCGCGGCGTCCTTCAGATACTGGTCCAGGAACGGCCGCAGCACGTCGCGGCGGAATTCCTTTGCGGTATCGCTTCCGAACTTCACCGCGCCGAGGCTGCTGCCTTCGTGGATCTCCTGTCCGTGGTGCCACGGGCCCAGAACGAGAAACACCTTGTCGTTGCCCGTGTCCTTCGGCTTGATGGCCCTGTACACGGCGATCGCGCCGTAGATGTCCTCCTGGTCCCACAGGCTGTGGACGAGCATCACGGGGACCTTGAGCGGCTGCGCGGCGAGGATTTTGTCGACGGCCTGGTCGCGCCAGAAGGCGTCGTAGCTCGGGTGCTCGAGCAGCTTGCGCCAGAAGCCGATCTGCGACATCCCGTGCCGCCGCCCGAGCTCTCCGGCGGACCCGGCTTCGAGGAACATGTCGTAGTCGTCGTAGTGGCTCTTCCAGAATTTCTCGTCGGACTTGCGCGTCGCCTCCTGATCCCAGATGTACCCGATGCCCTGTTCACGGAAGGCTCCGTTGTGGAACCAGTCGTCGCCCATCCAACCGTCGACCATCGGATTCATCGGCACGGAGACTCTCAGCGCCGGGTGAGGATTGACGAGCGCCATGAGGGGGAGGAAGCCGTCGTAGGAGATGCCGAGGATCCCGACCTTGCCGTTGCTCTCCGGGACGTTCTTCACGAGCCAGTCGATCGTGTCGTACGTGTCCGTCGCGTGGTCGACGGGCGTGGCGTTCTGCGGTCCGTGGAGGGGGCGGTTCATGACGTAGTCTCCCTCGGAGCCGTGCTTTCCGCGCACGTCCTGGACGACGCGGATGTAGCCGCCCTCGACGATCACGTCCGTGGCGTTGTCGTAGCCGGAGAGGATCGGCCCGAGGTGGGAGCTGTGGGAGTGGCTCGTCAGCGCCGAAGCGTCGTAGGGCGTGCGCGTCAGGAGGATCGGCGCCCCCTTCGCCCCTTTCGGCACGAGGATGACCGTGTGGAGCTTCACTCCGTCGCGCATTGGGATCATCACGTCGCGCTTGGCGTAGTCCCACCCGTACGCCGCCTCCTGCAGCTTCGCCGGCGTCTCGCTCGGAAGGGCCGGGTAGGTCGCCGGGGGGGGAGGGGCCTTCTGAGCCGCGGCGGGGGCGGCCGAGAGGAGCGCGCTCACGGCGACGAGGAGCCCGGTGGCGCAGAAAGAGCCGAAACGGTTCATGAGACCTCCTGCGGCGTCGACAATCGAAATGTTCCGTAGTGGGTAGTCGGGGAACCTTATCGTGTCATCCTGAGCGAAGCGAAGGAACTGCCCTGCTTCTTGTCAGAGTTCCGGAAGGGCTTGCATGAAATTTTCGGCCTTCTCCCGGATCGGCCTCCTCGTCTCGCTCGCCATCGGCGCAGCCGCCTGTTCGACCACCGGGGGTTCGGGCCGTGCGCAGGAGCCACAGGCCCGCGCCGCCGCGCGGATGGCGAAGTCTCCCGATGAACAGTCGATTGCCGAGCTGCGGGCGTCGCTGCGCAATCCGGATCTCATGATCCGCATCGGCGCCGTCCAGGAGCTGGGCCGTCGCGCTCCGTCTTCCGCCGACGCCGTGGCCGCGGTGGTCGAGGCGTTTTCCGACACGGCTCCGCTCGTGCGCCGCTTCGCCGCCGGCGGCCTGGCGGAAGTGAGAGCGCCCGCCGCTCCGACGGTTCTCGCGCTCGCCCGGCTCCTCCGCGATCCGGAGCCGGAGCCCCGCGAAAGCGCGGCCAGAACGCTGGCAGCCCTCTCGTCCCGCGTTCCCCAGGAGACGGTGGCCGAGCTCGGCTCGATGCTCAGCGCCGCCGCCGCCGACGCGGTCGAGGCCGTGCGCGCGAATGCGGTGGAAGCGCTCGGCGGTCTGGGCGCTCGCGGCGCCCGCGCCGTGCCGTCGATGAAACAGGCCCTCGAGCGCGCGCTCGGCGACCCGAGCGACACCGTCCGCGGCGCCGCCGTGGAGGCGGTGGGAAAGCTTGGGAGCGGCGTCTCGTGGACGGTCCCGCTGCTGACGAAGGCGCTCGCAGACCCCGTGCACGACGTCCGCAAGATGGCCGTGATCGCGCTCGAGAAGATCGGCCCGGACGCCGCGCCGGCGGCGAAGGCTCTTGCGCGCCAGCTGCACGGGAAGGAGATCTACCTGCGGGTGTTCGCCGCGGACGCGCTGACTGCCATCGGCCCCGCCGGATCTGAAAGCGGTCGCGGCGAAGGGTTACAGGGACATCCAAGGCTCCCCGGAGGTGGAGGCGAAAGATCTGCCCGCCGCGATCCAGCGCGCGATCCGGAGCATCGAAGGAAACCCGAAGAAATAGAGCCTCGCGGCGCGTACCTACCGCGCTTCGGCGGACTGCACCGGCGTCCGTTCGACCGGGCGCGGTGAGCGATCGCGGGGCGCCGGCCGGATCACGGGCGAGCGTTCGGGCCGCGCCTCGTAAGCCGACACTCCCGGCGCCCCCCAGCTCGCCGCATAGATCCACTTTCCGGTCGGATCCGTGGCGAGCAGGTCGGCGGATGACGGAGAACCCTCAAGGCTTCGCCAGGACAACCCTCCATCCGTCGAGCGGTTGACTCCGGTCGGGTAGGGTCCGGGAGGATAGGGGAGCTCAGGCGGAAACGCGCCGATTCCGTGCGTCGTCACGTACGTCGTTTTCGGATCCTGAGGATCGATCGCCAGCGCGGAAGCTCCGTAGCCGAAGTAACCGTCCGAGCTGCGGACCCAACTTTCGCCGCCATCCTCACTCCGAGCGACCTCGTACGTTCCCCAAACCGCCGAGAGCACCCTCGCCGGGTTTGATGGGTCGAATTGCAGGTCCAGGACGATGTTGCACCGTTCGAAGGCGGCGGCGCGCCACGTATCGCCACCGTCGTCCGAGATCCAGACGCTGTCCGTTCCAGCCAGCACGCGGCGCGGATCGCGTGGGTGCACGGCGAGCACGGATACGGCGCCGGAAAACGGCACCTGCGTCCAGCTCGCCCCCGCGTCTCGAGACCGGAATATGCCGCAACGCGCGAGGTAAATTGTCGAGGGTTGCAACGGAGCGATCGCGACATGGGATCTCTCGTAGCAGGCCCGCGGCAGTCCGTTCGGCAACTGCACCAGCGTCTGACCGCCGTCGCTGCTCTTGAAGACGCCACCGTCGCGAGCGAGCACGACGAAAAGCGTGTTCGCCGAATCGACGGCCAGCGTTTCTGGGACGTGGTTGATCGTCAGGTCCGGCCCGATCCGCGACCACGTCCTGCCGTGGGCCAGGCTCCGGTAGAGGCCTTCGGCGGTACCCGCATAGACGGCACCATCCACCGGGGACACCGCCAGCGAATCGACGAGCGCCGGCGGGCCGTAGTTGGGCCAAGCCGCGATCGCGGGTGCCGCGCGAAACGCCGCGACCAGGGAAAGCGCGGCGAGCCGGCGCACGACGGTCACATGGAGCCTCGCCGGAAATCGTACACCTGCGGCAGCGGTTGCGCCTGATGCGAAAGAACGCCTTTGGATCCGTCCGATTCGGATCTGCGGTCGCGTCGTTCGTGTTGCGGTGTTTGATGGCGATCGGCAGGCTCCGATCGTACCGGCCGGAGACAATTCGCTACAATCTCTCCTCGCTCACATCCATATGCTCACGACTGGTTCTCGCCTCGGACCGTACGAGATCCTCGCGCCGCTCGGGGCCGGGGGCATGGGCGAGGTGTATCGGGCGCGCGACGAACGGCTGCGCCGCGACGTGGCCATCAAGGTCCTGTCCGGAGACCTCTCCGCCGATGCCGACCGCCGCAAGCGGTTCGAGCAGGAGGCGCGCGCCGCTTCGTCTCTGAACCACCACAACCTCGTCACGATCCACGACATCGGCTCCATGGACGGGGTCGTGTACATCGCCATGGAGCTCGTCGAGGGGCGGACGCTGCGCGACCTTAAGAGCGAAGGCCCTCTCCCGACGAAGCGATTGCTCGACGTCGCGTTCCAGATGGCCGACGGGCTCGCCAAGGCCCACGGCGCCGGGATCGTCCACAGGGACCTGAAGCCCGAAAACGTGATGGTCACCCGGGACGGCGTCGTCAAGATCCTCGACTTCGGTCTCGCCAAGCTCCTTCCGCGCGACGGCGAGCTCAGCCAGGACAGCGCGACGGCGATCGAGGAGACGCGGCCAGGGACCGTGCTGGGAACGATCGGTTACATGTCCCCCGAACAGGCGAGCGGCCGTCCGGCCGACTTCCGCTCGGATCAGTTCTCGCTCGGATCGATGCTGTACGAGATGGCCACGGGCAAGCGCGCGTTCGAGCGCGCGACCACTGCGGAGACGCTGACGGCGATCATCCGCGAAGAGGCGGAGCCCGTCGGCAAGCTGAACGTGGCCGTCCCCGCTCCGTTCCGCTGGCTCATCGAACGCTGTCTCTCGAAGGACCCCGAGGGCCGGTATGCGGCGACGCGCGACCTGGCGAGCGACCTGCGGAGCATCCGGGACCATCTCTCTGAGGCGTCGGTGTCGGGCGAGATCTCGAGCGGCGCTTCCCCTGTTCCTCCGCGGCAGAGCGGCAGCGCCCTGCGCGGGGGGCTCGCGGCGATCGCGATCCTCGCCGCGCTCGGCGCCGGAATGCTCCTCGAGAAGCGCCTGCACCGGACGACACCGCCGTCGTACCAGCAGATCACCTTCGGGAGCGGCACGATCCGCTCGGCGCGCTTCGCCCCGGATGGGCAGACCATCGTCTACAGCGTTGCGTGGGACGGAAACCCGTTGAAGCTCTTTCTGAAGCACCCCTCCAGTCCCGACTCCCTCCCGCTCGCGCTGCCGAGTTCGAACCTGCTCGGAATTTCCCCCTCGGGCGAGATGGCGATCGCTCTCGACTGCCGGTCCAATCATCCCGGGGTGTGCGCGGGAACGCTCGCCCGCGCGGCCTTGACCGGCGGATCTCCCCGCGGCGTTGCGGAGGGAATCCAGGAGGCGGATTGGGCGGCCGACGGCGAAAAGATGCTCGTGGTCCGGGATGTCGACGGGAAAGCCCGGATCGAGTATCCGCTGGGCAAGGTCCTCTACCAGACGTCGGGACACGTCAGTTACGCCCGCCTCTCGCCGCGGGGAGACCGGATCGCTTTCCTCGACCATCCGTTCCCGCTCGACGACGCGGGAACGGTCGCCGTGATCGACCTCGAAGGCAGGAAGACGACTCTGACGGGCAAGTGGGCGAGCGAGCACGGGCTCGCGTGGGCGCCTTCGGGAAGCGAGATCTGGTTTACGGCGACGGAGGCCGGCGCGAACCGCTCCCTCTATGCAGCCGACCTCGCCGGCAAGTTGCGCGTCGTCGCCCGGGTCCCGGGCGGCCTGAAGCTGCACGACATCGCGAAGAGCGGCCGCGTGCTGCTCACGCGGGAGAGCCCGCGCGTCGGAATCCGCGGGGCCCTCTCGGGCGACGAGCGCGAACGGGACATGTCGTTTCTCGACTACTCGTTCGCGGCGGACCTCGCCCCCGACGGGAAGACATTGCTCTTCGACGAGGAGGGGGAGGCGGGGGGCGCCAACTACACGGTCTTCCTGCGCAAGTCCGACAACTCGCCCGTCGTCCGCCTCGGCGAAGGCAATGCGCTGGCGCTTTCGCCGGACGGGAAGTGGGCGCTCTCGATCATTCCGCAACCCGACACTCCCTTTCTTCTGCTTCCCACGGGCACGGGTGAGCACCTTCAGGTTCCGCTCGCCGGAGTGAGCGCCGAACAGGGGGCGGCCTGGCTGCCCGACAGCAAGGCGTTCGTATTCGGTGGAAGCGAGAAGGGGCACGCGGTCCGGATCTATCTGCAGAGCCTCAGCGGCGGAAAGCCGCGCGCGATCACTCCCGAAGGCGTCACGGTGGCGCTGCCCGGTTTCGCGGTGACGGGCGACGGCAAATCGGTCGCGGCGATCGGCCCGGACGGAAAGTGCTCCCTGTACCCCGTCGACGGAGGCACGCCGAAACCGTTGCCCGGCATCCTCGCGGGCGAATTTCCGCTCCGGTTTTCTCCCGACGACAGGTACCTGTACCTCTGGAAGCGCGGCGATATTCCGGCCCGTGTCACCCGGCTCGAGGTCGCGACCGGCAAACGAGATCTCTGGAAAGACCTGATGCCTGCCGATCCCGCGGGCGTCGAGCGCATTTCCAACGTGCTGATCGCGCCGGACGCGAAGTCCTGGGCGTACTGCTACGCGCGCCTTCTGTCGGATCTCTTCGTCGTCGAAGGCCTCAAGTAGCCTCCGCGATACTCTCCGCGCCGTTGTCTCACCAGATCGTCGTCCGCAACCTGCGCAAGCAGTTCCCGAAGGTCCTCGCCGTGGCGCGCGTGGACCTCGATGTCCAGTCGGGTGAAGTGTTCGGTCTCCTCGGGCCCAATGGCGCCGGCAAGACCACGACGCTCGAAATAATCGAGGGCTTGACGCAGCCGGACGCCGGCGAGATCGAGATCTCCGGGCTCGACTGGCGGCACAACGCGCAGGAAATCCGCGCCCGGATCGGGGTGCAACTCCAGGCGACGAGTCTCTACAACAAGATCACGCCCCGCGAGGCTCTCGACCTGTTCGGCAGCTACTACCCGAAGCGGCGCGGGACCGAAGAGCTCCTGGAGCTCGTGCAGCTGAAGGAGAAGGCCGACGCGTACCACGTGACGCTCTCCGGCGGTCAGGCGCAGAGACTCGCGCTCGCGCTCGCCCTCGTCAACGACCCGGAAGTCGTTTTCTTAGACGAGCCGACGGCCGGGCTCGATCCGCAGGGGCGACGCTCCCTGTGGGAGATCGTACGCACGATGAAGTCCGAGGGGCGCACGATCGTTCTGACGACCCACTACATGGACGAAGCGGAGGCGCTCTGCGACCGGCTCGCGATCCTCGACCATGGCCGGATCCTGCGTTCCGGTACGCCCGCGGAGCTCATCGCGAGCCTCGGAATCCCGAGCGTCGTCGTGCTCGAGTTCGACGACGCCGCGCCCGATCCGGCGCGCTTCTCCGCGCGGTTGAACGCCGCGGTGGAGTCGAGAGGAAACGTCTGGGAGATCGCGGCGCTCGATCCGAAGGCGCTGCTGCCGCGCCTCTTCGCGACCATCGAAAGCGAGCGCCTCGAGTACTCCCAGGTGCACGTTCGCCGCGCGACGCTCGAGGACGTGTTCCTCGCACTCACCGGCAGGAGCCTGAGGGATTAATGACTGACTCGATGAAACCGCCCAACCCTTTTAAGCTTCTCTGGCAGCAGTTTCGAATCGAGTGGCGTCTGTACCTGCGCGACCGCGGCGCGATGTTCTGGACGTTTCTGTTTCCCGTCCTGATGCTGTTTGGAATGGGTCTGATCTTCCGCTCCGGCGGGCCGCCCGCGATCACCCTCGTTCGGGTCGCGCCGGCGCAGGAATCGGCCCGCGACAAGGCGTTCCTGAAGGCGCTCGAAGAGGCCCGGCTGAAGGTCGAGACGCTGCCCGCGAAACAGGCGGAGGAGCGCTGGGCGAAGGGAGACACGATCGCGCAGCTCGAGACGTTGGGCGATGGCTACCGGCTGCGCTTGAACAGCTACCTGATCGCTCAGGGACAGGTGGCGGCGCAGGCGGCGAGCCAGGCGTTCCTCGTCGCCCAGGCAAGGCTGAACGGCTCGCCCGAGCCCGAGCGTATCCCCGTCGTCGTCGAGAGCCCGGGGCATGCGCATGCCACGAACTACGCCGCGTTCCTCGTTCCCGGCCTCATCGGCCTGAACCTTCTGACGATGGGGCTCTTCTCCGTCGGGATGGTGACCGTGTCGTATCGCGAGAAGGGGAAGTTCCGCCGTCTCGCGGTCACGCCGCTTCCGAAGTGGGTCTTCCTGATGGGACAGATCCTGCAACGCGCCACGGTGGTCGTTCTCCAGACGGCCGTGCTTCTGCTCGCGGCGCGGATCGGGTTCCACATCGTCAATCAGGGGTCGAACCTTCTCCTCGGCGGATTGATCGTGGCCGGGACCGCGACTTTCATCGCGATGGGTTTCGCTCTCTCGAACCTGGCGTCGACGATCGAAACCTACGCGCCGATCTCGAACCTGGTCTTCTTTCCGATGATGCTGCTCTCGGGCGTGTACTTCCGCCTCGACAGCGCGCCGCAGTGGATGCAGAAAGCGGTGCTGATCCTGCCGCTCTCTCCGTACCTGCGGGTCCTGCGAGCCGTCTTCAACGACGGAGCGACGCTCGCGGGGCACACTGTCGGGCTGCTGATTCTGGGGACTTGGGCCGTTCTGTCCTTCGTGCTTGCGGTGAAACGCTTCCGTTGGGTCTAGTCCGTCGCCAAGTCTTCCGAGGTACTCGACCATCGGCAGGCCGGTCCGGCGCCGCGCCGTTCAGATCCGTACACCCGCTGTCCGCGAGGGGTCAGTCCGGAATCGACACGCTTCAGCAATTTTCGTACTTCCAGTTCCGCCGTTTTCCCTCGGCGAGCCACTCGACCGTCGTCGCGAGGCGCTTCTGGCGCGTCGCGTCCTGCTTCGCCTCCGTGATCCATTCGATGTACTCCTTCCGCGCGCTCGGGGAGAACTCTTCGAAGGTTTTCGCCGCAGCCTTGTTCTTCGCGAGCCGCGCCTGGAGGTCGTCGGGCAACGCAAGCGGGGCCGCGCGCTTCTTCGCCTGACGGGGACGGGACGGCGCGCCGGACTCGGTCAGCGCCGCCGCCGCGCGGATGTACTTCGCCATCTTATTGTCGGTTGGCAGGTCCTCGACGCTCGTGATCCGGCCGAGGCTGCCCATCGCCGTGTCGGACTTGTCGCCGTCGGCGCCGAGCACGTCGATCATTCCCTGGTGCCAGAAGATGAACGCCGCGTGCTCCTTGAAGGCGGCCATCCCGCACAGGATCTTCCCCCCGTACATCCAGCTCGGAGAGCTCCACTTCAGCGTCTCTTCGGCCTCGGGGCACGCCTCGTGGACGAGCTTTCTCAGGTGGCGGAGGATCGGGCGCGCGAACTCGCGGGATTTCCCGATGTATGCATCCACGCGGGGATCGGTGTTTGGCACGGGGGCCCCCCTTGGAGCGGAATCCTAGACCTTCCGGTCGATTCCGGATCACTTCGATTGTGCGACAAATGGCTCCTCGCGTCGTCTACTCTCTCGGGAGGAAAACCATGAAGTCTCGCTCACCCTGGGGACCACCGTGTGTTCTCGCGGCGGTCTCGCTCCTGGCGTTTGCCGCAGGAGCCGCGGGGCAGTCCTCCGCGGCGGGTTCCGTCCCGCCCGCCGCCGGACGGCCGCGCGCCCAGGCCCTGCGGCGTCAGGAAGGTTGGCCGAAGAAAATCCGGTTCGGAGACGCCACCCTGTCGCTCGAAGCGCCGCAGGCGACGGGGCTCGACGGCACGAAGCTTCAGGCCGCGAGCGCGGGCCGAATGGAGTCCGACGCGGGCGCGGAGCTTTCTTCGGGAACCGTCTCGTTCGAAGCCGACGTTGAGACCGACCGCGCGTCGCGGACCATGACGCTGGCCGCGGTCCGGGTGCAGAGCGTCGACTTTCCGAAGATGCCGTCCGCGCGGCGGGAGCGGATCTCCGCGCGCGTTTCGGACGCCCTGACCCGCATGCGCCCGACGCTCGCGCTCGACGACGTCCTCGCCGGCGTCGCCGTCGCACGAAACCGCGGTCAAGACGCTTCGAAGCTGAACACGGATCCTCCGAAGATCCTGTTCGAGGCGGGTCCCGCGATCCTTCTGGTCTTCGACGGAGAGCCCCGGTTCCACGCCGTCGAAGGCTCAAAGCTCGAACGCGCTCTGAACACGCCGTTCCTCGTGTTGCGCGCGTCTGGCTCCAACGCCTACTACCTGAACGGGGGAACGACGTGGTTTCGCGCCGAGGACCCAAAGGGGCCCTGGACGGAGACGCGGGACGTTCCCAAGGAAGCCCGACAGATCGCGGAACGGGATCTCAAAGAAGGCGGCGTCCCGGAATCCGAGCTGAAGCAGGCGAGCCAGACCGCCGACAGTCGCGTGCCGAAGATTCTCGTCGCGACGGAGCCGACCGAGCTGATCGTGTCCGAGGGCGCGCCCAAATGGAGCGCGGTTGTCGAGGGCTCGCTCGAAACGGCGAGCAATTCCGGGAGCGACCTCTTCCGGACGCTTCCGGACGAGCAGTACTGGATCGTCCTATCGGGCCGCTGGTACCGGAGCGGCTCCCTCTCCGGGCCCTGGAGTTTCGTCGAGCCCTTTCGGCTCCCGGAGAGCTTCCGCCGGATCCCGAGCGACTCGCCGAAAGCGGATGCACTCGCGTTTGTCCCGGGCACCACCGCCGCGCGCGAGGCGCTCGCCGACGCCTCGAAGCCCCGCACCGCCGCGATCCGGCGCAGTGACGCCCACGTCACCGTGACCTACGACGGCGAGCCGCGGTTCGAGGAGATCGCCGGCACGCCAGTCGAGTACGCCGTGAACACGCCGGACCAGGTTCTGAAGATGCGCGGGCGCTATTACGTCGTCGACCAGGGAGTCTGGTTCACCGCGGGCGCGCCTACGGGGCCGTGGGCGGTCGCGGACTCCATTCCCGAGGACGACATTCAAGGAATCCCGTCCGAAAGCCCCGTCTACAACACCCGCTACGCATACATCTATGACTCGACGCCGGAGGTCGTCTACACGGCTTACACGCCCGCGTACCTCGGGTCGTATCCGTATGCCGGAACCGTCGTCTACGGAACCGGTTGGGCGTACCGTCCGTGGTGGGGCGCGTACTACTACCCGCGACCCTGGACCTGGGGATTCCATGCCCGGTATGCGCTCGGCGCGGGCTGGGGCTACGGGTTCAGCTGGGGCCCGGGCTGGGGCGGGTGGCGGTACGGTTTCGGGTACGGCTGGGGAGCGCGCTGGTGCGGTCCGGGCGCGTTCTTCCGCCCCGCGTTCCGGAACGTCTCCATCACGCGCAACGTGACCGTCAACCGGAACCTCTACGCGTCGGGAGCGAACCGTGCGAGGGCGACGGCCACGCGGACGGCATCGACGGGCACCCGGGGGACGAACGCCGCCGCCGGAAAAAACAGCGCGGCTGGCCAGCGGGCGCAGGGCGACGGCCACGCCGCCGCGCAGGGCAAGTCGATCCAGGGCAAGAGGGCGAACGCCCCTCACGCCGGAAAGCCGGCGGGCGCACATGGCAAGCCCGGCGGGGCGAAGGCCCCCCGGGGTGGCGGGGGGAGGAAGCACTAACGTCGCCTCACGTCGCTGAGCTTCGTTCCGGCTCCAGCAATTGAAAGGTGGTGCTGAACGAGGTCTTGTCGGGCTCTCTTACCCCTTCTCGCGTCAGCTGCGTTGCGGAGCTCACGAGGCGATATCTTCCGCCTACACGGAGGGACCATGCACTTCTCTCCACTCGGGCTTCTCGTTTTTCTCCTCGTCGCGGCCGTCTGCGGCGCGATCGGGAGAGCGATCGCCGGAGGCACGACGGGTGGGTGCCTCGTCTCGATCGCCGTCGGATTCGTCGGCGCGCTCCTCGGATCCTGGCTCGCGGCGAAGCTCAGGCTCCCGGAGCTCGTCGCGGTCCGGATCGACGGCCACCCGTTCCCGATCGTCTGGTCGATCATCGGGGCAGCCCTCTTCGTCGCCCTGGTCCACCTGATATCCGGAGGACGGCGCTAGGGGGTCAGTCGCGCAAATGCGCACTTGTACTGTGACAACTTGCGCGAATGCGCGACTGACCCCTATTTGACGGCCTCGAGCTCCTTCGCGATGTCGTCGAGCTCGCGGGAGAGGGTCTCGATCCGCTCCACCTGGTAGGCGGCCGGCTTGCCCTCCCAGCCGTTCAAGGCGCCGTACACGGTGTCGAGGTGCTCGCGGATCCGCTCCTCGCCCGTGATCGCTCCGCCTTCCTTCGTCGCGACGATCTGACGCTTGATCGCGTCGAGCCTGTCGGCCGCTCCCGGAGAGCCGCTCTTTGCGGCGGCGGCACGCGCCGCGTCGATGCGGTCGACGAGCGCGCTCATCCGCTCGAAGAGCGCGTGCGCGCGCATGACGGCGTCGTACTGCGCCTTGCGGTCGGCCGCCGTGTACGGAGCGCGGCGGTCCAGCCCCACTTCGATCTTCGTCTCGAGGGCTTTCCCGCCCTTGGTCAGCCGGGCGGTGTAGGTCCCCGGCGGAACCCTCGGCCCCTGCGAGGCGGAAAAGGCGAGGGACGCCGCCCGCGGCACGCGCGGCGGTTTGACCTGCATCGACCAGACGGCCCGGTTCAACCCCCGCCGCTTCGTCGCCGTGATCGAGTCCACGAGCTTGCCGGCGGAGTCCAAGATCTCGAGGCGGATGGGTCCGAACAGGTGTCTCGTGCGCTGGTAGTACGTGATGACGGCGCCGCCCGGCGGATTTCGTCCGACGAAGCTCGCGTCGCCCTCGACCCACCCGCCGTTGGCGGGCATCCGCTGCTGGACGGGACGCCCCGGCAGGAACGCCGCGTCGCTCGACATGATTTGAGCCGTCAGATTCCTCAGGGGCGTCAGGTCGTCGATGATCCAGATCCCTCGGCCGTGCGTCGCCAGAACGAGGTCGTGGTCGCGGGGATGCACCTGGATGTCTCGCACGGCGACGCTCGGAAAATCGCCGCCCTTGAACTCCGCCCACGTCTTCCCGCCGTCCGGCGAGATCCACAGCCCGAATTCCGTGCCGAGGAAGAGCAGGTCTCTCCGGACGGCGTCCTCTTTCACGACGTGCGCGTAACCGCGAACGCCCTGCTCGGGCGAGACGAGGCGCGTCCAGCTCCGCCCGAAATCCGCCGTCCGGTACACCCAGGGCGTCATGTCGCCGAACGTGTGCCGGTCGAACGCCGCGTAGGCGGTCGCCGGATCGAACCGGCTCGCCTCGACCCAGCTCACCCACGATGCCTTCGGCAGCCCGGCCACGTTGCCCGCGAGGTTCGTCCACGTCTTTCCGGAATCGCGCGTCAGCTGGACGTTGCCGTCGTCCGTCCCGGCCCAGATCACCTTTGCGTCGAGCGGCGACTCGGAAATCGAGTAGATGGTCGTGTGCATCTCCGCGGACGAGTTGTCGACGGTGACCCCGCCGGACTCTTCCTGCTTCTGCTTCTGCGGGTCATTCGTCGTCAGATCCGGCGAGATGCGTTCCCACGTGTCGCCGCGGTCTTTCGAGCGGAAGAGAAACTGGGCGCCGATGTAGATGGTTCCCTTCTGCGTGGGCGAGGCGAAGATCGGCGCGTTCCAGTTGAAACGGAGCTTCTCCTTGTATGCGGCCTTGGGCTGGATGTCCCGGGCGGCGCCGGTCTTTCGGTCGACGCGCCCCACGTAGCCGCCCTGCGACTCCGCATAGACGCCGTTCTCATCGGTGGGATCCGGGATCGTCCAGAACCCGTCGCCGCCGTAGAGGTTCTCCCACCGCGCGTTCGTGATCCCGCCGGGGTGCGCCGAGTCGCCGACCCAGGAGCTGTTGTCCTGAAGCCCGCCGTAAACCTGGTACGGGTCTTTCCCGTCGACGCTCACGTGGTAGAACTGCGAGACGGGCAGGTTGTTCGTCTTCCACCAGCGGCTTCCGCCGTCGTAGGACAGCCAGAGCCCCCCGTCGTCTCCCGCGACCACGTGCTTCGGATTGTCGGGATCGATCCAGACGTCGTGCCAGTCGCCGTGACCCCCGCCGGATGTTTCCGCGAAGCTGCGGCCGCCGTCGTCGCTGACGATGAGCCCGCCGCCGGGCTTGAAGACATGGTCGGCGTTCGTCGGATCGACGACCAGACGCCCGAAATAGAAGGGCCGCCAGACCATCATCTGGCTCTTGTCGCGGGCCTCCCACGTCCTGCCGCCGTCGCCGGATCGATAGAGTGCCGAGTGCGCCGACTCGACGAGCGCATACACGACGTTCGGATCGGACGGCGCCGTGGCCACCTCGACGCGGCCCCATGGCTTGCCCGGGAGTCCCGCGTTGCCCTTCTCCGTCAGCTCCGTCCACGTCTTCCCTCCGTCGGCGGACCGGTACAGGCCGCTGCCGGAAGCCGAGGTGGGCCCGTCCCCGCCGGAACGGAACGTCCATCCCTTCCGGCGGAAGTCCCACATGCCGGCGAAGAGGACGTCGGGGTTCTTCGAATCCATGGTGAGGCCGGAGCAACCCGTCGAGGCGTTGCCGCCCTTCAACACGAGGGCCCACGTCTTTCCGCCGTCGGCCGTCCGGTACACGCCGCGGTCTGAACCGTCGCTCCAGAGCCGGCCCGGCGCGCACGCGAAAACGACGTCGCCGTTCTTCGGGTGCACGAGCACACGCACGATGTGCTCGGTGTCGCGGAGGCCCGAGCTCGCCCACGTCTCGCCGCCGTCCGTCGACTTGTAGATGCCGTCGCCGACGGAAACGGAATTGCGCATCCAGGACTCCCCGGTGCCGACCCAGATCGTCTTCGGGTTCGACGGGTCGATCGCAATCGCGCCGATCGACTGGACCGGCTGCTTGTCGAACACCGGCTTGAATGTCGTGCCGGCGTCCTGCGACTTCCAGACGCCGCCGCTCGCCGCGCCGACGAAGAGGGTCGTCTTGCCGCCCTCGTTTCGTCCCGCGACGGCGGAGATGCGCCCGCTCATGGCGGCGGAGCCGATGTTGCGCGCGCCGAGGCCCGACAGAGCCGCGGAGTCGAACTTCGGCGCGCCGGACGCCGTGGCGGCGGCGGCCGGCGGCGAGCTCTGCGCGGTGGACGAGGGTGCCGGAGCCGGTCCCGCCACCACGTCGCGTCCGATCGGCGTTCCCGCGGGAGGAAAGCGGAACATCGAGTCATCGGCGTCCGCGTTGACCTCGACGCGCTCGATCGTGACGCGCGCGGTGCGGGGCCGG
>JALZAT010000006.1:55496-102805 GCA_030948185.1 Acidobacteriota bacterium
GGGGCGGGCCTTTCCGGCCGGCCTCGATCGAGAAGGGAATCCAGAGGCCGTCCACCTGCTCGTAACTGCCCAGGTCTGCCTCGGAGATCCGCTCAGTTCCCCGGACGTGCGACACGGTCTCGATCCGGATCTCGAGGAAGTAGTCCGGATCGAGAAACAGATACTGCGTGTCGCCGTCCTTGAAGCTCACGCGCAGCTTGTGGGCGGGCGTGCCGTCGACGTCCTCGGTTCCCATGTACTCGACGCGATGCCCCTTTTCGCGCCAGTGCACGAGCGGGCCTTCGATGTCCGCGTCTCGCGCGCGGATGCGGGCGTCGTCCGCCGAGTCGCGCTGCGCGTCGCGCCGCCCCTCGAACGGGTCGAGCGTCCACGCGTCCTTGCCGTCGTAGGTCTCGACCTGCGTCAGCCCCTGGAGCGTCGTCTCCGTCCGGATCATCCCGGGCCGCTTCTGGATCTGCGCCCAGGCCGCCTGGAGGTGCCGGTCGCCAGACCCGAGCTCGAGCCTGCCTGTCATCCGCAGCGACCGGAGCGCCCCGATCTTCGCCGCGCCGCCCCGCGCGTCGAGGTTCTTCGCGACGAGCTGATCGGCGGTCATCGTCGGTGCGGGAGAAGCGGCGGCAGCGGGAGGGGGCAGGGCGGCGAGACAGAGAGCGGAGACGGCAGCGGCGGCAGCCAGACGCATTCGGACCTCCAGATCGGTTGGGCGCGGATTATAGGAGGTGGCTGGAGCGAGCCGGAGGATCGATAGACTGTTCTCGCGATGCTTCAGGTGACGCCCGAGATCGCCGTCGAAGACCGGGAGCTGGAAGAGCGATTCGTGCGCGCGTCCGGCCCCGGCGGCCAGAACGTGAACAAGGTCGCGACGGCCGTCGAGTTGCGATACGACGTCAGCGCTTCGTCGCTCCCCGAGGACATGAAGCAGCGCGTGGCCGCCCTCGCCGGCAAGAGGATGACGACGGAAGGCGTGCTCGTCATCGACAGCCGCGAGCACCGCACGCAGGCGCAGAACCGCGAGGCGGCCCGTGATCGGCTGCTCGCCCTGTTGCGCCGCGCCGCCGCCCGGCCTCGGCGCCGCCGGAAAACGAAGCCGAGCAGGGCCGTCCGCGAGAAACGCCTCGCGACGAAGGTCCAGCGGGCGCGCGTCAAAGCAGGACGCGGGCGCGTCCTGCCGCGAGGAGACGAGTAGGATGCGCAACGGGGTTCACGTCATGAAAACTCGATCTCTTCGGTTCTTTGCCCCCGCGAGCGTCCTCATGCTGGCGGTGACGGCGTTCGGCCCGCCGCCCGCTGCCGTCGCGGAGGAGGGGGCGACCGCGAAGGGAACGGTCGTCTACAAGGGCAGGACGATCGCGGTGCGATACGCGTACCTCGTCAAAGGGCCCGATGCCGTCGACGCGAAGCAGGTGATCCGCCGCGTTGTCCTGAGCCCCACCGACATCGGCGATCGGATCCGGGCGTGCTCGAACATGTCGTGCTCCGACGGAGACCTCCGCGAGGGGATGACCGTCGATTACGGTTCTGGCCCGAGGCTGAACTACTGGGTCGTGATGAACGACCAGCGCATTCAGTATTCGGGGACCGTGAAGCCCGAGGCGTTCACCGCGCGCACGGACGACGGGCGGCGGATCTCCGGCAGGCTCTCCTTCAACGACAGCGGCGCCGGCGGACCCACCGTCGAAGTGGAGCTCGACGCCACCCTGGTGAAGGAGTTTCGGCGGAAAAGCTGATAGACTGACGCCTCGTCCTCAATTCGCTCGTCCCCGCCAGTCCTGCTGGCGCTCCCGATCGGAATGACGAGATTCGGAGCGCCGAGCCGGCGGCTCTTCGAGTCCCTTATTACCGGCGAGTCGCACGTAAGGATGGATCTATGAAGCTCTATGTCGGCAATCTCGCGTACAACGTCTCCGACGATCAACTGCGTGACCTGTTCGCGAAATACGGAGTCCCCGACACCGCGACGGTCATCATGGACCGCGATTCCGGCCAGTCCAAGGGTTTCGGCTTCGTCGAGTTCAGCGATGACACGATCGCCAAGAACGCGCTCGCGTTGAATGGCACCGAGTTCGGCGGGCGTTCGTTGAAGGTCAATGAAGCGCGGCCGCGCACCGACGGGCCGGGCAACGGTGGGCGTCCCCGCTACTAAAGCTGTCGCCACGCCCACGTGGGCGTCGTTTCGATGGAAAAGGCCCCTTTTTGGGGCCTTTTCTCTTGTCCGGCGGGCGCGAACGGTCCGCGCGTGATATCTTGAAGGTCCGCGATTCATCCGTCTCGATCCCTCGACGAGGATCAATTGAGCGAATGCAGCGCGGTCAACAGAAAGAGGTTTCGCCGTGGCCAATAACAACGACATCCGGAGATGGAACTGCCGCCACTGCGGCCGCGCGAACGTGACGCTCGTGGGGCTCGACGGAACCGTGAAGTGCGAGCACTGCTCGCAGACCACCGCGATCCAGCCGAGCCGTCTTCCCCGCGTCCCCCGCACCGCTCCTTCGCCTTCGGCGTAATCGGCCCTCCCAGCGGGAGAGGGTTCGGGTGAGGGGCGAGCATGCCTGAATCCATCCTCGCCGCGGTCATGACGGGCCCCGGCCGTCCCATTGAGCAACGGCGGTATCCCCCTCCAAAAGCCCGGCCCGGCGGCGCGATCCTGGAGACGATCGCCAGCGAGGTTTGCGGCACCGACGTCCACCTCCACCGCGGCAGGCTCGCCGGCGTCCCCTTCCCGATCATCCCCGGCCACGTCAACTGCGGCCGCGTCCTCGAAACCGCAGGCCCCGTCTTCGACGTCGAGGGCGGCGAGATCCGGCCCGGCGCCGTCGTCACGTTTTTCGACGTGTTCGGGACCTGCGGGTCGTGCTGGCACTGCCTCGTCGCGAAGTCGGCCACACGGTGTCCACACCGCAAGGTTTACGGGATCACGACCTCCGCCCGCGATGGCCTCCTCGGCGGTTGGGCGGAACGCATCGAGGTCCTGCCCGGCGTCCGCATGCTCCCACTTCCGCCGGGGATCTTCCCCGAGGACTTCATGGGCGGAGGGTGCGGCCTCCCGACCGGATTCCACGCGGTCGAGCGCGCCGGCATCTCGCTTGGCGACACCGTGGTCGTGCAGGGAAGCGGTCCCGTCGGATTGAACGCCGCGATCTTCGCGCAGTTGTCCGGCGCCCTCGCCGTCTACGTGGTCGGCGCGCCGCGGGCGCGCCTCGAAGCCGCAACGCGTCTGGGCGCCGCAGGCGTGCTCGACGTGACGGACGTCCGCGACCCCGCCGCGCGGGCCGCGTGGGTGCGCGAGCGGACGGGCGGCCGCGGCGGGGACGTCGTGATCGAAGCGTCCGGAAACCCGGCGGCCGTTCCCGAGGGCCTCGAGATGCTCCGCGACGCGGGGCGGTACGTCGTCGTCGGCCAGTACACGGACGCGGGCGACGCCGTCGTGAACCCCCACCGCCAGATCAATCGCCGCCACGCCACGATCCTCGGATGCTGGGGATACGAGTTCACGCATTTGCACCGTGCCCTCGCGATGATGGCCCGATACAACGATCGCTTTCGCTGGCGCGAGCTCATCACGCGCGAGTACACACTCGCCGACGCAGCGCGCGCGCTCGAGGACATGGAGAAGCTCGCCGTCGTCAAGGCGATTCTTCGTCCGTGAGGCGATGCGGGAGGCCCCCGCGCAAGGTGATAAGATCTCTATTCCGATTCCCTCCGACGGACCCGCGGATTCTCCGTAGCCTCCCGTCGCCGGTCCTCGGCGAAAGGGTTCCCATTACAACCGCCACTCGCACGGCCGCCGTTCTCAGCGCTCGAAGCTTCGCGCCCGCCTCGGGGCCGGTGAGCTTCACGATCCGGCTCACGCGACTGGCGCCGGCCGGACCGACTCCAGGCCCTCCGGGTCTGATCTCCGTCGCCGTGGAGTCCGCGGATCGCAAGCGGGCCGCGCGGCTTGGAAGCCTGACCGACGTCGCACTTCGAAGCCGCCTCGCTCACTTCGACGCCCATCCCGCCAACGAGATCGCCGCATTGCGGCGCGCGCTCGCCTCCGAGGGAGGCGAGTTCGTGTTGACCGAGCGCTGGCCCGCCCGCGAAGCCTGCCTGCGGTCGTGGTACGGCTTCACGGGAGCGAAGATGAAGTTGATCGAGTGGACGTGCGAGAAGTGCTCGGCCGCGTGCCGCGAGAATGCCGGCGGCGGCCCGGGAGAGCTTTTCCTGCTCGTGTGCGCGTGCGGCCAGACGGCGACGTTCCCGATCCCGTTGACCCGGTAGCGTCGCCTACACGTCGCCTCCGCTGCGCTCCGGCTCCCGCCGCGTCAGGCTCCTCCCTCCCTTCGGTCGGGAGACTCCTAACGCGGCGACCGGATGAACCAGCGAGGCTTACTCCTCTCCCCGCGCGCGGGAGAGGCAGGGTGAGGGGGCCTGCCTACTGAGCCGCCATGACCACGAATTCGCCCTTCATCTTCCCGTGCCCGAACCCGCAGAACTACACGTCGCCTCCGCTGCGCTGACGCTTCGCTTCGGCTCCCGCGACGCAAACCTCCTCCCTCCCTTCGGTCGGGAGACTATTTGCGTCGCGAGCGGATGAAGGAGCGAGGCTTACTCCTCTCCCCGCGCGCGGGGAGAGGTGGGGTGAGGGGGCCTGCCTACTGAGCCGCCGTGACCACGAATTCGCCCTTCATTTTCCCGTGCCCGAACCCGCAGAATTTCGCGCACTTGAACGGGTAGGTGCCGGCCTTCTCGGGGGTGAAGGCGACCTTGCCCGGGCTGTCCTTCTTGTAGGTAATTTTCTCGAGTTTCAGGTCCGGACAGACAAAACCGTGCTCGGTGTCAAGGCTCTCGAACGTGATCTCGACCGGCTCGCCGGCCTTGAGCTCGATCCGGTTCGGCGTGAACTCGTACTTCTTCGCGGTCACCGTGATTTTCCGCGGCTCGGCGGTCGAGGCGGTCTGCGCCGAGAGCAGCAGCGACGCGAGCACGAGCCCCGCGGCGGCAGAGAGAGCGATCCGGGAAATTCGCATGGGGGTTCTCCTTTCAGTCGGCTCCGTGGCCGCGTTTCTTTTCCTCGTGATGCCGCTCGGGCCGAACCGGCGCCGATCGCTCGACCGGGCGCGCCTCCGGCCGTCTACGCTCTTCATGACTCTCCCGTTGCACCACGGGGCGAGGGGCGCCGGGTCGCGGCGCCGGGCGGCGGTCCAGACGGGTATTCGAGGCTCCCGGAGTACATCCAGCCTCGATCCGGCCCGGCGATGACGTCGCACCACGCGTAGTCCTCGAGACAGCCAGCCACCTCGATCGGCCGGCCTCGGGAGATGTGCCGCACGACGGGATAATCGCGGCCCGGCCCGGCGCGCAGGTTGGTCACGGTCGTCGTGTACGCCGTCTCCGCGACGGCGACGGCGGAGGTGGCCAGACCCGCGGCGATCCAGCAGGCAATGAGCCGAAATCTGATCATGGCGCCCCCTTCGCCGCCAAGTTACCACCGCGGCCGCGTCCGCACGCGCTACGATGCCGCCAGGGAGAAACACCATGAAAAAACGGACGCCCACGGCACGGAAAAAGGCATCGAAACCGAAACGTAAACCGATCATGCGCCACTCGCGGGAGGGCGTGCGGTCGAAGGCGCGCCGCGGGACGAAGGCGAAGAGCAAGCCCGTGCGGAAGGGCAAACCGGCGAAGGCCGCGAAATCGACGAAGGCCGCCCCGAAGCGAAAGGCGAAAGCCAAATCCGCGGCTCGCAGCGTGACGAGAAGCGCTGCGCCCAAGAACGCTACGCCGAAGAACGCTGCGCCGAAGAGAACGGTACCGTCGCGGATCGGAAGCGGCCGCCGCACCGTCGACACGGGCTCTACGCGCGGAATCGGAGCGGGCTCCGCCGGACAGTCCGGGGACACGGAAGGGCTGTCGCGCCTGGCGGAGGCCGATTCGGAAAGCGTCGAGGAGCTTCTCGAGGAAGGCCAGACCTTCGAGGCGGGGATCGTCAGCGGCGTCGAAGAGGGGCGACGGGGCGGCACCCGCGGCGTGCGGACTCGCCAGGTTCCCGAAGACGACGTACCGCAGGAGTACCTCGACGAAAAATAGCTCGGCAGCGAGGCGCGGCGGGACTTGAATGCGCACTTAAGGAACAAACGGCGGCACATCCTCCGTCGGGAGCGAACGATTCGGAGTACATCTCGATCAATTCAAAATCTTCGACGAGATATCGGCGCGCGCGACCGGCAGAGGCACTCCATAAGTGGTACGGTAAAGATCCTTCACAGGTCCAAGCCGGCGCCGGAACCTTGTCGACGTCGTCCCTCCGTTTCGGATACTCCGATGAAGACCACCTGCTCAAGGCTTCGGGAGATCGCACCATGCAGTACGCACGTAACGTCCAATTCCAGATCAAGACGGGCAAAGAGAAAGAGCTCAACACGCTCTTCGAGAAGGAAGTCCTTCCCGTGTTGCGCAAACAGAACGGCTTCCAGGAGGAAGTGACGCTCGTCAACCCTAAGGGCGCGCACTTCATCAGCCTCTGGGACAACAAGGCGAACGCCGAGAACTACGGCACCTCGACCTACCCCTCGGTCCTGGCGAAGCTCACCGAGTTCATCGTCGGAACTCCCCAGGTGGAGACCTACGAAACCGTTTCGTCCTTCGCGCGCGCGTAAGAACGCTTCCGAGGGCGTGCAAGCTCCCTCGATCGAAAGGCCCCGCAAGGGGCCTTTTTTTTGGGCCCGATTGTTACTTCTTGACGAGCCGGCCGAGCTCCCGGCGCACGTCCTCGATCTTGACCTCATGGTCGGGCTCTTTCCAGAGGACCTTGCCTTCGGGCGATCGGATGACGAGCCCGTGGTTTTCGAAACCGAGGTCCTTGACGATCTTCTTGTTCTCGGCGGTCGTTGCGTCGAGGTTCTGTGCGCGGACGCTTCCCTTGTACTCCTGCTCCAACCCGCTCACGGCGGGCTTGATCCGGGCGCAGACCGGTCAGCCGGGGAGAAAGTAGTAGGTCACCTCGAGCGGGCCGGGCTTCTCGGGCCGCGCGGCGGCGATCACGGTGGAGAGTCCGAGCAGCGAACCGAGCAGCCATTCACGCCGAGTCTTCATCACGGCCTCCCTTCCGACACGCTCATTCTCCCATCGGCCGAAGCCCGGGCTCCCGCCCGTTTTTCTTGATTAGAAGTCGATTCGCGTGCTGATGCCGAACGTGCGCGCCTGATTCGTCGAGGAGGCGGGGAACCGAAACGAAGCCCCCTCCCCCGGACGGGGGAGGGGGAAAGCTTCTCCGAGGACTACTTCTTGGCGGGCGCGCCCGCGGCGGCCTTCGGGGGCTCTACGACGTTTAACCCGAATTTCCCGTTGCTCACCACGAAGAAGACGCAGTCCGACGCCTTGTCGCAGGTCGTCGTGTGCTTGTAAGTCGATCCGGGCTGCAGCTCGTACGAGCCCGGTCCGAGCCGGACCTCCGGCTTTCCTTCCGGCGTCTGGATGAACGTGCCCGATACGATGATGATCTTCACCTCACTCGGGTGCGTGTGCAGGGGAGCGGAAAATCCCGCCGGGAACTTGATGAACGATCCATACGCTCCCGTCGCATGATTCCCCCACATGTCGGCGATCTTCACCCCCGGAGCATTCTTGGCGTCGAGATCGGTCCACTTCACGTCGGCCGCCGGAACGAAAACGGGGGCCTTGCCGCCCGCCATCTTTCCGGTGCTCTTCATTTTCGCGCCCGAAGCCTGCGCCAGAACCGAAGCCGCCACTGCAAAAGCCGCCGCAAACGCCAGGATGTGTTTGGCCCTCATCGAAACCCTCCTTGTTGGAACAGATGTTTGACGGAGGCTATCACTCGTGGGGCGTGAATCCCCCGCGCCGTCTTCGCCGCGGGGGAGAGGATGGCAGCGGCTCTAGGTTCGCGTCTTCTGCGTCTTCTGCGTCTTCTTGCCGCCGACGAAAATGATGCCCTTGTCGTTCCCCGTCTCTTTGGACGAAGTCGCCGAGCTCTTCTTCGAGGACGGGTGCCGGATCTCGCCGTCGGTGTTCAGCTTGCTCGTCTTGCTCGTCTTGCTGGTCTTCTTGCTGGACGGGTCGCGAAGCTCACCGTTCGGCCTCCTCCCGTCGCTGGACTTTCTCCGGGCGCTCTTCGTGTTCGTGTCGCGGAGCTCGCCGTTGGAGCCATCCGTCGTCGTGGTGGCGGACTTTCTGCGGGCGCTCTTCGTGTGCCCCGGGGGAATCGGCTGAGGATTCAGCGACGCATCCGCGCCGGCCGTCGACTTCGTCGTCGCGCCATGCTCGGCGGAAGGGTTCGACTTTTTCTTGTGCGTCGTGCGTGCCGGGGAATCGACCTGCGTGGCGGGAGCCGCCTCCTGCGGGGGAGCGGTGCCGAGAGCCACGGCTGCGACGGGAAGAAGCGACAACGTGAGAATACGGGTCCAACGGGACATCAGAGAGCTCGCTTTCTGCCAAAAACCGGCGGCGGGCGCTCCAATGCGGCTGGACGAGTCCGTCAAGGGGGATCGGCCTCACCACCATATCACCTAGCGGAATCAGTGATAGCGTGCCTGAGCCCGACCCCTCCGACGGACCATTGCCTGGGACTCGACGCCCGCCGCCGGCTTTTGGCAGAAAAGCGAGGCTTCGATGTTTGCCCGGACCCGTCTGCCTGTTGTCCGCCTTACCGCAACGCGACTGAGCCGCGAACCCTCGCGATGGATCGGCGTCGCGTTCACGCTGTCCTTGTTCGTCGTGCTGGTCGGGTGCGGCGGAGGCTCGAAGACATCGTCCAATGCCGCGGCCTCGACCGCGTCCGGCTCGCCGGCCGCCTCCGAACATCCGGGCGATCCCGCCGCAACCAACGAGATGTTGCGCGGCATCGTCACGTCGCGCAAGGCCTGCGATCTGTTGAAGCGGCCGGACGCGGAAGCGGCCGTTGGGCAACCGTTGCCTCAGAACACCGTCAACATCACGCTGGGAATGTGCGATTACAACGCGGCGGACTTTTCCGCCGGCGCCAGCGTGACGGTGGGCAGCTGGGAATCGGTCAAGGGCGCGGCGACCGCGGGCGCGCAACCGGTGGCGATCGCAGGGGTCGGGGACGAGGCGCTGAACCTGAACAGCAGCAACGGCTCGATCCTGTACGTCCGAAGGGGAAACGAGGGGTTCCTGCTCTCCTTGCACGGTCCCAAGATCGATCCGCTGCCGGACCACGGGCTCGTCCAGGAAAAGGAGCTGGCGCTGAAGATCCTAAGGAACTTCTCGTAGGCCGCCGGTGTTGAACCCGAACGGCACCGTCGACCACGTCGAGGCCGACGGCGCCACCTGGCACCCGGTCCGGTAGGAAGAAACCTCTAGGGACAGTCTCCGATGCGCTTCGCCTTGACGTGCGAGGCGACTTCCGCGGCGCCGTCGCGCTTGCTGAACGTGTCCCCCTCGGACGTCTCGCCGTGATACGTCGCCGTCGACCGGATCGAGACTGCGCCGCATTTCATCGCGTAGGAGACGGTATCGCCGGTGACGTTGTAGTCCGTGATCTTGCATCCGTTGCCGGCCTTGGCGGCTGCCTTCTCGGCGGCGCCGCGGCTCGCGGTGGTATCGCCGTTGACGCTGCCGGCTTCGACGGAGCTGATGCAGTGCTTGAAGGTGTTGGGGGCCTCGCCGGCGCGGGTGATCGTGAATTCCCATTGGCCCGGGCGAGCCCGTTCCGCGGCAGAGAGAGGGGACGCGGCCAGGGCCAGGACGATCGCCGTCACCCCGGCCGCCGAGCACGTCGCTTTCGTCATCATCTTTTGCTCCGTTTCGTCTGGTTCATTGCGGCGGGCAGTTGCGGATGCGCTTCGCGGTGACGTGCGAGACGGTTTCCGCAGCGCCTCCTGATTTCGTCATCGACTCGGTCTCATACCCGTCTCCGTGATACTTCGTGACCGAACGGATCGTGACGCTGCCGCAGTTCATGGTGAAATATGCCGAGTTGCCCTCGACCCTGTAGTCGGTGAACTTGCATGAAGCGGGAATGTTCTTCTCGAAGAATGCCCGGGAGAATTTCGCATCTCCGTTCATGGCTCCCGCTTCAACCGCCCCGACACATTGTTTGAACGTCGTGGTCCGGCCGTTGTTTGTGCTCACGACCTCCCACTGTCCGACGCGCACCCGGTCGGCGGCCGAGAGGAACCCCGCCGTCAGCGCCATGGCGATTCCCGAGACGAGGACCATGAGATGCGTCATCCTGCTCATCTTCTTCATCGTTCCTCCTGGTTTCAGATCTCGTGCCGTCCGGCCGGTCATCCGGCATTCACCGTTCCTATGCTGAGTTCCGGCTAGGGGCAGTCTCCGAGACGCTTCGCCTTCGTGTGCGAGACGAACTCCGGTCCTCCTGCGATCCTCGTGAACTTGTCGCCCTCCATGGTGTCGCCGTGGTACGTGGTGGCCCACCGCGACGCCAGTTTCCCGCAGGTCATCGCACCCGAGACCAAATTTCCGTCGACCTTGTAATCCGTGTACTTACAGGATGGGGACTGCCTCTCGGCGGACGCGCGAGAGGACTTCGTGTCTCCGTTGACTGTCTCGGCTTCTTGCGCCGTGATGCAGCGTTTCACCGTCCTCGTCTCGCCTTGGGTTGTGGTCGTGAGCTCCCACTGCCCGACGCGAAATCGATCTGCGCCGGAGAGCGGTGAGGTGGCCAGTGCCAGGACGATTGCCGTCCCGAGGAGAGTCGGAATCGTCAGCCTCTTCATGATCGCTCTCCAATCCGGTTCAATGGTCCCAGCGCCCGGTTAGGGGCAGTCGCCGAGGCGCTTCGCGTTGATGTGCGAGATCGCTTCCGAGGCGCCGCCGACCTTTGTCGTCGACTCGCTCTCGTACCCGTCCCCGTGATACCTCGTGACCGAGTGGACCGTGGTGCTGCCGCACGCCATGGTGGAAGTTATCGAATTGCCCTCCACCCTGTAATCGGTGAACTTGCATGACGCGGGAAGCATCTTCTCGACGAATGCACGGGAGGCCTTCGCGTCTCCGTTCGCGGCCCCGGCTTCGGCCGCCCCGACGCAGGCCTTGTGCGTGCGGGTCTGGCCACCGCCGGTGCTGACGAGCTCCCACTGCCCGACGCGCATCCGGTCGGCGGCGGAGAGAGAGGCAGCCGTCAGTGTCATGGCGATCGCCGTGACGAAGACTGTCAGGTTCGTCGTCCCGCTCACCTTCTTCATCGTTCCTCCTTGGTTGAGAGTCGTGCTTTTGCGCTCGAGAGCCGGTTATCCGGCGGAGCCGCCCAGGTGAGCCAGCGCCTTACGGGCGAGCTCGGCGCCAATCGCCCGAGCCTTCGTCTCGTATTCGTCGCCCTGCGGTTTGCTGGACGCGGCGATGACGTCCGTAGCGCCCTTCATTGGATCGCGCTCCGAGTTGCCTGCCTGGAGCGGGTCGTTCTTCGTGGTCGCAGTGAGCTCTTCCATCGCCTTCTTCATCGAATCAGCGTCGCCGGCGGACGTGACCTTCTTGTAGGCCTGCGCCTGCGCGACCTGCCGGAGGTTGGGCGGCGTGATCGTGAGCACCACGTCTCCCGAGCGGACATAGAGAACCGACATGGCCCCGTAGAAGGCGTCGTCGCCGAGGCCGGCGGCGGGTTGCGGCGTTCCCCCGAGGAAGCCCGTCGCCTTGCGCGCGCCGGCCATCGTCAGGACCGCGTCCGCGGTGTCGTCCTTCCGTTCCGCTTCGAGGCCGGCTTCGAACATCGGATCGGCCGTCTTGTAGGTCACGCTCGAACCGCCGCTCGAGTCGAGCGAGGTCACAAGGACCCCGAGCGCGGCCGAGGCTTCTTCCTTCGTGAGCAGGGACGCCGTATCGATCCTGCCGGACGAATGCCGCCCGGTCGCCTTCGACGGGGGGGACTCCGACGCCGCGGCTTTGCCCGCCGTCGCGCGACCGCAGGCAATCGCCGTCACGACAAGGGAGCCCAGAACCAGGACGCGCGCTCCCGTCCGCACGGAGCGGGTCATATCCGCCCCGCCGCGGCGCGGGCGAGCGTCTTCACTTTTTCGAGGGAGACGCTGTCAGCCGGCATTCCATTCAAGGTCGGCGCCAGAGTTATGACGATCTCGCCCTTTCGCAGCGCGACGAGTCCCAGGGGGTTGGTGTAAGCGTCGTCACCGATGCCCGTGACCGCGGTCTGGCCCTTTTTTTCGCGGTCGAACCCAGCTTTGTCTTTCGAGCCGACGAAGACGGTGAGCCCCTTTCCGTTCGTCCCCCGGATGCTGCAGATCCGTACGTTGTCCTTGTTCAGGCGCGCGGGCGGGGAGGCTTCCGATGCGATCGCGGCGCCCAGGGCCGCCTGCGTTTCCTGTTTCGTGAGGAGGCGGCACGGGTCGATGGCCGAAGTGTCGGCTGCCGGGGCGAAGCGCGCAAACGAGAGCGCCGCCACGACGAGTCCGGCCAGGGAGAGGTTTCTTCGCAGGGAGACGGGGGAAAACCGAGTGCAGAGGGGCATCGGACGCTCGCTTTCTGCCGAAAGCCGGCGGCGGGCATTCCGTCCTGCGGGATCGGTCCGTCGGAGGGGTTGGCGCGCACAGCGTATCACCCGGTGATACGGTGGTCTGCTCCCGCCGGTCCGACTCATCCGCACGATCTTCGTGCCCGGAATCGCCGTGCGAAGCGAGAGGGAGCCTCCGATGCGAGTCTCGTCGATGGTTCTTGCGGTGGTCTCGGCGTTCGCGCTGCTCGCGACGCCACCCGCCTCTGCGGCCGACCTGATGCGTCCGGGTCTCTGGGAAAACTTGACGTTTGTGGACGCGCCGAACAATCCGGGCAAGGCGCCGGGCCGGAAAGCGAGCCGCTGTTACACGGCGAAAGAGCTCGCCGGATTGAACGCGCGTGACGCCAATGCCGTGGCAGCCTACTTTGCAGGCCCGAACCCCGGGAAATGCACCATTCGGGACATGAAATTCACGGGCAACCATGCGACCTGGACGACCGACTGTGGCGGCGACGTCATGCACTCGGACACGACGTTCCACGGCGATTCCATGGAGTCCGTGGTGAAGGCGGAATCGGTAACGATTCATATGACGAGCCGCCGGATCGGTGACTGCAAGTAGCGGTGCCTGACATGCGGGCCTCGGCGCGCGGTCTCCTTTTGGTTCTCGCTTTGGTTTCGTGGAGCGCCACGGGAATGGGGGTCTCCCCCGCCGGTGCTCCCGGGACGGGTCGCGACCCGCAGACCGACACGACGCGGCGCAAGACGCGCTCGACGCCCAAAACAAAAACGAAAACGAAGGTCCGCACTCCATCCGCATCGACCGGATCCCGCACGGCGGCCGCGACCAGGCCGAAATCGATGACTGGCGGGGGCCCGGCAAAACGCGGGACGCCGTCGGACGGAGGAAATCACTCCGGCGGCGGGGCGCCCAAGCGGACGCCGCGGGAGGACCACGGCGGTGGCGGGGGCGCTCCGAAGACGACCCCCCGCGTACCCGGGCCGACGGGAGGCGGCGCCCCGAAGGCGACGCGGACTCCAACGTCGAGGTAGCGGCCATTCGACCCGAGTCGCGTCAGGCCCTTCGCCGGATCTTCCACGATCGCGCGGGCGTGAGCACGAGAAGCGTCGCGACGGCTGCTGCGACGGGCGGGATCCAGAAGTCGGGCGACCTCATCGCGAGCAGGGTCCCGCCCGTGATCGCGCACCAGAGTGCCGGAACCACCATGAGCGTCCCGCGTCCGCGGCCCCGGGCGATCAGAAGCACGCCGACGGTGGCGACGATGGTCGGATCGGGCGCGGCCCCGAAGACCTGAACCCCCTTCCATCCGCGGCCGAGGAGCGGGCCCATGAGCGGCTCGAGCAGGAGCGCGAACAGAAAGACGAGCAGTCCGATCCGGCCGGCGAGGTTTGGCGTCCGTTCGAACGACAGGCGCCCGCGGACCGCTCCCATCCAGATCAGAACCAACGCCTCCAAGGCGAATGCCCAGGCGAAGTACACGGCGGCCCATTTGATCGACGCATACCGGCTTGCGAGAAAGGCGGCTCCTACCCACAACCAGCACGCGGCGAGCATTGCCGGGATCACGCGGTCGCGGACGCGGCCGGTGCCGCGCCACAGAAGCGCGAGGATCGCCGCGCCCAGTCCTGCCGCGAGGAGCTGCGCAGGCCAGATGGCGGCGTTGTAGATCTCGAAGAGGCGGAAGTACGTGCGGGATGAGAACAGCAGGAAATCCGAGAGATGGTAGGTCCACCACTCCGACATCAGAATGTTCCCGTTACAGCTTCTCGACGGTGGCGGCGATGCGTCCGCGCATCGCGTCGGTCGGCATCCGTCCGTACGACGCTCCGAGGTTCTGCCGGACGTGGTCCACACTCGAAGTCGCCGGGATGGCGCAGACGACAGCCGGGTGCGAGACGATGAACTTCAAGAGGACCTGCGCCCAGTTCGCGCAGTCGATCTCGCCGGCCCACGAGGGCAACGGAGCATTCCCGACTTTCGCGAAGAGCTCGCCCCGACGGAACGGCCGGTTGCAGATCACGCCGATGCGGCGCTCGCGCGCGAGCGGAAGGATCCGCGCCTCGACATCCCGGTCGAGGACGTTGTAGGAGACCTGCACGAAGTCGATCGGCTGGCTTCGCATGATCTTCTCGATCTCGTCGTGGCGCCGCCCCTCGGACGTCGTCTCCGACGTAACGAACCTTGCCCGCCGCCTTCATCGCAAAGAGCTGCGGAAGATGCTCCTCCCACGCCGTCAGGTTGTGCACCTCGAGGAGGTCGAAGCGCGGGACTCCCCAGTGCCGGCGGGATTCCTCGATCTGCGGCGGCCCCTTCGCGCCGGAGGAGATCCAGACCTTATCGGCCGCGAAGAGCTGCGAGGGATTGCCGAGCTTCTTCAGCCCGTACCCGATCACCTCCTGCGACGAGCCGTACATGGGGGAGGAGTCGATGAGCCGCCCTCCTTCGCGGAAGAAGGCGCGCATCACCTCGGCGCACGAATCGCGCGCGCCGGCGTCGTCGCCGACGTTGAAGGTGATCCAGCTGCCGAGCCCGACGAGCGGGAGCTTCTCGCCCGACGAGGGGATCGCGCGCGTCAGGAGCGGGCCGGGGCGAGACGCCGTGGGATCGGGACGAGCGCCGAGAGCGGAGGGACGAAGAACGGAGACAGCGCCCGCCGCGCCCAGAGAGGTCAGGAATTGGCGGCGGCTGAGGGTGTCGGTTTTGCGCATGCTTTCTCCGGCTCGATTCCCGTGAAACCCCGCCACCCCGCGCTGCATTCCGCCGCGTGGAGCAGCAAGAATTTGACAGCGCGCACCTACTCAAAACCGGAGCCGGCCGCTCTCGGCCCAGACGGATGCGTCCCGCTTCTGGCGTCCTAAGGCTTCAGAGTCAGATTGGCTGGAACGGCTTTCCCATACGGCGGCGTATGGATGTTCATCGCGGTCCCCTTCAGGCGCGAGTGACCGGCGTAGACGTCGAACAGCAGTTGCCGGTCCTCGCATCCCGCGGTCAGGGGGACGCCGATCCAATAGAACCCGAGGACGCCCATCCGCTGGCCGATCGGGTCCTGCGGAACCCAGTAGAGATCGGACGTTTCGCCCGTTCCCTTGCAGGGCGCCCCCCGGGCCTCGGCGGTGACCCTCGTTCCCTTCGGTGCTCCCCGGCCCAATTCGTCCTTCACCTGTCCATAGAACCAGAGCAGCATCACGCCGCTGTCGGCCGGAGTCTTCAAGGCGACTGCGGGGACCGCGATGTTCTTGAAATTCTCCGTGTACGTGGTGTTGAAGTGAAACCTCGCTGCGCCGGCATGCACGCCGTTCACGTAAAAGTCGTAGAGGTTGTCGGGATTGAGGCACTCCGGCGTCTGTTTGATGTCGGCGTCGTACGCCGCGCCGCGGCTGTCGCGTACCTTGTGGACGGTCGTTTCGCCGCAGACGAAGAAGACTTTCGAGCTCCGAAATACGACGATCTGGACGGTCGTACCGACGTCCGCGAGTTGCCCGGCAATCTCAACATATCCCTGGATGCGGGGACGGAAGGGGGGATTCGGAAAGCCAGCCAAAGACGGCGCGAGCGCCACGAAGAGGATCGCCGCGGCGGTGACCGGCCGGCTGCCTTCAGGCGTTGGGCTCATACGACCTCCGGAACGGGCGTCGAAAAAACCGGCGACGCCAGAGAGCGTCGCCGGGGCGTTTCACGTTACTGCTTGTCGTACACCGCCACGCTCGTCGTCTTCTTGCCGGCCGCATCCGTGCCCATTGTGGTAACCGTGCGGCTCTTGCCGTCGGCGGCCATCACGATGTTGACCGTCGTCGTTTCCTTGCCGCCCTTCTTCACGGAGATCTTCAGGGTGTTGGCATCGACCTTCGTGTAGGCCCGCGTGTCCGAGGCGGCATCCCCCGTGACCGGATAGTCTTTGCCGTCGTACTTGCCCGTCCACTCGGTGTGCAGCGGCTTGCCCTCGGGCCCGACGCCGTCGGTGACGACCTTCACCGCATCGCCCGCCGCCGTGTAAACGACCATCGTGTTCTTGTTGCCACCCGGGCTCAACTTCGATTTCGCCTCGTTGAGCTTCCAGGTCCCCATGTTCCCGTCCGCGGCCAAGCACACCGCCACGCCGATGCAGAGTCCCGCCAGAGTCGCCAGAATGGTTTTCCGGTTCATGCCCCCTCCTGTTCGTATGTCGAGTTCCGCTGGGTGAATGGGGCATCTTACCGTCGCCTCCGCGAAGCTGGGCTTCGCTCCGGCTCCCGCCGCGTCAGGCTCCTCCCTCCCTTCGGTCGGGAGACTCCTAACGCGGCGAGCGGATGGGAGGGGGTGGCTTACTCCTCTCCCCCGGGCGCGGGGGAGAGGCAGGGTGAGGGAGGCCGGGCGCCGCCCGGCCGACGTTCAGTTCCAGTTGAGATTGCGCAGCGGGTCGAGGTTGAGGTTGCCGCCCGAGAGGACGACGACGACGCGCGAGCCGGCGGGCAGTTGCACGAGCCCGTTCAAGAGCGCGGCGACGGGCGCGGCGGCCGCTCCTTCGACCACGAGCTTGCAGCGCTCCATGATCCAGACCACCGCGTCGAAGATCTCGCGGTCCGGCAGCGCCACGATGTCGTCGACGAACCGCTGGACGACGGAGAAGTTGGTCTCACCCACGCGCCTCACGCGAAGGCCGTCGATGATCGTCCGGCAGTCGATCGTGGTGAGCTGGCCAGCTTCGATGCTCTTCTTCATCGCTGGACCGTCGGAAGACTCCACGCCGATCACCCGGACTTTCGGGTTGTGGCTCTTGAGCGCCATCGAGATGCCCGAGATGAGACCGCCGCCACCGATCGGGACGATCACGGCATCGACGTCCGGCCAGTCCATCGCGATCTCGAGGCCCACAGTGCCCTGTCCCGCGATGAGCTCTGCGTCGTCGAACGGGTGCACGTAGATGAGGCCCTCCGTTCGGACGAGCTCTTTCGCCTTCTCGTTGGCCTCGTCCCAGATCGTGCCGTGCAGCACGACCTCGGCCCCGTACCCCCTCGTCGCCGCGATCTTCGAGGGCGTCGCGTTCTCCGCCATGCACACGACGGCCCGAATGCCGTGGATCTTCGCCGCGAGCGCGACCCCCTGCGCATGGTTGCCTGCCGACGAGCACACGACTCCGCGTTTCTTCTCCTCCGCCGACAGCAGCGCGAACTTGTTCAGCGGTCCGCGGATCTTGTACGACCCGACGCGCTGGAAGAGCTCGGCTTTCATCCGGATGTCGAGTCCCGTCCGTTCGGAGAGCTGCCGGGACGTCAGCAGGGGAGTGTGCTTGATGTGCGGGCCGATCCGCGCGCGCGCCTGCTTGAAGTCGTCGAGCGTCAGAGTGAGCATGGCGCGAGACGCTAGCATGCGATCCGGAGGAAGGGCCGACTCTCCCATTGCCATTCGGCCGTCGAGGCAATAGGGTTCTCCCGATCTTCCGGGAGGACCAGATGCCGTCGAGAATATGCAGGTGTCGGGCGATGCTCCGTTTCCTGCTCGCCGTCTGCGCCGTGTCGCTCGGTCCCGACGTTCCCGCGCGAGCGGCCGAAGCCGTCACCGTGATCCGCGCAGGGACTCTCATCGACGGGAAGTCTTCGGCCCCGCGGCGCGACCAGATCATCGTTATCCGCGGAAACCGGATCGAGAGCGTCGGAGACGCCGCGTCCACCAGGATCCCCGAAGGCGCCGCGGTGATCGACCTCTCACGCGCGGCCGTGCTGCCGGGGCTCATCGACGCCCACACGCACATCTTTCTGCAGGGTGAGGACCCGGCGGAGGGGGGCTACGACGTCCAACTGCTCAAGTATCCGCTCTCGTTCCGGACGGCGAGGGCCACGGTCGCAGCGCGCCGCGCTCTCGAGCAGGGCTTCACGACGATCCGCGACGTCGAGACCGAGGGCGCCGGGTACGGAGACGTCGGGATCAAGCAGGCAATCGAAGGCGGGTTCATCCCCGGCCCGCGCATGTTTGTCGTGACGCGCGCCATCTCGACGACCGGCGGGTACGACCTCGAGGGTTACGCCCCCGAGATTGTCGTCCCGAAGGGAGCGCAGTTGATCGACGGACCGGTCGAGGCGCGCAAGGCCGCGCGCGAACAGCTCGATCACGGGGCCGACTGGCTCAAGGTCTACATGACGCACCGCTCGTGGGTCGACGCCCAGGGCAACTTCGTCTCGCAGCCGACGCTGACCGTCGAGGAGCTCAAGGCCATCGTGGACGAGGCGCACGGTTGGGGGAGGAAAGTCGCTTGTCACGCATACGGCGGGATCGGACTTCGCCGCGCGCTCGACGGCGGCTGCGATTCGATCGAGCACGGCCTCGATCTCGACGATGCCGCGGTCGCGCAGATGGTGAAGCAGGGGACCTGGCTCTGCCCCACCATGAGCCCCTACTACGACCACCACGCGCCGGAGGGAACGCCCGCCGGAGACCGCGACCGCAAGCGCGTCGCGCTGCACGGCCCGTCCCTCCGGAAGGCTCTCAAGGCGGGCGTGAAGATCGCTTTCGGAACGGACGTCGGCGGCTTTCCGTGGAGCGAGCCGATCGCGAAGGAGTTCCCGCGGCTCGTGGAATTCGGGATGACTCCGATGGCCGCCATCCAGTCCGCCACGTCGAAGGCGGCCGAGATGCTGGAGATGTCCGGACGCCTCGGCGTTATCGCGCCGGGGGCCTACGCCGACATCGTCGCCGTGCCGGGAGATCCGCTGGCCGACGTGAAGGAGCTCGAGCGCGTCTCCTTCGTGATGAAGGATGGAAAGGTGTTTCGAAACGGGCCGGCGGCGCCCGCCCGGTAGTCGGCCGCCAACCAGAAGCAGGGGCGCTCTTGTGATTGAGCTCCATCGGGCGTCCTCCCGCCGGATGAATGCCACGGCGGCGGGTAGGGGCGGCCTTGCGGCCGCCCGCCCGTCATCTACCGCTAAAAGGCGGAGGTATCCGCGGTGCTCGCCAGCGCTCCAAAGGCGGTGAAGTACGTCTTGACCGCGCCCGTCGTCGTGTCGGTCACCGTGATCGTGTACTCCAGCCCCGAAGCCGAACCGATGAACACCCAGTACTTCGCGTTCAGCGCCCGACCGTCGAGGACCTTGACCAGGATCTCGAGGTTGTTGTCGGAAAGGAACCAGAACGCTCCGGAGTCGGACGCGATTCCGGTCGCGTGCGCCGTCAGCTGAGCGGAGTTCGACGGCAGTCGGAACGTCGCCTGTACCTTGAATCGCCCGCCGAGCAGGCACAGCGAGCTCGCGTCGGTCGTGCAGCCCGCCGCGGCGTTCTGCGGCTCGCCGTAGATGAAATCGTCCATCACGACGACGTCGCCGCCGGCGGGGTTGTCATTGGGCCCGAGGGCCACGTCACCGCTCCGGATGCGCACGCGGCTGACGCGTTCTCCGGCGTTGAAGGAGACCCCCAGAAAAGACAGGTTCTGGCTCCCCGGCGGCAGGGCGGGCACCGCGAACGTTCCCAGGGAGACGTCGGCCTGGTCGAAGAACTGGACCGTCGTCGAAGTCGCGGAGTCGACGTCCGTGAAAACCGCTCCGAACCCGCTGACGAACGCCACGGTGCTCGTGCCGGGCACGAAGAAGCGCAGGTCGGTGATGTTGCTGCCGACGGCGCTGAAGAGCCGTTCTGCCGAGAAGGTCTGGAAGTCGTTCAGATAGTTCGGATTTATGTTCCCAAAGCGGCTGGCTGTGACCGTCGGGTTGCCGGTCTTGGCGCTGACCTGGAAGCCGCTGCCCGGCGTCGAGAAGACGATTCCCCGGGCGGAGTTGCTGTTGAAGAAGTTGGCCGGGAGGTTGTTCGGGGAGGAAAGGTTGTCCGGCACGCCATCCCAGTTGATCTCGCGGCGGCCCGTCGCGAACGTGCCACCGACGCCGTTGTTGACGCCTCCGAGGTCGGCCCGGAACTGATCCACCGTGGCCTGGATCGAGGCGGGGGAAGCGCCCGCCGTGCTGCGAACGGTCGCCCCCCCGCGGGCAATCGCTGGAAAAACGAGAAGAACGAGCGCTACCGGCAAAAATCGACGAGTCATGGCATTCCCCCCTCAATTCGTATTTGCGCGAACGCCTCCGGGATTTTTCAGACGACATCCGATGAAACCGCAGGAATGAGAAATTCGCCAATAAGAACAGGAGGAGAACCGATGAAGCGCAATTGCAGTTTCGTCATCGCCATCGCGGTTGGAGTGTTCTGGGCGCTTATGACACCGCCGCCGGTCCTGGCCGGAGAGGAAGAGATCATCCAGGGAGCGTGGAGCGTATCGATCAGCGGCGGCCCTGGAACGCCGCCGCTGCCGAACTGGTACCGCGCGCTCGCGACCTTCACGGACGACGGCGGTCTGATTCAGACGATCACCGACCCTTCGATTGGCACGGGACACGGCCGATGGTCGAAGCTCCACCGTGGCCAGGGGTTCGCCGTCACGACCCTGCTCTTTCGTTTCGACGCGACCGGAGACTTTCAGGGAACGCTCAAGGCTCGAGGAACGCTGACGCTCGACCGGACGGGGAATCAATTCACGAGCGATCCATATGTCTTCGAGTTCTTCGATCGCGACGGACACTTCGTCGGCACCGGCCGCGGCGTCGCGGTCGGCAAGCGCATTACGGTGGAACCGCTCCCCTAGACGAGGGGCGTCCGGAAAAGGGGGTCATTTCCCGCCTGCGAGGAGCTTCCGGAATCGCGGATTGTCTCGCAGCGCGTCGAAGTTCGGATCGACCCGGAGGCGGCCCGGTGAGAGGTAGTACGGGATCCGGAGCAGGCGCTCGATCCGGCCGATCGCCCGCTCGGGCTCTCCCGTCAGGATCTCGATTCGGGCGAGCTGATGCTCGAGGTAGGGCCCGAAGACGTGGCTCTTGTCGACCGGCTGCAGCGCCACGGCCCGTTCCCCTTCGGCACGCGCCTCCGGCTTGCGTCCGAGATACGCGAGGGCGACGCCGAGAAGCGTGTGGAAATCCGGGTCGTCGGGCGTCGCTCGCAACTGCGCTTCCGCCGCCTTCCGCGCCTCCTCGGCGTAAGAGCGCAGGTTTGCGGTGTCGCCGGCCAGGGCGCTCGACTCCGCGAGCGCGAGACCCCAGCTCGCCCGGTCGTCGTCGAACGCGCTCGGAGTCATCGTCAGGAGCTGCCGCCGCTGCGTGTCGTTCAAGAGCCAGACGAGGTCCCAGTACTTCGCGAAGTAGGCGATGAGATCGGCTGGATTGACGTTGGGGTACGCCGCCTCGGCGACCCGCCGCGCGGCGGCGAGGTCTCCCTCTCCCAGCCAGGCGAGCGCCTTCTCCTCGATCAGAGCGAGCTCGCCGGGCGCCAGGGCGAGACCTCGGTCGATCGCTTCCTTCGCTTCGCCATACCGGCGCAAGCGCACGAGGGTCTGGCCGAGCAGCCGCTTGCGCGCCGCCGATCGGGGGTCGAGCCGCTCGGACTCACGGAGATGGCCGACCGCCGCGTCCCAACTGCCGAGCTCCGACTCTACGACGGCGCTCTGGGCGAGCACGATGGATCGGTCGGCCGAGAGCCGCTCCGCCTTGCGGTATTCCTCGAGCGCGCCGGCGAGGTCCGACGTGACGAGCCGCCGGTACGATCCGAGCGCGAGGTGGCCCTCCGGCCGATCCGCGGCGAGCGCGATCGCTTTCTCCGCCGCCTGTCGCGCGCGGTTCGACAGACCCGGGTCAGGGGTGCTGTTGGCATACAGGAACGAGTTGACCGAGGAGACCCGCGCCCACGCCTGGACGAACCCCGGGTCGAGGGCGAGGGCCTGCTCGTAGAAGGCGAGCGCCTTGCGCTGGCTCGCCGGATCGCTTCCGACGCCGGCCGCCTCTCCCTTCAGGAACGCGTCGTACGCGGCGAGGTTGCCGGTCGGAGTGACGGAGAGCCGCCGCTTGTCGAGGACGCCGAGCGCGACGCCGAGCTCCTGCGCCACGCGCGACGAAATTTCCGACTGCACCTTGAAGATGTCCGTGAGCGGCGCGTCATAAGACTGCTGCCAGCGGGAGGCGGGCGGGCCGTCGTCGCGGATCTCGACGAGCTCCGGGCTGACGAGAACGCGATCCATGCCTCCCCCCTTGCTCCAGCGGACGGTCGCTGTCAGGAGATAGCGGGTGTCGAGCTCGCGCGCGATCTCCTGCGGGGGCCTGCTCGTCTTCTTGTAGGGCGTCGAGCTGGCCCGCGCGATGACCTCGATGCCGCCGAGGGACGTGAGCTTGCCGCGCACGGCGTCCGCCACACCGTCGGCGAAGTAGTCGTCGCCGGCCGCACCCTGGTTTTCGAAGGGGAGCACGGCGATCCGCTTCACGTTCGCCGCTCCGCCGCCCGTCGAAGACCGGCGCCATAGCAACAACGCTCCCGCGACGAGGAGCAGCGCGAGACCGGCCGCGGCGCCCGGCACGATCCGGGATCGTTTCGGCGTCCGGCGGAAGGAGCCCGTCGGATGCGCCGCGGCGCCCGTGGACGACGACGTCTCACCCAGGGCGAAGACGACGTCCCGTGCCGTCTGAAACCGGTTTGCCCGATCCTTCTCCAGGCAGTGGCGCACGACGTGGTCGAGCGCGACGGGGACCGCGCGGCCGGATTCGATCAAATCCGGCGGCTCGTCGCGCATCACCGCGGCCATGGTGTCGCTCGCGGTCTCGCGCCGGAACGCCCGCCGGCCCGAGAGCATCTCGTAGAGGATCGCGCCGAAGGAAAAGATGTCCGACCTTTGATCGAGCGGCAGCCCGCGCACCTGCTCGGGGGACATGTAGCCGACCGTTCCCATGACGGTTCCCGGCTCGGTCGGATCGACGGTGGGACCGGACGTGGCGGCATCGGGCGAGACCGGCTCGACACGCTTGGCCAGACCGAAATCCAGGATCTTCAGGTGCCCGTCGCGCGTGAGGAAGATGTTCTCGGGCTTCAGGTCGCGGTGGACGATGCTCTTTTCATGCGCCGCCGCGAGCCCTCGGGCGATCTGGAGGGCGTAGTCGAGCGCAAGGGCGGGCGCGAGAGGACCCGCCTCGAGGCGGCCCCGCAGTGTGTCGCCCTCGAGCAGCTCCATGACCGCGTAGGTGGCGCCGTCTTCCCGGCCGAAATCGAAGATGGCGAGGATGTTGGGGTGCGAGAGCGCGGCGACGGATTTCGCCTCCCGCTCGAAACGGGCCATCGCGTCGGGATTCGACGCGAACGACGGCGGGAGGACCTTGATCGCCACGTCGCGGTCGAGCTTGATGTCCCGGGCGCGGTAGACCTCGCCCATCCCGCCGGCTCCGATCGGCGCCAGGATGTCGTAGGTCCCGAGCCGGGTTCCGGGAGCGAGCGTCATGAAGTTGGGAGACTCTACTCCGAGGTTGACAAGCCGGCGACCAGGGTCTATCAGGACAAGACAGATGAAGAAACCGAAGCGCCCTGCCGCAAAGGCAGCCAGGACCGCGACACCGGTGCGGAAGCCGATGAAGTCCTCCTTCGAGCTCGCGATGGAACGGTTGCGCGCGAACGACGGCGAGTCGGGGACGCAGGCGACCCCGCTCACCGCCGCGCAGAAGCGGGAAGTCGCCGAGGCCCGGCGCGTCGCCTCCTCACGCCTCGCGGAGAGGGAGATCCTCTTCGCGGATTCGATCCGGAAGACCCAGGACCCGGCCGAGCGCGAGAAGGCGGAAAGCGAGTACCAGATCGACCGGCAGCGGATCAACGATGACTGCGAGCGCGCGATCGAAGCGATTCGCCGCAAGAGGGGCTGAAAAGCAGATTCGCCTCGCCCCCGCCGCCTACTCGCTCGCGGCCCGCAGGTACTTCTTCCGCACCTTCGCGACGACGCCGACGTTGCGGTCCGCGACCTCGGAGATCTGGTACTCGATGACCGCGCCGAGGAGGATCGCCGTTTCCTTCCCCGTGAGCTTGTAGTCCTGCTGAATCCAGTCCGCGAGGGCGGATCCCGCCTGGCGGAACGCGTCGTCGAGCGAGCCAGACAGCCCCATCGCCATCAGGGCCTCGGCGTTCTCGACGCGCGGGCCGGCGATCCGTTTTTCACGGAGGACGCCGACCGAGAATTCGACGTCGAGCGACGTCTCGAGTGCGTTGCCGTTCAGCTCGCCGTCTCCTTGCAGGGCATGGCCGTCGCCGACGTAGAGGAGCGCGCCGGGTTGCGCCACGCCGAGATACACCGTGGCGCCCTCTCGGATCTCGGAAAAGTCCATGTTGCCTCCGATGCGCCCCGAGTCGCCGGTGCGGATCGGCGCGCCTCCGAAGCCGGGCGCGACGCCGACGCACCCGAGCATGGGACGGACCGGCACGGCGAGGCCCTTGAGATGCTCCGTCGCCTTCGCGGGAGACGCCAGTCCCTTCTCGAGGTCGAGGTTCCAGACGACGTTCTTGAAGTCGTTGTCACGGTGCTCGCCCGCATAGTCGGAGGTGATCGCGCGGTCGACCAACCCGTCGTCGCTGATCGCCGTCGCGCGGTTCAGCCGCACCCTCCGAAGGTGCACCGCGATGACGTCGCCGGGCATGGCGCCCTCGATGTAGAACGGCCCCGTCTGAGGATTGCCGCCGAGGACGCGGGACTTCCCCTTCTCGTCCACACCCGCGGCGTCGACGGTCTTCGTGCGCACGACGTCGCCGGGCCAGATCCGCAGGACCGGCGGAGTCGACGCCGAGAAGGCGCGATGGAACTCGACGGGCTCGAAGTCGAGGGTCCGAGGCGCCGCCGGCCGGTCCCTCTCCGAAGGGAGTCGCTTCGCGCGCCAGTTCGAAGGAGGGGACTCGCCCCAGTCCTCCGGATCGGTCGAGACGACGCTGCCGGCGAGCTCGTCGTTCTCAACGCGCCCGGTGTACACGGATTTTTCCTCGCCGTTCTTCGTCTCGAACCGGAGGCCGTCCGCGCCGGAGGTCCCGGTGAGGGGAACGCGCTTGCCGCCTCCGAAGATCCAGCCGGTCACCTTCCCCTTTTCGATGCGGAGGTTCATGCGCTGGTGGAGCGGGTTGCCCTGGACCGTGGTGGTGAGCTGCCACTCGTCGGCGGACGGGGTGGAAACCGAAGGAGCGGCTGTCGGGGTCGGACGGGCCTGGGCCGCCGCGGCGGCGGTGACGAGAGACGAAAGCAGGGCGAGAGCAAAGGGCTTCATCGGTGAAACCTACACCTCTCCCCCGCGCGCGGGGGAGAGGTTGGGTGAGGGGGCAAGTCGGCGCGGTACGCTCAGCTCTTCTTCGTAGCGCCGACTCCCGCCTTCGCCTTCACGCGGATGAACGCGTAGTTGACGTTCGGCAGCCCGTTGAACTCCGCCGCCTTCGCGCACGCCTCCGCCGCCTTCGCCGCGTCGCCTTTGGCGGCGTACGCCTGGCAGAGCCGCCAGGTGTCCTGCGGGTTCTGCGGGTTCGCCTGGAGCAGCTCGGCGATCGCCTTGTCGTAGTCCTTGCCGGCGAGCGCGATGATCCCGTCGAGCTCGTGCGAGTTCTTCACGACGAAGGGGTTCTTCGCCGCCGCCGCGCTCTGCCGGAACTCGTCCGCCTCCTTCTTCGCGCCGGCGGTGTCGCTCTTCGAGAGCGCGACGCGGGCCATGTTGTAGTGGTGAGCGCGCGCTGCGTTTTCCTTCACTTCCTGAGAGAGGCCGGAATCCTGCACGAGCTTGAAGCCGGCGTCGAACTCCTTCTTCGCCGCGTCGGCCTTTCCGCTCTCGACGAGGATCAGGCCCTTCAATCCGCGGTCGAAGGCCATCGCGGGAACGTCGTTCGACGCGGTTCCGAGCGCGTACTGCGCATCGACGTCCGCGAGCGCCTTCGCGGTCTGCCCGCCGTCGAGGTGGACGACCGTCCGCGCGAAGAGCGCGGTCCGCTTCTCGCCGTCGTTGCGCGCCTTCTTCGAGAATTCCGCCAGTTCCTTCTCCGCGTCGGCGGCCTTTCCTGAGTAGAGGAGGTCCATCGCGATTCCCTGATGCGCGTTGACGAAGTTGGGGTTGACCTCGAGCGCCTTGCGGTACTGGGCGATCGAGTCGTCGAATCGGCCCATCTTGAGCAGAAGCTCGCCGTAGGAATCGTACGGGTTCGGGTCCTTCGGGATGAGCTGGATGTACTTCTGGAAGGCCTTCTCCGCGCTCGCGTAGTCGCCGCTTTGCCGGTACGCGTAGCCGAGGATGTTGTATGCCGTCGAGTATTCCGGCTCGATCTCCGTCGCCCTGCGGTAGTGCTCGAGTGCCTTTGCCCAGTCCTGCTGCCCGAAGTAGTAGCCGCCGAGGTTGAAATGCGCTCGCTCGTCGTCCGGATACGCCGCGACGAGCGCCTCGAGATGCTCCTTCTGCCTGACCGCGTCGTTGTTCGCGCCGTCCTGCGTCGCGAGGATCAGGAGCTTCTCGCCGTTGGAAGCCTTGTCCGCGAGGGCGACGGCCTTGTTCAGGTGCTCGAAGAACTCCTTGCCCGTCGGCGCCGTGTTGGCGAGGCTCAACTCCGCCCACGCGAAGTTGGGATCGAGCGAGACCGCCTTCTGAAAATGCTCGATCGAATCCGTGATCTGGAGCTTCTCGGTGAGGTCCCGACCCTGCACGAACTCGGCTTTCGCGTCCGCGGACGCCGTCGTGATGGGGATCTTGCCGCCGCCCGGCGGGGTCGGCTGGACGGCCGGGACGGCCGCGGCGGGGGCCGGCGCCTCCTGCTTGGAGCAGCCCGCGGCCATTCCGATCGCGGCCGCCGCCAGAAGAAAAACGAGGGACGGATTCCTGCGCATGCGATGCCTCCTGTTGCTGAATTCGAGCGGCATTTCGCCGGTTGGGGGTGAGTACGAAAGGGAGCCTGCCAGGTTTGCGAATTATGATGGCGCCAAAATGTCGCGTCCTCCTGCGTCACCGCGTCCATGACGGTCGCGCCGGGAACGCGGCTCGGCCCGTACGAGATCCTCTCTCCGCTCGGCGCGGGCGGCATGGGGGAGGTCTATCGCGCCCGGGACGCTCGCCTCGAGCGCGACGCGGCGGTCAAGGTGCTTCCCGAGGCGCTCGCCTCGAACGCAGAACGCCTGAAGCGCTTCGAGAAGGAGGCGCGCTCCGCCTCCGCGCTGAACCATCCCAACATCGTCACGGTCTACGACATCGGCACCACGGACGGTGTCTCGTGGATCGCGATGGAGCGTGTGGACGGAGAAACGCTCCGCAAGCTCGCCGCCGCCGGTCCGCTCCCCTTGAAGAAGCTCCTCGCCTACGGGACCCAGATCGCGGAGGGGCTCGCCAAGGCGCACGCGACCGGCATCGTGCATCGGGACCTCAAGCCCGAGAACGTCATGGTGACGAGGGAGGGGACCGTCAAGATCCTCGACTTCGGCCTGGCGAAGCTGACGGCTCCCAGTCCAGACAGCGCGGAGCTCACGAATTCGCCCACGATGTCGATCGGAACGGAGGCGGGCGTCGTCGTCGGCACGGTCGGCTACATGTCCCCCGAGCAGGCGACCGGGTCCGCGGTCGACTTCCGATCCGACCAGTTCTCGTTCGGTTCGATCCTCTACGAGATGGCGACGGGCAACCGCGCGTTCTCCCGCGGGAGCGCTCCGGAGACGATGACGGCGATCATCCGGGACGAGCCGGAGCCGCTCGCGACGGCGGCGCCCTCGACGCCCGTTCCCTTCCGGTGGATCGTCGAGCGCTGTCTCGCCAAAGACACCGAGGAGCGGTACGCCTCCACGAAGGACCTGGCGCGCGACCTCGGGCGTCTTCGGGAGGGATTCTCCGAAGGAAGTCTCTCCGGAGCCGTGCCCGCTGCCGCGCCCGCCGCGCCTCGGCGGAGGCGTCTCGGCCTCGCGCTGGCGGCGGTGATCGTCGCCGTCGCGGCGGCCGCGGGCGCCCTCGCGATGCGCAGACCGCGCGCCGGACCTCCGCTCTACCGCCCCGTCTCCTTCCACCGCGGCTCTCTGGGCGTCGCGCGGTTCGCGCCGGACGGGAAGACGATCCTCTACACCGCCGCCTGGCAGGGACACGCTCCGCAGCTCTACTCGACGCGCCTCGACAGCACCGAGTCCACGGCGCTTCCTCTGCCGAGCGCCAACCTGCTCTCGATCTCGAGCGGAGGGAAGCTTGCGATCCTCGTCCTCCACGGCAACGATCCTGCCGCGATCGCAGAGGTCTCTCTCGCCGGCGGCGCGCCGCGCGAGCTCGTCGCGAGCGATCCGCCGGAGGCGTTGATGTTCGCGCAGGGCTCCGCCGACTGGACCCCCGAGGGAGAAAGGCTCGCGGTCGTCCGCGACGGAGCCCTCGAGTTCCCCGTCGGAAAGGTCCTCGTGCCCGCCACCGAAGGGCAGGTCGTGGGGTTCCGGTTCTCCCCGGACGGGAGCCGGATTGCGTACTCACTGGGAAAGGGGCCGAGCGACTGGGACGTCGGCGTCGTGGACCTCGCGGGGAAGAGGAAGACCCTCGTCACGGGCTGGGAATTCATCTCCTCGGTCGCGTGGCACCCGGTCACTGGTGAGATCTGGTTTTCCGGCCGCAACCGAAGCGCGAACATCGGGGTCGTCGAGCTCCACGCCGTCACGCTCTCCGGCGAGCAGCGCGTCGTCGGGCGCACTCCGCAGCTCCTGATCGTGCAGGACATCGCCCGCGATGGCCGCGTTCTCGCGCGGAGCGACGACTGGCCGGAGACGATGATCTGCATGCCTCCGGGCGGTTCTCGCGAGCTCGATCTGACCTGGCTCGACTTTTCGCAAGATGTCACGATCTCGAGGGACGGGCAGGACGTCCTTTTCATGGAAGGGGGAGCCGGCGCCGGCGCGACGGGCGGCGTGTACATCCGCAAGACGGACGGCTCGACGGCCGCCGTTCGACTCGGCGACGGCTGGGACGCCCAAGATCTCTCCGCGGACAAGAAGTGGGTCGTGCAGATCCAGTCGGACCGCGTGACGCTTCTGCCGGTGGGGCCCGGAGAGAAGAAAACGCTTCAGGATCCCAACTTCCGCTACGTGCGCGCCGCATGGTTTCCGGATGGCAAACGGCTGCTCCTCCTGGCCGCGGAGAAGGGACACGGGAAGCGCCTCTACGTGCGGGACCTCGGCGCCGGCCCGCCCCGGCCGTTCACTCCGGAGGGCGTCCACGCGCCACACCTCCTTCCGGACGGGACGCGAGTTCTCGCGATGGACGGAAAGGAGAACAGGGTCATCTACCCCGTGGACGGGAGCGAGCCGCGGCCGGTGCCGGGAATCGAGGCCGGCGAGTCGATCCTCGGGTTCGACGAGAAGGGCGAGACCGCCTGGGTCGGCCACGGAATGATCCCGGTCCGAATCGACCGCCTCGACCTCGCGACCGGAAAGCGCTCCGTCTTGCGCGAGATCGCCCTCGCCGATCCGACCGGCGTCGAGACGATCCAGACGACTCACGTCTCGTCCGACGGACGGGCCTACTGCTACAGCTTCATGCGGAGCCTCTCGCGTCTCTACGTGATCGAGGGGCTGAGGTAGCTCTCCCTCGCCGGCTCTACCGCCGCTGCGTCCTTGGCCACTGGAGGAAGCGGCCGTTCGAGTAGACGAGATCCCTGTCGAGCGAATCGGTCTCGCCCGCGAGCTTCGCATCGAGCCTCAGCGAGCCCGGCTCGAACGCGCGGTCCGCTCCCGCGCTCACGATGAAATACGTCTTGCCGTCGCAGACGAAGGCGAACGAGGTTCCCCATCCGTCGGTGACCGGCATCTCCTCCGGCGCGAGAGCGGTGAGGGCGCGAACGTCGGCGACGATGGGGTAGCTGCTGTGCTCGACCTCGTAGCCCTCGACGAGGACCGCCAGACGGCGCATGTCCGTCATCGTTTTCTGAAGGGGCGAGACTTCCGTGGACGTCACGGGCTGGGAGGCCGGCTGCGCCGGTTCCGCGCTCCGTTCGGGAGGCCAGCAGTATCCCTGGTCGATCGCGAGGCGCATCCGCCGCCGCTGCTCGTCGAGCTCGTCGCAGCGCGCGTCGGTGAACTCCGAGACCTTCCGCGTCTGGAGGACGCTGTAGACGTAGCAGAACCCCGTCGTGTGATGCTCGACGAGGCGGCACTTTCCGACGTCCATCGGGTGGCGGTCGAGCTTTGCCGGGTTGTTTCGAAACCCCGGGATGGAAATGCGCGGGGGGCCACCCGGCGCACCATCACAGACTCGAGCACGACACCCTGAGGAAACGGCTCGCCAAACAGCGACAGCCGGCACCCCTCGCTCCGCTGATCCGCCAGGAGCCGCAGGTCGGAGGGAGATGCGTCCTGCCGTACCTCGAAGTCGAACAGATCGCCGTACCGCGTTTCCCCGTGCCGTGTCAGAACACTCACCGAGTTCTTGCCGACGAAGTCTTGCGGGATCTCGATATGAAACCGGGTGCTCGGACAGCGCACGGGATCGGGCAGGATAAAGCCGCTGTCGCTCTCGCGAGAGGGGTTGTAGAGGACGATCGGGTCCTCGGTCACCGCGCCCGTGCAGCGGACCTCGAACTCGATCCGGTCGCCCGGCTTGTAGAACGGCCTGGGATCGATCGCCCGCAGCTTGACGCCATCCTGGCCGAGCGCCACGGACCCGCAGGCCGCGAAGCCGAGCGCCGCGAGCAGGCCGAGGCCGAGCCGCGAAATTCTCGTTATGCGCCTCCGGAGGTTGGGCAGATCTTAGCGCGCCGGGGGCGATAACATTCGCCACACCGCCTCTCCCGGCGGATCAACTGTGCCCGCGACGATCTCGCATTACCGTCTCGGAAGCCGCCTGGGCGCCGGCGGCATGGGCGAGGTATACTCGCCGACGACCTCGCGCTCGGCCGCCGCGTTGCGCTGAAGATCCTTCCCGAGGGCTTCTCGCCGCAGCTGCGCCACCGGCTCTTCCGCGAAGCGGAGGCGTCCGCGCGCCTGCAGCATCCCGGGATCGCGACGTTCTACGAGGCGGGGGAGTCCGACGGGGTCGCCTTCTTCGCGATGGAGTACGTCGAGGGCGACACCCTTCGCACGAAGCTCTCCGGCGGAAGCCTCCCCGTCGGGGAAGCGCTGTCGATGACCTCCGGCATTCTCGAAGCGCTGACGCACGCCCACGCGGTCGGGATCCTCCATCGAGACATCAAGCCGGAGAACGTCATGTTGACGGGAGACGGAGCGTCGAAGCTGCTCGACTTCGGCCTCGCCAAGACCTTCGCGCGTGAAGGCGACCTCGGCGCCGGCGCCGAGGACAAGACCGAGACCGCCCTGACCGAAGTGGGCACGATGGTCGGAACGATCGGCTATATGTCTCCCGAACAGCTCCGTGGTGATCCGCTCGACGCTCGCTCGGATCTCTTCGCGGTGGGCGCGATCCTCTACGAATCGGTCTCGGGAGAGCGGGCGTTCCCCGGAAGAACGGCGGGCGAGCGCATCACGGCGATCCTCTCGCGCGATCCGCCGCCGGTCTCTCGCCCCGGCACGCCGCTCGAGCTCCAGGCGATCCTGACGAAGGCACTCGCCCGCGACGTGAGCCGGCGCTATCCCTCCGCGGCCGCCTTCCTCTCGGATCTGCGCCGCGCCGGCTCCGGCGAGTTCGTCTCGACGCTGCCCGACACGATCGCGATCCTCGATTTCCAGAATGTCTCCGGCAATCCGGACGACGAGTGGATCGGAAGCGGGATCGCCGAAAGCCTCGCGACAGACCTCGCCCGCGCGTCGGGTCTTTCCGTTCTCTTCGCGCGAGCGGGTGCTGAAGGCGCGCGCCGCCTGCCGGCCCGAAGCGGGCGCGCAGGTGGTGGACCCGGTCGAGGTCGGTCTCGCCCTCGGCTGCCGCTGGCTTCTTTCGGGCGGCTACCAGCGGGCGGGCTCGGCCCTGCGGGTGACGTCGCGACTGATAGAGGTCGCGACCGGCCGCGCCGTTTCGACGGAGAAGACGGACGGGAAGCTCGATGACATCTTCGAGATGCAGGACCGGCTCGCCGCCGAGGCGCTCCGGAGCCTGAACCTCACGGCGGCGACGCCGGAGCCCGACGCGTCGTCGGGACCGCACCTCGACGCCTACGAGTGCTACGCCCGAGGCCGGCGCTTCTACTTCCGTCTCGAGAAGGGGACGTTCGATCAGGCGCGCGAGCTCTACGAGCAGGCCGTCGCCATCGACCCGGACTACGCTCCGGCGCTCGCGGGAATCGCCGGCGTTCACGCGATGCGATTCATATTCACGACCGACTCGAAGGACCTCGAGGCCTCGATCGACTTCGCCCGGCGCGCGATCGCCGCGGACCCGAAAATCGCCGACGCCCACATCTGGCTCGGCTACTCGCTGATCCGCCGCCACGAGACGGAGGCGGGCATCGAGGAGGAGGCCACGGCGATGGAGCTCGATCCCGCGAACCCGTTCGCGCCGTATTTCCGCGCCTGCGCGCTCGCCTTCGACGGCCGCTCCGCGGAGGCCGTGCCCTTCTTCCAGCGCGCGATCGACGTCGACCGAAAACACGTCTGGAGCTGGCTGGGGCTCGGGATGTGCCACCTCGAGGTCGGAAATGCGGCGGAGGCGCGCTGGAGCCTCGAGCAGGCGGTGGCGTTGGAGCGCGAGCACCCCGCGGGGCCGACGGTGGGAGTCAGCGGTTATCTCGGCGAGTCTCTGCGCCGCGCCGGAGACCTCGCGGGGGCGCGGGCGCGGTGCCTCGAGGGTCTCGACGCCATCGAGAAATCCGACCACATGTACAGGGACACGATGCGCGCCCTCTGCCTCTGCGTCCTCGGCCGCACAGCGCTCGAGCAGGACGACGTCTCCGCCGCGCGCGCCGCGTTTCACCAGGCAGCCTCGCACCTGCGCGGAAGGCCCCGCGCCCTCGGCGGCGGCCATCTCCTCGTCCAGGCGCTGGCCGGGCTCGTGCGCGCGGGAGAAGATGTTTCGATCCTCGAGGACGCGCGTGCGCTCTTTCAGAAGCGGTCGGGCTTCGATTTCTCCCTCTTCTGGCTCTGCAACGACGAGGTGACGGCCGGGGAGCTGTCCTGCGCCGAGCGTGTTCCCGCTCCCCGGCCTGGCGATTGAAAATCGCGACACGAACCATTTCGTGGTCCAGTTTCAGTTTTTCTATTTTTGAGAGGGCGCGCCCTCGGCCTCGACCTCATCCTCGAGCGGCGGCCGCGTGAAGAGCCAGTGTGTCCCGGCAGCCAGCAGCGTCAGGAAAGCGGCCGTGAATGCGAGTCTCTCGCCGTGCCAGAGGCTCACGAACCACAGCCGGATCTCGCTCGCGAGAACGTTCGCATCCCCGCCGTACGTCTGCATCTGCCGCAGGTATTGCTTCGTGTCCTGCGGGTCGTAGCCGAGAGGATTCCCGGGCGGGGGGGTCGCGTTCCAATAGATCGCGATGGACAGGAGAAGTCCCGCCGCCAGGATCGCGGTCGTAACGCGCCGGCGGCGCCGTAAGCTCGGAGTCAGTTTGGATTCGATATGCGCCGTGCGAGCCTCGTCATTTCAGCCCTTCGACGAGATAGAGATTCGACAGCACGCGCGAATAGGCATAGGTGTAGAACGACCCGTCCGGCGAGAGGAAGACGGATGAGACGCGAACGACGCCTGTCGCGTCCGCGGGAAGGATCTCCTTCCAGAGCTCCCGGCGCCCCGTCGCCACGTCGAGCCGGTCGATGCGCGCAGCGGGACCCCCGCGTTTCTGGACGTAGAGGAACCGGTCGTCGGCCGTCCAGCCCACGGCGGCCTCGCCGGTCTCGAATCCCGGGACGGGCACCGGCTCGCCGCCCGCGATCGGAAAGATGTATGCCTTCGCGTCCGGCTTGCCCGCGACGAAATGTGTTCCGTCCTTCGAGATCGGTCCGAGAGCGCGGGTGTTTTCCGCCGTGATCGGGCGGGGTTTGCCCCCCTCCAGGTCCATGAGGTAGAAGCGAGAGCCCCGGCCTTGTTCCGTCGCGCCGAAGATCACGCGGCGGCCGTCTGGAAGAAAACGAAGGCCTCCCGAGAAGCGCAGACCCGAGATCGAGAGAGGCTTCGGCTGTCCTGCGCCCGTTGGATACATGACGAGATGCGGGTCGGTCAGCTTGGCTAACAGGCCGACCGCCCAGGCTCCGTCCGGCGACAGAGTGACGCCTCCTCCCTCGCCGAGGCGGACGGCGGGGGAGCCGTCCGTGTTGCGGAGGTAGATCGAATAGCCGGGGCCGCCGCCTTCGCCGGATTCGTAGAAGAGAACAGTTTTGCCATCTTGCGAGAGGCCGGACGGGCGCGACCAGTCGAGCCAGGAAAGGTCCCGCTCCTTGGTCTTTCCCGGAGCCAGCGCCGACATTCCGAGCCTTCGTGTTTCGTCGATCAGCAGCACGCGCCCGTCGCGGGAAATGTCCTGAAGGGTGAGCGATCCGGGGACTCTGGCGAGAGGTCGCAACTTCCCCGAGAGCGAGACGGCATAGAGCGACCGGTTGCCCACTTCCGCGCCCGTAAACCAGACCTCCCGGCCATCCGGGGACCAGGCAAGCCCCTGCAAACTCGCGAACGCTGGCGTGAGCGTCGTCTTCTTTCCCCCGCGGTCGACGACGATCACCACGCCTCCGTCGTCGCCCGCGCTGGGGTGGTCGATGATCGCGACCTGATCTCCGCCGGGCGCGACGCGCGGGCTGCCGATCCAGGCGCGACTTTCGAAGATCGTCTTGCCGATCGGATACTCCAGCCGATGTTGTCCCCCGACGCCGCGGACGACCGCCAGGTCCTTCCCGTTAGGGCCCCAGTCCGCGAAATCCACTCCGTCGAGGATTTCGCGGGGCGCGCCGCCTCCGGTCGCGCTCGCCCGGGCGAGCGTCCCCGTTCGAGTGAACTCGGTGGAGACGAAGCTGCGGAGCGCCATCGCGAGGTCGCCCGAGGACGAGAGAGCGAGCACGTCGGCGCCCGGGAAACCGAGGGGACGAGACTCGGGGCTCTCGGGAGCGCTCACGAAGATCTCCGTCGGCTCGCCGTCCCACGAGGCGCTGTAGAGGATGCTTTTTCCATCGGAGCCGAACCGTCCCGACCACACGGTCCCGCGCCGAAAGGTCAGCTGATGAAACTTCGGGGGCTCGACCGCGCCGCGCCCCTTGCCGGCGAAGAACCCGATCGCGAGCGACGCGAGCGACGCGAGGATCGCGGCGGCGAGTCCCGCGGAAAGGAGCCGCTTTCGCCCGGCCGGCACTGTCACCGAGGCGGCCGCAGCCGTTCCCGAAACCCCCGACAGCGCCTCGAGGTCGAAGGCCATGTCGCGAGCGGACTGAAACCGCTCTTCGGGGTTCTTCTCGAGGCAGTGGCGAACGAGGCGCTCGAGCCCCGGCTGGATGTTCTTGTTCGTCGCCGAGAGGTCCGGCGGCTCTTCCCGGAGAATCGCCGACATCGTCTCGGCCGCCGAGTCGCGATGAAAGGCGCGCGACCCAGACAGCATTTCGTGGAGGATCGCGCCGAACGCGAAGATATCGGAGCGCTGGTCCGCCGGCTTGCCCTTGACCTGCTCGGGCGACATGTAGCCGAGCGTCCCGAGCACGACGCCCGGCTCGGTGCCCGCCGTCGCGGTCGGAAGGTTCGTCTGCTGGCCGTTCCCGGATTCCGACTGCGTCAGCTTGGCCAGCCCGAAATCGAGGATCTTGACGCGGCCGTCCCGGGTCACGAACAGGTTCTCGGGCTTCAAGTCCCGGTGGACGATGCCCTTCTCGTGCGCCGCGGCGAGGCCGTGCGCGATCTGGATCGCCTGGTCGATCGCCTTTCGCACCGGCAGCGCGCCGCCGGAGAGCCGCGTTCGCAGCGTCTCGCCTTCGAGAAGCTCCTGGACGACGTAGGGTGCTCCGTCGTGCGTTCCGATGTCGTAGACGGCGGTGACGTTGGGGTGGTTGAGCACTCCAGCGGCCCGCGCCTCCTGCTCGAAGCGCCGCATCCGTTCCGGGTCGCTCGAGAAGGAGCCGGGCAGGACCTTGATTGCCACGTCCCGGCCGAGTCGGGGATCGCGCGCGCGGAAGACTTCTCCCATCCCTCCCGCGCCGATCGGCGCGAGGATCTCGTAAGGGCCGAGGCGGCTGCCGGATACGAGTGCCATCGGCGCGTCCCCTACTTCAACCCGTCCACGATGTACAGATCCGACAGCGTCCGGATGAACCAGTAGGCGTATGCCGCGCCGTCCCGGGTCGGCAGCGGCGCCAGGGAGGAGACGCCGGCCGCATCCGCCGGCATCAGCGTCTTCCACGGCTCCCGGCGCCCCGTCGCGATCTCCAGGCGCTCGACCTGAAGAGGCGCCGCGTTGGTTCGATGGATGTACAGGAAACGGCCGTCCGCGCTCCACTGGTCCACGGCGTCCTTCTCCTCGAGCCCCGGTATGCGTTTCGGCTCGCCTCCCGCGAGCGGAAAGAGATAGGTCTTTCGGTCCGGCTCCCGGATCACCAGCCATTGTCCGTCCGGCGACGCGACGCCCCTGCCGACGTAACCCTCGGGGGTGACCGCTCGGGGCTTGCCGCCGGCGAAGTCCCGGATCCACACCCTCGAGGAGCGACCCGCCATACGGCCGTTGAAGAGGACCTGTTTGCCGTCCGAGTGGAACAGGGCGCCGAAAACGTCGATGCCGTCCTTTGGAAAGATCTTCGGCTGCCCCGCGCCCGTCGGATAGGCGACGAGCTGCGGATCGGCGGCCGGGTGGACGATGGCGAGCGCCCATTCCCCGTCGGGGGAGAGATCCGTGCTGTTGCCCTCGCCGAGCCGGACGGCGGGCGAGCCGTCCGTCTTCCGCAGGTAGACGGAGTATCCGTCGCCTCCGCCTTCTCCGGCTTCGGAAAAGAGCAGCCTCTTTCCGTCGGGCGACACGGTGGAAGGCTGCGACCAGTCGAGCCACGTGAGGTCGTTCTCCTTGGGCGCTCCGGGCGGAAGCGCGAAGACTTCGCTTCGGAGGGTGTCCCGGGTGAGAAGGATTCTTCCTTCCTTCGAGATGTCCTGGAGCGTCAGAGTTCCCGGCACCCACGTACGAAGGTGGATCTTTCCCGATCGCGTCGTGGAATAGAGGGCGCGGTTGCCGCCGACCACCGCCGCCGTGAACCAGACCTGCGATCCGGAGGGGGACCACGCGACTCCCTCGGCGGATTGGAAGAAAGGCGAGATGACCTTTTTTTGGCCGGCGCGGTCGACCACAGCGATGGTGCCGCCGTCGTCGCCGGGCGTGGGGTGGTCGGCGAAGGCGACGAGATCTCCGTCCGGCGACACGCGGATGTGGCTGACCCACCCGCCCGTCTCGTACACGACGGAGCCGGCCGGATACTCGATCCGCATCCTCCCCGGAATCGAGCGGACGATTGCGAGACTCTTCCCATCGGGCCCGAAGTCCGCCCACTCGACGTCCTTCAAGATCTCTCGCGGCGCTCCACCGGCGACGGAGAGCTGGGCGAGGGTTCCGGTTCGCCGGAAGACGTTGTCCGTGGTTCTCCTTTCCAGCGAGACCGCCATGTCGCCCGACTTCGAGACCGACAGGAGCTCTGCGCCGGTCAGGCCGAAGGGGCGGGAATCGGGGCTCTCGCTGCGGCCGGTGAACACCTCCATCGGTTTGCCGTCCCAGGCCGCCGAATAGAGAACGGTCTGCCCGTCCGGAGCGAAGCGCGCCGACAGGATCGTTCCGCGGCGGAAGGAGATCTGGTGGAAGGACGGCGGCGGCCGGTTGTTCGCGCGCTGGATCGCGTACCAGGCGATCGCTCCCGTGACGAGAGCCGTCGCGAGCACGGCCCCGGCGAGAATCGGCCACGAGGCGCGCGCCTTCGCCCCGGGCATCGCCCGATGGGCCCCGGAGAACGCCGACTCGCCGGACACTCCGGAGAGCGCCTCCAGGTCGAACGCGAGGTCCCGCGCCGAGTAGAACCGCTCTTCCGGGTTCTTCTCGAGGCAGTGCCGCACGATCCGCTCGAGCCCGGGTTGGACGAGCTTGTTCGTCGCCGAAAGGTCCGGCGGCTCTTCGCGGAGGATCGCCGAGATGGTTTCCGCCGCCGAGTCTCGGTGGAACGCGCGCGCGCCCGAGAGCATCTCGTACAGGATCGCGCCGAAGGAGAAGAGGTCGGACCGCTGGTCCGCCGGCTTGCCCTTGACCTGCTCGGGCGACATGTAGCCGAGCGTGCCCATCACGACTCCGGGCTCCGTACCCGCCGCGGTCGGCAGGTTCGTCTGCATGCCGCCCTGCGAGTTCGGCTCCGTCAGCTTCGCGAGGCCGAAGTCGAGGATCTTGGCGCGGCCGTCCTTCGTCAGGAACAGGTTCTCCGGCTTGAGATCCCGATGAATGATCCCCTTCTCGTGCGCCGCCGCGAGGCCCTTCGCGATCTGCACGGCATAGTCGATCGCCTTGCGTATCGCGATCGGCCCGCCGGAGAGCCGCACGCGGAGCGTCTCGCCCTCGAGGAGCTCCGTCACGATGTACGGCGAGCCGTCTTGGGAGCCCAGGTCGTAGACCGCCGTGATGTTCGGGTGGTTCAAGCCGCCCGCCGCCTGAGCCTCCTGCTCGAACCGGCGGAGGCGGTCCGTGTCCTGCGAGAAAGACGCCGGCATGATCTTGATCGCGACGTCGCGCTTCAACCGCTCGTCGCGCGCCCGGTACACCTCTCCCATGCCGCCCGCGCCGATCGGCGCGAGGATCTCGTAGGGGCCGAGCCGAGAGCCTGGATTGAGAGCCATGAGAGCGGCGACAGTCTAGCCGCGTTTCATGCCGTAGAATTCGCGCTTCCGTGATCGGCCGCAACCTCTCCCAGTACCGCATCACCGCGTCGATCGGCGCCGGTGGGATGGGCGAGGTGTATCGCGCGACGGACTCCAGGCTCGGCCGCGACGTAGCGATCAAGGTTCTGCCGGCGGCCACCGCTTCGGACCCGGACCGCCGCAAGCGCTTCGAGCAGGAGGCGCGCGCCGCCTCGGCTCTCAACCATCCGAACATCCTGACCGTCTACGACATCGGCGAGACGGATGGGACGATCTTCATCGCCATGGAGCTCGTCGAAGGCAGGACGCTCCGCGAGCTGCTCGCCGGCGGCGAGCCCGTCCCGACGAAGCGGCTCCTCGAGATCGCCGTGCAGACCGCCGAGGGCCTCGCGAAGGCGCACTCTGCGGGCATCGTGCACCGGGATTTAAAGCCCGAGAACCTGATGCTGTCGAAGGACGGCTTCGTCAAGATCCTCGACTTCGGTCTCGCCAAGCTGACCGAGACCGTCATGACCGACGCGACGGGACTCCCCACGGTTGTCGCGACGGCGACGCAGCCGGGAACCGTCATGGGGACGGCGGGGTACATGTCTCCCGAGCAGGCGAGCGGACATCCCGTCGACTTCCATTCCGACCAGTTCACGCTGGGCACGATCCTCTACGAGATGGCGACGGGCAAGCGCGCGTTCCAGCGAAAGACGGGCGCCGAGACGCTCGTCGCGATCATTCGGGAGGAGCCCGAGTCGCTCGGCCAGCTCGCGCCGTCGGCGCCGGCCCCCGTGCGGTGGATCGTCGAGCGGCTGCTCGCGAAGGACCCCGAGGAGCGCTACGCGTCGACCAAGGATCTCGCGCGGGATCTGAAGAGCGTTCGCGACCATCTTTCCGAGACCTCGGCGTCCGGCGGCCTCGAGGCGGCGGAGCCCGCGAAGGTGCGCCGGCGCGGCTGGGCGCTGCCGGCCGCCGCCGCGCTCGCCGCCGGAATCGCGGCGGGGTTCCTTCTGCGCGCCGCCACGGCCCCAAAGCCCGGCGGGGCGAACATCAGGAAGCTCACCTACAACCGCGGCTCGATCGCTACCGCGCGGTTCGCTCCGGACAATCAGACCATCGTGTACTCCGCTTCCTGGGACGGTTTGCCTCTCGACGTCTTTACGACGCGCTCGGAGAGCGCGGAGTCGCGGTCGCTCGGTCTCGCCGGCACGAGCCTTCTCGCCGTCTCCTCCGGGGGAGAGATGGCGGTTTCCCTCAACCGCAAATTCATGTTCGGTTTCGAGACCACCGGCACTCTGGCGCGGGTTCCTCTCGCGGGAGGGGCGCCGCGCGAGATCCTCGAGAACGTTCAGGACGCCGACTGGTCGCCCGATGGAAAGGAACTGGCGGTCGCTCGCCACGTCGGCAACCGCAACCGTCTCGACTACCCGATCGGGAAAGTGCTCTACGACGCCTCCGGCTGGCTGAGCGACGTCCGGGTCTCGCCCGACGGACGCCTCGTCGCCTTCATCGATCACCCGCTGCGCGGAGACAACACCGGAGTCGTGAAGGTCGTAGACACGAGTGGGAAGATCCTGGTGGCGGGTCCTCCCGCTTTGTCCGGACTCGCGTGGTCGCCGAGCGGCGGCGAGGTCTGGTCGAGCGAACGCGACGGGATCTCGGCGACTTCGCTCTCGGGCAAGACCCGGGTGATCTGGAACGTGCCGGGCGGATTCCTTCAGGACATCGCCCGCGACGGACGCGTCCTCTGCGGGTTGAACTCGTCCCGCCGCGAGATCGTCGGCGTTTCGGGCGACGACAAAAGCGAGCGCAACCTCACATGGCTCAACTGGTCGTTTCCGAAAGGCATCAGCGCGGACGGGAAAACCGTTCTCTTCGAAGAACAGAACGTGGTTCCGTCGGCCGTCTACCTGCGAAAGCTCGACGGCTCTGCAGCGGTCCGAATGGGCGACGGGGGGACGTGGGGCTTCTCTCCGGACGGCCGGTGGGTCTTGACGATCCGGCGGGACGCGAAGGGGACTCCAATCGTGCTCCTCCCGACGGGCGCCGGAGAGGCGAGGCCGATGCCGAGGAGCGACATTTTCGCCGGCGCCGCGACCTGGTTTCCGGATGGTCGCCGGATCCTCATCTCGGGCAACGAACCGGGGCACGGCTCACGTCTCTTCGTGCAAGACGTCGAGGGAGGGAAGCCGCGCCCGATCACTCCCGAGGGGGTCAACATCCGCTTCGACGTCATTTCGCCGGACGGCAAGTCGGTCGTCGCCACGGGGACCGACCAGAAGATCGACCTGTATCCGATCGAGCCCGGCGAGCCGCGTGCCGTGCCGGGCATGGAGCCCAACGACGTCACGCTCCGGTGGACGCCCGACGGCAACTCGATCTTCGTCTACCACCCGTCCGCGCCGCCGCTCCGCGTCGAGAAGGTGGACGTGAAGACGGGGCAGCGCACCCTGTGGAAAGAGATCCGGCCTCCGGATCCCTCGGGCGTCGAGCAGGTCGGCCCGATCCAGATCGCGCCGGACGAGAAGTCCTACGTCTACTCCTACCGCCGCTCCCTGGACGAGCTGTACCTCGCGACGGGGATGAAATGATCGGCGACGCAATTTCGACCATGATCGGCCGCAACCTCTCCCAGTACCGCATCACCGCCGCGATCGGAGCGGGCGGAATGGGAGAGGTTTATCGCGCGACCGACTCGCGGCTCGGCCGCGACGTGGCGATCAAGGTGCTTCCGGCCGCGACGGCGGCGGATCCCGACCGCCGCAAGCGCTTCGAGCAGGAGGCGCGCGCGGCCTCGGCGCTGAACCATCCGAACATCCTGACCGTCTACGACATCGGCGAATCCGACGGCACGACCTACATGGCGATGGAGCTCGTCGAAGGAAAGACACTTCGCGAGCTTCTCGCCTCGGGCGAGCCCGTGCCCACGAAGCGGCTCCTCGACATCGCCGTGCAGACTGCCGAGGGCCTCGCCAAGGCGCACACCGCCGGGATCGTCCACCGGGACCTGAAGCCCGAGAACCTGATGCTGTCGAAGGACGGCTACGTCAAGATCCTCGACTTCGGCCTCGCCAAGCTGACCGAGACGATCTCTCAGGACGTGACGGGCCTGCCGACCGTGATCGGCACGGCCACCGAGCCCGGCACGGTGATGGGAACCGCCGGGTACATGTCCCCCGAGCAGGCGAGCGGCCAGCCGGTCGACTTCCGCTCGGACCAGTTCACGCTCGGCACGATCCTCTACGAAATGGCGACAGGCAAGCGCGCCTTCCAGAGGAAGACCGGCGCCGAGACGCTCGTGGCGATCATGCGGGAGGAGCCGGAGTCGCTCGGCCAGCTCGCCCCCACGGCGCCCGCGCCCGTGCGCTGGATCGTCGAGCGCCTCCTCGCGAAGGATCCCGAGGAGCGGTACGCCTCCACCAAGGACCTCTCCCGCGACTTGAAGAGCGTCCGGGACCATCTCTCGGAGACGTCGGCCTCGGGCGGGCTGCAGGCGGCCGAGCCCGCGAAGGTGCGCCGGCGCGGATGGGTCCTTCCGGCCGCGGTCACGCTCGCATTGGGAGCGGCCGCGGGATTTCTGGCGCGCGGCTGGACGGGAGCGAAAGCGGGCCCCGAGATGAAGCTCACGCCGCTGACTTTCGGCCGCGGCGCGATCCCCTACGCGAGATTCGCTCCCGACGGGCAGACGATCGTCTATGCGGCCTCGTGGGAGGGACTTCCGCTCGACATCTTCACGACGCGAGCGGACAGCTCCGAATCGCGGTCGCTGGGCCTCTCGGGCGCCGGGATCCTCTCGGTTTCCTCCTCCGGCGAGCTGGCGGTCTCCCTGAAGCGCCACTTCCTCTTCGGCTTCGAGAGCGTGGGAACCCTGGCGCGTGTTCCCCTCGCGGGCGGCGCGCCGCGCGAGATCCTCGAAGACGTCGAGGCCGCGGACTGGTCGCCCGACGGAACGACTCTCGCGGTCGCGCGGCAGGTGGGCAACCGCATTCGCATCGAGTACCCGGTCGGAAAGGTCCTCTACGACGCGCCCGGCTGGGTGAGCGACGTCCGGATCTCTCCCGACGGGAGCTGGATCGGCTTCATCGACCATCCGCAGCGCGGAGACAACAACGGCTTCGTGAAAATCATCGACCGGGACGGGAAGCTCAAGGTCCAGGGCCCGTTCGCGCTCACGGGACTCGCCTGGTCGCCGCGCGGCGACGAAGTCTGGTCGAGCGGACGCGGCAGCATCGATGCGACCTCGCTTTCGGGCAAGACCCGGACCGTCTGGATGGTGCCCCTCGCCTTCCTCATGGACATCTCCCGCGACGGGCGCCTGCTCTGCTCCGTGAACTCGTCGCGGCGCGAGATCGTGGGCGTCTCCCCGCGGGACGGCGAGCGCAACCTGAGCTGGCTCAACTGGTCCTTTCCGAAAGGCCTCTCCCCCGACGGCAGGACCGTGCTCTTCGAGGAGCAGAACGTCGTTCCCCCCGGCGTCTACCTGCGGAATCTCGACGGCTCTCCCGCGGTCCGCATTGCCGAGGGCGGCGCGTCCGGGTTCTCGCCGGACGGCCGGTGGGCCTTGACCGCCAAGGACCCGACGGCCGCCAAATTCACGCTCGTGCCGACCGGCGCCGGCGAGCCGAAGCCGCTTCCGGCCGGCGACCTCAACGTCCAGAGCGCGACGTGGTTCCCGGACGGGCGCCGGATCCTGATCGGCGGCAACGCGCCGGGCCGCGGTTCGCAGCTCTTCGTCCAGGAAGTTCCCGACGGCAAGGCCCGGCCGATCACCCCGGAAGGGGTCAGCTTCCTCTTCGACGTCGTGTCGCCGGACGGGAAGTGGATCGTGGCGACCGGGACCGATCGGAAGATCGACCTCTATCCGGTCGAGCCCGGCGAGCCCCACGCCGTGCCCGGCCTCGAGTCGGTGGACATCCCGCTTCGATGGACGGCCGACGGCACGTCGATCTTCGTCTACCGCCCATCCGCGCCGCCGCTCCGCGTCGAAAAGGTGGACGTCCAGACGGGACGCCGAACGCTCTGGAAGGAGATCCGTCCGGCCGACCCGTCCGGCGTCCAGCAGGTCGGCCCGGTCATGATCTCTCCGGACGAGAAGACGTACGTCTATTCGTATCGCCGAATGCTCGGGGACCTCTACCTCGCCACCGGTTTGCGGTAGGATCTGCCCGGCACTGATCCGCGCCCAACCTCGATGGCCCTACCCCAGCAAGGGCCCTCGCCGAGGCAAAGGGGGGAACACTCCCGGATCGGTGTGACGAACTTCGTCCTCGCGGACGGCGCTGCTGGGGAGCTCGCTCGCGATTGGAACGAAGGAGACGTCATGCCGAAGCAGAAGGACCTCAAGCGGCTGATCCGCACCCGCATGAAGAAGACCGGAGAGGCCTACACGGCCGCTCGGCTTCATCTCGTCAGGAAAGAAACCGTCCCCGACTACTCCCTTGCCGGTCTGAGCGACGCCTCGGTCACGAAGGCGACGGGCCGCAGCTGGGCGCAGTGGGTCGCCATGCTCGACAAAGCGAAGGCGGCGGAGAAGCAGCATCCCGAGATCGCCCGATACGTCTCCTCTCTCGGCACGCCCTCCTGGTGGACGCAGATGGTCACCGTCGGCTACGAGCGGATTCGCGGCCTGCGCGAGCGCGGACAGCGCCGCGGCGGCGCGCACGAAGCGAGCAAGAGCCGGACGTTCAACGTCTCCGTCGAGAAACTCTTCGCCGCGTTCGCCAACGCGCGGCAGCGCCAAAAGTGGCTGCCCGTGAATATCGCCGTCCGGTCCGCCACACCGCCGAAGAGGATGCGCATCACGTGGGAGGACGACACCGTTGTCGTTCTCGAATTCATGTCGAAGGGAGCGGCGAAGAGCGTCGTTGCCCTGGGCCACCAGAAGCTTCGGGACAAGCCGGCGGCGGAAGCGATGAAGAAGGCGTGGAGCCAGCATTTGGACCGCCTGGGCGAGTTTCTCTCCTGATTCCCCCGAGGGGCGCGGGTCAGCCGGCCTGCGCCCCACGAATTCTGCACGGCCTGCTACAGTGTTCGTGTGGCCACCTTGACCGAGACTCCCACTCCGGAACGAGCACAGACGGACGAGAGTCTGCGCACGGAACGGGAAAACAGGGACGAACGGCAACTCGAGAGGCTGGCGGCGACGGAAGAGGAGGCGGACGATGCGGTCCACAAGGCACGGGAGCAGGCGGACGCCGTTCTCGACGCCGCGCGTGACCGAGTCGATCAGCAGCTGGAGACCGCACTGCCCCCCGACGCGGCGGTCGAGGCGATCTCGAACATCGACGAAGCGCGGGTCCTCGAAGATGAAGCGTTGCGACGGGAGCGCGCGAACGCGGATGAAGTCCTCGATCGCGAACGTAAGCGGCGCCTCCGCGCGCTGTCGACGGTTCTCGCGTGCGAACGGGAAAAGACCGATCTCCACCTGCTGAGCGAGCGCGCGCGCTCCGACGACGCGCTCGCGAATCGAGACGATTTTCTGGGGATGGTCAGCCACGATCTGCGCAATCTCCTGAATGGAATCGTGATGGGCGCGGGAAAGCTCGCGAGCGGCGCCCCGGCCGGCGACCGGGGAAACGAGACCCGGAAAGACACGACCAGGATTCAAAACTACGCCGCCCGCATGGACCGCCTCATCGGCGACCTGGTTGACGTCGTGAGCATCGACGCGGGGAAGCTCGCCCTCAAAAGGGTTCGGGAAGACTGCACGCCTCTGATCGACGAGGCGATCGACGGCTTCCGCGAGATCGCGGCCGAAAAGAACGTCTTCCTGACGAAGATTCCCCAGGCTTCTCTCATGGCGGAGCTCGACCCGCAGCGGGTGCTTCAGGTGCTCGCGAACCTGATCGCCAACTCGATCAAGTTCACCGCGGCGGGCGGCAGCGTCTCCGTTGGCGTCGAACGCAAGGGCAATGAGGCCCTGTTCTGCGTGCGCGACACAGGCGCCGGGATCCCTTCCGAGATGCGAGACGCCATTTTCGAGCGCTTCTGGCAGATCGGAAAAGACGATCGGCGCGGCCTCGGCCTCGGCCTGTACATATCCCGGTGCATCGTCGAGGCGCACGGCGGCCGGATCTGGGCCGAGAGCGAGCCCGGCAAGGGAAGCGAGCTCTTCTTCACCATCCCGGCGGCGTGAGAGAGATACGATGCGTTCATGTGCCCCGGACGCCGCCTCGCTCTCCTTGCTCTTCTCCTGACAGCCGCACTCCCTCCGACTCTCTCCGCCCAGGCACGCCCCGACCCCGCGACGCTCATCGCGGCTCAGAAAGAGGCGATGGCCTCGCTCGCCTTCATGGACGGCGTGTGGCGCGGGCCCGCGTGGACGATCCTGCCGTCGGGCGAAAAGCACAACATCACCCAGACGGAACGGATCGGGCCCTTCCTCGACGGATCGGTCAAGGTCATCGAGGGCCGGGGATACGACCCTGACGGGAAGGCCACCTTCAACGCGTTCGGAACGATCTCGTACGATCCCGGCAAGAAGGCCTACACGCTGCATTCCCACGCGATGGGGTATGTCGGCGACTTCGCTCTGACTCCCACGGCGGACGGTTACACGTGGGAGATCCCCACGGGCCCCGTGACGATCCGCTACACGGCCGTCATCAAGGACGGGGCGTGGAAGGAAACGGGCGACCGGATCGCGCCAGGCAAGGATCCGGTCCGCTTCTTCGAGATGAATCTCAAGAGGGTGGGCGACTCGACGTGGCCCGCCGCAGGCGCCATCCCGCCTAAGTAACCGTCGCCGAGCGAGGCTCAAGAGACCCCAGCAGGCCGAGGAATCGGCGGGCGTCGGCTACCCGCGGCAGATTGTTGAACATCATCCAGCCGGTCGATCCGGCGGCGGCACTTTCCGCCCAATCCTTCAACCGCCGCAGTTCCGCGTCCGTGTAGGAATGACGCGCGCCGCCGATTCCGTGAAGGCGCCAGTAGACTGGCGCGGGCGCCTCCGGAGGCGGCGTGACGAAGGGATCGATGACGTGGACAAGATCGAGCTCGTTCGCGAGCGCCCTGGCCTCCTCCCGCGCGGCCACCCATCTTGATCCCCGCGGCTCCCAGAGGAATCGCAGCCCGGCGGGCCGCTCCACGCGCGAAAAGAACGCGCGCAACCGGGCGACGTTCGCCGCCTCGGGAGTGAAGCTCGAGGGACACTGAAAGAGGATCGCCTTCGCTCCCAGAACGCGGGCGCAGGCGACCGAGCGCAGGTATCCCTCGTGGACGATGGCGGTGTCCTGGAAGAACCCGGCTTCCGAACGCTCGGTCGCGGTCATCGGCCGCTTGATGCGGCGGTACGTCGGGCTCGTTCCCGGATGTGTGACGAGCTGCCAGGCTTTCAACGTGAACTCGAAGCCGGCCGGAGTCCCGCGTACCCAGCGCT
>JALZAT010000040.1:0-1264 GCA_030948185.1 Acidobacteriota bacterium
CCCCCCGCCCGGGTGGTGGGGTCCTGTGGCGCGGCGTTCCTTCACCCTGTCATCTTGAGCGCAGCGAAGGATCTGCGCTGTGACTTCAGTGCCTTCGTGGTGCCCTCGTCGAGAAAGAGGGCAGATCCTTCGTCGCTGCGCTCCTCAGGACGACAAAGGGGGAGGGAACGACCGGGCGGGCGGGGACCAGCCCCGCCCCTACCCCTCCGGGGGGTACCCGCGTTCACCGCGCTCCATCCACGAAGAACAGATCCGCTCGACGCATCAGCGCGTTGTACGCGTACACGTTCTCGTCGCCCGCGACGACCGCCGCATAGATCCGCGCCCGAGGCGGCCGGCACTTCCGAGAGGCGATAGACCAGGACTCCGCGACCCTCGGACGGCCAGCGGGAGACGAGGTCTTCCGGCGTGGGGGAGGAGACCGGCCAGCCCTCGCCTCTGTTCGATGAGTAGAGCCGGTACCGGTCCTGATTTCCCTGGATGAGAAGGAGCTTGCCGTCCGGCGCGACGAACTTTTCTACTTCGCTCCCGCCTCCGACAGTCCGGCGAACCATTCGCGCGGAGACTTGATGACGAGCTCGGTCTTCGCTGTCGTCACGTGGATGCCCAGCGCGGTCTTGCCGATCTCCACGAGAAACGCGCCGCGCTTCGCCGCGTGATCGTGATGGAGCCAGCCCTGCGAGTGGAATTTGTCCCCATCGGCGGCGTCGAGGCCGTCGAGCGCGAGGGAGCCCGGCCGCGAGTGAATCGTCGCGCGAGCTTCGACGTTCCCGCTGGTCAGGAGCTTCAGGAACTTCACGGGAAACGCGACGAAGCGATCGACGACCGTGAGGGGAAGCTTGGCGTCGCGTAACCGTGTTACCACTCGGGCGCGCACCGCCGGAGTCGCGGGGCGGTACTCGAGCTCCGGAAGATCCACCCGGCCCCACCACCCGGAGTCGCTCGATTCCTGACCCACGGACACGTTACGGACCTCCACGTGGCTGCCGTCCAGGTGGTAGACGCCCGCCGCCGGCGGCTGTGCGGTTCCGGCCGCCGATCGGCGGGGAGCGACCCGGAGCTCGCTCGACACGCTGCCGTGGACCGTGAGGTCTTTCACCCGGAACGACGCCGTCTTCGCGTCGAACCGCAGCCGCCCCTTGCCGGGGTCGAACGGCTTCCCGACATCGACCCACGGTGACACCAGGTTTGCGACGAGGCGCGCCCCGCGAACGGTGATCGCATCCGAAGCCGGAGGGCCGGCCTGCCTGGCATCCAGGTGGTC
>JALZAT010000040.1:1274-38726 GCA_030948185.1 Acidobacteriota bacterium
GCCTCACGCAGACGGAGAGCTCTCCGAGCGTCGCGAAGTTCCACCCGCCCGCGCGGACGTCCGCCTTCGCGATCGATAGGTCGGCGATCGTCCCGTCGCTCAACACCCCGGCTCGAATGTTGCCGGCGAGAGCGACACGCGCATCCAGGGTCCCGCTGCCGAGGAGCGGCGCGAAAAGACGCGGGCTCAGCATCCGTGCGAGCACCTCGCCGCTCGCCGAGAGGTTCGGAAGCAGCGGGGTCGGTGGGGCCGAATCGAGCTTCATCGGTGCGATCGCGAACTCGAGATGACCGGTCGCGCCCTGGAGCGCCACTTCGTCTCCGACGAGGATCTCCCCGGAGCGCATCTCCATCTGCAACGCGACGGAAAGCGAGCGCCCGGGCGTCATGGAGAACCTTCCGCGAGTCCGTCCGGAGTCGATCCAGTGATACTTTTCGATCCAGATCTCTCGCACGTCCTCCATGTCGAGGTGATTGAAGACCATCGACCAGACGACATCGTGAGGCCCCATCGGAGGAGGACGGGGCACGTTCGGATGGATCGGCGGGTCGGGCAGACCATCGATGGGAGGAATCCACGCCGCCGCGGCCCCGAGGGGGACATCGCGGTCGCGCCGATAGCGGAGGCGGAACCGGACGCCCTTTCCCCACGCGCGCATGACGTGAACGCGTCGCCACGCCATCGCGAAAGGATTGAGCCAGGCCACGTGGTCGTCGACCTGAAGGATCCACTCAAAGTCGTAGTTGTAGCAGCGCACGGTCGCGTTCCGCACCCACATGTGGCCGGGTAAGAACGACCACGTTGCCCCGCGCGTCACGTGGACTCCGACGATGGAGCCCGCGAACGCCTTGTCGAGCTTGCGTTCCAGGATCGACGTGTGCAGGAAAACGTTGGCCGCGATGAGGTACGACGCGTAGAGAACGGCGAGCGTCTTGAGGACTACTCCTCCGGCGCGCCGGGGGAAGCCCCGCGCCTTCTTCTTAGCCAACGCGGCCCCTCGCCGTCAGAGCGTGCGCCGCAGCACCGAGACGAAAATCCAGATCTCCTCCTCTCCGGTCCCCGTTCTCGATTGCGCAAATCGTGCCGTCATCGCGCCCCATCCACCAGGAACAGGTCCGCGCGACGCATCGTCGCCGAGTACGCGTAGACGTTCTCGTCGCCGGCGACGATAGCCGAGTAGATCCGGACCACGCCCGCGAGATCCGAAGGGGCAAGGGCGCGCACGAGCTCCCGGCGCGCGGTGGCGAGGTCGACGCGCTCGAGGCGGCCGGGGACTTCCGCCGGGTGATAGGCGAAAACGCCGCGGCCATCTGCGGTGAAGCCGGAGACAAAATCGGCCGGCGTGAGCGCGGGGACCGCTCGAGGGTCACCGCCGTCGGAGTTGTACAGCTGGTACTGATCCTGTTTTCCCTGGACCAGGACGCGCGACCCATCCGGTGACACGAGCCCGATCCGGCCCCCCTCGCCCGTCACCGGCCGCGGCTTGCCGTCGATCTCCTGGACGTAGCAGCGCGAGGAGCGCTGATCGTCCGTGCCGCAGACGAAGATCCGCTTTCCGTCGGGAAACCACTGCGCCGAGCTGTGCAGCCGGATGCCGCCGCTCTCGACGCGCCGCGGCTCTCCGGGTCCCGTGGGATAGAGCACGACGCGGTCGGGCGAGGACGGCACGACCGCGAGCGCCCAGCGGCCGTCCGGGGAGAGATCTCGAGCGGTGCCTTCTCCCAGACGCACGACCGGGGATCCGTCCGTCTTGCGGATGGCGACGGCGTAGTTGTCCCCGAAGGCGCCGGAAAACTCCGAAAAGAGCAGCATGCGGCCGTCTCGTGAGAGTGCGGCGGGAAGGGAGCCGTCGAGCCAGGAGAGGTCCCGTTCCGCCGTGGCGCCCGGAGCCTTGACCAGGAGCCGGTACTTCACGTCCTCCCGAGCGCCGAGCCAGCGTCCCTCGCGGGAGATGTCGAAGATCGTGAGGCCTCCGGCGTTCGGCAGCGCGATCCGATCCTTGCCCGCGAGGGTGACAGCATGGACCTGGAAGGACGAATAACCGGGGCCCGCGGAAAAGAGGATCTCCTGGCCGTCGAGCGACCACGCCAGACCCTCGGCTCCCCAGTAGCCGCCCGTCAGATCGGTCTTCTTGCCCGACAGGTCCACGATCGCGGGACCGCCCCGATCGTCCCAGCGGTAAGGGTGTTCCAGGAACGCGATCCGATCGCCGTGCGGCGAGAACCGCAGGTCGCTGATGTACCCCGCGGCCGTGTAGAGGACCTTGCCGATCGGATACTCCAGCCGATCCTTTCCGCCGGCGTCCCGGATGATGGCGAGACCTTCGCCGTCGGGAGCCCAATCCGCCTCCCGGACGCCCTCGAGAATCTCGCGCGGCGCGCCGCCGCCGAGCGGCATCCGCGCCAGCGTCCCCGTAAAGAGCCGGTGATGGATGTACCGCGCGTGTGTCAGCAAGGCGAGCTCGCCCTTGGACGAGACGGACAACAGATGCGAGTCCGGCACGCCGAGAGTGCGGGGCTCAGGATATTCGGGGGCGAGGCTGAAGATTTCAGACCGGTTCCCTTCGGAAGCCTGGCTGAAGAGCACCGTTCGTCCGTCGGGAGCGAACAGCGCGCGAAAGATCGGCAGCGACCGATAGGTCAGCGGCTTGAAGGTCACCTGCGCGCCGCGGGGTCCTCCGACGCCGCGTCCCGCGAAAAACGACGCGAGGGCGACGGCGAGGAGGAGAGCGATTCCGCCCGCGAAAAGCGTCCGCCCTGGCCGGCGCGCGGGAGTCGTCGGAGCCGGCGCCGCCAGCGAGGTCCCCGAGACGCCCGACAGCGCCTCGAGGTCGAAGGCGAGGTCGCGCGCGGACTGGAACCGCTGCTCGGGATTCTTCTCGAGGCAGTGCCGGACGATCCGCTCGATCCCGGGCGGCACGTTCTGGTTCGTGAGGGACATGTCGGGCGGGTCTTCCTTCAGGATCGCCGACATCGTGTCCGCGGCCGAGTCGCCCCGGAACGCCCGCTGCCCCGCAAGCATCTCGTAGAGGATCGCGCCGAAGGAAAAGATGTCGCTCCTCGCGTCCGCCGGCCGCCCGCGCACCTGCTCCGGAGACATGTAGCCCAAGGTTCCGAGCACCATCCCCGGTTCCGTCAACGGGGCGTCGACCGTTTGAAGAGCGGTGAGCGGATTCTTCGCCATGGGATCGTGGGGAGCGGCCGTCTGCTCCCATCCGGCCGCGTCGAGCGGCCGCCAACTTGCCAGGCCGAAGTCGAGGATCTTGAGCCGCCCGTCGTCCGTGACGAAAATGTTCTCGGGCTTCAGGTCCCGGTGGACGATGCCCTTGGCGTGCGCGGCGGCGAGCCCGGTCGCGATCTGGATCGCATGCTCGATCGCCTTGCGGGCAGGCAGCCGGCCGCCGCCGAGCTCCTGACGGAGCGTCTCGCCCTCGAGGAGCTCCTGGACGACGTAGGGGGAGCCCGTCTGCGCGTCCTCGCCGATGTCGAGCACGGCGGTGATGTTGGGGTGGTTCAGAACCCCGGCGGCGCGAGCCTCCAGCTCGAAGCGCCGGAGGCGGTCCGCGTCGGCGGAGAAGGAGGCGGGAAGGACCTTGATCGCGACGTCGCGGCCGAGGCGGGGATCACGGGCGCGCCAGACCTCCCCCATGCCGCCGGCGCCGATGGCGGAGACGATCTCGTAGGGTCCGAGACGGGAGCCGGGTTGGATGGGCATGGAGCGGCGGGGATTCTATCGGGGTTGAAGCCTCGGGCGGCAGATCGAGTCCGGCGGAGGCGAGGGCCGCGAGGCTCGCCCGGCTGGCCGTGGGAACATGAGCGCGCGGAACGCAATCCAGCACTGAGTCTCTTTTTCACCGTCTCCTTGCGCGACGTCGTCTCTTGAGTTCCTTGGAAAAGTCCTCGAATTCAGAGAGCGCACCCTCTGCGACGCACCATGCTCGAATTCTGGAAAGACCCACACGCTTTCGAAGCGCAATCGCCACGGCAGTCTCAAGCGCCTGACGATCCTTCCAGAAGAAGTAGTGGGCAAGCCGATCTCGACACGAATCGGTTGCCGATAGCATGAGGACGCTTGCCCGGCCGACGCGTTCCCTCACGGGCTTGATCTGCAGGTCTCGTCCAATCCCGAGTGGACCGCTCGGGAATTCCACGAAGAACCGCACATCGGAATGTTCGTAAAGATTTGACTTTCGTTGAAAGCCGATTGAGGACATCGCTGCATCGAGTTGAGCGACCGTAGGGGTTACCTTCAGGATGAAATCCAGATCCTCGGACTGGTAAACGCCGCCGCTGTGCAGCGTTGCGCAGCTGCCTCCGGTGAAAACCGCTCGAATCCCAGCCTTCGTGAGCGCAAGAGCAACCTCCTGAAGGACGGTTTTCAGACCGGAGGAAGCCGTGAGAATCACAGGCGCTTACCTGTTCTTCGCGGGCGTTTTCGGAGATTGTTGATTCGCGTTCGGAGCCTCTCTTCCGGCTCGCCAAGACGACGAAGAAGGGTGTTGAGCTCCGCGAAAGCAAAATATCGAGGGTTGATTCGAAATGCGCGAGTCCGACCCATCGTTCTTGCGACGACGAGGGCTTCGAGCTCCAACCGCTTGAGTGCCTTGAGGACTCCGGAAATCGGTGAATCCAGGAGCCTCGTCAGCTCTCGAGGGTAGCTTTCTCCCAGAAGGCTCAGCGCGATGAGAAGCTGAGTCCGTTCTTTTCCTCCGAAGAGCCCGCCGCGAGTGATCACCATAGGTGCTCATTTGAGCACTATTAGTGATCATAGTCAAGTCTCCCCGGTAGGATAGGGGTCCGCTAGGTTCGCCCTCAGGGTGTCAAGGTCATGCCCATGATGAAGTCAGCAATGAGGACGGACGGCCGTTCCGCACCTTCTTGGGGGACATGTAGCCGAAGGTGCCCAGCACCATTCCGGGCTCGGTGCCCGCGGTGTGGGTCGGCATGGGCGCGTCGGGCACCGAAGCCCTGTACGGTTGATCATCTGGACCTGGGTGCAGGAATGCAGCGTTGACCCTCTATTTCTTCGGAGCTTCGCGAACGAGTTGAAGGCTTGCAGGATTTGCGGGTTGCAGGTTTCGCTGATCACGCCAGCTCGCGACAGCTTCGACGGCGCGAGCGTCTGTGGCGGATGCGGAGAAGGCATCAAATCAAGACTGACCCCGTCAACTGGGCACGCCTTGACGGGCGTGCCCGGGTCCGCCGGGGACTGCCGCCGCTATGGCTTCATCGAGATCTCGCGCGCGAGCGCGCTCGAGACTGTGGTCCAGAGTTCAGCCCGCTTTGCACCCGCTTGGGTCCGCGCCTCCGCCGAGCCATAGTGCTTGAGCGTGATGGCGTCCATCTTTCCCGCCAGTCCGTCCAGCGCGGAGTAGCCTTTGTACAGAACCGCCGTGGCGATGTTCCAGTCGTTAGGGCCGGTCGAGGTGGCGTTTAAGAACACCTTGTAGTCGAGAACCACGCCCTGCGCCTTCGCATCCGCGTAGACCTTGGCGAAGTGCTCCCGGATGTCCTTCTGAGCATCCCCGAACTTGCCCGGCTTGGTGTTCAGGTAGTTGACCCGCCAGACCGAGCCTTCGTTGTAGTGCTCCTGCGCCATTGCGGGCGCCGCCAGAGCAGCCAGGGCTATCGCCAGGATTGGAACCGTGAGCTTCTTCATGGGTCCCTCCTTCTCGTTGAGGCGGAGCCTAACACCCGGGGGTCAACACCCGGGGGTCAGTCTTGATTTGATGCTTCTCTGTCCTTCCTCGTTCTCGAGACAATCCAGAGGAAATGGGGTGTTTTGTTGGTTTCCCGCCGCCACCGCCACCCGACTGATGGCTCGGCCACTCCGTCTGGACGTTGCAGGCGCCGTGTACCACGTCACCGCCCGAGGGAATGAGCGCCGCGCGGTCTTTACCGACGACGAGGACCGCAACGACTACCTTGCCCGCCTCGCGTGGTACCGCGCGAAGTTTGGCTTTCGGCTTCTCGCCTACTGCCTCATGACGAACCATGTCCATCTGGCTATCCGCCGCGGACCCGCTCCCCTCTCGCGCGTGATGGCGAGCCTTCACTCCTCCTACACGCAGTGGTTTAACCGCCGCCACCGCCGTGTCGGGCACCTCTTCCAAGGTCGGTACAAGTCCTTCCTGGTCCAGGAAGATCGTTATCTCGTAGCCCTCGTTCGGTACATCCACTTGAACCCGGTGCGCGCGAGGATCGTCGAGAAAGCATGCGACTACGCCTGGTCGAGCGATCGGTTCTTCCGCGGCAAGCGCCCGCCCTCGTGGCTGGATGTGGACGACGTGTTGCCCTCGTTCGGTCCTTCGCGCCGATCGGCGCTTCGGCGCTATTTCGAGCTTGTGGACAATTTGAAAAAGACCGACTCCGATTACGAAACGCTGCCTGCGGTCGATCAGGTTGTCAAAGGCGATGAGGTCTTCGCTTTGACTCGCTTCGAGCAAATTGGAGAGCTCGCTCCGCCGTTGCGCGGACTCTCCGAGGATCGGGTGATTGAGGCCGTGTCCCGTTCGACCGGAGTCTCCGTCTCGGAGCTCGTCGGTCCGCTGAAGGGCGGTGCCGTCGCGGAAGCCCGCTGTCTCGCCGCCTACGTCGCCGCTCGAGCCGGCGGGATCTCGAGGCGCCGAATGGCGAGGCGCTTCCATCTCGACGATTCTTCATTGGCACGACCTGTCGCCCGCCTCGAAAGCCGCCTGGAACGCGATGCGGCGCTTCGCCAGACGGTCGAGACTCTGATCCAACATCTGCGAGTGGCCGGATTTATGGACCTCGCCATCCACACCACCGAACCGTCAAAGCAACCTTGAAAACCCGCCAATGGCTCCGGGGCGTCCGCCGTAAACGAGACATCAATTCAAGACTGACCCCCCCATCTCCTTCGACGCGAGACATCGGAGGCCGGTCTTGGACTAGAGTCGGGGTACAGAGGAGAAACGAACGATGCAAAGCCACTCGACGCGGCACGGTGGTTCGTCGCCGATCCGGCTGGGTCTCGATCGAATGTCCGGCCGCCTCCGAAAACGCTTACTCCTCTCCCTCTTTTTGATCCTCGTTTTCCTTCTCCTTGGTCCGATCGATTCAGCTTCGGCCGGCCTCAACACATGGACGACCCACGGACCCGAAGGGGGATTGATCTACGCCCTGGCGATCGATCCCGCGGCGCCGGCCACGCTCTACGCGGGGACGGACAGCGGTGGCGTCTACAAGAGCATCAACGGCGGAGCGAGCTGGACGGCCGTCAACGCCGGGCTGACCAACACGACGGTTCTTGCCCTGGCCATCAACCCTTCGGCGCCGGCCACGCTCTACGCCGGCACGTTCGGCGGCGTGTTCAAGAGCATCGACGGCGGGGGAAGCTGGACGGCCGTCAACGCCGGCCTGACGACCACGAACGTCGACGCCCTGGCGATCGATCCTTCGACCCCTGCCACGATTTACGCGGGTAACAGCGGCGGCGTTTTCAAGAGCGTCAACGGCGGCCAAAGCTGGTCGCCCATGAACGCGGGTCTGGCCTCTCTCCAGGTCAATGCGCTCGCGATCGATCCGGCGGCGCCGGCCACCGTTTACGCCGGCACGTTCGGCGGGGTCTTCAAGAGCATCGACGGCGGGGGAACCTGGACGGCAATCAACTCCGGCCTGACGGCCATGCTCATCGGTGCCCTGGCCATCGATCGTTCGGCCTCGGGCACGCTCTACGCCGGGACGAATGCCGGCGGAGTGTTCAAAAGCACCAATGGCGGCGCTGCGTGGACGGCCGTCAACACCGGTCTCACCAGCACGACCCTCGTCAACGCCCTGGCCATCGATCCTTCGTCTCCGCCCACGCTCTACGCGGGCGGCTTCAGTCTGTTCAAGAGCGGCAACGGCGGTGGAAGCTGGACGTCCGTCAACGCCGGCGTGACCAGTAGCCTCACCTATGCGCTGGCGATCGATCCTGCAAATCCGGTCACGGTCTACGCGGGCACGAACGGCGGCGTTTTCAAGAGCGTCAACGGCGGCCAAAGCTGGGCGGCCGTGAACGCCGGTCTGATCGCGACCATCATCAATGCCGTGGCGATCGATCCTTCCGCGCCGGCCACCCTCTTCGCCGGCGGGTTGGGCGGCGGCATTTTCAAGAGCACCAACGGCGGGGCGAGTTGGACTCCCGTCAATAACGGCTTGACGAATCGAAGTTTCAACGCTCTCGTCATCGATCCTTCGTCCCCGGCCACGGTCTACGCCGGCGCGGCGGACGGTGCCGGCGGCGTTTTCAAGAGCAGCGACGGCGGAGGGAGCTGGTCGGGCGCCAGCACCGGCCTTCCGAGCCTCGGTGTCGCGGCCCTCGCCATCGATCGCACCTCGCCGTCGACGCTGTATGCGGGAACGTCCAACGGCGGCGCCTTCAAGAGCGTCAACGGCGGGGCGAGTTGGACGGCCATCAACACCGGCCTGACCGCCACGTTCGTGCTCGCTTTCGCGATCGATCCGAGCAACCCGGCCACTCTCTACGCCGGCACGACGGGCGGCGGCGTTTTCAAGAGCGTCAACGGCGGGGCGAATTGGGCGGCCACCAACACCGGCCTGACCAGCACCAGTATCCGAGCCCTGGCCGTCGATCCGACAAACCCGGCCACGGTCTACGCGGGCACGCTGTCCGGCGGCGTTTTCAAGAGCGTGGACGGCGGGGCGAGCTGGACGGCCGCCAACAACGGCCTGACCGCGACCCTCGTCCGGGCGCTCGCGATCGACCCTTCATCCCCGGCCACGGTCTACGCGGGCGCGTCGGGCCCCGGCCTCGGCGTGGCGGGCGGCGGGTTCTTCAAGAGCACCGACCGCGGGGCGAGCTGGACGGCCATCAACACGGGGCTGACCAACACCAGCCTCCGAGCCCTGGCCATCGATCCGGTGACTCCGTCCACGCTCTACGCCGGCTCGCTGGGAGGTGTCTTCGATTACGAGCAGGCCGTCGTGCCTTGCGTGGCGGGCCCGACCACTCTCTGCCTGAACGGAGGGCGTTTCAGGGTCACGACGCAGTGGGCCACACGCGACGGCCAGACCGGCTCCGGGCGGGCAGTCGCGCTCTCCGGAGACACCGGCTACTTCACGTTCTTTTCCGCCGCGAACGTCGAGATGCTGGTCAAGGTCTTGAACGGCTGCGGCCTCAATGCGAAGTTCTGGACCTTCGCGGGAGGACTCACTGACGTCAGCGTGGTCATGACGGTCGCCGATAGTCAGACGGGGTCCGTCCGGGCTTACTCGAATCCTCAGGGAAGCCCCTTCCAGCCGATTCAGGACACGAGCGCATTTTCCTGCGGTTCGTCCGCAGCAGAGCCGCTCGCGGCGAGATCTTCAGAGCGCGCAGACGATTGGGTGGCGGCGCCGGCGAGGCCGTTCCTTCCGCCGTCCGTCTCGACGAGGTTCGACGCGCGCATCGCCGCGCCCTGCGTCGCGAACGCGACGACCCTGTGCTTGAACAACGGACGCTACCAGGTGCGCACCCAGTGGTTCACGCGCGACGGGGCGACCGGGTCCGGGCAGACGATCAACCTGACGACCGACACGGGCGCGTTCTGGTTCTTCAACTCAGCCAACGTCGAAATGGTGATCAAGGTCTTGAACGGCTGCGGCCTCAACTCGCGATACTGGACCTTCGCGGGGGGACTGACCGACGTCAACGTCATCATGACGGTCACGGACACGCAGACCGGAACCGTGAAGACGTACACAAACCCTCAGGGCACCGCGTTCCAGCCGATCCAGGACACAAGCGCGTTCGCGACGTGTCCGTAGGAAGCAGAGCAGAGCAGTTCCTTCGTCGCTGCGCTCCTCAGGATGACAACGACTGGACCGGCGGGCGGGGACAAGCGCCGCCCCTACCGCTCCGGGGGCCTCACGCCCAGTACGTCCGTCGTAGCCAACGCGTGAGCGTGTAGGGGCGGCCCTTGTGGCCGCCCGCCCTCGGCAGCGCCTTGCGGACGCGGCGTCCCTTCACCTCGTCATCCTGAGCGCAGTGTCGAGAGAGTCACGGGGTCAGTCTTGAAATGATGCGTTGGAGGGTCCAAACGGAGCCCCGGAAGCATCAAATCAAGACTGACTGCAATCCCTCCCCTTCTATAGGGCCTCCACCATTGCGCGCAGGGCTCCCTCATCCTCAGGTCTAGCGAAAAGCAAAATGGCGCCAAGGGCCTCAAACGGGTCACCAGGGATCCAGCGAGCGTATGCAATCTCATAACTGGTCCCGATCTGGCTGTCACTCGGCGGTAACCGCGACATCCACCACCCTGAGCCGTCGGCGATCGGCGCGATCGTCGGGAACCTGCCCCTCAGGTGCTCTATCTCGCCCGTTGGTGTTCCGGCCCGAATCTCGCGCCATGACCGGTCCAAGCGGGAATTATCCAACGCTAAGAGGACCTTCGGCCAGGCGCCGTACTCCCACGCTTTCTCGAAGAGGTCGACGTAGATGACCGAATCCGTCGGCTCTACGTCGATGCCGGTCTGAAGAACTTTGCGAAGGCGATCCGAGCCGATACCTCTGAAAGAACAGCCGAGGAGACGCGGGTCAAGCCGTGTCAAAAAAGCGATTTCATCGAAAGGAGGAACGAGTTCGCCGCCATGCGGCAACCGTACGAGCCAAAGGGGGCAGGGTTTGTCTACCACCAGGGTTACGGTTTCGTTGGGCACGGGCGGTGATGATCTCAGATGAAGGGTCGAGGTCGCCGAGACGCCCGTGACGAAGATGTTCTCGGGTTTCAGGTCCCGGTGGACGATGCCCTTGGCATGCGCGGCGGCGAGCCCGGTCGCGATCTGGATCGCCTGCTCGATCGCTTTGCGGGCAGGCAGCCGGCCTCCGCCGAGCTCCTGCCGGAGCGTCTCGCCTTCGAGCAGTTCCTGGACGACGTACGGGGAGCCTGTCTGAGCGTCCTCCCCGATGTCGAGCACGGCGGTGATGTTGGGGTGGTTCAGGACTCCGGCGGCTCGAGCCTCCAGCTCGAAGCGGCGGAGGCGGTCCGCGTCGGCGGAGAAGGAGGCGGGAAGTACCTTGATCGCGACGTCGCGGCCAAGGCGAGGGTCACGGGCGCGCCAGACCTCCCCCATGCCGCCCGCGCCGATGGCGGAGAGGATCTCGTAGGGTCCGAGACGGGCGCCGGGCTAGATGGGCATGGAGCGACCGGGATTCTATCGGGTCAATAAAGTCAGCGAATCAGGACTGGCCCCATCCAGCGGCAAGCGGCTATTTATGGGAGTTGCGCTCGTGCCTCGTTGATGGTGGCCTGGCCGAGAATCCCGAGTAGAACGTCGATGAAAGCACAGAACTTTAGCGCATCCTGAGTTGTGACCTTGTCGTTCAGAGCGTGGTGCGCGGGGTGCCGGAACGCGAGGACGATCCCCCGGCATACGCTGTGAAAACCCTGCTGCTCGCTAGCCTCCGTCGCGACGACCAGGATCGCCTTGTTTGGGTCCGGGTTGAGCGCGAAGTTTACAAGCGCCTCTGGAAGCATTTTCGACTTGATGCCCGCGAGGCGTTTGATCCGGGTTTCGAGAACCGTGGTCGCTTCTCTTAGAACTCGGTCGTGGTGCTTCTTGTGTTTCAGAAGATCGGAGCATCTACTTCTCAGCTGGTCGTCGGCGAGTAGGTACTTTGTAATAGATGACAGTGAGGGGCCGGGTCGTCCACTTTTCGTCTTTCCTGGGCCTGAGACTTCACGAACCGAAGGAGCCGGAAATGGCGTGGGCGATGTGGTGCGGACCTGCTCCTGCATGTGCGGTTTCAATTTTCGAAGGGCCGACGCGAACCCCACCCCCAGTTCGCGGGCCCATAGGATCTGAGCCGCTTCGGCTGTGACGCCAAGTCGACTCGCCCTTCGACTAATCTGCTCGCGGATGTACTTGACCGGCTTCCGTTTCGTCGCCGCGATTTTGGTCAGTAGCTTCTGGTCGAGTATCGCCAAAGTTGACCCGCGCTAACTACCGTCTTTCGCCTTCAGCTGCTTCCAGATCCGCGAGACCCGATCACTCGAAACGCCGGCAATTCTCCGAGCAGCGTCTTTCTTCAGCCCGGATCGCGCAAGCTCGATCACGAGAAGATCTTGAAGGGTAGATTTGATGGAGAAAAGCGCCTGAATCGTCGGGTCGGTGTCGCCCCTCTTTCTGGGCATCAGCGATCCCCCTTCTTCCCTTTGGGGAGGTGCCTCAGCACGGCTGTTACGCGGTTCATGTTCCCGCCTACGACCTTGCGGATGTTGTGACCGGTGACCCCGGCTGTGTACAGCTGGGTGATGACAAGGGTTCGGAGAAGTTCTGTCAGGTCGTCTGTCTTCGGACGTTTCGGCTTCACGATCCCTCGGTTCGGGTCCGTTCTTGTTCAACTAGATTCTATGTCAGTGGGTGGTCCGCTCTATCCTCAGAGATCCATTTCCACCTCGGCTTTGCTCGCCTGGATCGTCTGCGCGCGCGCTTTGACCTCCGAGGTCAGGCCAGCGTCGGTTCCTGCCATGAGCTCGTACTTCAGAGTGATGAGCTGATGGTAGAGACTGTCGTCATCGAGTTTCGAGGCGAGCCACAGGAGGTGGGCTCGGATCGCCTCCCGCTTCGTCTCGTCCGTGATTGAGCGGTTTGTGACCTCCACCCGGTACCAAGAGTAGGAGTCAGGCTTCGCTTTCCCGTCATCGCTACGGGCAGGGCCACCGGTGCCGGAACCGTCACCGGTGCCGCCACTCGTCGCCGCGGATTGGCCACCAGTGGTGATCTCGGTACCGTATTCGCCGCTACCCTCTCTGACCTCGGCGGAGTCTTTGTCGGTCTTGGAGCGTCGGAGCTGCTGCTGAATCGAACTGATGGCGAGTTGCTTGGGGCCTTCAACATGTAGTCGCATGCCGTCGGCGCCGAGGAGCTCCCAGCCGCCGGTACCAAGCCCAGCGTGGTCAGTTGGCTGGAGCAGATTGAAGATCACCTTGCGAATCTCGTCCAGGGTGGGCACGAGCGGGAATCGCGGGTCCTTGTAGAACGAGGACAAGACGTCCTTGAGAGTGAGGTGGCGGTCGAAGCTATCGAGTAGAAGTGCTACGAACACCTCGGAAAGGGCCATGCGTTTGCGGCGCTTCTCCGCGGTGTCCATGTACTCGCCGACAGCGCGGTTGGCGTTGACGAGGGCACCCCAAACGTCGTTGCCGCTGAGAGCCGTCAGCTTGTCGTCGTTGAAGCGAGCGAACGCCACCTCGAGTTGATCTCCCTTGCGTGTGAGGTAGACGTAATGGCGATATGCCCCTCTGACCTTCTCCTTGAGCTTAACCTCTGCTTCAGAGAGCTTTCTCTGTACGTCGGCCCGCTCGTCCTCTTCGACTACCTGTCCGGCGACTAGGCGCCAAGTCAGAACTTCTTGGGCGGCCTGAATCGCATAACGGCGCTGGTAGGTGTTGACCGCTGCGATCACGCAACTGGCTGCGTTGTCGACGAGCAGAGCGTCGTCACCAATGCCGAAGATGCGGCGGATATCAGTCCGGGCCTTGCCGTCATCACCATTGAGGAGAGTCCAGAATCGGGGGTCGAGCACAACTAGCCGGCTCGCCTGGCTGTCAATGCCGCTGGCGACATCGCTAACAGACTGCTTACCTGTTGGCTCCCCGACGAAATGCACCTCTTCAAACTGACCCTTCGTGGCTAGTCCTTGCGCGCTCTCCCAGACCAAGGCGAGCGTGTCGGTCTCGGCAATCTGACTTTTCGCTGAGTTAAAGAACATCCGCAGAGTCTGCTTAATCGTCAGCCAGTAGCGCTCGGCGGAGTTCACCGGCTTGTTGACCTCAAGAGCGCCAAGCCCCTCGTCGCCCGTGAGGGCCCAAAACACCTCTTCGACTGCGGAGAAGCTGCCCGACGTGCCATCCGCTGGGAGCATCAGCGCCGCCATGAGCTCGGGCTTGGTCGCACCGCGACGGCCCTGACCCCGGCTGACGAGACTGTAGCTAAACAACGCCGTAGCCATACGCACTGCTGGGCTCGGCTGGCCCGTGTCGACCTTGGCTCCGGCGAGCTTGCGGTCAAGCTCCACAGCTCGCCCGCTACCCCCATCGGCTGAGGTAATGTCGGTGGTGGCCACGGCTCGGTATCCCTGGATGGCACGATCGTTCCCGAGGAGCAGGCCCGAGTTCAGCAGCGCGTCGAGGCAGCGCGCTTGAGGCACCTTGCCGGCACCCTTGACGCCCCCGACGGGCAGGTCTCCGACCCCGATGAGAGGCGGCGCCCACTCGCCCGCCTTGGCAGCCCGACTCCAGTGAAGAGCCGCGAGGGCGAAGATCGCAACTGTGGAGCGGACCCGCTGGAAACCTTGGGCCTTGCCCCACTCGCTTTGAACAAGATCCATCAGGTCAGGATGGAACGGGTAGGTTCCCGCGATTCGGTCTGGAAGCGTGGCGGCGCCCTTGCCGGCGCCGAGCCGCTCAAGTACCTGCTGGCCCCAGGCGGGATCCTTGTCGATCGCGATTTGGAAGCGCTTGGCGAGCTGCGCGACGGGCAGTTTCTCTTTGCCCTGCTCGAATATTCGCCGGCGGATGATGGCCGCGAAGTCCCCAGTCTCGGTTACAGCGACAGTGGTGCCGTTTCGGTTTAGGCGGCGGGCGATGTACTCGCGGAAATTCTCTGCCAATGGTGTATAGCCCTCCGGGTCGAGCTCGGAGCGGATCATGACCACGACGAACGCAACTCCCGGCACGTCGTCGCAAGCGTCCATCAGTGCGTTTAGGAAAGCTTGTTCTCCGGGCATGGTGTCGAGCACTCCGGCGTTGGAGAGCGCCATGGCGTAGTCCATTAGTTCGTCGAGCAGGAGCAGCACGGGCCGACCGACCGAGGCCAGCGCCTCCTTAAGCGTGGCCTTGTTGGCACCCTTGGCCACGTACGCGTCGTACTGGGCGCGGTCCCCGACGAACAGAGCCCACAGGAATCGCTCGAACAGGTTGGTAGCTGGACCGAACACCTCTGTGGGCTTCCCCGGAGAGAAGTGGTCGGCAGTCAGTGTAACCACACGGGCCCCCCCGATATGCACCTTGGCTCCGCCCGCTTGAGCCTCAGCCAAGACCTCCTTACCCAAGGCTGTGCGGAAGAACGTCTTCGGGTTGGCAGCCATATGGTACAGACCAACCAATGCATGCGACTTACCGCCGCCCATGCCCTGGTCGAGGTGGTAGAGCGCCACGGCTTCCCCAGCGTTGGCGAGCCTACGGGCGAGCCGAGAGAAGAACCCGATAAGGTTCGGCGTCGGCTCGGTGATTTCGGCGAAGTAACCGACGTCCCGGTAGGGCACGTCAGAGGTCTGATACACCGCCTTGTGGAGACTCATCTGGAGCTCACCAACTCCGCCGTCTGATGCGATGACCTCCGGGCGCAGCGTAAGCAGATCGGTCCAGTTTCGCACGGTCGCCATGATCGCTTATTCCTCCGTCGCGCTGAAAAGCTCCGCTTGACTGTGAGAATCTTGAACGCTGCCCGCCAACGTTGAGATTGTCGACGAGGTGCGCTTTACTCCCGCGAGTGCCTTGGCGGTCTTGTCTGAAGCCGGCAGGTGGCCTGCCAAATCCCCGACGACTGCCCAGAGGTGCTGGTCACTCGCGTCCCGACCCGAGCGGGAGATCACCTCCGCGACCGCCTCGGTTCCACCCTCCTCCCACGCGTGGGCCATCGACCGCACAACTTCGAACACCGACGAAGCCGGCGTCACCGGACCCGGGTCATCGAGTCGAAGACGGAACCCGACTTGTGACTCGGCCAAGATGCGGTCCCGTAGCTCTGCCAGGCGCAGCTCGTCAGCCTGCGCGAAAAACCTCGCCTCTCCCTTAGGCACCTCGGCACGACCCTTGGCACGTAGCCAAAACACGGCGAGACGTGTGATGGCGTCGAAGGTCTCCAACGGGAGCTCATCCACACGCAGCCTCATAGCATCGCGAACCGCACGGCGAGCAATAGTCAGGTAACGGTCCAAGTCGGCATCGGAACCATCAGGGTTAATTACCCGGCTGTAGCGACCGTACACTTCCATCGCCGGCCCATAGGAAGCCATCAGCTGATCCTCGAGGGCTAACCCGTCGGCATCCCACTGACTGACCCGTTGCTCCACCGCCTCGACAACCTCTCGGTCGACCTCAGCAGCCATCCCGGTAGGGCGCTTGGGTAGTGCTAGGCGGCAACCGATCGACACTGTCACGCGGATCGATGCGACATCAGAGTCTCCAGACTCAGTCCGGGAGGGCCATGCCGATGTCACAACGAAACCGGCCGTCTGGAGCGCCCCTAGAAGCCGACGCCATGCGTCGGGGTCCGAGTGGCCGAAGACCACCACTAGATGTCCGCCAGGCTTCAGGACTCGACGCATCTCGTGGAACGCCTTTGACAATTGCCGTTCGTACCAGAATTCGTCACGGTGATCGTTCGCCCCAGAGCGCCGGCTGACTATGATCTCTTCCGAGACGTCTTGAAGCCCGGTGGAATCACCCGGCTCACCGAAGAGATCCGGAATAACGTCAAAAAGACACCGCCTCAACCAGACGTACATCAGGTTCGAAGCGTCCCCGTACTGGATCATTCGGTAGTACGGCGGGTCAGTGACGACCACGTCGACGCTTGCGTCGCGAAGCGGGAGTGCCGTAGCAGACGCCCGACGAAAGCGAGCCGGCACGGCGTTCGGTGTCAGTCGCCTCACGTGGGCGAGTAGCGGGGTGAGGGTAGTTTCCGACAGCGACAGCCATGTGCCGGGACCGGCCCCAAGCCCGGTCTCAAACCAGTCGAAGCCGAAATAAACCTGGCTTTCGTTCGCGAAGACGTGATCCACCTGATTCCGATTCTGCGCCGAACCAGACGGAGAGCCATGCGCTCGGAGTCGGCTGCCTCTAGTCGAACAGCGAAGTCGACGACACATGTTCGAGGCCGCGTAGCCGGTCAGCGCTCTAGCGTATTCCTTCGATAAGCCCGCTTCGCAGAGCTCATCGAAACAAGCGTGAATAGCCCGCGCGGTCTCAACAAACAACAGCGTCTGCCTATCGTTCATCAATGATCCAAAAGTGCCGTATCCATATCCGCTCGCGCGAACTGTGTCGTTGGCACCAAGCGGAATGCGTTCGTCGGGGATAGCGCGCAGCACGCCTCCTCCAGAACCGTTTTTCACGGGCTCTAGCGGGAGCACACGGGCAAGATCGACGGTCGTTGCCGCGCGAAGTTCCGCTTCCGTAAGCGCGCGGAACACCTTTCGCGCTACGCCACGAACCCGTCCTTTGCTGCTGACGACTTCCACGATCGCCAAGTCCGCCCCCAAGAGGACCGCGTCCTCGTACTCTCCGGCGAAGCCTTTGGCTTTGACAGCCTCCAACGGGTGGACATGAGCACAGAAGGCGCAGCGGGCAGACCTGCCTTTTCTACCTGGGGCACTGCTGAAAGTTGGCTGCCCAATTGCTTGCCCCTCATGAACGTCGACCCTCCACTTGCCCGACTTCTGGTCGGCGACGATCCGAAACGCCTGGCCGGGGTCGTTTGTCGATAGATACGGATGTCGCAGGACGGTTTCTCCTACGAGCGGGAAGCGCCGGCGGCACGAGTCGCAGGGGATAGTGATTGCCCACAAATAGCCCCACGGGTAGGAGCCAGCCGGATTCTTAGGAAACCACGCTGAGAGCCGGAGCTCTACCTTCCGCGCGATCTCAGTAAACACCAATCGAAGGTCTCTAATGATGCGCGGTTCGGCTAGCCCGAAATCCCTCGCTAAGAAAGGCTCATCGGCGCCCTCGGCATCGTCTTCGTCGGTAGTTGTAGGCTGTTGATAGGGGGCGGAGAACGGAAGGGGCGGCTCACCCGACCAGTCTCTGAGAGGCCAATCCGCAAGTAGCCGACCGGCCAACGTCGCGACCGGCGACACGTCGATGCCCTCTGCCCGAAGGCCGAGCTTCGCAGCCTCGAGGGGGATGATACCGCGCCCTGAGAAGCAATCGAGCAGCGTCACGGGCTGGCCGCTGGGCCCGGCAGGGGAACCAAGTTCAGCAAGATCGTCGTCAATTCCGGAGAGGACGGTAGCAGTCACCTTTCTTCGCAGACTGGGCAGATCCGGAAGGACTGCGGTCAAGACAGCTGCGCGGGCCTGCGCGATTGGCCGGGACGCGAACCAAGTGAAAATTGCCTTCTCGTTCCTTCCAGATCCCTCTGGAGTCCGGCAAGCCTGATCGACAGCCGCAACAGGAAACCACTGGTCGATCATGCGAGCGTTCGTCGGGTCGCTCATGACGGTCCCGCCCGGCCTCTCAGCTGAGAGAGCTTGATCTGGAACCTCTGAATCTTCCCTGCTCCACCGCCGAACAATTCGGCGGGGTTCTCCGCCCTAACTTGCACGATTGGCTGCAAAGCACAGTTGTCAACGACGTATAGCCAGTAATCACCGCCACGCTGAAGCGCCTGTGCCCATTCATTCTGCTCCAGCCATACCGGGCCCATGGCGCCCGTGAAGCCTTTCACCTCCACACAGCGCTGGTCACCGTTCTGCCGATGCCGGGCAAGCAAGTCGTAGCCGACACCGGCGGTCTGTCGGTCGTCGACGACGTAGTCGAGAGCCTCGAGTTCGGCGATGACCTTGGCAATCGCGACCTTCTCGGCGCTGGGCTCGTAGCCGAGCTGGTCGATCATGACGCCAGCGCCTACGCTTGCCCACCCTACCAGCCGGGCTGCGGTGGGCTGGACGTCTTCGAGTTCTGCAAGTTGCTCAAGGCGCTGACTCTTGAGGGCCTGGAACGCGGCCTGCCGGTCCTGGCGCTCCGCCTTTGGGCGTTCCGCGATTTCAGCCAGGAACCGGTCCTCCAGCTCATTGAGCTGCAAGCGGGCCTTGTCGACCCAGCCGAGGCGCTCAGTCTTCTGGCGGTCGATCTCGCGCCTGAGCGCCGCCTTGGCCTCCGCCTCCCCATCCGCGAGCTGCGCTGGGGTGGGTTTGGCCCCGGATGGGCCAGAACCGGGCTTGAGGCTCATGAGGGACTCCCACGAGACCTCGAACGCGCCGGCGCCCGACCATCGCACGAGCAAGGGTGCGGCACGCGCAACCTGGTGGACGCCATCGTGCATGCGCACTTCGGCCTCGTAGACGAGCAGCGTGTAGTCCGTAAGCGAGCCTGTATCGACCAGCCTACAGCCGCGCAGCAACTCGGGCCGGCCGCTATCCACGGCAAGCTCGACCAGTTTCGCGAAGGCGTCCTCCGTTGGCCCAAGCACGACGACATCGTCTAGGCCTGCCGCACCATCCGCGCGCGCCTGCTGCAACGCTCCGCCGTCGGCAGCGACATATCGACTGAAACCGCCCCCCAGCGCGGCCGGAAGGGACCTCGTGCCTTGCACGCGACGGATCCCTTGGGCCGGACCCGCGCCAAGAGACCAACCCTGCGCCCGAGCAAGAGCGTCGAGGAATCCGTCGACGATGACTGGGTTGATGCCTTCGAGTCGATCAGCGCGGAAGCGAGCTGCGGCGGCGGTCTGGTCGACCTTAGTGCGCAGATGCTTGTCCTCGTTGACGAGTGCCTCGCCAGCCTTCTTGAGGGTTGCGACGTCGGGGATGGATATTACCGCGTTGGGTTCAGCTTGAGCTTTTGCGAGCGCCTGGGCGAAGTCGAACCCAGTGGCGGCCCGGGCGACGGTCGCGTCCAACAGGTCAAAGATTCGGCCGCCTAGGCTCTCTGCAGCCGTTTCGAGATTGGCTAGCATGACCTCTTGGACCCTCCCTTCGCGGGTCTGGGGCGCTACGAGGTGATAGACGTAGACGTCTCTCTTCTGCCCGATACGGTGCAGACGACCCATCCGTTGTTCGAGCCGCACCAAGGACCACGGAATATCCCAGTCGATCATCACGTGGGCGCTCTGGAGGTTGATTCCCTCGCCGCCGGCGTCGGTCGAGACCAGCACCTGGAAGTCTCCGGTGAGGAAGCGGCGCTGGAGTTCGTGACGAGCCTTGTGGTCGACGGCCCCCTCAAGTGTCTCGACGCTATAGCCGGAATCGGCGAAGCGTCCGGCAAGCCAGCGTGCCGTGTCAACGAACTCGGTGAACACAAGGAGCTGCCCCTCGGTAGGCTTGATGCCGTGGCGCGCCACCAGGTTCTCCGCGACCAACCACTTTGCCGGCGTGCCACCGAGGTCGATCGCGGCTCGGACCTGGGCGAGAACGGCTCTAACCGCCTCGATCTCGCCCTTCTTGTCTCTGGTGGTTGCGCCGACCACCACCTCTTCCGCCCGAGCAAAGTCTTCCGGGTCCTCAAAGGCGTCGGAGAGCGACCGGTCGCCCCGCAATCCCTCGGCGAGTGCCTCCGGGACTTGTCCGAGACCGCGCTTGGCTGTCAAGCCCGAGAGTGCCTCAAGGCGCCGCCGCAACGTCGCTTCGCCTGCCACCAAGGATGAAGCAGCGCGCTTGCCGTAGATCGAGAGAGCCAAGGCCGAGTTCTCGCCGTACCAGACCTGGGCGTACTCCATGACCGCCTCGTAAGCTGCCAGCTCCAGCTCGCCTAGCGAGACAGGGACGGTTTCTGCGAAGCGATCCGGGAACAGCCGAGTACCATCGAAATCACGGAGCTCTTCCTTCATCCGCCGCAAGAACGACAATCGACTCGGCTTTAGTCGCGCGTCGTAATTCTCGGCGTCCGGGTCCCACGGGTACAGGGTCGGGTCGAGCACGTTGCACAGTCCCCGGAAAAAGTGCTCCTTGCCCCGGTGTGGTGTGGCCGTCAGTAGCAGCAAGTGGTGCGACTTGGCCGCAAGATCTTGCGCCGCCGCCAGGTACTGAGAGGTCGGAGTGAGTCGATGAGCTTCGTCGAACACCGCCAGCGACCACGACGCCCGCGACCCTACTGCCTTGCGGCGCACATCCGGGTTGTGCGTGAAGAGGTCCAGACTTGCGAGCCACACGTCAACACGAGGATCGAGATCCCTTGGGTCCCGCGCAACCTCCTGGGTGAGTCGACCCGCCCGGATCCCGAAGAAGTCCTCAAGCTCCTCCTGCCACTTCGGCACCAAATGGGCGGGCACAACGATCATGGACGGACCCGGGATCAAGCCCCGACGGTGGCCTTCGACCAAGTACATCCCAGTCATGATCGTCTTACCCGTGCCCGGCTCGTCGGCAAGTAGGAATCGGAGCCGCGGCTGCGGCAACATGTGATCGAAGACCGCCTCGTCCTGGTGGGCATACTGCTTCAGGGGACGGGTTGCCAGCGCCGCGGAACGTAGACGCGGTGATGCGTATTGCATCCACCGGCCCCACAGTCCCGCCAGCGCCTGAGGTGGCTGCCCCTCTCCGTCATCTTCAGGAACTCTCGCTGCCGTCAATTGGTCCCAGTTGATCGTTCGGTCTGTGAGCCCTCCGTTAGGCCGACGCACGATGAGGTCTACGCCCGTGTCGGTCGCGGTGACGGTTTCGACGACCACGAAGTTCCCGTCGAGGTACAGCCGCTGGCCGCGCTTCGGAAGCTCACGCATAGCCGAATGACTCTCCCGAAGTGAGGCACTGAGGTGGCCGCGAAAGGCGCAGAGGGTTTCGAATATGCTCGCATTTTACCGTCTCGGATTCGTACTGAGAGTTGAAGCGCCGGCGGTGATTTCAAACACGTCTGAGAATCCGGGAAGCAGGTCCGGTAGAGGCACACCCTCTCCGCGGTGCGCGGTGGAAAGGGAGCGCTCGCTATTTGACGTGCGGCCGGTTGGTCGGCCTATGTGTACAACTCCTGCCTCGCATGATTGAACGTGGTCTAGGAGAGTCCAAAGCACGTTCTAGGTGAAGAACCAGGAGACGTCTTCAAGACGTGAGTCAGGAAGAGGTCCAGAGGGCACGATTCCTCAGGGACGCGTGCTGCCCGTTCTAGTGGAGGACCAGGCTTGACTCGGCCGTTTTCTTCTAGAGCCCGCCTGGAGCTGGGCGGCGGATAGCCAGGGCGCCGTGCTGAAGGTCGACGAACCAGCTCTAACCTGCCTTCGGCCAGCTGCGATGTGGGCGCAGTCAGCCCCGCGCCCATAGAATCCTCCTCGTCCCGAAAGGAGAGCTCATGATCGCAGCAGTCGCCTTGATCAGTCTCGTCTTCGCCGACGCGGCTCCCTCCGCCCCGCCGGCCATTCCGCCCTCCTTCTTCGCGACGCATCGCGAGCGGTTCCTGGCGAAGCTGCCCGCGGGATCGATCGCCGTCTTCCACGCGGCCGCCGAGACCACGGTCGAGACGAGCCCGGATCCGTACCGGCAGAGCTCCGACTTCTGGTACCTGACGGGGCTGTCGGAGCCGGAGTCCGTCTGCGTGCTCATCCCCGCCTCGGGGTAGGACGAGACTTTCATTCGACAGATCGGGTCGTTCGATGTCTTGACTGCTTTATTACAACTCTGTAATATTCCGACCATGAGGAAGGTGCAGGAACTGAGAGCCGCTCGTTTGCAGGCACACCTGACCCAAGCGGTCGCCGCGAATCGCCTGGGCGTGTCCCAGCCCTACCTTTCACTTCTCGAGACCGGGCAGAGAGCCGTGACCCCTCGTATCGCGACGGCAGCCGCCAGGGTTTATGCGCTTCCGCCGACTTCGCTGCCGGTTCCCGCGGAGCCTGGGCCGGTCCAGCTTGGCGCCGAGACGCTCGTTCGTCAGCTTGCGGGCTTGGGCTATCCCAGATACGCCCACGTTCGGTCGCGGGCGCGCGCAAACCCGGCTTCCGTCGTTCTCGGTGCGGTCTCCCAAGACGAGGTCGACGCGCGCGTCACGCAGGCGCTGCCGTGGGTTCTCGCTCGCTATCCCCACGTCCACTGGGACTGGCTCCTCAGGCAGGCGAAGGTCCGGAACGCCCAGAATCGGCTCGGCTTCGTCGTGTCCCTGGCGCGGGAGTTGGCCGAATCGCGCCGGGACGGCGAAGCGGTCGATCGGCTCGCAACGGCGGAGCGGGAGCTCGAGGACGCGCGGTTGCTCGCGGAGAAGACGCTCGGTCACGAGTCGATGCCCGAATCGGAGCGAACGTGGCTCCGCGCGAATCGATCGGCGCTGGCTCGACACTGGAACGTCCTGTCGACTCTGACCTTAGATCAGGTTAGAGATGCCGGTTGAGCCGAGGGAAATCGTGGGTCTCGATTCTGAGCGGTCGGCCGATTGAGGGGCTGTTGAAGGCGGCGATGCTATCCTCTCACCATGGCTGCAGGTGATCCGAACGAGATCCTTTTCCTGGTCGAGGAGGCGCCCGAAGGCGGGCTCACCGCACGAGCAATGGGGCAATCGATCTTTACGGAAGCGGACAGTCTTGATGAGCTTCACGCCGCCGTGCGCGATGCGGTTGCTTGCCATTTCGATGAGGGCGGCCGACCTGCTCTCATCCGCCTCCATTTCGTGAAGGAGGAAGTCCTCACGCCTTGAGGTTGCCGCGGGACGTCTCAGGCCGCGAGCTCGTTCGAGCGTTGGAGTCTCTTGGGTATCGCGTCACCCGCCAGTCGGGCAGCCACATCCGCCTCACAACCGAGGATCCGAGTGAGCACCACGTGACGATCCCGGATCATGCCTCGCTGCGGGTGGGCACGCTCAGCGCAATCGTCAACGATGTCGCGGCACATGCGAAGCTGAGTCGAGACCGCGTCGCCGAGCTACTCTTCGGGCGACGCTGAGCGCAAGAAGGTTTCGCGCCGGCGACTCCGACGAACCGTTCTCTCGACATCTCCGCGCCGTAGGCGATGTCGGCGCAGTCAGCCCGGCGTGCCCATAGAATCCCCCTCGTCCCGAAAGGAGCGCTCATGATCGCAGCGGTAGCCCTTATCGGTCTCTTCCTAGCCGACGCGGCTCCCCTTTCATCCGCCCCGCCGGCCATTCCTCCCTCCTTCTTCGCGACGCATCGCGAGCGGTTCCTGGCGAAGCTGCCCGCGGGATCGATCGCCGTCTTCCACGCGGCCGCCGAGACCACGGTCGAGACGAGCCCGGATCCCTACCGGCAGAGCTCCGACTTCTGGTACCTGACGGGACTGTCGGAGCCGGAGTCCGTCTGCGTGCTGATCCCCGCCTCGGGAGGATCCGCCGCGCGATTCCTCCTCTTCGTTCGGCCGGGCGACTTCGCGGCCGAGCAGTGGACGGGACGGCGCGCGGGTGTCGAGGGCGCGAAGAAGGACTTCGGCGCGGAGGCGTATCCGATCGCGGAGCTCTGGAATCGCCTGACCGCGCTGGCGGCCTCGGGGCAGGGGCAGGGGCAGGCGCAAGCGCTCTTCTACGAGTCGGGCGGGGACGAGGCCTTCGGACGAAAGCTCCTCGAGACCTGGAATGCCGGCAACGCCAACGCGCTCGCGCCGAGGCCCGCGGCCGACGCTTCGCCGCTTTTAGCCGAGCTGAGGCTGGTGAAAGACGCGGCGGAGATCGACTTGCTGCGCACCGCCTCCCGCATCTCGGCCGAGGCCCACCGCGCCGCGATGGCGGAGGTGGCCCCGGGCCGGGGCGAGTGGGACCTGAAGGCCGCGATGGTCGGCACGTGCCTCGCGCGCGGCGCCGCGCGAATGGCCTATCCGCCGATCGTGGGGTCGGGCGCGAGCTCGGTCCTCCTCCACTACGTGAACGACGACGCGCGGCTCGCCGATGGCGCGTTCATCGTGAACGACACGGCCTGCGAGTACGGGATGTACACGTCCGACGTCACGCGGAGCTACCCCGTCTCGGGCCGCTTCTCGGCGGAGCAGCGCAAGATCTACGAGATCGTGCTCGCGGCGCAGAAGGTCGGGTTCGCGGCCGTCAAGCCGGGGGCGGCCTTCCACGAGGTCCACGACGCGACCGTGCGCGTCATCGTGGACGGCCTGCTCTCCCTCGGCATCCTGACGGGCGAACGCGCCGAGATCCTGCAGACGCGCGCGTACCAGAAGTTCTACCCGCACGGATCGAGCCACTGGGTCGGCCTGAACGTCCACGACGCCGGGAGCTACCAGTATCCTCCGGGCGTCGATCGGCTGGCGAAGTACGGCCTCGCGCAGACGAAGCTCGTGCCCGGCATGGTGCTCACCGTCGAGCCCGGCATCTACATCGCCGCGGGCGCCACATCTGGCACCGCCGAGGGCCCGGCGCGCGATCCGCGCTGGAACGACCTCGGCGTCCGGATCGAGGACGTCGTGCTCGTGACACCGTCGGGAATGGAGTGCCTCTCGTGCGACGCGCCGCGCGAGATCGCCGATGTCGAGAAGGCGATTGCCGAAGGGCGGGCGAAGGGGAAGGGGAAGGCGAAGGCGAAGGGAAGCCACGCCGCGGAATCCCGCTAAGGAACCGCCCATCGCCCCGCTCGATTGCTGCTGAGGAGAGACTCTGACGCTCCGGGATAAAATAAGGGCTGTGAGCGCGCGTGATCGGAGAGCCAGGGCAATCACCAGGCTGACTCCTCTTCACGATGACGACGGGTCATTCGATCGCGCGTTCTGGCAGTCCGTTCCGGCCGATCAACGACTCGAGCTCCTCTGGGACTTGACCCTGGAATACTCGGAATGGCGGGGGGACGATGTCGGCCAATCCCGACTTCAGAGATCTGTTTGCCGCGTTCAACGCCGCCCAGGTTAGATACCTTCTCGTGGGGGGCTACGCCCTGGCATTTCACGGACGACCCCGATTCACGAAAGACCTCGACGTCTGGCTCGAACCGGGCGTCCAGAATGCGGCGCGGGCCTATGCCGCCCTGGGGGCCTTCGGAGCGCCGCTGAATCAGCTCAACGTCAACGACCTGGAGCGACCCGGCCTTATATTTCAAATCGGCTTGGCCCCCAATCGGATCGATGTCCTGACGGCCATCGACGGCGTGACGTTTGAGAACGCATGGCCCGATCGACAAGAAACGCGCTATTCGGATCAGCTTGTCCCCGTGATCAGCCGGAAACACCTCATCGTGAACAAGCGGTCGACTGGCCGCCCGCAAGACGTCCTCGACGCGGACGAGCTGGAAAAGGGCTAACGGTCAACGATCGAACCGCGCGTATCAGAAGTTCTACCCGCACGGATCGAGCCACTGGGTCGGCCTGAACGTCCACGACGCCGGGAGCTACCAATATCCCCCGGGCGTCGAACGGCTCGCGCGTTACGGGCTCGCGCAGACGAAGCTCGTGCCCGGCATGGTGCTCACCGTCGAGCCCGGCATCTAAATTGCCGCGGGGGCGGCGCCCGATCCCCGCTGGAACGATTTCGGCGTTCGGATCGAGGACGTCGTGCTCGTGACACCGTCGGGAATGGAGTGCCTCTCGTGCGAAGCGCCGCGTGAGATCGCCGACGTCGAGAAGGCGATTGCCGAGGGGCGGGCGAAAGGGAGGGCAAAGGCGAAGGGGAGAGCCGCCGCGGAGTCCCGCTAAGGAATCGGCAATCGGGAACGCTGATCGGCCGCCTCTTTCGCCCGCCCTTCGGAGCGGTATGGCTGAGGAGCCGACTTCTCCTCGGCTCACCTTCAAGGGCCGGCGCGAAGAGCGGGGCACCTTCATTCCGGCTAAACTGCTCCCAAGGGACGCCATGAGCCAAACACTCCAGTTCACTGCGGTCATCGAGCGCGAAGGCGATGGGTATTTCGCGCTGTGTCCTGAGCTCGATGTGGCGAGCCAGGGTCAGACCATCGAGGAGGCTCGATCGAACCTTATCGAGGCTCTCGAACTGTTTCTCGAAGCTGCCGATCCGACGGAGATTGAGATTCGCCTCAAGAGCGAGGTGCTCATCACGCGGGTCGAGGTCGAGGTTGGGTAGGCTACGAGTCTTATCCGGATCCGAGGTTTGCAGGATTCTTGCTGACAACGGATTTCAAGAGGTACGACGTCGGGGAAGCCACGTCGTCATGCAAAAGACCCTTCCAGCTACGACCATCACGGTCCCAGTTCCAGATCACAAAGAGCTTCGCACCGGGACACTTCTGTCGATCGTTCGGCAGTCACAACTTTCTCGGAGCCTGTTCGAGGCTTAAGGCCGGTAGCGATCAAGCCGGGTGCGGCCTTCCACGAGGTCCACGACGCGACCGTGCGCGTCATCGTGGACGGCCTGCTCTCCCTCGGCATCCTGACGGGTGACCGCGCCGAGATCCTCAAGACGCGCGCGTACCAACGGTTCAACACGCACGGATCGAGCCACTGGGTCGGCCTGAACGTCCACGACGCCGGGAGCTACCAGTATCCTCCGGGCGTCGATCGGCTCGCGCGTTACGGCCTCGCGCAGACGAAGCTCGTACCCGGCATGGTGCTCACCGTCGAGCCCGGCATCTACATCGCCGCGGGCGCGGCGCCCGATCCGCGCTGGAACGATCTCGGCGTCCGGATCGAGGACGTCGTGCTCGTGACACCGTCGGGCATGGAGTGCCTCTCGTGCGACGCGCCGCGCGAGATCGCCGACGTCGAGAAGGCGATTGCCGAAGGGCGCGCGAAGGCGAAGGGGAGAGGGGCCGGGTCCCGCTGAGGGGTCAGCCCCGCCGGCCGGCCCGGGCGCGAGGGAGAGGGGCGCGGCTGGATCGACCCATCCCGGGCTCTGGCACGGCATGAAGCCTGACGCCCAGCGCTCGGAGGACGCGGACAACCGTGCCCAGCTCCGGGTTCCCGCCGGCAGAGAGCGCCTTGTACAGGCTCTCGCGGCCGAGTCCGGCCTGCCGAGCGACCCTGGACATCCCTTTGGCCCGCGAGACGTCCCCGAGAGCGGCGGCGATCACGCCCGAATCGCCGTCATCGAATGCCGCTTCGAGGTACGCGACCACATCGCGACCGCTCTTCAGGTGATCGGCCGCATCCCATTTTTTCGTCTTCGTCTTTGCCATAACTGCCGCGTTCTAGAGGTTTCGTGCGAGGTCCCGGGCGGTGCGGATGTCCCGCGCCTGGCTCCTCTTGTCGCCGCCCGCGAGAAGAATGACCAGCTGTTCTCCACGGTTCGCGAAATAAATCCGATACCCAGGTCCGTAATCGATTCTCATCTCGGAGACGCCTTCTCCTACAGGCCGGACGTCGCCCGGGTTGCCGATCGACAACCGTCGGATTCTGACCAGGATCCGAGCACGGGCCTCCGAATCTCGAAGTCCGTCGAACCAGTCCGCGTACACGTGCGTTTGGCGGACTTCAATCACTGCGGACTGTATCCTATGGGATACGAGCTGTCAAGCCCTACCGGTCCGCTTGAGGACGTCGTGCCGACTGAGATCTTGCGTCACGGACCCGGTCGAACAGGTGATCCCGAAGAGCGGGCGGCAGATTGCTCCATTGGATCGTCGGCATCACTCGCCATAGGTCATCCGTGCGAGCTCTTTCTTGATGCGTTTCTGCTCGGTGGGATCGGAGGCGTCGGCCAGGCGGTCGGCCAGATCGTAAAACGCCTTCTTCTCGCGCTCGCGAGCGTCCAAGCCCGCCTCGATGAGATCGACGATCACCCGGTTGGCGCTTCGGTTTTCACGTTTCGCGATGGTTTGGATCCGGCGGGCGAGCGGCGAGGGGAGAGCGACGCTTCGACGCGATTGTTTAACGGATGCAGACATGGCACCATCTTACACCATAGTGCACCATCCAATGTGTCATGCTAGGCTACTGGCGTGAGCCGGTTGACGATCACCCTTTCGGACCGCCGCCACCGGGCACTCAAAGAGGCGGCCGCTCGTCGAGGCAAAACCATCGGGACGCTGGTCGAGGAGAGTCTCGACGCCTACGGGATCAAGACCGGTGGAGAGGCCGCGGCTCTTGTCGCTCGCGCGCGTGAGCATGCGAAGATGATGGAGACGAGCGCGATGAAGCTCTCCCTGGAGGAAACGAAGGCGCATCACCGGCGGTGACGGTGCTTCCCGCGGTCATCGAACTGATCCCCCTCACCCAACCTCTCCCCCGCGCGCGGGGGAGAGGAGCCGTGTGCGCGGCCGCCAGGTCTCCCTAGATCAGCCTCGCCGCGCCTTCTCGATCGTGGCGACGTCGATCTTCTGCATCGGCATCATCGCTTCGAACGCGCGCTTGGCCTCGTCGCCGCCGGCCGCGAGCGCGTCGGTCAGCGCGCGGGGCGTGATCTGCCAGGAAAGGCCCCAGCGGTCCTTGCACCAGCCGCACTGGCTTTCCTTGCCTCCGTTGCCGACGATCGCGTTCCAGTAGCGGTCCGTCTCTTTCTGATCGTCCGTTGCGATCTGGAAGGAAAAGGCCTCGTCGTGCTGGAACTGCGAGCCGCCGTTCAAGCCGAGGCAGGGAATGCCCGCCACGGTGAACTCGACCGTCAGCACGTCGCCCTTCTTGCCGCCCGGGTAGTCGCTCGGGGCCTTGTGAACGGCGGTCACCTTGCTGTCCGGAAAAGTCGCCGCGTAGAAGCGGGCCGCCTCGAGCGCGTCCTTGTCGTACCAGAGGCAAATCGTGTTCTTGGGTTTCATGTTCTTGCTCCTCATGCCCGATCAGTGCAAAACGACGGTCTCCTGTCAACCCGCCCCGTCAGACCCCCGGCAGCCCAGGCAGAAAGCGCAGCTGAAGGCCGCCGTAGACGTCCGACCAGGCGTGGGCGAGGATGCCGTGGCGGGTGCTCTTGCGCCAGAGAAAGAGCAGGCCTTAGAGGGCGCCGAGGACCGTGATCACGACGACGTTCTTCCAGCCCTGGTAGCCGTGCGCGATGCCGAAGCAGACGGCCTGGCCGGCGACCGCCAGGGCCGCGCTGCCGGTCAGGAACCGGAGCTGCTTCTGAAGGTAGCCGCGGAAGACGACCTCTTCGCAGAAGCCCGCCGTCAGGCACACGAGGATCCACACGCCGATCTCGACGGGACTCTGCGGCAGCAGGACGGCGACGGACTTCGCGCCGCTCGGTCCGAGCAATCGGTGCACGATCTGCGCGGTCCAATCCCAAATCAACCAGAACGGCACGGCGATCGCGACGTCGACGAGGAAGTCTCTCGGGCTGCTCCATCGTCCGCCGACGAGCTCGCGAAGGGATGTGCCGTTCTTGTGGCAGAAAACCCACACGTAGTAGAAGAGCGCGCCGTCCATGAGAATCGCCGAGACGTAGATCCCGATGACGCCGCGATGCTCGGCGACGATCCCCGGTCCCGGTCCGGCGTTTTTCTGCAGCAGGGCTCCGGCCGCGGCCGTCGCGATCAGGATCGCGACCAACCCGGCCGTGTGCCACCGGGGGGCCAGAAGCCGGGGCTTCGGTTTGGGCATCGGCATCCGCGCAAGATCGTCGCACGAAGCAACGATCAGCCTCCTCGCGTTTTACCTCTCCCCCGGTGACGGGGGAGAGGCGTAGGTGAGGGGGAGCCCCGCATCCGCTCTCGTCGCTTTTCCGCTGATGAAAAGGGGAAGTCCCCCCCTCACCCGGCCTCTCCTCCGCGTGCGGGGGAGAGGTGAAAGAGGGGCCCTCGTAATTTCGGGTTGCCCCGTGCCGTCGAGGAGTACGAAACAATCCCGCTCCTGACACCTCGCGGTAGGCGCCGACGGGCGAGCTACCTCTTGAGCGCTGCGGGCCAGTTCGCGATCAGGTGGAGTGGGAGATGGGCCGGGTCGACGACTGGCGAGACGATCAGGAAGCGATTGCCGTCCGGCGAAGCTTCGTAGTCCGACAAGGTGGAGGGAGTTTCCGCGACGAGACGCGGCGCGCCTGCCGTGAAGACCCCGGCTGTTTGCACCGCTGCGGCGAAGATGCGGCGTTTCGGATCGATGAAGAAAATCTCTCGGCCGTCCCTGCTCCATCTGGGTAGCGAACCTCCCTCGTTCGATATCTGCCACTTCCCGTCTCCCGCCGGAAAGGTCTGGACGTAGATCTCGTCATGGCCGGATTCCGTCCACGTGTACGCCACGTATTTGCCGTCGGGCGAGAACGTGGCTTCCGACTCGTCGCCCGGCTTTCGCAGCACGGGAATCGGCTCGCCAGGCGGCGCGAGGGGAAGCGCCCAGACGTCGTAGCCCGTTCCCTGCGTTCCGCTCCAGAGGTCGTAAAGGAGGAAGCGTCCATCCGGCGACCAGCTCGTCACACGGGCGACTCCCGGAGTTTCGCGAATCAGTTTTTCCGGACCGACCCCGGACGACGCCTTCTCGAAGATTCCGAACTTCGAACGCGTCGCGGCATAGGCGATTCGCGTCGCATCGGGGGACCAGACGGGCGTTTCGCTGCTCCCGGCGCCGAATGTCAGCCGGGTCCGGGAGACGCCGGCGGTGTCGGTCGTCCAGATGTCCGACAGGTGGGTTCGAGGATCCTCGATGACGACCACCATCCGGCTTCCGTTGGGCGAAAATCTCGGAGTGGCGTAGATCGCGCTTCCAGGCACGGCCGCCGATCGACGGTTTTCCCGGTCGATCCATTCGATATGACTCTTCGAGGACGAAGGCTCGGAGACGAAGACGAGATCGCCTTTTTGAGACAGTGAAAACATGGATCGGATCATTCCGTAGCCGCTGCCGACGTTTTCGGCGACGACCCTCGCGGGACCCGTGATCTGCAACTTGTCGGCATCGAACGGCCGCGCACAGAGAGCGGACTTCTCCACATAAAAGATCTGTCCCGAGGCGTACGCGGCGTTTGCGACCGCTTCGGTCCGTAACGGGTGGCCCGCCTCGCTGACAGGAGCGGCGGAGGACGAGGCGAGCGCGAGGAGCCGATTCTCCCGGCCGTCGAGGGATCCCACGAAAACGGCGTGCTTTTCCGAGACGTTCGCAGACGCCAGATACAGGAAGTGACGTCCGTCGGGCAGAAACTGTGGCCATCGGTGCGTCGTATCGCCGCGTGCGGCGTCGAGTTTCGTCAGAGGCTCCGGCGCGCCGCCCGCGGCGGAGATCCGGAACAGGGGCCCGGAGCGGGTGCCGGGAAAGATGATCACCCCGTCGCGATTCCAGGATCCCCCTCGCGCAACGTCCGAAATATCGCAGAGCGTCACCGGCGCGCCCCCGGCGAGCTCGATCCGTTTGAGCTTTCGATCGGCGAAGAACCCGATGGAGCGGCCATCCGGCGACCAGAAGGCGAACACGGCGCGATCCGTCCCCGCAAGGGGATGGGCGTCGTCGTTCGCCAGAGACCGGACCCATAGAGAGCTGGTGGATTCGCCGAACCCGGCGTCCGAGCCACTCCAGACGAGAGTGGTTCCGTCCGGCGAAAGTTCGGGCACGGCCACCTCCGGATAATTCGCCTGTTCGGGGACCGCGATCAGGGCATGAATCGAAGGCGCGCCCGGCGCCCGGCTCCTGTCCCGAACCCAGAGGAGCGCGAGGAGCGCCGCCGCCAGGAATCCTGCGGCGGCCGCCGCCATCGTCAGGCGTTCGCGGGATTTCCGGCGGGAGACGACGGGCGTTGGAACGCCCGTCCGGGACCCTTCTTCGGAAATCCATCTCAGCTCGCTCGCCACGTCGTGCGCCGATTGCCAACGGTCCTCCGCGTCCTTGGCAAGGCACGTCCGGACCACCCGGTCGAGCGCCGGGGGCGACATCGGCGCGACCGTCGAGATGGGCGCCGGCTCCTCCCGCATGATCGCGGAGATCAACGAGGCCTGGCTCGAACCGGAAAAGGCGCGCTTCCCGGTCGTCATCTCGTAGAGCACCGCGCCGAAGGCGAAGAGGTCCGTCCTCGCGTCCGCGTCCTTCCCTTCGAGCTGCTCCGGGGCCATGTACTGGAACGTGCCGAGGATCGTTCCCTCCTGGGTGAGTGGCGCGTTCCCTCCGACCGTGGGCAGCGCCGTCGCCCCGGATGGCGGCGTCACCGGCGCCATGGCCTTCGCGAGCCCGAAGTCGAGCAGCTTGACTCCCGACTTCGTGAGCATCACGTTGCCGGGCTTCAGGTCTCGATGGACGATCCCCTGCCGGTGCGCCCGATCGAGGGCGTCCGCGATCTCGACCCCGAAACGCAGGACCTGGGGCAGAGGCAGGGCCGCTTCCGTCCTCGACAGACGTTCCGCCAGCGTCTCTCCTTCGAGGTACTCCATGACCAGATACTCGACGCCGTCCTGGTTGCCGACGTCGTAGAGGGCGCAGATGTGGGGATGGGACAGAGAGGAGATCGTCTTCGCTTCACGCTCAAATCGCTGCCGGGCTTCCGGCGACGCGGAAAGGTGGGAAGGCAGGACCTTGATCGCGACGGTGCGGTCGAGCCGCGTGTCGCGCGCCCGGTAAACCTCTCCCATTCCGCCCGCGCCGAGCGCGGAAAGGATCTCGTAGGGCCCGAGTCGAGCGCCGGGTGAGAGCGTCATGAGGAGAGTTGGCGGATTCTACTGTTTGGTCGAGCCTGCGGAGAACGCCCCTGGTCGTGGAATGTCGGAAAACGCCGCTACGGCGTCTCGACCTGGCCGGGGGAGACGACCCGCAAGCGCAGCCGCTTCGCGGAGGCGGCGAGACGCCGGTCGTACACGGCCAGCGCGCCGAGCTGCTTTCCCAGGGACAGTGCGGTCGCCAGGTGGATCGCGTCGAGGGACCTCAGCTCTCCGGGCTCGAGCTCGGCCGCGCGAGTCAGAACGTCGTCGTCGACGGAGATCAGGGCGATTCGGGCGAGCACTTCCGAGGCGCGCCGGACCTCATTCCTGGTGCCTCCTGAGCGACGCACGGCTCGATGGACCTCGACCCGGGCCAGCGCGCTCGACGCCCGGTCCGGAAATGATTCGATGACCGAGAGCAGAGCAGCCGACTCCGGCTCATCGACGACCAGTTTGAGAATTGCGGAGGAGTCGAGGTAGAGAAGGCCTTCGGTCAAAGGCGCTCGTCTCGCTCGCGATCCAGCGCCCTGGCGGCGGCCCCTCGGCGAACTTTCCGGCTCTTCGGTGGCGCACCGAGATCGAGGAGCTCTCCAGCCGGAGCCGACGCGCGCCCCGATGAAACCAAACGCCGGATTACGGAAGTTCTCGCCGGTGCGGGCGTCAGGAGCGCCACGGGCCGTCCGCGTTCGGTGACTTCCAGGGTCTCGCCCGCATCCACCCGCCGCAGGTAAACGCTGAGGTTCTGGCGAAGTTGCCGGACCCCGACGCGTCGCTCGTTTGTCGCCATGTCAGACATGGTATCACGATGTAGCACCATGTAGCACAATACGAAGGCGCCCCAGGCGTCCGTTCCCTGAGGGCGGGCTCCCCCCTCCTCGTCGTTCTCCGCTGATGGCAGGGCGATATCCCCCTCACCCTGCCTCTCCCCCGCGTGCGGGGAAGAGGTAAACGCTGCGTAATGTCATGCCGCCCCACGCCGTCGAGGAGTACGAAATAATCCCGCTTCTCACGTTCGCTGAAAGGAAGTCGAGAGCTATGAAGATCCCACGCACTCTGCTCGCTTCGGTCGCAGCGTTCGCAGCGGCCGCTATTGTTTTCTCCCAGACCCCGTCGCCCAGTCCGACCCCCCAGGCCGCGCGGCGGGCCGACGAGCCCCGCGCCGGCATCACTGCGCCGGCTTCCTTCGCCGACGACGAACCCGGACCCGGCCAGCCCCGCGGCTTTCGCTTCCGCAACATCGGCCCTGCCGCCGGCGGTGGCCGCATCTCCGCCATCGCTGCCATCCCCGGCAACCCCAACGTGATCTACCTCGGGTCCGCCTCGGGCGGCGTCTTCAAGACCGTGGACTCCGGTGGGTCGTGGAAGCCCATCTTCGAGAAGTACCCGCCCTCGATCGGCGCCATCGCGCTCGCGCCCACGAATCCCAACCTCGTCTGGGTCGGGACCGGCGAGGCGAACCCGCGCAACAACGTCATCGACGGGCACGGCGTCTATTTCTCCCCCGACGCCGGCGCTTCCTGGCGGTTCATGGGGTTGGGCGACGCGGGGCAGATCTCGCGCATCCTGATCGACCCGCAGGATCCCAACACCGTCTACGTCGCCGCGCTCGGCAACATCTGGAAGCCCAACGCGACGCGGGGCGTCTTCCGCACGACCGACGGCGGCGCGACCTGGAAGAAGGTCCTCTACGTCGACGAGAACACGGGCGCCTCCGACCTCGTCATGCAGCCGGGCAACTCGACCGTGCTCCTCGCGGGCATGTGGCAGTTCCGCCGGTACCCGTGGGAGTTCGTCGGCGGCGGTCCGGGGTCCGGCATGTACAAGTCCACCGACGGCGGCTCGACGTGGCGAAAGCTCGAGCGCGACATGCCGGAGGGGCCGCTCGGGCGCGTCTCGCTCGCGATCGCGCCGAGCAACGGCAGCCACGTCTACGCGCTCATCCACGCGAAGAAGGGGATCCTCTACGAGTCCAAGGATCTCGGCGAGAAGTGGGAGAAGCTGACGGACAACCGCACGATCAACGTGCGGCCCTGGTACTTCTCCGTGATCGCCGTCTCGCCGGCCGACGGGAACAAGCTCTACTTCGGCTCGTTCAACCTCGTCACGTCGATCGACGGCGGCAAGACGTTCCAGACGAACAACCGGCGGATCCATCCCGACTACCACGCGATCTGGATCGACCCGAAGGACCCGGAGCGGATTATCCAGGGGCAGGACGGCGGCGCGCTCGTCTCGACCGACGGAGGGAAATCTTGGCGGCCGTTCGAGAACCTGCCGCTCGGGCAGTTCTACCAGGTCGCCGTCTCGACCGAGACGCCGTATCTGATCTGCGGCGGGCTCCAGGACAACAACGGCTGGTGCGGCGCGTCGAACTCGCTCTCGCGCGGCGGCATCGCCGATCAGGACTGGTTCACGGTCGCGGGCGGCGACGGCGAGTGGGCCGTGCCGGCGCCGTCGGACCCCTCGATCATCTACGCGGACTCGCAGAACGGGAACCTCAACCGCTTTGATAGAAAGACGAAGCTCTCGCGCAACATCCGGCCCTACCTCACGGGGTCGGGCGAGATGGCGCCGTCGGAGCTCAAGTACCGGTTCAACTGGACGTCGCCGATCGCCGTGTCCGCGACGAACGCGGACGAGGTCTATCTCGGCGGCAACGTCGTCTGGAAGTCGACCGACGGCGGAACGCACTGGACGGCGATCTCGCCGGACGTGACGCGCAACGACAAGAACAAGCAGAAGGCGTCGGGCGGACCCGTGCACCTCGACCTCTCGGGCGCGGAGACGTACGACACGCTGCTCTCGCTCGCGATCTCGCCGCTCGATCCGAAGGAGATGTGGGCAGGCGCCGACGACGGGATGGTGCACGTCACGCGCGACGGCGGGGCCACGTGGCAGAACGTGTCGCCCAGGGGCGCGCCGGAGTGGGAGCGCGTGTACCAGGTCGACCCGTCGCCGCACGACCGCGGGACCTGCCAGCTCGTGTACGACGGGCACATGCTCGGGGACCGCAAGCCGCACGTCTATCGGACGACGGATTACGGGAAGACGTGGACGTCAATCGTGTCGGGGCTGCCGGACGAGGGGCCCGCGTACGTCGTGCGGGAGAACCCGAACGTGAAGGGGTTCCTCGTGGTCGGCACGGAGAACGGGCTCTCGTACTCGATCGACGCCGGCGGGCACTGGAAGAAGTTCCCGGTCGAGTTCCCGATGGTGCCGGTGTGGGACCTGAAGTTCGTGAAGGCGACCCACGACCTCGTCGTCGCGACGCACGGGCGCGGCATGTGGGTGTTCGACAACATCTCGCCCGTCGAGGAGTACTCGGCGCCCATCGGTGCGGTGAACTTCCACCTCTTCAAGACGCAGCCCGCGGCGCAGTGGCAGTCGTGGAACCGCGGCGGGTTCGGCGTCGGCGCGTGGACGGGGCCCAATCCGCCGGGCGGCGCCGTCGTCGACTACTGGCTGAAGAACGAGATCAAGCAGACGGAGGAGCAGAAGAAGCAGAAGAAGGACGCGGTCAAGATCGTCGTCACGGACGCGGCGGGCCAGGTCGTCATGACGGAGTACGCGCCGGCGAAGGAAGGGTACAACCGCCACGTCTGGCAGCTGCGGTACGAGGGGCCGAAGAAGATCTCGTTCGGCAAGGAGGCGCCGCCGTCGGAGTTCGGCGATCCCAACCGCGGGCCGGACGTCCTGCCGGGGATCTACAAGGTGTCGGTGACGGTGGCGGGGGAGACGAAGACGCAGGAGGTCTCCGTCGGCCCCGACCCGCGCTACAACGTCGAGCCGGCGATCCTGAAGGCGCGCGCGAAGGCGGCGCTCGAGGGGCGGAACACGACGTCCGCCGTGAACGAGATGCTCAACCAGTTGGACGGTTGGGAGACGTCGCTGACGGCGCTGCCGAAGGTCGTGGGCGGCGGGGAGGACGGGGAGCCGGGAAAGACGAAGAAGTACGACGCGGCGTTGAAGGCGGCGCGGGATCTCAACAAGAAGGTCAAGGACTTGAAGGACAAGATCTACAACCGCGACGTGCAGCGGGACACGCCGTCGGACTCGCTGCACTACCACTCGGACTTCCAGGGAAAGGCGTCGCGGCTCGGGTTCCTGACGGCGGGCTACGGCGAAGCGCCGCGCGACGTCGCGCTCGAGGAGCTCGCGGCGATCCGCAAGGAGGCGGAGGGGTACCTCGCGCAGTTCAACGCGCTGCGGACGGGGGACGTGGCGGCGTACAACAAGATGGCGGCGGAGCAGGGAGTGCCGACGCTGTTCGTCGGCGAGGCGATCGCGATTCAGGGGGCGGCGGGGTTCTAGCGAGGCGCCCTTCGGGCGCGGCGCCTCTGACCGACACGGGAGCGTCTAGGGGCGGCCC
>JALZAT010000081.1 GCA_030948185.1 Acidobacteriota bacterium
TTCCTCCTCTCCCCCGGGCGCGGGGGAGAGGTTGGGCGAGGGGGACGACCGGTCGACGTGTTCTATCTCACCACTCCGACCGGAACGCGGCGCGTTATTCTGTTCCTGCACATTGGGGCGTCGCCAAATTGGTAAGGCACCGGCCTTTGGAGCCGGCATCTGGAGGTTCGAGTCCTCCCGCCCCAGCCAGCACGTCGCCTTCACTTCGCGTCGCTTCGTTCCGGCTCCCGCCGCGTGAGCCTCCTCCCTCCCTTCGGTCGGGAGACTTCTCACGCGGCGAGCTGATGGAGGAACGCAGCGAAACGCAGCGGGCGACGTGTATAGAATCTGCCTCGCTTGGTTCCGAATTTTTCTTACGGTGACCTCAAGGTCTTCTCGGGGCGCGCTCATCCGGCGCTCGCGCGGGAGATCTGCGCGTATCTCGGGATTCCGCTCGGGCAGTTGACGCTGTACAACTTTTCCGACGGGGAGAACTACTGCCAGATCGACGAGAACGTCCGCGGCGCCGACGTTTTCATCGTTCAGCCGACCAGCTCGCCGGTGAACGACCACGTCATGGAGCTCCTCATCCTGATCGACGCCTTCCGGCGCTCGTCGGCGGCTCGGATCACCGCCGTGATGCCGTACTTCGGGTACAGCCGGCAGGACAAGAAGGACAAGCCCCGCGTTCCCATTGCCGCCAAGCTCATGGCGGACCTTCTCACCGCGTCCGGTGCGGACCGCATTCTGACCATGGACCTCCACTCGGCCCAGATCCAGGGATTCTTCAACATTCCGGTGGACCACCTCTTTGCCGCACCCGTCCTTCTCGACGCGATCCGGAAGCTCGACGTGGGGAACTTCGTGATCGTTTCGCCGGACGTCGGGGGTGTCGCGCGCGCCCGGGCAATTGGCAAGAGGCTCGGCGTTTCGCTCGCCATCATCGACAAGCGGAGGACCGGAAAGAATGAAACCGAGGTCCTGAATGTCGTCGGTGACGTGGACGGCAAGGACGTTCTGATCTTAGACGACATGATCGATACCGCGGGAACCCTCGTCCAGGCAGAAGAAGCGCTCCGGTCCCAGGGAGCGAGCCGGACCTTCGCTGCCGCCGTGCACGGAGTGCTCTCCGGACCCGCTCTGGACCGCATCGAAGGCTCCCACCTTCAAAGCCTCCTGGTCACGAATACGATCCCTGTCGAGGCGGCGGCCGCGCGCTGTCCCCGCATCCACCCGCTGTCGATCGCTCCCATCCTCGGGGAGGCGATCCAGCGGATCCACGACGGGACTTCCGTTTCTTCGCTTTTCGTGTAGAATTCCCCGCTTTTTCATATACGATGTGCCGTTTCGCGCGGCCGACCGCGCGCCGGGGAAAATCATGAAAACCATCGAATTGGATGTCGAAAAACGCTCGTCGAAGGGAAAGAACGAGGCACGGCGCACACGCGCGGGCGGACGGATCCCCGCCATCGTTTACGGGGCCGGCAAGGCGACGGTCCCCGTCTCGGTCGACCGCAAGACCCTCTCGGACGCCTTCCGCAACGGCGCGGGCGAGAACGCGATCTTCCTCCTGAAGCTCGGCGGGTCGGACCAGACGCGGCACGCGATGATCAAGGAGCTTCAGAAGGACCCCTTGACCCGCAAGGCGCTGCACATCGACTTCGTCCGTGTCCTCATGGACGCGAAGATCCGCGTCAGCGTCTCGATCGAGGTCGTCAACGTGGCGCGCGGGGTCAAGACGGACGGGGGCATTCTCGACATCGTGACGCGCGAGATCGAGGTCGAATCCCTTCCGGGCAACATCCCGGCCCACATCCCCGTGGACGTCGCCGACCTCGGGATCGGAGACGCGATCCGGATCAAGGACTTGAAAACGGTCGAGGGCGTCGAGATCGTCGACGACCCGGAGAAAGTAATCGTCCACGTGGCGCATCCGACCGCCGAGGCGGAGCCCGTCGCGGCGGCCGAGGGCGAGGTCGAGCCGACCGAGCCGGAAGTCCTGAAGAAGGGCAAGGTCGTCACCGAGGAAGAGGGGGCAGAGGCCAAGGAAGGCAAGCCCGAGAAGAAGGCGGAAAAGAAGGAGAAGTAACGCCTGCGCGCCATCGTCGGCCTGGGGAATCCCGGGGACCGCTACGAGAGCACGCGCCACAACGCGGGATTCCGCGTGGTGGAGGCGCTCGCGGAGCAGGAAGGAATCCGGATCCGGTCGCGTGAAGCGCAGGCGAGGGTCGGGCGCGGGCGGGTTTCGGACGTCGAAGTCCTCCTCGCGCTCCCGCACACGTACATGAACGCCTCGGGTGAGGCGGTTTCAGCTCTTTGCAAGAAGAACGGCATCGATCCTTCGGAAGTCTGCGTCGTCTCGGACGACATCGACCTGCCCCTCGGGACCCTGCGTATGCGCGCGCGGGGCTCCGCGGGGGGACAGAAAGGGATCAAGTCGATCATTTCGGCCCTCGGGACGAACGAGTTTCCCCGGTTGCGTGTGGGCATCCGCGGCGAGCGTTACTCCCGGGACCGCGACCTCGCGGATTACGTGCTCGAGCCTTTCGCAAAAGGGGAGAGGGCGATTTTCGAGGAAGCGATCGGCCGGGCGGTCGACGTGCTCCGGATCTGGCTCAATGAAGGAATCGACGCCGCAATGAGAAGCGCGAATCCCAAACCTTCCTCTCCGACTCCCGCCTCGGGGTCGGATTGACATCCATGAGGAGGAACTCATGAGGCTGTACGACATCGTGGTCCTGGTGACACCCGATCTCTCGGAAGAGGACGCGGGCAAACTCGCCGCGGACTACAAGAAGATTCTGACCGACGGCGGCGCGGAGATCGTCAAGGACGAGCCGTGGGGGCGCCGGCGTCTCGCCTTTCCGATCCTTCGCAAGCGCGAGGCGTTTTACTACTACTTTCAAGCGTCCGCCGAGCCGCCGATCGTGAGCGAGCTCGAGCGGCGGTTGAAGCTCTCCGACCAGGTGTTGCGACACCTCGCCGTCCGAGCCGACGAAGAGCTGAAGCGCGCGGCCAAGAGCGCCGAGAAGATGCGGATCAAGGCCGCCAAGCGGCCGCCCCGTCCCACGCCCGTCGCCACGGAAGGGTCGCCCGCGCCCGTCGGTGGGTATCCGTCCGACCAAAGGAGTGAGTCATGACCGCCATGCCGAGCCGTTCGGGAGGGCGCGGCGCCGCCAAGGAGCGCGACGGAAAGCCGACCGGGCGTAAGAAATTTTTCGTCCGGCGCCGGAAGGTCTGCAAGTTCTGCGCGGAGCACATCGAGTACGTGGACTGGAAAGACATCAAGCTCCTCCAGTCCTTCATCCCGGAGCGGGGAAAGATCCTTCCGCGCCGGATCTCGGGAACCTGCGCGCTTCACCAGCGGAAGCTCCAGACGGCCATCAAACGCGCGCGCTCGATCGCGCTTCTTCCCTACGCCACGGACTGAGTCGCCGGGCGGGCGGGGCCCCGGAGGCCGCTCCCGATGATGACGACGGACTCGCTGCCGCCGCCCGCTCCCCCTGGAGACACCGAGATCCCTCCAGGGAGCGGGGGGCCGCGCTCTCTCGAGGCCGTCTTTGCGGGGTTGTCTTCGGCGCTGCTCTTCGGCCTCTTTCTCGTGCTGCCGGTCGCGGGTTCCGTAGCGCTCGCCTTCGCGGCGGTCCCGCTCGTGCGGCACGCCCACCGGCGGGGGGTTTCGGGCGCGGTCGCCGGCTGCGCCCTCGCGGCGGGCGTCCTGGCCGGTCTCGGCCTGGCGATGGGTGGGCTCTCCTCCGCCGTCTCCTCGGCGGCCGTCGCGTTCGCGTCGACCGCGCTTCCGGTCCTCGCCGCGGGCGCCGTGCGCCGCGGGCTGCGGGCGTCGCACGCCTGGTTGCTTCTCGCGGCCGTCGGTTTCGCGATTCTTGCCGGAGTGCTCGGTCCGATCGAATCGAGGGGGGGAACGCCCCTGCGCGAGGAGATCGGCCGCGCCTTCGACTCGATCTCGCCGCCGGCAGGAGCGAAAGGGGCGCCGGCCGGAGATCTCGAAGCGACGGCGAGCGCCGCGGCGATGCTGGCGCGTTTCAAGGGGTTCGCCCAGACCTATTGGCTCGGCCTCGTGGGAGCATCGTGGGCGCTCGCCTCGGCCGTCTCCTTTTACCTTGGCGCCCGGGCCGCCCGGCCCGCACCGTCCGCGGAGGCCACAAAATTCGAGGAGGTCCGCGTCCCGGCGCTCGTCGTGGCTCTCTTCGCGGCGGCGGGAGCGGCTTTTGCGGTCCTGAAGGGTCCGGGGCGCGTCGTCGCGGGCAACGTCCTGCTGCCCCTTCTGGCCTTGTATTTCCTCGCGGGCCTCTCTATCATCTGCCACTTCGCCCGGAAGTGGTTTCGGGCGCGAATCCTGCGCATCGGTCTCTACGCCCTCGTGGCCTACTTCCCGCTCAATGTCGCGGTCGGCCTGCTGGGGATCTTCGACTGGTACGCGGACTTCCGCCGGCGGGGCGGGAAAACTTAAGAAGAACGCGTGAAGGAGACGAGCGGATGAAGGTAATTCTGGCCGACGACGTTCGCGGGCTCGGGCATCGCGGAGACACGGTGACGGTCAAACCCGGCTACGCCCGCAATTTCCTGTTCCCCCAGAAGTTCGCGTACGAGGCCAACCCCTCGAACGTGCGCCGCCTCTCGGAAGAAAAGAAAAAGTACGACGAGAAGCTCTCGCACGAGAAGACGGGGGCCGAAGAGATCGCGCGCAAGATGGAAGGCCTCACGGTAGCGATCACCAAGAAGGCCGGCGACGAGGGCGTTCTCTACGGCTCGGTGACCGCCACGGAGATCGCCGACGCGCTCTCCGCGAAGGGCATCGCCGTCGACCGCCGGCGCATCGAGGTGGCGGAGCCCATCAAGCGGATCGGCCAGCACACCGTGCACATCCGCCTGCACCGCGACGTGACGACGGTCCTGAACGTGGACGTGCAGCCGGTGGTGGCGGCGACGCAGTAGAAGCGGCTACCGCGGCGGGGGCGGGGGAACCGGGGTGGGTTGAGCGGGCACGGTCGCCGCCTCGCCACCCTCCTCTTCCCCCTCTCCCTTCTTCGGCAGGTAGAACGACTTCTGGAGCGACCACGGAAGACGCGTGATCTCTTCCCATTTCGCGCTCCACTCCTCCGTCGGCTGCGACCCGCTCACGAACGCCTCGAGGATCGGCCGCGGGCTTCCGGGGGTCGCCTTCAATCCCGTCTCGTAGTCGACGGCGGTGAACACGACGTTCGGCGGGGGCTCGAAGTCGAGCTTCGGATCGAGCCGGCCCTGGTCCTTCATCTTCTGGAGAAGGCGCATCCAGATCGGAAGGGCGACCCGAGCGCCCTCCATGCCGGGCCCGAGGGTCGTCTTGACGTCGTTTCCGACCCACACACCGACCGTGTAGCGGGGGTTCATCCCGATGAACCACGCGTCCGTGTAGTCGCTCGTGGTGCCGGTCTTCCCGGCGATGTTCAGCTTCAGGGACGCCGCCGCCGCGCCCGTGCCGCGCGACGTGACGCCCTTCAGCATCTCGAGCAGCTGGAACGACGCCTGGGGCGTCGTCACCTCGCGCGCGTCGGGGTGCGCCTTTTCCAGCAGGTCCCCGTTGGAGTCCGAGATCCTCTCGAACGTGTACGCGGGAAACGCGAGGCCCTGGTTGGCGAAGACGGTGTACGCGGACGTCATCTCGAGGAGCGTGACCTCGAAGGATCCGAGCGCGAGCGACGGGTACGCCTGCAGTTTCTGGTGGATCCCGAGCCGGTGCGCCGCCTCGATGACACGCTGGAGCCCGACCAGCTGAGCGAGACGCACCGTGGGCACGTTGATGGAGTGCTCGAGCGCTCGCCGCAGCGTCACGATGCCGCGAAATTTCCGGTCGTAGTTCACCGGCCGCCACGCGGGTTGGCGCGGATCCATGACGATCGCGATCGGCCCGTCAAAGATGGTGTCCGAGGGCGTGTAGCCCGATTCGAGCGCCGACAGATAGACGAATGGCTTGAACGTCGAGCCCGCCTGCCGCAGCGCCTGCGTGGCGCGGTTGAACTTTGAAACGCTCCAGTCGTAGCCGCCCACCATCGCCCGCACGGCGCCCGTCGAGTTCTCGATGATGAGAACGGCGCCCTGTTCCGTCGGCTCCTGGTCGAGGGCAAGACTCCCCGCGTCCTTGCCCTTCTGCAACGTGACGGTGACGAGGTCGCCCGTCTTCAGGATCCGGGCGAGGCTCTTCGCGTTGGTCCAGGAGTATCCCGAGGCGCGGAGCGGCCAGGTCTGCTTTCCGATCTTGACGTCTGCAGAGGTCGGGGTGACGGACATCACCACGCCGCGCAGCGTGTCGCCTTCCGCCATCTTCGCGTTTTCCCAGGAGGGATCGACGTACGCGGAGAGGTTGCCGTAGCCCTCTTCGGAAAGGTTGCGCGGCTTTCGGAATCCGTGGCGGCGCGCGAGGCGCCGCAGACCCCAGCCCAGGGATTCTTCCGACCAGGCCTGGAGCTCGGGATCGAGGGTCGCGTCGACCCGGAGGCCGCGCCGGTACAGATCCTTTTCGCCGTAGGTGCGCTCGAGGTACTGGCGGATCTCCTCGCAGAAATAGGGCGCGACGACCGTTTCCTTCAGGGCGGGGGAGGTCGGCAGCGGTTCTGCGTCCGCGCTCTTCCGCTGGGCCGGAGTGATGTAGCGCTCCGCCTCCATGCGCCGGAGCGCCGTCGCCCGGCGGCCGAGCGCGAGATTGGAGCTCCGGAACGGCGACTGGTCCTCGGGCCGCTGAACGATGCCGGCGAGCAGCGCCGCCTCGGCGAGAGTCAGGTCCTTGACGCTTTTCCCAAAGTAGTAGCGCGACGCGGCCTCGAAGCCGTAGTTGCCGTGGCCGAGGTAGATCTCGTTCACATACATGGTCAGGATCTGATCCTTGGAATAGCGCCGCTCGATCTCGAAGGCGACCAGGGCTTCATTGATCTTCCGGGACAGGGTCTTTCGGGGTGACAGGAAGATGGCGCGCGCGAGCTGCTGCGTCAGGGTCGAGCCGCCTTGCGCGTACCGCTGAGAGCGCATGTTTGCCGCGACCGCGGAGACGGTCCGGCGAAGGTCGACACCGCCGTGCTTGAAGAAGTTCTTGTCTTCCGTGGCGACGATCGCGTTCTTGAGAACCGCCGGAATCTGCGCGTTCGTCAGAAGAATCCGCCTCTCGATCGCGTACCGCGCGATCGTCGAGCCGTCGCTTCCCCGGATCTCCGTGATGATGTCGGGCCGGTAGCTCTCGAGCTCGGAGACGCGGGGGACCCGGACGAAAGTGGTCGTCGCCGACCCGGCCAGCGCGCCCAGGAATCCGACCGCGATCAGGGGCAGGACGAAGAAGGAGATCCGGCGCGCCAGGGGCACGCCTGAATTGTAGCCGTTGGGTCAACTTGCCTGTAATAAGCTCCCGCCGTGAGCACCGTCATCCCGCCTCCGCCACCGATTCCCGGTCCCACGCCCCTGCCCGCGCCGGGCCCGCCCGCCGGGCGCGGCTGCTGGAGAACCGGGCTCATGGGATGCGGAATCCTCGGCGTGATCGTGCTCATCTGCTTCATCGGCGGGATCGTCTACATTCGCAGCCACCCCGAGGCGTTCACCGACTTCCTGATCGGACGCATCGAGGCGACCTACGCTTCGGACGTGACCGACCAGGACAAGGCCGACCTGCGCGCCGCCTACGCCGCGTATCGCGAAAAACTGCGCACGAAGTCGGTCTCCAGCCGTTCGCTCGACAATGTCCGGGTCATTCTCATGCGGGGAGGCGGAGGCTCGAAGATCGGGCGGGACCAGGTCCACGAGCTCACCGCCGCCTTCCGGGATGCGACCGCGGCCCGAGACCCCGGAGTGCCGGCGGTCGTGATCACGCCGGACACGCCCTTTCCCTCGAGAACCGCGGGCTCACTCGCCAGCCCGACCCCGTGAGCCCTCGCCCGGGCGCGAAACCCGCTCCGGCCGCCCCGGTCTCCCTGGCTTCCAAGCCCGGCTCCTATCGGGACGCGCAGGCGCGTTCGGGCGGAAAATTCCGGCTGACGACCGACTTCACCCCGCAGGGCGACCAGGCGCAGGCGATCGCCCGGCTCGTCGAAGGCCTCGAAGGGAGAAGGCGCGACCAGGTTCTCCTCGGAGTCACGGGTTCCGGCAAGACCTTCACGATGGCGAAGGTGATCGAGACGGTGAACCGGCCGACCCTGGTCCTCTCGCATAACAAGACGCTCGCGGCGCAGCTCTACCAGGAGTTCCGGGCGTTTTTTCCGGAGAACTCCGTCGAATACTTCGTCTCCTATTACGACTACTACCAGCCCGAGGCCTACATCCCCCAGTCGGACACGTACATCGAGAAGGAGACGTCGCGCAACGAGGAGATCGACAAGCTCCGGCTCTCCGCGAGCAAGGCGCTCTTCGAGCGCCGCGACGTGATCGTGGTCGCATCCGTCTCGTGCATCTACGGCCTCGGCGCGCCCGACTCCTACTACGACATGCTCGCGTACATCGAGGTGGGAGACCGCTCGGGGATGCCGGCGCTGCTCGCACAGCTCGTTCAGATGCAGTACGAGCGGACGAATCTCGACCTGACCCGCGGGACGTTCCGGGTTCGGGGGGACGTCGTCGAGATCCATCCCGCGTACGAGGACGTCGCCGTGCGGATCGAGTATTTCGGCGACGAGATCGAGAAGATCAGCCGCACGGATCCTCTGCGCGGCACCGCTCTGCGGCGCGTAGACCGCCTGGCGATCTACCCCAGGACGTTTTACGCGACGCCGCGCGAGACGCTCGACCGCGCCGTGGGCACGATCCGCATCGAGCTCGACCAGCGGCTCGCGGAACTCACCGAGGCGGGGCGGCTCCTGGAGGCACAGCGACTCCACCAGCGCACGATGTTCGACCTCGAGATGATCAAGGAGCTCGGATACTGCAACGGGATCGAGAACTACTCCCGGCACCTGTCCGGCCGGCGCGCCGGCGAGCCGCCGCCGACCCTCATCGACTACTTCCCCTCAGACTTCCTGCTCGTCGTCGACGAGTCGCACGTCACCCTCCCGCAGGTCCGCGGGATGTACCACGGCGACCGGTCTCGGAAAGAAGTCCTCGTCGAGTACGGGTTCCGCCTGCCGTCGGCTCTCGACAACCGGCCGTTGACATACGAGGAGTTCCAGAGCCGCATCGGCCAGATCGTGCACGTCAGCGCCACGCCCGCGAAGGAAGAGCTCGCGGCGGCGGGGGGAGAGATCGTGGAGCAGGTGATCCGTCCCACGGGCCTGCTCGACCCCGTGATCGAGGTGCGGCCCGTGAAGGGACAGGTCGACGACCTGCTCGGAGTCGTTCGGGATGCCGCCGCGAAGAACGAGCGGGTGCTCGTCACGACGCTGACGAAGCGCATGGCCGAGGAGCTCACGTCCTACTTCTCGGAAGTCGGCGTGCGCTGCCGCTACCTGCACTCCGACATCGAGACGCTCGAGCGGGTCGCGATCCTGACGGATTTCCGGCGAGGGGTGTTCGACTGCCTGATCGGGATCAACCTCCTCCGGGAGGGACTCGACCTGCCGGAGGTCGCGGTGGTCGCGATCCTCGACGCGGACAAGGAGGGGTTTCTCCGAAGCGAGACTTCGCTCATCCAGACGTCGGGCCGGGCGGCCCGCAACCTCCAGGGTCGAGTCTACTTCTACGCGGACATCGTGACCGACTCCATGCGCCGCGCGATGGATGAGACGACCCGCCGCCGCGTCATCCAGGAGGCCTACAACCGCGAGCACGGGATCGAGCCGGCGTCCATCGTCAAGCAGGTCAACTCGCCGCTCGTGCGCATGTCGAGCATGGACTACCACGACGGGCTGCTCCCGCCGCGGGACCACGGCGCGATCCCGGACGCCGAGACGCTGCGAACGCGAATCGCGGACCTCGAGAAAGCGATGAAGATCGCGGCCAAAGCGCTCGACTTCGAGAAGGCGGCCGAGTTGCGCGACGAGCTACGGTCCCTCAGGGAGCTGCAGATATTCAGGTGAGAGGAGAGGGGAAAGAGGTCAGAGAGAGCCTCTCTCCTCTCACCTCACTCCTCTCACCTCGTTTCAGAACCAGTGGCAGGACTTCGCGAAGCCGAGGACGACCAGCAGGAAAAGCGCGATCGCCCCCGCCCAGACCATCGTCTTCGATCCACCCTTCAACTGCTTGCGGGTATAGAACCCGGTCTGCCACCGTTCGATGTGCTTGCCGCAGTGCGGGCAGACGGTGTCCTGGGGCTTGACAGCTTTGTAGCAATAAGGACATTCGATCATTTGAGCGCGGATGATACCGCTTCGCCGGCAACGGCCCGCGTGGGAGGCCCGCAGGCGAAATCCCTTTGCCAGCAGGCGCGTTAGACTGATTTCAATGCCGCCTTGTCCCGATCCGCCGCAGAACGTTCCCGACGCGCCGGGCGTGTATCTGTTCAAGGGCCCCCGGGGCAAGGTTCTCTACGTCGGCAAGGCGCGGTCCCTGAAGAAACGGCTCGCGTCGTATTTTACGAAGGGCACGGAAAGCTCCAAGACGGACGCCCTCCTGCGTTCGTTCACGGACGTCGAGACGATCGTCACGAACACGAACCTCGAAGCGCTCCTCCTCGAAAACACGCTGATCAAACGGCACCGGCCCCGTTACAACATCTGTCTGCGGGACGACAAGACCTATCCCTACATCAAAGTCACGACCGGGGAGCCCTGGCCGCGGGCATTCGTCACGAGGCGGGTTCAGGAGGACGGCCACTCCTATTTCGGCCCCTTCTGGGGCGGGCTCGCCAGGCGCATCATGCGGATGATCACGCGCCACTTTCAGATCCGCACCTGCTCGATCGAGATCGATGGCAAACTGCCGCGGCCCTGCCTGTACTACGACCTCCACGCCTGCCTGGGTCCCTGCGTGGCCGGGCTGACCACCCGCGAGGCGTACGCCGAAGCGGTGCGCGACGTCGTTCTCTTCCTCCAGGGGCGCAACCGCGAGCTCATTCCGCGCCTCGAAGCCAAGATGATCGAGGCAGCGAACGCGGAGGGCTTCGAAATGGCCGGGGCGTACCGGGACGCCATCCGCACGGTCCAGGACGTCGCCCAGAGGCAGCTCGTGCAGTCCATGAAGGGCGAGAGCGCCGACGTTTTCGGTTTCTTCGAGGCGGGAGGCGACGTCTCGGTCGCGGTCCTCGTCGTCCGAGGGGGCGTGTTGCAGGACCGCCGGGAGTTCTTCTTCGAGAAGTCCGAAGAGGTCCAGCCCGCAGCGTTTCTCGAGTCCTTTCTGCCCCAGTTCTACGACGTGAATCCCTTTCTGCCGGAGCAGGTGCACCTGCCCGTCGCGATCGCGGACCCGAACCTGCTCGAGGAGTTCCTGCTGGCGCGCCGCGACGCCAGGGTCGCGGTGCGGGTTCCGAAGCGCGGCGCGGCCGCGGAACGCGTCGAGCTCGCCAACACGAACGCCCAGGAGCGGCACCGCGTGCGCTTCCGGCGGCTGGGCGGCGAGGAGGCGCTCGGAGTCGAGCGGCTCGCGCGCGTTCTGGACCTTCCCGTTCCGCCCAAACGGATCGAAGCATTCGACATCTCCCACCTGCAGGGAACGGACAGCGTCGCCTCGCTCGTCGTGTTCGAAGACGGCAAGCCCAAGAAGGCCGACTACCGCCTCTTCGGAATCGCCGCGCAGAGTCTCCTCGCTCCCGACGACTTTCGCAGCATGGCGGAGGCCGTGGAGCGCCGGTATCGCCGTGTCACTTCGGAGGGCGGCGCTCTTCCCGATCTCGTCGTGGTGGACGGAGGCCGAGGCCAGCTCCAGGCGGCGCTCTCCGCCCTCGACCGGGTCGGAGTGGAGCTTCCGGTCGTCGGCCTCGCAAAGCGCGAGGAAGAGATCTGGGCGCCGGACCGCACCGATCCGATTCGCCTCTCCACGAAAGACCCGGCCTTGAAGCTCGTTCAGAGGCTTCGGGACGAGGCGCACCGTTTCGCGATCACCCGGCACCGCGGACGGCGCTCCAAACGCATGCGTGAAACCAGCTTGACCGACATTCCGGGCGTGGGCCCGACGAGGGCGCGGATTCTGCTCCGCCGATTCGGCTCCCTCGCCGGCGTCGCGTCCGCCGACCCCGGGGACATCGAAGCCGCTGTCGGACCGGCGACGGCCCGCGCGGTCGCGAATTACATCGAGCAGGGGAGGGCGCGAAGCGCATGAAGACTCAATTCGGGACCGCAGGCGACGTCCGGGACGTCGATCTCCTCGCCGCTTTCGTCGCGTTCTGGCGCGATCGGACGACCGGCGTCGTTTCGTTCGTCCGGGCGGGAGGGACGGCCGCATTCTCGCTCTTCGAGGGAGAGGTCGTGTCCGTCTCCTCGTCCGAACCGCGGTTTGAAAGCGCGGCGATCCTCATTCGAGCTGGAAAGCTCGACGCGGCGGCGCTCGAGAGGCTGGGGGTTCCGGAAGGCAGCGACGGCGCGCTCGCCGCCCTGCAGGCCGGCATCCTGACGAAACGGGAGTGGCGCTGGGGAGAAAAGATCCGGGCGATCGAAATCCTCGCCGACCTCCTCTCCTGGAACGACGGCAAGTACTATTTCGACGCCGACGCCCGCCCCGCCTCGGCCGAGTTCAACCTCGCGATTCCGAGGCTGCTTCTCGAGCTCTTCCTGCGCTCGCGGGACCGGCACTTCGTCGATCACCAGCTCGGACCCACGAATGTGCCCCTCGTCCGTTCCGACGAGTTCGACCGCGAGTTCACCACCTTCGGGCTGACGGCCGACGCCGAATCGGTCGCGCGACTCATCGATGGAACCGCGACGGCGGACGAGATCGCCGCCACGGCCCCCGCGGACGAGTTCGCCGTGCGCAAGCTGCTGGCCGCTCTCTGCACGCTCGGCCTCGTGAGAGAGGCGGAGCGTGCGGCGGAGCCGGAGATGGCCGCCCCTCCCGCTCCTTCCTGGGACGCGCTCGTCACGACACCCCTCCCTCCGCACGCACTCGAAACGGCTCCTTCCGAACCGGAACCGGAGCGCGAGGCGGCCCCCGAGGTCCCTCCCGGAGCCGACGCCGGCGAGGAGGCCGCGCCCGAGCCTGCCATGCACAGCGACATCGAGGCGTGGCGCTCTTCCCCGGAGGAGGACGCGCCGACGGCGCCGCGCGAAAAGGCGCTCGATGAGTACGCGATCTCGGACGCGCCCGCGCCCGACATGAACGACGCGCGCGCGCGAGAACCCGAGGCGCGCGGCCCCTCCTGGGATCCGCTTCCCGCCCGCGAACCGATGGCGGCCGAGGAACCGCCCGGGAAGTCGCGCTCGGGAGCCCTCCTCGGCGGAGTCCTCGCGGGGCTGATTCTTCTGATCGGCGCTTTTCTGTACTTCCGGTCGCGGCCGGTGTCCTCCGGTGGAGACCCGTCCGCTGCGGTGAGGACTGCGGTCCCGACGAGCTCGGCGGCTGCGGCGCCGACCGAGGCTCCTGCGGCGTCGGTCTCCCCGGCTTCCGTGACCCCCCTGTCCCGTGCGGCTGCCCCGGCGACGGCGCCC
>JALZAT010000082.1 GCA_030948185.1 Acidobacteriota bacterium
CATTCGCGCAAATCCAGGCTCTCGTCCTGGAAATGCGCATTTGCGCGCCTGACCCCAAATGCGCGAATGCGCGACTGACCCCTACTTGGTCTTTTCGGCCTGCTCGGCGAAGCGGCTCAGCGTGTCGCCCCAGCCGCCCGGCGAGTCGACCATCGCGCTCATCGCGGCGCCGGAGGGTCCGAGGCGGTCGAAGTGCCGGTGCTCGAGGTCGACCCGGGTGGATCCGTCCGGCTGGGGCGTGAAGCGGACTTCGACTTCGCTCGATTTCGCGACTTCGGGCTCGTACTCCCAGCTTCCGTTGATCTTCCACGCGAGCACCACCCGGCGCGGGGGATCCCAGACGAGAACCGAGCCCCAGTCGCACTCCGAGCCGTCGGTCTGTTCGGAGTAGCAGCGCCCGCCGCGGGCGCCTTCGACGATCACCTTCTTCAGCGGCAGCTTGCCGATGTGGTGCTCTCGCGGCCACCAGGTGTCAATGCCCTCGGTGAACACGCGAAAGGCATGCTCCTGCGGCGCGTCCACGGTGACGGTTTTGCGGACCGGGGCGTCGAGAACGGGATCAGCGTTTGCGGCCATCTTTCCTCCCTGTTCGCGGAGGCCGGGGTTCCTCCGCCTTTTTCTTGAATGCGTCGAGCGCGAGGGTCCAGAACTGGTCGAGGTAGTCGCGAAGCGATTGGAAGCCGGCCGGATCGAGCTCGTAAAGGCGGCGGTTGCCCTGCGGGCGGTCGACGACGAGGCGCGCGTGCTTCAGCACCCGGAGGTGCTGAGAGATCGCGGGGCGGCTGACGGGAAACTCGCGGGCGAGCTCACCGACGGGCAGCGGCCCGGACACGAGTCGGGCGAGGATCGCGCGCCGCGTCGCATCGCCCAGAGCGTCCAGCTGGACATGTTGGTAAGTCGTCACTAACGGTAAGCGTACGCTTACCGTTAGCAGGGAGTCAAGCCCTATTTCTTGACCGGGCCCAGGTACTTGTCGAGCCAGTCGAGACTCTCGCGGATGACCTCTTTCCTCGGAGGCGCGTGGCCCGAGTCGTAGAGCACGTATTTCTTCTCCGCTTCGGGCGTGCCGAGGAGCTTCAGAAATGGCTTCTGCGCGCTCTCGACGGGGAAGAAGTGGTCGTAGCGGCCGTTGATCATCAGCACGGGGACTCGGACCCGGGTGACGAAGTTGATCTGCTCCGCCTCCGGGAGCGCGCGCGAGAAGTCGAGGCCGCCGGATTCCAGGATCGCGGCTTTGAACCGGTCGTTCACGGCGAGCATGATCGGGGCGACCTGGCTGCCCCAGGAGAGCCCGAGGTACGCGAGCGCGTCGCGGCGGATGTCTTTCCTCGTCTCGAGGTAGTCGAGCGTCCGGCCGAGGTCTTTCGACCACGCGATCATGTGGTCCCGGTAGTACGCCGTCGTGTCCGGGTTGTCGTCCCGGAACGCGTCCCGCCGCTCGAAGGTGCTCTTGAAGACGGGCGCCACGAGCGCCCGGCCGCTCCGCGGGACGAAGTCGGCGTAGGGCGACAGGTTGAACTTGTCCTGCATGATCGCCCCCGAGCCCGGGAAATAGATGACGGTCTGGTATGGCGGCGCGGCGTTCTTCGGAAGGAAGAGGTGGATGATGACGCGCTCGGCGCCGCCGCCGTACGCCGCGTCGATGGTGACTTTTTCCTCCCGCCAGTCGTCCGCCGCGACGGTCTCTTCGACGCGGGCGTTCAGGTCCGTCTTGTCGTACGCGTAGCTGCCCTTGTAGGCGCGGAAGAGCTCATCGCCGACGGGCGCCTCCTTGGAGAAATCCCGGAAGACCGGTTCGATTCGCGCCGCCGACTGAACCGAAGGCGGAGCCGGAAGGCGGACGCAGCGGAACCCGTAGTTGCCCCGGCGGTCCCAGGGAGACTGCGCGTCCTGGTCGATGAACATGTAAGTGGGCTCGCCGAAGCCGCCGCCGAGGATGAACCTCTTGTTGCCCGAAGTCTCGTTGGCGCACCACTCCTTGACGTTGCCCGCCATGTCCCTCGTCCCGAAGCCGCTGATCCGATCGTCGCCGGCCGGAAGCGTCCCGCTTCCCTGGAAGTTGCTCGCGGGCGAGATCGACAGGCTCGCCTGGGTCTGCGCGGCCTTGTTCCAGTGGTAAATCGTCGGCAGGCTCTTTCCCGCGAACGCGGCGTAGGCTTTGGCCTCGTACCAGCTCACGCCGGCGACGGGATGCTTTTCGAGGCCCTTCGGAAAGGATCCGAGCTCCCACGTCGCCGGGCCCGGCCGGCCGGTAGTGTCGCGAAAGGTACCCACCGCTTCTTCGAAGGAAACCGTCCTGCCCTCTCGGGTAAACGGCTCCTTCCAGAAGTCGCGTTTCTGGTATCCGCCCGCGTCCACGAACTTCTTGAACTCCTCGTTGGTGACCTCGATGCGGTCGATCAGGAAATCGTCGACCTGGGCTTCCGGAAGCGCGAGCCCCGGGATGAACGGCTGGAACTTTCCACCCCGAACACGCACCATTTCCGCCGGAACGCTCCCGGCGGGATCCAGCCGACAGGTGACGGTGTAGGGAAGCCGGTGGACGAGGGTCCAGGTCGGCTCGATCTCGAACGCTGGATTGAAGCCCGCCTTTTCGACGCGCCACAGGTAGAAATCCTTCGGGATCCGCTGCTTCGTCAGAGGCGTGCGGCCGAGCGGCGTCCATGCCGGCGGCGGCGCCCCGCGGTACGGGCGGTAGGAAACGTCGGCCCCCGCCGGCGTGCTCTCGACGGAGACCTCGATCGTCGATTGGAGCCAGAGCTTCTCCAGGGTCGGGTCGTTGGGCTGCACGGCACGCGCTTCCTTCAACAGAGCTCCGGCTCTTTGAAAGTTTTCCGCGGCGACGAGCCGCGTGATTTCGGGAATCGCCGTCGCCTGCACCCAGCGAGCCCTCGAGCTCTGGCGCCAGAGCCAGCCCGCGAGAGCGGCCAGCGCAATCAACACCGCGGCAATGGCCGCTTTCCAGATCGGCCGCGCGGGAGCGCGTCCGGCGGCCGGCTTCGCCATCGAAACGAGGTCCGCGCGAAGCGCCTCGGCGCTCGGGTAGCGCTTCTCGCGGTCCTTCTCGAGGAGCTTCCGGATCGCGGCCTTCAGCCGGTCGGGAATCGGACTGTCGCCGAAGTCGCGAGGAGGCTGGTGGAGGAGCGCGTCCGTCACAGCGACCGGCGTACTGCCGGCGAACGGCAGTCGTCCCGTGACCATCTCGTACAGGAGTACGCCGAGCGAGAAGAGATCGCTCCGCGCGTCGATCGACTTTCCGAGGAGCTGCTCGGGCGACATGTAGGTCAGGGTCCCGAGCGTCATGCCGGTTCCGGTGAGCGATTGGGCGTCCTCCGTGGCCTCGCCGCCCGGCGCCATCCGTTTCGCGATTCCGAAGTCGAGGATCTTCGCCTGCCCTTTCGCCGTCACGACCACGTTCGTGCCCTTGATGTCGCGATGCAGGATTCCGGCGCCGTGGGCTTCCGCGAGCGCGGACGCAATCTGGATCGCGAGGTCGATCGCCTTCGCGGGCTCGAGGGGGCCGTTCGCCAGCAGCTCGTGGAGCGTACGGCCATCGACGAGCTCCATGACGATGAAATGGCAGCCGTTCGCCTCGCCGAAGTCGTGGATCGTGCAGATGTTCGCGTGGTTCAGCGCGGAAGCGGCCGTGGCCTCGAGCCGGAACCGTTCGCGGCGCTCCGCGTCCCTCGCGAAGTTCTCCGGCAGAACCTTGATGGCAACGGTCCTTCCGAGCCGCGTGTCGCGGGCGCGGTATACGACGCCGAAGCCGCCCGAGCCGACGCGGTCGACGATCTCGAAGTGGTCGATCGTCGTGCCGGGCTTCAGAAACGGCGTGGGCGGCGGGGCGGCGTCCGGCGGAGTCAGGGCCGTCGCCATCTCGGAGAGGCCGCGGTCGAAGCCCGGCGGGTCCGGCGGTGCGCTCATTGGAAGAAGCCTCGTTTTCTAGGCCGGATTGTAGTCGTGCTCGCTGTGGCTATAGTTCCCCTCGTGATCCGCCGCCCCCTCGGCAGCTCCCCCCGCTCCGTCTTTCCCGTCGGGCTCGGATGCATGGGGTTCTCGTGGGGTTACGCGCCGGAGAACGACGACGCGGCCGCGATCGGCGTCATCCACCGAGCCCTCGAAATCGGCGTCGATCATTTCGACACGTCGGATGTCTACGGGCCTTTTACCAACGAGGCGCTCGTCGGCCGCGCGCTGAAGGGCCGGCGCGAAGGCGTCGTCGTCGCGACGAAAGTCGGCCTCGTCGTCGAAGACAAGGCGGCGTACCGGTTCGGCCGCGACGGGCGGCCGGAGCACGTGCGGGAAAGCTGCGACGCCTCGCTCCATCGGCTGGACATCGACGCGATCGACCTCTACTACCTGCACCGGATCGACCCGAAGGTTCCCGTCGAGGAGACGTGGGGGGCGATGGCGGAGCTGGTCGCCGCGGGGAAGGTCCGGTGGCTCGGGATCTCCGAGGCGTCCGTGGAGGATCTCGAGCGCGTCCATCGGATCCACCCGGTGACGGCCGTGCAATCCGAGCTGTCGCTCTGGACGCGGGACTATCTCACCGGCGTCGTGCCGTGGTGCGCGGAGAACGGAGCGTCCTTCGTGGCGTTCTCGCCGCTCGGCCGCGGGTTCCTCACCGGGCGATTCGCGGCGGACGCGCGGTTCGACCCGTCCGACTTCCGCTCGACCCTCCCTCGCTTCGGCCCGGAACAGGTCGCGCAGAACCAGGCGATCGTCGAGCGCGTGCGGGCGGTGGCGTCCCGGAAGGGAGTGACACCCGCGCAGATCGCGCTCGCCTGGGTCCTCTCGCGCGGCGAGCACGTCCTCGCGATCCCGGGAACGCAGCGCCGGAAGTACCTCGAGGAGAACGCCGCGGCCGCGGCGATCGAGCTCGCCCCGGAAGACCTCGCGGACCTCGACGCGATCCCGCCGCCGGCCGGCGGACGGTATTAGGGTCAGTCGCGCAAACGCGCAAAAAGGGTCAATCGCGCACATTCTGCGCGTATGCGCGACTGACCCCAAATGCGCGAATGCGCGACTGACCCCTACAGCGACTTCAGGTATTCGATCAGGTCCTTCTTCTCCTGGGCCGAGAGCTTCAGAGCCAGGAGCGCGTCGTAGTGGTCGATGACCTCGGCGAGGTTCGCGAAGCGGCCGTCGTGGTAGAAGCCTCCCTTCTGGTGGCTCCAAAGGCCGGCGAGGGGCGCGGTGCGGTACATGTGCGTCGGAGACCGGTCGGCCTGGAACGCGTCCACGCCCATTTCCGCCGGCGTGTGCAGGTTGTGGCCGGGCTCGGTGAAGAGCGGGGGCACGTGGCAGCTCGCGCAGCGGGCGCGGGCGTCGAAGAGTCCCTTCCCGCGGGTAGCCGCGGCGGCGTCGAAGGATCCGGCCGGGGGCTTTGGCGCCGGGATCGCGAGCTCGTAGAAGTGGAGATCGGCGAGCTTCGACGTGACGAGATCCGGAGCGCCGCGCGTGTTCCAGGATCCGCTCTTCGCGGCCACCGGATACTGCGCCTTGTCGGCGAGGCGCGCGTCGAAGAACGTCCCCGAACCGTGCATCTCGGTTCCGGCGACGTACGCGTTCCAGTAGGGCACCGATCCGAAACCGGTCCAGGTGTGGAGGTTCACGCCGGCGAGGCCGAAGGCCGGGGGAATGAGCGTGCCGGCCTGCTTGCCGTCCGGCCGGAGCGCCTTGCCGTCCTTGTCGAGCTCCGCGTCGAACCGCCCGGGGCCCCAGCTCGCGAGCACTTTTTTCAGCGTGGGTTCGTCGACCCCGAGGAGGTCCGTGAACGGCTTCAGGTTCGGCGAGAGCGAGACGATGGCGCCGACGTTCAGGTCGCGGTTGGCCCATCCATCGAGGCGCTTTCCAATGCCGGGAGCGAACGAGTCGTCGACCGTCGAGTGGCAGAACGCGCACTGGATGCCCATCGAGCGGATGCCGCCGTTGGGCTCGAAGTGCCCGGTGACGCCGACGACCGCGTTCAGCTTGAGAAGCGCGAGCGTGGTCGCCGGGTCGTCGAGGTCGACCTTGCCGGCCTTGATCTGCTGCACCAGCGACGCGGGCAGCGCGTCCGCATCCACCTTCAGTCCGACGGAGAGCGCGGTCTTCGGACTCACACCGCCGCCGACGCCGCCGTTCTTTGCGCCGGCGATGGCCTTGTGGAGCTGGAGCGCGTCTCCCCAGAACGCCTCGCTTCCGAACGTGTCGTAGCGGAAGATCCGGCGGCCCTGCTCCATCATCTTCTGGGCATTCTTCGACACGACGCCGTCGAAGGACGCGGGCGGAGCCGTGGCGGGCGTTGCGGCGTTTTGAGCTGTGGGCCCCGAGGCCCCCGCGAGAACAGCGATGCCGAGAGCTGTCGCGCCGACGACGGCGAAAGACTTCGAGATCGAATTGATCCTGACCGGCATGCGCCCTCCTCCGGCCGCCCTCCCGCGAAGGAAGACCGCCCAAACGCAGTTCCTTGCCACCTTTGAGTCCGGAGTCCCCCGGCGGTTACAAACTTAATGCGCCGCTTAGGGAAGTTCTGTTCAGCCTTTCATCACTCCTGAGGTGGAGTCTCGTACTTCAAAAGGGCCCGTTCGTCCGCGCGCGCCGTCCGTTGATCCCCGAACACCGTCCGGATCCAAACACTGCGTCTGAGTCTGCGTATCACGCGCAAAGGCCGGCGGGCTCTTCGCCCGCCGCGGGAGGTCATGTGCGCGTCGATTTTCGATCTGCGATTCGTGCGATCGCGATGGCTGCGGCGGTCGTCCTTCTCGTCGCGGCTTCCCCGGACAGCGGCAAGCGGCTCTCGACGCTCGACGTCGCGGGGATGGATCCCGGGGCGGCGGCGTGCACGGATTTCTACCAGTACGGAAACGGCAAGTGGCTCCAGGCGAACGCGATTCCGCCGGACCGTCCCCGCTGGGGAACCGTCGACGAGCTGCGGCTGCGCAACCAGAACGACCTGCGCGAGATTCTCGAGAAGCTCGCGTCGGACACGTCCTCGGCGCCGGGTTCCGACGAGCGGAAGCTCGGCGACTTCTACGGTGCGTGTATGGACGAGGCGGGCATCGAGACCGCCGGCCTGGCTCCGATCCGGCCGGAGCTTGCGCGCATCGACGCGATCAAGGACCTCCCGGGATTGCGGGAGGAGATCGGACGGCTCCAGACGATGGGCGTCAACGTCCTCTTCGGTTTCGGATCGGAGGAAGACCGCAAGGACTCCTCGCGCGTGATCGCCGCGGCGATCCAGGCCGGGCTCGGACTTCCCGACCGCGACTACTACCTGAAGTCAGACGCGAAATCCGTCGAGCTTCGCAAGAAGTACGCCGCGCACGTCGAGAAGATGTTGAAGCTCGGCGGCGCGCCGGCTTCGACCGCCACCGCCGACGCGAAGACGATCCTCGCATTCGAGAAGCGGCTCGCGGACGCGTCGCAGAACAACGTCGACATCCGGGACCCCGACAAGACGTATCACCCGACGTCCCTCGAAACGTTCTCGCGCACGACGCCCTCACTCGCCTGGGTCGCCTACTTCCGTGACCAGCGCGTGCCGGCCGGGGTTCCGATCAACGTCTGGCAGCCGGACTTCTTCAAGACCGCCGACACGATGGTCAAGACCGTCCCGCTCTCGACCTGGAAAGCGTACCTGCGCTGGCACCTCCTTTCCGCGGCGGCGCCGACCCTGAACAGGGCGTTCGTCCAGGAAGATCATGAGTTCAACCGGAAGACGCTCGCGGGGATCCCCGAAATGCAGCCGCGCTGGAAACGATGCGTCAATGCGGTCGACGGCAATATGGGCATGGCGCTCGGCCGGATTTACGTCAAGGAGCACTTCCCGCCGGAGGCGAAGCGACGCGTCGACGAACTGGTCAAGAACCTCCTCGCGGCGCTCAATGACGACATCAACACGCTCTCCTGGATGAGCGAGTCGACGAAGAACGCGGCCCACGCCAAGGTCGCGACTTTCGCCACGAAGCTCGGCTACCCGGACCGGTGGCGCGACTACTCGACGCTCGAGATCAAGCCCGGCGCCTACGCGACGAACGTGATCGCGGCGACGCAGTTCGAGGCCCGCCGCGACCTTGCCAAGATCGGGAACCCGGTCGACCGGACGGACTGGAACATGAACCCGCCGGAGGTCAACGCGCAATACACGTCGTCGAAGAACGAGATCATGTTTCCGGCGGGGATCCTCCAGCCGCCGTTCTTCTACCCGGACGGCGACGACGCCATCAACTATGGGGCGATCGGCGGCGTGATCGGTCACGAGATCACCCACGGCTTCGACAACTCGGGCCGTAAGTTCGACGCGGCGGGAAACCAGGTGGACTGGTGGACGGCGGAGGATGGGAAGAACTTCGACGAGCGCGCGAAGTGCATCATCCAGCAGTTCGACGGCTATGTCGTCGAGCCGGGCTTGAACCAGAAGGGGGAGCTCGTTCAGGGTGAGTCGATCGCGGATCTCGGAGGGTTGACGATCGCGTATCGGGCGTTTCAGAAGAGCCTTGAAGGGAAGCCGGCGCCGGCCTCGATCGACGGCCTGACGGCGGACCAGCGGTTCTTCATCGCGAACGCCCGAATCTGGGCCTCGAACCACCGCCCGGAGTTCGCCCGGTTGATCGCGCAGACCAACGAGCACCCGCTCGGGAAGTTCCGGTCGATCGGGACGATCTCGAACATGCCGGAGTTCCAGAAGGCGTTCGCGTGTCCGCCCGGCGCGGCGATGGTGCGGGAGCCGAGGTGTCAGATCTGGTGACTAACGGCCGTATGGCGTTTCGGTGTGAAGGACCCCCTCACCCTGCCCTCTCCCCCGTGCGCGGGGGAGAGGTAAAGACGCGCAGCGCAGCGGAGGCGACGATTACACTCCCGCGCGGCGGAGGAGGGGTTCGAGGCGCGGGTCGCCGCGGATCGAGTCGAACGCGGGGTGGACCCGCACGAGCAGCAGGACGGGGTCGCGGTCCGCGTACGCGCGCTCGAGCCACGCGATGGTCTGGTCGCGGTCGCCGAGCTCGGCGTGCAGCAGCGTGTACGGGGTCGCGGGAATCGTGAGGAGCGCGCGCCGCTCGTCCAGGCGCTCGAGCATCCGTCGGTCGAAGCGGCGCACGGCCTCGTCCGGAGGCGCCGTCGCGATGACGTCCGCGGAGGCGTCGCCGATCGTGCGGAGGATCGTCACGGCGGCGTCGCGCGCGGCGGCGAAATCTCCCTTCGCGGCGCGCGCGGCCATGACGCACTGGAGCGTCCCGGGACGCTGCGGTTCGAGCCGCAGCCCGCGCTCTGCCTCCGCGATCGCGTCGTCGTACCGGCGCGCCCGGTAGAAGAACCAGCACCCGTCGTCGTTCAGGGCGGCCGAGAGGGGCTGTGCCCGCTGCGCGCGTCGGAGCTCGGCGATGGCCTCTTCGTGGCGGCCGCGGGCGGAGAGCAGGTGCGCGAGGCCATGATGCGGAAGCCCCGACGCGGGGTCGATCGCGATCGCGCGGCGGTATCCGGACTCGGCGGCGCCGGCGTTCCAGTCGCGGATGAAGCCGGCCCAAGCGGCGATCGCGACGGAATCCGCGCGGTGCGGCTCGAGCGCGAGCGCGACCTCGGCGTGGCGAGTCGCGTCGAGGAGACCCTCGGCGAGCGGCCCGCGCCCCATCTTCGCGCGGGCGAGCGCTCCGTGCGCGAGGCACTCGTGGGCCGCCGCTCTTTCCGGTTTCGACGAGGAAGGATCCGCGTCGGCGCGCGCGGACTCCGCGCTGCACATGGCCATCGCGCGCTCGACTTCCGCGGGGGAGCCGCGGTTGATCAGGTATCGCCCCTCGAGGACGCGCGGCGCGACCTCGTCGGCGGAGGAAGCCGGGGGCGCGGGCGCGAAGCTCCTCGCGGCGATCAGGACGAGGACGGCGGCCGCGCCGACGATGCCCAGGGGACCGAGGGGTCCCAGCCCTCCGGTTCGCGGTCCAAAGGGCTTTGGTTCCGTTCCAAGCGAAGCGCTCTCTCGGCTGCCGTCCGCGTCAGCGAACGCCGCAGCCGAAAGCCCCTTCGCTTCGCTCAGGATGACATCGGGGGAAAGGCCCTCGCCGGGACTCGTTACCCGGCTCGCCCACCAGGCGTCCAGCTCCTCGGCAAGGGCGTAAATCGTCCCGCGGGACCGGTGGGCGTGGCGGTGGATGGGCAGGCCCTCCTCCTTCTCCCAGCGCTGGACGGTCCGGACGCGTCTTCCGAAGTGGGCGGCGATCTCCTTCCACGACTCGAGACGGGGTTTCACGGGGAAAGATACGATTTCCCCGCCGCCTTGTTGCGCGGTGCGCCACGACGCGCCACGAGGCGACATTGCCCCGGCGGCGGCCGGCCGGACGGGCGCCTGCCTCGTATGCGTCCCTCATGAGCATGAAACGCCGTCTCTCGATCCTGGCCGCGATCCTGGCCGTCTCGCTGATCCATTCCGGGGGAGCCGCGCCCGCCCCGGCCCTCGTCTCCTTTCGAGGACCCAACCGTGACGGCTCCTTTCCCGGCACCCTGCCGCACCGCCGCCCGAAGGCCGTCTGGACGTTCTCGACCGGGGGGCCCGTGCACGGCTCGCCGATCTGGCTCGACGGAATGGTCATCGCCGGCAGCGGCGACGGAAACCTGTACGCGGTGGACGGAAGCTCGGGCAAGGAACGCTGGCGATTCAAAACCGGGGGAGCCGTCGACGGACCGGCCGCGTCCGCCGCCGGCAGCGTGGTGTTCGAGAGCCGCGACGGGAACCTCTACGCCGTCGATCCGCGAACCGGACTCCAGCGGTGGAAGGTCGCGCTCGGATCCGACCTTCCGTTCAAGTGGGGCTGGGACTTCTACCTCTCGGGCCCCGCGGCCGCGGGCGGGCGCGTGTTCGTCGGATCCGGCAACGGAGAGGTCCTCGCCGTCGACGCCGCCGACGGCCGCGTGGCCTGGCGATACCGGACGGAGGGGCGGGTGCGGTCCTCGCCCACGGTTGCGGACGGGGTCGTGTATGTCGGCAGCTTCGACGGCCACCTCTACGCGCTCGACGCGGAGAGCGGCGCGCTGCGCTGGAAGTTCGCGACATCGGGGGTGACGATCGATCTCGACAAGGCGGGATTCGACCGCCGGTCGGTCCAGAGCTCGCCGGCGGTGACCGCGGACCTCGTCGTCGTGGGTTGCCGGGACGGGCACCTCTACGGCGTCGACCGCGCGACGGGCAGGGAGCGGTGGAACTTCGACCACCGGGTGAGCTGGGTGGTCGGCTCGCCGGCGATCGCGGCGGACCGGGCGATCGTTGGGTCGTCCGACGGGCGGTTCGTGCAGGCGGTCGAGCTCGCGACGGGAAAGGAGCTGTGGCGCTCCCGCACGGACTCGAACGCGCTCTCGTCTCCGGCGCGCGCCGGGGACGTCGCAGTCGTCGGAGACGGGAGCGGCGCTCTGCTCGCATACGACGTCGCGACCGGTACCGAGCTCTGGCGATTCCGGACGGGCGAGTCGATCCATTCCTCCCCGCTCGTGCGCGGAGGATGGATCTACGTCGGCAGCGACGACGGGAAGCTCTACGCGCTCGCCGGCGACCTCGCCGCGCCGCCGGCGCACCGCGCCATGCGAGCGGTGTATTTCGACCCGCGCGCACCGTACCGCCCGTTCGAAGGGGACCGGGAGATCCGCGACGCGCTCACCGACGCGAGCTTCCGCTGGCTGACGCGGGGGGACCTGGCCGAGTTTCTGGCGGCGCGCATCGCGGATCGGGCGCCGAGCGTCGTCGTCTTCGCGACCGCCGCGGTGCCTGCGGCGCTCGTCGAGGAGAAGGGCTCCGAGCCTCCTCCGGTGCGGAGATACCTCGACGCGGGAGGCAAGATCGTGTGGCTCGGGGAGGTGCCGTTTCTCTTCACCTTCGACCCCGCGACGAACCAGATGATTCAGCCGAAGCCGGGAGACCTGTCCCGGTCGAAGGGGCTGCTCCGCGTCGAGCTCGACAACCTCGGCGAAGGGGAGTGCCGGGCGCAGGTGACGGACCTCGGACGCCGGTGGGGCATTTCCGCGGGGTGGTGGCTCGGCCAGGCGCCGCTCGCCTCGGACCAGCCGGGCGTCGAAGCGCTCGCGCGCGACGAGCACGGCCACGTCGCAGGCTGGGCAAAGCGATTCGGCGGCGCCGAGGGGACCGGGTTTGTCTTCTACTGGGGCCGCGACAAGCCGATCCCGGATCCGCGGGTGGTGCAGAGGCTCGCCGAGTACGGACTGCCCTGAGAGCTCGGCTCCTTGCATTGACCTCTCCCCCCGCGCACGGGGGGAGAGGGGTGAGGGGGAGCGTTTGACAGCAGCCCCTGTCGCAGCAATCCTCGCCGACGTGCAACCTCCCATCTCGGGCGTGCTTCTCGCGGCGGGCTCCTCTTCGCGCATGCGCGGCCCGAACAAGCTGCTCCTCGAGCTCCAAGGCGAGTCGCTGCTCCGGCGAGCGGCGAAGCGCGCCCTCGCCGCGGGCCTCGATCCGGTGATCGTGGTGCTCGGACACGACGCGGAGCGCGTTCGTGCCGACCTTGCCGGGCTCGCCGTGCTCCCGGTCGTCAATTCCGAGTACGCGCGCGGCGTGAACGGCTCGCTGCGGACGGGCATCGACGCGGTCCCGGCGGATAGCGCCGCGGCGATCGTTGTTCTCGCCGATATGCCCTTTGTGACGGAAGAAGTGATCCGCGCCGTCGCGGCGCGCTTTCGCGAATCGCGCGCGCCGCTCGTGATCAGCGAGTACGGTGGTTTTCAGGCGCCGCCGACGCTCTACGGGCGGTCGCTGTTCGGGGAATTGCTGGCGCTGGACGACGGAGAGGGCGGGGGAAAGGCGGTCGTCGCGAACAATCTCGCGCGCACTGAGATTCTGTCGTGGCCGCGTGAGCGGCTGCGGGATGTGGATATGCCCGAAGATTGGGAGGGAATCGCGAAGAGTTAGAGAGATGTCCCCCTCACCCTGCCTCTCCCCCGCGCGCGGGGAGAGGTGTTGGATTGGCGGGGTTCGTTGGCGGGGCTTCGGCCTAATTCCAGTGTTTGAAATCCGGCTTCCAGTACTCGGCGATCGTGTGTTTGAGCCCCCGGCACAAATAGATCGGGCGGTTCTCTTCCGCCATGCCCCACGGGTGGACGTGCTCGCCTGCCTGTTCGACGGAGCGGCAGTGGTCCTCGACTCCCCGGCGGCTCCACTGGAGCCAGATCAGCGTCGCCGGTTCGGGCTTGGGCGGCGGCCCCCAGAAATAGTGGTTCTGGTGCGCGCAGATCGGCGCGGGCAGCCCCAGCGCGGGGCCGTAGAGGTTGAGCGCCCCCGCCTCCCCATAGTTGCTCGCGAAGACTCCGGTGTGCGCGCGCTCATCGGGCGGGAGGGCGTTGTAGATCTTCGCGACGTCGGCGACGAGCTCCGGCCAGCCGAACTGATCGCCGAGCCGCTGCTCGAGCGGGCCTTCGTG
>JALZAT010000041.1 GCA_030948185.1 Acidobacteriota bacterium
GGGCGCAGCGGTTTCAGGCCGTTTTCCCGCCCGCAAGGGCGCGAGGTTTGCTAGAAGGGGTCCCGATGGCTCAGAAAGTGCTGGTGGTGGACGACGACGGCGGGATCCGCGACGCCCTCCGCATGATCCTCGAGTACGAGGGGTACGAAGTGCTGTCGGCGCCGGACGGTAAGACCGCGCTCTCGGATCTCGACTCGACGAGAGTCGACGCGGTTCTCCTGGACATCAAGATGCCCGGGATGGACGGTTTCGAGATCCTGGACCGCATCGTCGCCCGCGACGACGCGCCTCCGGTGCTGATGATCTCCGGCCACGGCGACATCGCAACCGCCATCGAAGCGACGCGCCGCGGCGCCGTCGACTTTCTCGAAAAGCCGCCCCAGCGCGAGCGGATCCTCGTCTCGATCCGCAACGCTCTCTCCAGAAACAGCCTGCGGGCGGAAAACGAGCGGCTCCGGCAGAAGCTCGAAGAGGAGTCGGTTCTCGTCGGGAAGAGCGCGCCCATGGCGCGGCTGCGCGCGGAGGTCGTCCGAGCGGCTCCCACGACGGCGACGGTCCTGATCGTCGGCGAAAGCGGCACGGGCAAGGAGCTCGTGGCGCGGGAGATCCACAACGGATCGCGCGTCGCGGGAGGGCCGTTCATTCAGGTCAACTGCGCCGCGATTCCGGAGGAGCTCATCGAGTCGGAGCTCTTCGGGCACGAGAAGGGCTCATTCACCGGCGCCGTCCGCAAGCAGACGGGAAAGTTCGTCGAGGCCGACGGCGGAACGATTTTCTTAGACGAGATCGGGGACATGTCGGCGCGTGCCCAGGCAAAGGTCCTCCGGGTGCTCGAGGCCGGGGAAGTCGAGCCGGTCGGCGCGCCGCGAGTCCGGCAGGTGAGCGTCCGCGTCATCGCGGCGACCAACCGGGACCTGACCGAGTCGATCAAGGAAGGGCGTTTTCGAGAGGACCTCTACTTCCGGCTGAACGTCCTGCCCGTCCGCACGCCCCCTTTGCGCGAGCGGACGGACGACGTCCCGGAGCTCGTCGAGCACTTCTCCCGCCTGTTTTCGCAGCGCGACAACCGCAAGCCGCGGCGCTTCGGGCAGAGCGCGTTGAACGTGCTGAAGGCGCGATCCTGGGCCGGGAACGTGCGGGAGCTCCGGAACCTGGTCGAGCGCGTGATCATCATGGCGGACGCGGATCCGATCGAGGCGAAGGACCTCCCGCCGGAAGCCCGGGTCTCTCCGACGGAGATCTCCGACCGGGGCCTGCAGCTCGCGACGCTCTCCGAGTTCAAGGAGTACGCCGAGCGCGAGTTCCTCGTGACGAAGCTCCGCGAGAACGGCTGGAACATCAGCCGGACGGCGGAGGTGATCCACACGCCCCGCTCCAACCTGTACAAGAAGATCGAGCACCACAAGATCTCCCGGGAGAAGGACGTCTGATCTCACGATCTCGCGACCTCATCATCTCGCGATCGATCCAAACCTCCTGATAGCCTCGCGGGAATGGTCGGTCTCGCGGATTTCGAAGAGACGGGGGCTCTCCTGACCGGCCACTTCCGGCTCTCTTCCGGACGCCACTCGGACCGATACCTCCAGTGCGCGCGGCTGCTTCAGTGGCCCGACCGAGCCGAAGCCGCGGGCCGGCAACTCGCCGGAGATCTCGCGGAGTTCGCTCCGGCGCTCGTCGTTTCTCCAGCGATCGGCGGGATCATCATCGGGCACGAGGTCGCCCGGGCCTTGAACGTCCCGTTTCTCTTCGCCGAGCGGCACGACGGAGAGTTCGTTCTCCGGCGCGGCTTCCGCGTCGAGACCGGCGCTTCCGCCGCGGTTGTCGAGGACGTCTTCACGACGGGAAAGTCGACGCTCGAGGTCATCTCCGCTCTGGGGTCGCTCGGAGCGCGCGTGATCGCCGTCGGCTCGATCGTGAACCGGGGCGTTCCGGCGGGCGCCTTCCCCGTTCCCTCGCGCTCCCTGCTTTCGGTCGACGTGCCTTCGTGGCCGGAGCCGGAGTGTCCGCTGTGCGCGAAAGGCGTTCCCATCGACACGCCCGGAAGCCGTTACCGGCGTTGATCCTGTAGCATCCACCGCCATGGACCTTCGCAGCGTTTGCGTCTACTGCAGCTCGAGCGTCACGGGCACCCGCAACGCGGCCGTCGAGCGGGAAATCCGCGCGTTCGGGAGCGAGATCGCCCGCCGCGGCATCGCGCTCGTGTACGGCGCCTCCTCGAGAGGGCTGATGGGCGCTCTTGCCGACGAGGTGCTCGGAGCGGGCGGGCGGGTGATCGGGGTGGTGCCCAAGGCGCTCGAGGGGCGGGAGGCGGCCCACCGGGGCCTGACCGAGTTGAAGGTCGTCTCGACGATGCACGAGCGCGAGCAGGCGATGTTCGATCTCGCGGACGCGTTCGTGGCGTTCCCGGGGGGATTCGGAACCTTGCAGGAGATCATCGAGATGCTCACGTGGAAGCAGCTCGGCATCCACGGGAAACCGGTCGTGTTCGCGAACGTCGGCGGCTACTTCGATCCGCTGATCGCCCAGTTCGACCAGGCGATCGCCTCCGGCTACGCGCGGCCGGAGGACCGGATCCTCTACGCCGTCGCACAAGACACGAAGGGCATCCTGACGTTCCTCGATGGGGCACCGGTGCTTTCGCGCAAGGCGGGGGACTGGACCTAGGAACGAATCTCGCGATCTCGCGATCTCATGAGCTCGCGATCTCAGTCTTCCTTTCGCGCCACGATCACCCGGTAATACGACTCGACCCAGCCCGCGTCGAGCAGGTGGTCTTCGAGCGATATCAGCCTCGAGAGCGCGCTCGTCGTGTCTCGACGGAGCGCGGCCATGTCGAGGCACGGGAACACGAACCAGAGGATGTTGCCGCCGTAGGGCCGGTCCTCGAGGATCCGGAACGACCGGCGGGCTTCGGGGAGGATCGCGCTCGACCGGATCGACTCGAGCGGGTCGTCGAGGGGTATCGGGATCATCAACTCGCGGCGGTTCTTCAACTCGTCCGGGAGAGAGTCGAAGGCGCTCCGCGCAAACGCCCAGTCGGCGTCCCGCCACTCCGAACGCGCCGGCCCCATGTACTCGTCGAGAAAGAGCAGGCCGCCCGGCTTCAAAGCCCGCCGGACCTCGCCGAGCGCGCGCTCGACCGAGCGGACGTGGTGCAGCGATCCGTGAAAGAACACGATGTCGTACCGCTCGGGGGGAAGGGCGAGCGCGTTCACGTCGGCGACCGAATACTGGAGCGCGTGCGTCAGGTTGGCCTCCTCCGCGCCCCGGCGCGCTTGCGCGATCGCCTCCCGGGAAAAGTCGATCCCGTCGACGCGATGGCAGATGCCCTTGGCGAGCACGTCGCGCTCGAGAAGACCCGGCCCGCACCCGACCGAGAGCCCGCGGAGGAGCGGCTCGAGCGCGTATCGGTCCCGAAACCACTCCATGGGCCAGCGGTTCGGGTCGCCCGTGACGCGCCGGTTGATCGCCCGTCGAACGAGGGGTTGCGCGCCCCAGTAGTGGTTCTCGGGCTCTCCCGGAGCGCCGTCGTCCCAGAACCGCCGCGCTGCGTCGTTCTCGGCCCGCGCCTCCACGAACGAGCTCCAGCGCCGAGCGAGCGAGGAAAGAGAGCTCTTGATGGCCGACGACATCCTGGTGGATTCAGTGTAAACGCGAAAGGGGAAACGCCAACGAGGAAAGGCAGGCGGGAAATGTCGCTCGGCCCCGCCCTGCGTTGCGCTGCACCCCTCCCTCTGCTACATTGCGCAGTCCCTCGGACAGCCTTGCGGCGGCCCGAGATTGCTCTTTCAAAATCAGGGACGAAGACCGGGTTCAAAGCCTCCGCGGCTCCCGGTCCGTAGCCCCCCGACGCGGCCGGCTCGATGGAGACCGGGGGCGCCGGGACACACTCGGCACAGGCTCGTAGCTCAGGGGGAGAGCACCACATTGACACTGTGGGGGTCAGCGGTTCAAATCCGCTCGAGCCTACCAACTCTTCGGGTTCGAAGGCGCTTAGCTCAGCTGGGAGAGCGCTTCCTTCACACGGAAGAGGTCAACGGTTCGATCCCGTTAGCGCCTACCAGAAAGAGGGGTGCCGGAAGGAAGACGATGCGGGGGAAACCCCGCTTTTTGTTTTTTGGCCGGGATTGGCAGGGAGATGCGAAGACATGGAAGCTCGGGCGGACACGGTGACGATCACGCTCCCGGACGGATCCAAGAGGTCCGTTCCGCGGGGGAGCACCGTGCGCGAGGTCGCGCAGGGGATCGGCCCGCGCCTGGCGAAGGACGCGTGGGCCGGGAAGCTCGACGGAAAGGTCGTCGACCTCGTCTCTCCGATCGAGAACGACGCGGCCCTGGAGATCTTGACCGCGAGATCCCCGGATGCCGTTCCGATCTACCGGCACTCGACAGCCCACCTGACGGCGCAGGCAGTCAAGCGGCTATTTCCCGACGTCCAGATCGGGATCGGCCCGCCGATCGAGAACGGTTACTACTACGACTTCAACCCCGTCCGCCCCTTCACGCCGGACGACCTCGCCTCGATCGAGGCGGAGATGCGAAAGATCATCGCCGAGGACCTTTCGATCGTGCGGGAGGACATGGCGGTCGAAAAGGCCATCTCCATTTTCGAGGATCAGGGAGACGCCTTGAAAGTCGAGATCGCGCGGGGAATCCCGGAGGGAGAGCGCGTCTCCTGCTATCGCCAGGGCGAGTTCGTCGACCTCTGCCGCGGGCCGCACGTCGCTTCGACGGGCCGCCTCGGCGTCTTCAAGCTGACGCACACCGCCGGCGCGTACTGGAAAGGCGACGAGCACAACCCGATGCTCCAGCGGATCTACGGGGCGTCGTTCCTGACGCAAAAGGAGCTCGACGAGTACCTGCAACGGATCGAGGAGGCGAAGGCTCGGGACCACCGCAAGCTCGGCAAGGAGCTCGACCTCTTCTCCTTCCACCCCTGGGCCCCGGCGTCCCCCTTCTTCCATCCGAAGGGGGTCCTGCTCTACAACGGTCTCCTGGAATACCTCCGGTCGGAGTACTCGCGCCGCGGTTATCAGGAAGTCGTGACGCCCCAGATCTTCGACGCCGAGCTCTTCAAGCTGTCCGGGCACTATGCCAACTACCACGAGAACATGTATTGGACCGAGATCGAGGAGCGGGAGTTCGGCGTCAAGCCCATGAACTGTCCGGGGCACTTCCTGCTCTACAACATGCGCCACTGGTCCTATCGGGACCTTCCCGTCCGGTTCGCGGATTTCGGGCGACTCCACCGTTACGAGCTTTCGGGCGTGACGGCGGGCCTGACGCGCGTGCGGACCTTCTCGCAGGACGACGCGCACATCTTCACGCCTTTCGAGAATGTCGAAGACGAGATCTTCCGGTTTCTGGACTTCACGGACGCCGTGTATGCCGCCTTCGGCTTCACGAACGTGGAGGTCTCTCTCGGTCTTCGGCCCGAGAAGCGGATCGGGTCCGACGACCAGTGGGGCCGCGGCGAAGCCGCGCTGGCGTCGGCTCTCCAGAAGGCCGGGCGGGCGCACGTCGTCACTCCGGGTGACGGAGCCTTCTATGGTCCGAAGATCGACTTCCGGGTCCAGGATGCTCTCGGGCGTCCCTGGCAGCTCGGAACGATCCAGTGCGACTTCGAGCACGCGGAGAGCTTCGACCTCTCCTACGTCGGAGAGGATGGGCGCGCTCACCGGCCGGTCATCATGCATCGCGCGATCCTCGGATCGTTCGAGCGCTTCCTCGGGATCTTGATCGAGCACACGGCCGGGAGCCTCCCGTTCTGGATCTCTCCCGTGCACGCCGTCGTCCTGCCGGTCTCGGACAAGTTCGCCGGGGCGGCCGCGGCCGTCGCGTCCCGCCTTTCGGGGGAGGGGCTTCGGATCGAGACGGACGACCGGAACGAGAAGCTCGGCGCGAGGATCCGAAAGGCAGAGATGCAGAAAACGCCTGCCATGCTCGTGATCGGCGAAAAGGAGGCGCAGGCGGGGACGGTCTCCGTCCGCCTGCGGCACGGCGGCGACGCCGGAACCATGTCGGTGGAACAATTCATCGCGGTCGCGAAAAGCGCGATCGCGGAAAAACGCAGTGAGCTTTCAGCCGTCGCGGAGGTGAAGAATCGATAAGAAGAACATTCGAGTGAATGAACAGATCCGGTGGAAAGAAGTCCGCTTGATCGGCGAGTCGGGCGAGGCGCTCGGTGTCGTCGCGATGGCCGACGCCCTCCAGAAGGCGAAGGAGGCGAGCCTGGATCTCGTCGAGATCGCGCCGACGGCGAACCCTCCGGTCTGCCGGATCATGAACTTCGGGAAGTTCATCTACCAGCAGAAGAAGAAACAGCAGGACTCGAAAAAGAAGCAGAAGACGACACAGGTAAAAGAAGTGAAGTTCCGTCCAAACATCGATGACCACGACTACGAGTTCAAGATCAAGAACATCTTGAAGTTCCTGGCGCACGGCGACAAGGTCAAGGCGACGGTCCAGTTCCGCGGGCGCGAGATGGCGCGCCGCGAGAACGGGCAGAAGGTCCTCGACCGCCTGCTGGTCGATCTGGCCGGAAAGGCCGCGGCGGAGTCGCGGTCGGAAATGCTGGGGAACCGTCTCTATCAGATCCTCGCGCCCGTGAAAGCGCATGAGAAGGCCGAGAAGCCGCCGCAGGCGGCCGTGAAGGCCTAAAAGGAAGCAGGAAGCACGATGCCGAAATTGAAGACCCATCGCGGCGCCGCGAAGCGGTTTCGCAAGACCGCGTCGGGAAAATTCAAGCGTTCGAAAGCGATGAAGAGCCACATCCTGACGAAGAAGAAGCCGGGCCGTAAGCGCGGCCTCGCGCAGTCGACGCTCGTGTCGAAATCCGACCAGAAGCGCGTCCGCGAGATGCTGCCGAACGCCTAAGAGGGATCGCCAAAGGAGATTTGCAATGCCGCGCGTCAAACGAGGCAACAAGAGAAAGAACCGCCGGGCCAAGACCCTGGCGCTCGCGAAGGGCTATTACGGGACGAAGTCGAAGTCGTACCGGATGGCCAAGCTGCAGGTCGAGAAATCGCTCGTCTATGCGTACCGGGATCGGAAGGCGAAGAAGCGGGACTTCCGCGGACTCTGGATCGTCCGGATCAACGCCGCAGCGCGCGAAAACGAGATCTCGTACAGCCGGCTCATGGATGGCTTGAAGAAGGCGGGAAACGACATCAACCGCAAGATGCTCGCGGACCTCGCCGTCACGGATCCCGGTGCGTTCACGGAGCTCGTCGGAGTCGCGAAACAGGCCCTTGCTCCCGCGTGAACGCCGACGCGGTCGCCCGCGTCCTCGATGAGTTCCGGGACGCCGCCGCGCGTGGGGTGGCGTCGCGCGCCGAATTCGAGCGCCTGAAGGGACGGTTTCTCGGGCGCGAGAAGGGCCTCGTGCCGGCGCTGTTCGCGGGAGTCAGGGAGCTTCCACCCGGCGAGCGGGCGGACTTCGGCGTGCGCGCGAACGCGGCCAAGAGGGAGATCGAAGCGGAGATCGCGCGTCTGGGAGACGACCTCGTTCGGTCCGAGACGCAGGCGCGGGAGCGCGCCGCCGCGGTGGACGTGACGCTGCCGGGCCGCCGCCCGCGCACGGGCGCCTACCACCCGCTGACGATCGTCCGCCGCCGGATCGAAGAGATCTTCCTCCGGATGGGCTACTCCGTGGCGGACGGGCCCGAGCTCGAGAACGACTTTCACAATTTCGCGGCGCTCAACTTCCCTCCCGAGCATCCCGCCCGCGACACGCAGGACACGTTCTTCGTCGACCGCGCCGCGGAATCCCCGCTGCTGCTGCGGACGCACACGTCTCCCGTGCAGATCCGCGAGATGCGCAAGCGCGGGGCGCCTCTTCGCATGGTGATGCCGGGCCGCGTCTATCGGAAGGACGAGGTCGATGCGACGCACTCTCCCGTCTTTCATCAGGTCGAGGCGCTCGTCGTCGACCGCGGCATTTCCATGGCCGACCTGAAGGGGACGGTCGAGGTGTTCCTCACCGAGCTCTTCGGGCCGGGCACGAAGGCGCGCTTCATCCCGACTTTCTTTCCTTTCGTCGAGCCCGGCGCCGACGTCCACATGACGTGCATCTTCTGCAAGGGATCGGGCTGCCGGAAGTGCAAGGGGTCGGGATGGATCGAGATCATGGGCGCGGGCGCCGTGCACCGCAGGGTCCTCTCCCGCGCCGGCATCGACCCGGAGAAATACACCGGCTTCGCGTTCGGAGGCGGGATCGATCGCATCGCCCTGCTGCTCTACGGGTTCCCGGACCTCCGCTTGCTGTTCGAAGGGGACGAGCGGTTTCTCTCCCAGTACGCGGGCCGGATCCTGGGAGAGCGCTCGTGAAGTTCGCCCTCGAGTGGATCGACGAATACCTCTCCGAGCCGCAGCCGGCGGATCGGTCGCGGGCACTCCTCGACCAGGCGGGCCTGCCCGTCGAGTCGGTCGAGAAGACCGCGGATGGGGACGTGTTCGACGTCGAGATCACCCCGAACCGGCCGGACGCGATGAGCCACTCGGGGCTCGCCCGCGAGATTGCGGCGTTGTCGGCCACGCCCCTCGCGCCGCCGGGAAGCGAGTTTTCCCGCCCCGAGTCCTCGGGCGAGGAAATCTCGACGCTCGCGTCGGTGAAGATCGAGGCGCGCAAGCAGTGCCTGCGGTTCGGCGCGCTGCTGGTCCGCGGGCTCTCCGCAGCGCCCGCGCCGGAGCGCGTGCGCCGCCGGCTCGCGGCGATCGGAAGCCATTCGATCGGCGCCGCCGTGGACGCGACGAACTACGCCCTCTGGGCGCTCGGCCAGCCTCTCCACGCCTTCGATTTCGAGAAGCTTCGCGGTGGCGCGATCGTCATTCGCAAGGCCCGGCGCGGCGAGACGCTCGTCACCCTCGACGGCGTCGAGCGGCGCCTCCAGACGTCGGACGTCGTCGTCGCCGACTCGGAGCGCGCCGTCTCGTTGGCAGGAATCATGGGCGGGCTCGACACCGCCGTGACCGAATCGACGCGCCACGTCCTCCTCGAGGCGGCGTGGTGGGATCCCGTGTCGATCCGCAGGACGGCTCGCCGGCTCGGGATCCACACCGACGCTTCGCACCGGTTCGAGCGCGGCGCTGACATCAGCGCCATTCCCCCGGCCCTCCATCTCGCCGCAAACCTGATCCTCCGGAGCGCCGGCGGCGCTCTGGCGCCCGGCTTCCTGGACGCCCGCGGTGAGGCGTTCAAGCCGAGGCGCGCCGCCCTGCGGCTTTCCCGATTGCGCCTCCTCGCCGGCGATCCGGAGATCCCGCTGGATTTCGCCCGCGAGGCGCTTTCGCGGCTGGGCTTCGAGGCGCAGCCGCGCGGCAGGAGAATCTCCGTCGGGATTCCCACGGGACGCCACGACGTCCGGGAGGAGGACGACCTCGTCGAAGAAGTGCTCCGCGTGTGGGGGTACGACCGCCTCCCGTCGCGTCTGCCCCCCGCGACGTCCCCGGGACGCTACCTCGAGCCGATGCGCCTCGTCGAGGAGAGCCTCGCCGACACTGCCGTCGCCGCCGGGCTTTTCGAGAACGTCGGTTACCCGTTCACGGACCGCACGGAGCAGGAATCGCCGTGGTCGGCGTGGCTCGACGCAGCCGGCGTCGGGCCTCCGATCTCGGTCGCGAACCCCTTAGACGACACGCGGCGGAACCTTCGCGGCACGCTCCTGCCCGGCCTCCTCGATGCCGTATCCGCCAACGCCCGGCACGGCCGCAACGACGCGGCGCTCTTCGAGATCGGAAGGGCCTTCGGCCGCGCGGAGGGAGACCCCGCCGACCCGCCCTCTCTCGAATCGCGGCGGTTCGGGTTCGCGCTCTCCGGTGAGGTACGGACCCACTGGAGCGCCGGGACGGCGGGCAGGGCCTGGGACTTCTTCGACGCGAAGGGGCTCGTCGAGCGCGTGCTCGAGCCGTGGATCGCCCCCGAGTCCCTCGTGTGGGAGCCGGCGGTGCTCGACGGGCTCGCGCCGGGCACCTCGGCATGGGTGCGGGCCGCGGACGGCGGACTCCTCGCCGTCGTGGGTCTCGTCTCCCGCCGCGAGCGCGACCGCAGGAGCCTTCCGGAAAGCGTTTTTGCCGGTGAGATCCTCGTGGACCGGATCCCGACGAGCCCGCGCGAAGCCCCGTTCGCGGCCTACTCGTCCTTCCCTCCGGTCGATGCGGACCTCTCTTTCGCGCACGACCGCGCGCTCGCATGGGCGGTCCTCGCCGGCTTCGTGGCCGAGCAGGGTCTCGCGGGCCTCGAAGATTTCCGGGTGATGGACCGGTGGGAGGGCGCCGGCGTCGCTCCGGGCCGGACCAAGACGACTCTGCGTCTGACCTTCCGCTCCGGTGAACGGACGCTGTCCCAGGAAGAGGTGAATCGGGAGCGGGATCGGCTCGTGGAAGCGCTGAAATCCAGATTCGGGGTGGAGTTCTAACGTAACGAAAGAGGGGTCATGGACAACGCGAAGATTTTCGACACGCTCGACCGGAAGATCGAAAAGCTCCTGAACCGGCTGCACTCGCTCGATTCGGAGAACGAGAAGTTGAAGAACGAGCTCGGCGCCGCCAAGAAGCACGAGCGCGAGGCCGCCGATTCGCGCGGGGCGGCCGAGCGGCTCGAGAAAGACCAGCAGGCCGTGCGGGAACGGCTGGAAAAGCTGATTGCCTCGCTCGAGGCGGCGGAAGAGAAGTAACTCCTAAGTAATTGACTCCACAAGAGGACAACGACTAGACTTGCCGCCACGAAAGGAGTCTGAATCTCCGTGGACAGGCGGGGAAGTGTGACGCAGGTCGAGATCTTCGGGCAGACCTACAACGTCCGCGCCGAAGGAGACAGCACCTACATCCACGACCTTGCCCGTTTTGTCGATTCCCGTATGAAGGAAGTGGCGGAGCGGACGGCAACCGTGGATACGACAAAAATTGCCATCCTCGCCGCCTTGAACATCTCCGACGATCTTTACCAGCGGGAGAAAACGAAGAAAGACTCTCCGTCCGACGCGGTCGCGCGAGCGGAGCGTCTCATACAGAAACTGGACGCCGCCCTGGGAAGTTGAAGGCGAGGCGTCGGCGCCCCGGTGTTGCCCGGGGACACGAAACACAATTCGAGTGGTGGAGACAGAGACTGGAACGCGCTATTGGATTTCCCGCCTCGGGAGCGGCGGAAAATTGAGGCTCCGCACCATCGATTAGCGTCTCGCGTCTAGCCGGCCCGACTTCGGCGCCCCCCGGGAAAGGGGAGCCGACATGGATTCAAGTTTCGCGATCGCGATCGCCGTCGGACTCGCCGTCGCGGGCGTGGTCGGCGGGATCGCGTACGCCACATTCAAGAAAAAGTACGCGACCCTCGAGAAGGCCGCGCGTGTCGAGGCCGATCGGGTCCTCGCCGAGGCCACGAAGGCCGCGGAGGCCAAGCGCCGCGAGGCCTCGATCGAGGCGAAGGAGAAGGTCCTCGCCGCGAGCGCGGAGTTCGAGAAGACGGTCACCGCGCGCCGGCAGGAAATCCAGGGCCTCGAAAAGAGGGTCCTCCAGAAGGAGGAGAACCTCGACCGCAAGCTCACCGCGCAGGAGCGGCGGGAGGAGGAGTACGCCCGCAAGGAAAAAGCGGTCGCCGACACCCAGCGCCGGGCCGACGAGATCCGGCAGGAGGCCGAACAGCTCGTCGAAGAGCAGAAGAAGCGGCTCGAGCAGATCTCGGGTCTGACCGCGGTGGACGCCAAACGCGACCTCATCAAGTCGATTGAAAACGAGGCGCGCGTCGAAGCGGCCGGCCTCATGCGGCGCATCGAAGAGGAGGCCATCGAGCAGTCGACCCAGAAGGCCCGCCACGTCATCGGGATGGCGATCCAGCGCCTGGCTTCGGACACCGTCGTCGAGGCGACCGTCTCGGTGGTCGAGCTGCCGTCCGACGACCTGAAGGGCCGGATCATCGGCCGCGAGGGCCGCAACATCCGCGCGCTCGAGGCGGCGACCGGCGTGGACTTGATCATCGACGACACACCCGAGGCGATCGTCATCAGCGCGTTCGAGCCCCTGCGTCGGGAGGTCGCCCGCCTCGCCCTCGAGAAACTGATCGTCGACGGCCGGATCCACCCGGCGCGCATCGAGGAAATCGTCGAGAAGGTCCGCTCCGAGCTGTGGGAGCGGATCCGCTCCGAGGGCGAGGCGACGGCGCTCGAGTTCGGCATCCCCGACCTGCATCCCGAGCTCATCAAGCTCCTCGGCCGCTTGAAGTTTCGGACGTCGTACGGCCAGAACGTCCTCCAGCACTCCAAGGAGGTCGCGTGGCTCGCCACGAACATGACCGCGGAGCTCGGAGGCGACGTCGAGGTCGCCAAACGCGCCGGACTCCTTCACGACATCGGCAAAGCGATCGACCGGGAGATGGACGGCACGCACCTGGAGCTCGGCCGGGAAGTCCTGAAGAAGTTCGGCGAGAGCAATGCCGTCATCCATGGAATGGAGTGCCACCACGGCGACTACGAGCCCCGCTCCCTCGAGGCCGTGCTCGTGAACGGGGCGGATGCTCTCTCCGCCGCCCGCCCGGGCGCCCGGCGGGAGATCCTGGAGACGTACGTCAAGCGGCTCGAGAAGCTCGAGCACATCGCCGACGGCTTCAAGGGAGTGCAGAAGGCCTTCGCGGTGCAGGCGGGACGGGAGCTGCGGATCATCGTGGAGGCCAACCGCGTCACGGATGACGAGGCCCTCTGGCTCTCCCGCGACGTCGCAAAGAAGATCGAGGCCGAGCTGCAGTATCCAGGACAGATCAAGGTGACGGTGATCAGAGAGACTCGATCGGTGGAGTACGCGAGGTGAGGTGAGAGGAAAGAGGAGAGAGGAGCGAGCGCCGTAGCCCGTTTTTCCCTCTCACCTCCAACCCCTCACCTCTCTCCGGTTCTGATGAACATCCTTTTCGTCGGAGACGTCGTCGGAGCGCCGGGTAGGCGCGCGTTGAACGAGGCTCTCACCGGAGTCATCGACCGGCATCGCGTCGACTTCACGATCGTCAACATCGAGAACGCGGCAGGCGGTTTCGGGCTCACGATCGATCTCTTCGCGGACTTGTCGCGGATGCCGATTGACGTGTTCTCCTCCGGCAATCACATCTGGGACAAGCGGGAGATCTACGACACTCTGAATTCGTCGGACCGTCTGCTGCGGCCCGCGAATTACCCGCCCGGCAATCCCGGTCGCGGCTCGACCGTGCAGACGACGGCGTCCGGGATCCCCGTGGGAGTTCTGAATCTCCAGGGTCAGGTCTTCATGCCCGCCAACGCCGATTCCCCGTTCCGGGTCGCCGACGAGGAGCTCGCAAAGATCGACGCGAAGGTGATCTTCGTGGATTTCCACGCCGAGGCGACGTCGGAAAAGATGGCGCTCGGCTGGTACCTCGACGGACGGGTCTCCGCCGTCGTGGGAACGCACACGCACGTCCCGACCGCGGACGAGTCGATCCGCCCCGGCGGCACCGGATACCTCTCCGATGTCGGCATGACGGGTGCCTACGAGGGCGTGATCGGCTTTTCGAAGGACCGGATCATCGAAAAGTTCCTGTCGCAGACGCCCCGCACGTTCGAGACCGCGAAGAAGGATATCCGCCTCTCCGGAGTCGTCGTGGGCGTCGATCCGGACAGCGGGAAGGCGACCTCCATCGAGCGGGTCCAGGTTCGGGTCGACTGAGGCGAAGGGCCGATTGGCGCGGCAGCAACTGACGGCGATCGTTCCGACTCTGAACGAGGAGCGCAACATCGCCGCGTGTCTCGCGACGCTCGGCTTTGCGGACGAGATCCTCGTCGTCGACTCGGGTTCCACGGACCGGACGCGCGCGATCGCCTCGGCCGCGCCGCGCGTCCGGGTGCTCGAGCACGAGTACCTGGGAAACGGCCCGCAGTGCAACTGGGCGATGGACAGGGCGAGCCACCCCTGGGTCCTGGTCGTCGACGCGGACGAGCGGGTCCCGGCGGAGCTCGCCTTCGAGATCGAGGGGATCCTCGCGTCCGGCGAAAGCGCGGGCCCCGACATCTTCTTCCTCCGCCGCGAAAACTGGTTTCTGGGCGCGCCCATCCGGCATTCGGGATGGGGATCGGACCGGCTCATCCGTCTGTTGAAGCGTGGCGCCGCGAGATATCCCGAGCGGCGCGTCCACGCGGACATTGAGGCGCCGGCGAACACGCCCACGCTTCGCGCGGCGCTGCGGCACGAGACCGCCGCATCGTTCTCCGCGTACCTCGAGAAGGTCCACAGGTACGCGGACTGGGGGGCGGCCGACCTGCACAGGACGGGACGGCGCGGCGGTCTCCTTTCCGTTGCGGTGCGGCCCGCGTGGCGGTTCCTGCGGACGTACGTCGTCCAGGCGGGCTTTCTCGACGGCGAAGCGGGCCTGGCGGTCTGCGGCCTCCAGGCGTACGGCACGTTTCTGAAATGGGCGCGCCTCTGGGAGCGGCGGCGCCTGGAGAAGGCGGGGTGGACGCCCGCGAACGGCGGACGAAAAACGCTATGATCCTGCCATGCTGAAACCTGGCGACGCGGCTCCCGAGTTTTTCGTGAAGGATCACACGGGAAAGACGCAGAGGCTCTCTGACTACCGCGGCAAGAACGTCATCCTCTGGTTCTACCCGAAGGCGGATACACCCGGTTGAACGCGTGAAGGGAGCGGGTTCCGCGACCTATACGTCGATTTCCAGCAGCAGAACGCGGAAGTGCTCGGCGCTTCCTTCGACGACCAGGAGGCGAACGCCCGGTTCGCCGTGAAGTTCTCTTTTCCCTTCCCGCTGCTTTGCGACACGGACCGCAGCCTCGGACTGGCCTACGAGGCGTGCGAGTCGCCGGACGCGAGGGTCCCTGCCCGGATCAGCTACCTGATCGGGCCGGACGGGCGCATTCGGGCGGCGTACTCGAAGGTGAGCCCGCCGACGCACCCCGCGGAAGTGCTGAAGGAGCTCGAGGGAGCAGAGCAGCGGCCTACGGAAGTGTCGGTCTGAGCTCTCAGGCGCTCGTTCTCATCGCGCGTTCGTAGAACTCCGCCGCTTTCGCGCGAACTCTTTCGCCTGGAAAGCGAGCGAACGCTCCCGGCCGCGCGCTCCCATCGCACGGCGGAGGTCCGGATCCCGCGTGAGCTTTTCCACCGCCGCCCGCATGCCCTCGCGTCCCGATACGACGAACGCCTCCCGGCCGTCCGCCACGAGATCACGAACACCGGGAACGTCCACGGCCACGATCGGAACCCCGGAGGCGAGCGCTTCGAGAATCGCCCGCTGGCCCTGGTCGGACCCGGATGCGGGAAACAGGAAAACGTCCCAGGAGCGGTAGAGATAGGGGAGCCGCGCCTCCTCGTATCCGATCCAGTGATTCCGCGCGGCTGCCCCCGCCTTCGCCGCGACCTCGCGAAGCAGCGGCTGCAGCTCGCCGTGCCCGACGTGGACGAGCTGACACCGGCGACCGCGGCTCCCGCCAGGATCGCGTCCCGGTGGCCCCGGCCGGCCGCCATCTTCCCGACCGTGCCCACAAGCGTGCGCTCCCGCGGAAGTCCGAGCGCCGCCCGGGGCGCGGCGGGGGAGGCGGCGGGATGGAACCGGGAGACATCGACCACCGGCGAATGAACGGGACCGGACGCGCCGAACGCCGCCGCGATCGCGGAGTTCGCGAACGCGAACGAGCGCGTGCGTCCGTAGAGGGCGCGTGTCACGCGATCCCGGCGGACGTGCCGCAGCGTGTGAAGCGTGCGCACCATCTTCGTCTGCGTGCCGCGGACCGCCCACGCCGCCACGTGGTGATCGTGGGTGGCGTGGGCGTGCACGAGGTCGAAGCGCTCCCGGCGGAGTGCCTCCGCCAGGCGCCGGGCATCGCGCGCATAGTCCAGGACAACCCGCGTCGGGCGCAGGATGGGCCGGGCCCACCCGAGCGACATCAGCCGGCGCTCGAGAGCGCCGTCGCCGACGAACCCGAACTGGGCCTCGACTCCGGCGTCGACGAGCGCCGCCGTCTGGTCGAAGACCACGGCGGCGGTGCCCGTCCACTTCTTGCCCGCGACGAGGTTCAGGATGCGCATCGGGTCTTGAGTTTTGAGTTCCGAGTCACTTCTTGGAGACGCGCTGCGAGCCGAACCCATTACTCATAACTCACAACTCACGCCGCGTCCCCGATAGTAGACTTGCCGCGGAGGTTCCAGATGGCCGTCGACCCCGAGCTTCTCGCGATTCTTGTCTGCCCCAAGACCAAGGGTCCCTTGGAGCTCGTCCCCTTGAAGGAAGACGTGCGGCGCCGGCTCGTCGAGAAATACCGCGAGAAGTTCCGCGACGAGGAACCGGTCGTGACCCACGGACTCCACTCGAAGCAGGCGGGCCTGGTTTATCCGATCGTCTCCGATATTCCCGTCATGCTCGTCGACGAGGCAATTCCCGCTTCGGAGGCGCGCTGAGTTTCCGCCGTTTTCTCGTTTCCCTTCTCCTTCTCTTCGCCTTCCTCTCGGCCCGCATCTCTCCCGCGTACGTTGCGTTCGGGATCCTCGCGATTGCCTGGTTGGTCCGGATGGCCCTGGCGCGGGAATGGCCGCCGGCTCTCTTCTCGCCGCCCGCCCGGTGCGCCGCCGCGTATGCGGTGTTCGTGGCGCTCGCCACGGCCTTTTCGCGGGACCCCGCCGCGAGCGGCCGCCACCTCGCGGGGCTGTCGCTCCTGCTCGCCATTCCGATCGCGATCGATCTCGTCGACACGGTCGCCATCGGCCGCTCCGTGTTTCTCGCCCTGGGCGCGAGCGGCATAGTCCTCTCCGCCGTCGGCTTCTGGCAATTCGCCCACGGCGGAGACGACCTCTACCGGCGGATCAACGGGGGTCTGTCGCACTGGATGACCTTCTCCGGTCTCGCGATGATCGCGGGCTGCGTCCTGCTCGGGTTCCTGCTCGAAGACCGCGGCCGCTGGAGGCTCCTCGGAGCGCTCGCGCTGGTCCCGCTCACCGCGATGGTGCTGACGTTCACCCGTAACGCCTACGTCGGAGCTCTCGCGGCGATCGTCTCGTACCTCGTGATTCGCCGGCCGCGAGGCCTTTTCGTGCTGGCTCCCGCGCTCCTCCTCTTCTTCCTCGCCGTCCCGGCGCCCATCCGCGCCCGCATCGTTTCGATCGGATCGCTCCAGGACGGCTCCAACCGGGACCGCATCCTGATGATCGAGGCGGGTCTTCGCATGGTCCAGGACTCGCCGGTGTTCGGGATCGGTCCGAGCCAGGTGAGCCCCTACTACCCGTACTACCGCGACCCGGCGGCGCGCGACTGGCGGATCGGGCACCTCCACAACAACGTGGTTCAGATCGCGGGCGCCGAGGGGCTTTTCGCCGCGGCGGCGTATCTGGCGCTGATGGGAGTCTTCTTCGTCCGCACGGCGGGAGCTCTCCGGCGGGAAAAGGACCCGCGGCGCTCCGCGCTCCTCGCGGGCGCCTGGCTCGCCGGATCGGCGCTCTTCGTCGCCGGCCTTTTCGAGTACAACTTCGGCGACACGGAGGTAGAAATGGCCACGCTCCTGGTTCTGGCAGTGCCGTTTTCGGGTGCGATGGGACGAGAGGTGAGAGGGGAGAGGAGTGAGGTGAGAGGAGGAGACGGGGAGAGCGCCTCTGACCTCTCTCCTCTCTCCTCTGACCTATAACCTCTCCTCTCGCCTGTAAAATGACGGCGATGTTCCCCCAGGCGGTCCCCGCTCCGGCGCCTCCCCGGCCCTATTCCGTCTCCGAGTTGCTCGGCGAAGTCGGCCAGGCGCTCCGCACGTCGTGGCGCGACATCTCCGTCGCCGGCGAGATCGGCCGCTGGGAGCTGCGCGGAGGCCACGGCTACTTCAACTTGAAGGACCGCAACGGCTGCTTGAACGCGATCATCTTCGCGTCGGACCTGAAACGGGTTCCATTCCAGGTCAAGGCCGGCCAGGAAGTCGTCGTCCGCGGATCGCTCGACCTCTTCGCGCCCCAGGGAAAGTTTCAGATCAAGGTGTCCGCGATCGAGCCCGTCGGTGCCGGAGCGCTCCAGCTCGCCTTCGAACAGCTCAAGGAGAAGCTCGCCGCGGAAGGGTTGTTTGAAAAGTCCCGCAAGAGGCCGATCCCGTTCCTGCCTCGACGCATTGCGATCGTGACCTCGCCGGACGGCGCCGCGATCCGGGACATCCTGCAAATCGCGAGGCGCCGCTTCGACGGGCTCGCGGTCACGATCTATCCGGCGCGCGTACAGGGCGCCGGCGCGGCGGCCGAGATCGTCGAGGGGATCCGGGTCCTGAACCGCCGCGGCGGGTTCGACGTGCTCGTCCTCGCGCGCGGGGGAGGCTCTGCGGAGGACCTCGCCGCTTTCAACGACGAGCGCGTGGCGAGAGCGCTCGCGGCCTCGCAGATCCCGACCATCTCCGCCATCGGCCACGAGACGGACTGGACCATCTGCGACTTCGTCGCGGACCTCCGCGCCCCCACTCCGTCGGCAGCGGCCGAGCTGGTCGTCGCCGCGAAGGAAGAAGTGCGGCGGCGGGTCGGCGGCGCGGCGTCGCGGGTGCGTAGGGCGATGGCCGCCTCGCTCGCGTCGCGGCAGCGCGACCTGGGTCGTCTCGCCCGGGCCGACGGGCTTCTCGCGTTCCCCTGGAAGCTCCGGGAGAGGCGCGAGGCGGTGGCGCAGATCCACGCCGCGCTCGTCGACACGCTCGAGCGGCGGCCGGGACAAGAAGCCCAGAGGCTCGCGCGCGCCGTGACGGCCCTCCGGTCCTTCGCCCGGGTCGCGGAGCTCTCGCGGAAACGCGATTTCTTCTCCGCGCTCGAACGGGAGCTCCAGGCGAGGATGGCGCGCACGATCGACGCGGGCAGCGCGCGCCTCCAGACCGCGGCCGAGAAGCTCCACCTCGTGAGCCCGCTCGCCGTGCTCGCGCGGGGATACGCGATCGCCTGGAAGGACGGGAAGCGGTCGCCGATCCTTTCGGCCGACGAGGTTCGGATCGGCGACGGCATCCGCGTGAGGCTGCACGAGGGAGAAATTCGAGCGGTCGTCCGGCAGGGAGGTGTCAGGAAGTCTTCCGACCTCGGGCCGCTCTTTGCCACGGAGACCTCCGGAGAATGACGACGTCCACCCGGCCCAGGAAAGAGAAAACGTTCGAAGAGGCTATGGACCGGCTCGAGCAGATCGTCTCCGAGATCGAGTCCGACGGGCTCGGTCTCGAGCGTCAGTTCGAGCTCTTCCAGGAGGGCATGGCGCTCGCGCGCTTCTGCGACGGGAAGCTTACGGACGTCCAGAAGTCCGTGGAGGTGGTGCTGAAGGAGTCGGCCTCGGAGTGGAAGACGGCGCCCTTCGAGACGGGGGAGCCGGAGTCCGAGGCCGCGGGGAGCGCCGATTCGGACGATGGCGATGGCGACGACCGCCGCTGACGTCGCCGGCTATCTTTCCTCGCGCCGGCAGGACGTCGATCGGGAGCTCTCCCGGCTGATTCCCGCGGAGACGGCCTGGCCCGAGCGCCTGCACCGGGCAATCCGGCACTCGCTCTTCGCCGGCGGCAAGCGGCTCCGCCCCATCCTCTGCCTGGCCGCCGGAGAGACCGCGGGCGCTCCGGCGGGCCGCCTCCTCGCTCCGGCGTGCGGCCTCGAGATGATCCACACCTATTCCCTGATCCACGACGACCTCCCGGCGCTCGACGACGACGACCTCCGGCGCGGGGTTCCCACCTGCCACGTCGCCTTCGGAGAGGCGACGGCGATCCTGGCCGGCGATGCGCTTCTGACGCACGGCCTCGGGACTCTCGCCGCGCATCCGGAGGGGGGCGAGTTCGCGGCCGCGAAGATCCGCGTGCTCGAAACGGTCGTCGAGGCCATCGGGACCCGCGGCATGATCGGCGGGCAGGTCGCCGATCTCGAGGCGGAGCGGCGCACCGATTCGTCCGAGGACCTCGTTCTCTCGATCCACGAGAACAAGACCGGTCGATTGATCCGCGCCTCGCTCGCCGTCGGGGGGATTCTCTCGGGCGCGCCGCGCGACGTGATCCGCGCTCTCGACGGGTACGGACGGGCGGTCGGGCTCGCCTTCCAGATCAAGGACGATCTCTTGGACGTCGAGGCGGACGCGGACACCCTCGGCAAGAGCGCGGGCAAAGACGCCGCGGCCGGCAAAGCGACGTTTCCGGCGATCTGGGGCGTCGAGCGATCGCGCGCGAAGCTCTCCGAACAGATCGAGCAGGCGATCGAGGCCGTCCGGTTTCTTCCGGACCGCGGCGGACGGCTCCCGGAGCTGGCGCGCTACGTGGAGGAACGGAAGAAGTAGACAGGACAGTCGGCCGAGGGTAGTCGGCAGTCGGCTATCCTGCGCGCCATGCGCGCGTTCGTTCAGACCGAGATCGGCCGGTTCGAGGAGCGCGACCTCCCGGTCCCCGAACCGGCACCGGGCGAGGCCGTCGTCCGCGTGCGGACGGCTTTGACGTGCGGCACCGACTTGAAGCTCCTTTCGCGCGGCCACGCCCGTATTTCGTTGCCGGTCACGATGGGCCACGAGCTGTGCGGAGAAGTTGTGGCGGTGGGCGCCGGAGTTGATCCGGGAATCGTTGGCGTCCGGGTCGTGCCGGGCGTGACGGGACCCTGCGGAGCCTGCGAATCGTGCCGCGGCGGCCGGGAAAACCTGTGTGCCTCAGGGCACGGCGACCGCACCTGGGGCGCGTTCGCGGATCTCGTTCGCATCCCCGCCGGGGTCGTCTCGCGAAACCTCCACCGCGTTCCCGCGGGACTCTCCGATGAAGCGGCCGCTTTCATGGATCCGCTCGCTTCCGTCCTCCATGGATGGTCCCGGCTCGGAGACCTCGCCGGGAAATCGCGCGTTCTCGTGGCGGGAACGGGCGCGCTGGCGTTTCTCTGGGCCGCCACCGCGCGCGCGCGAGGAATCGAAGCCGCCGTCGCGGGCCGCCGGCCGGAGCGGGCGGCGCTGGCCCGGGGTTACGGCGCGGAGTTCATCGAGCTCTCTCGATTCGAGGAGCTCCGCGGCTTCGACGTCGCCGTCGACGCGACGGGGGATCCCGGCGTCTGGTCGCTCCTGACGGAGGCGGTTGGCCCGGGGGGCCGCGTGTTGCTCTTCGGCGGCTGCGCGCCGGGCGCGGTTGCGAGCTTCGACGCCGCGCGGCTCCACTACGCGGAGATCTCCCTGATCGGCGCGTTCCATTCGACCCCGGCGGAGGCGGCCGCGGCGCTCGCGCTGATCGCGGCCGGGAGCGTCGATCCTTCGCCCCTGATTTCCGGGCGGGGGACGCTCGCCGATCTCCCCAGGTTCCTGGAGGCGCAGGCCCACGGCGACGGCGTGCGATACGCCGTGTCGCCCCGCCGTGCGGCCGCATGAAAGCCGTTCGACTTTCTTCCAGAGGCTCGATCGAGGTTGTGGACGTCCCCCGTCCGGTGGCGGCCCCGGGTGACGCCATCCTGCGGATGACCGCCGCCGGCATCTGCGGGTCGGATCTGCTCGACTGGTACGTGGCGCGCAAGGCGGGAACCGTTCTCGGCCACGAGATCGCGGGCGAGATCGTGGAGGTCGGTCCGGGAGTCGAGGACTTCGCCCCGGGAGACCGCGTCGTTCCGCACCACCACGCACCCTGTCTCGAGTGCGGCTTCTGCAGGACGGGCCGTTACGTCCACTGCCTCGAGTGGCGCGCATCGCGCCTCGATCCGGGCGGAATGGCCGAGCTCGTCCGCATCCCCGCGGGAAACCTCGTCCGGGACACGCGAAAGATTCCGGACGGGGTCACCGACGAAGCGGCGAGCTGGACGGAGCCCCTCGCGACCGTCGTGAAGGCGCTCGACCGCGGCCGCCTGCCGGATGGGGGCTCGATCCTCGTCATCGGACTCGGCTCCGCGGGCCAGCTCGCGGTGCGGCTTGCAGCCTCGCGGGGTGCGGGCCGGATCGTGGCGGCCGATCGGGTCGTGTCCCGAATGGCGCTCGCCGTCGCGTCGGGAGCGGCGGAGGCGATCGATGTGTCAAAGGAATCCATCGTCTCCGGCGCTCGCCGCGTTTCCGAGGATCGGGGGTTCGACGTCGTCTTCGCGGGGCCCGGAAAGGCGGAGGCGATCCGGGAGGCCGCCGACGCGGTCGCGCCGGGAGGGACGCTCATCGTCTTCACCATGGCGCCACCGGGCGACGAGCTCACGATCGCCCCCCACGACCTCTACTTCCGGGAGATCTCGATCGTGCCGTCCTACTCGTGCGGACCGGACAACACGCGGGAAGCACTCGAGCTCATCGCTTCCGGGCGCGTCGTGGTCGAGGACCTCGTCACGCACCGTTTCCCGATTTCGAGAGCGGCGGAGGCCTTCGCGCGGGCCCGGAACCCGGAGGGGTCCGTGAAGGTGATGATTGTCCCGGACCCGGAGCGCGTTCGCGAGACGGAAGAACAGACGGAAGTCGGCGCGCGGCGAACCGGCTGAGGGAAGCCCAGGCAATGCCCCGCCGGAGACTCGACGTCCTCCTGGTCGCGCGCGGACTTGCCGCGACTCGCGAGAAGGCGCAGGGGCTGATCCTCGCGGGGCTCGTTGAAGTGGACGGCAAGCGCACGGACAAGGCTGGAACCGCCGTGGGCGACGACGCCGACGTTCGGGTGGCGGGCCCCGAGCATCCCTACGTATCGCGGGGCGGCGTGAAGCTCGCCGCCGCTCTCGCCGCGTTTTCGATCGACCCGCGCGGCCTCGTCTGCGCCGACGTCGGCGCTTCGACGGGCGGCTTCACCGACTGCCTGCTCCAGCGGGGCGCCCTGCGCGTGTACGCGGTGGACGTCGGATACGGGCAGCTCGACGCGAAGCTGCGCGGCGATCCGCGCGTCGTGGTCCTGGAAAAGGTCAACGCGCGCGAGCTTTCCGGCGAGCACCTTCCGGAACCGGTCGCGCTCGCCGCGGTCGACCTCTCCTTCATTTCCGTCCGCAAGATCCTTCCCGCCCTCCTCCCGAGGCTCGCGCCGGCGGCGCGCGTCGTCGTGCTCGTCAAGCCGCAGTTCGAAGCGGGCCGATCCGACGTCGGGAAGGGAGGGATCGTGCGCGACGCCGCGGTCCGCGAGCGCGTGGTCCGCGAAGTGACGGAGTTCGCCTCCGCGCTCGGTCTCGCCCCGACCGGAGTCATTCCGTCGCCGATCCGCGGCGCGAAAGGAAACCAGGAGTATCTGGCCGTTTTCGCGGCTCCCTGATCGGATGCGCTTGCCAGACGCATCCAGCGCGCTCTTTCGCGCGAAAGTCTCCAAGCGGCGCCGAGAAAACTCTAAGATGCTGCACATGAAGGGCTCCCGCGTCCGGCGGCGATTCCGGCGAGTCGGGATCGTGGCCAAGATCGGCTCCGGCGAGGCGCTCGGGCTCGCCCGGTCCCTCGACCGGGCGCTGAAGAGGCGGGGGCTCGAAACCGTTTTCGACGAACAGACGGCGTCGGCGCTCGGCCGCGGTGAGTTCCTCCCCAGGGAGGCGATCGCGCGCCGTTGCGACCTCGTGCTGGTGGCGGGAGGCGACGGGACGCTCCTCTCCGTCGCGCGAGACGCTCCAGGGACCACACCTGTCCTGGGGATCAACGTGGGTCTCGTCGGATTCCTCGCTGGCCTGCGTCAGGAGGAGGCGTTGCGGCGGCTCGACGAGGTCCTCGCGGGCGAGTTCCGCGTGGACCGCCGCGGGAGGCTCGAGGTGACCGTCCCGTCCGGGCCCCACGCGGGGAAGTATCGCGCTTTGAACGACGCCGTCCTGAACAAGGAAGCGATGGCGCGCATCTCGACTTTCTCTCTCTCCGTGGGCGGCCGTCCGATCGCCACGTTCCGGGGCGACGGGGTCATCGTCGCGACTCCGACCGGCTCGACGGCGTACAACCTGTCGGCGGGTGGTCCGATCCTCGCACCCTCCTTGGACGCCGTGGTCGTGACGCCGATCTGCCCGCACACGCTCTCGCAGCGCCCCCTCGTGGTGCCCGACCGGTCGACCGTCGGCCTCTCCGTCGTGGAGCGGGGCCGGCGCGACGGCGTCTACCTGACCCTCGACGGCCAGGAGGGCTTTCCCATTCCCGCCGGCGTGACGCTCGAAGTCCGCCAGAGCGCTTCGCCGGTCACGCTCCTGAGGCCCCCCGAGTCCGATCACTTTCAGAAGCTCGTCGAGAAGCTGAACTGGGGTCTCTGAGTGGGGGTTGACGCGGCGGAACCGTTGTCCTCGTGCAAGCACCCCGATCCCGCATGAGCCCCTCCCGGCGGAGCGAAGGCGTCGAGGCGCACCACATCTCCGCGCCGCGCCTGTGGGGGATCGTCCTCCTGTTCATCCTGTTGTCCTCCTACGCGGTGTGGAGGTCGGAGCGCTTTCAGAACCTCATCCAGGGCGTGTCGCAGTCCCGGTTGACGGCGGCGCTCGGAAGGCGCGTCACGTTCCAGACGGTCGAGTTTCGCGTCTTTCCGCCCTCGCTCACGCTGGCGAACGTGCGCGTGGCAAACGACCCCCGCCTTCCGGGCGAGGTCCTGTTCGCCGAGGAAGTCTCGATCGGCGGCGGCGTCTCCCTCGTCGGCCAGGAGCTGCGGCTCGGCAGGATCCGCGCGGTGCGGCCGCGTGTCGCGCTCGTCCAGTTCGACGACGGCACCTGGAACCTCCCTCCCGGCCTGACGGGATCCGCGAAGAAGGGGCAGGGGGGAGTCAGCGTGAAAGTCGGTTCGATCCTCGTCCAGGAAGGCCTCTTCGAATTCGAGGGGCGTCAGATGCACGTCGACGGCCGCTTCGAGGAATTCGCCGCGGAGCTCGTCGCCATTTCGAACAACCGGTACCGGGGCACGCTCGTCTCGAGGCGCGCTACGATCCGCCTCCCCACCGCCGAGCCGCTCGTCGCCGGAATCTCGGCGAGGTTCCGGCTCGATCCGGAATCCGGAGTCAGCCTCGACGACCTGCGTCTGCAGGGACGCTTCGGGCGCCTGCGCGCGGCCGGCACCTTCGAAAAGGCCGGACGGACGATGGCCGCTCTGCAGGGGAACGGGGAAATCTCGATCGAGGAGATGGAGCGCATCTTCCACGCCGATCTCGGATTCGCCGGCCAGGCGTCGATCCGCGCCCTGCTCGAGTTGCCCCGGACGGGCGGATTCCGCATCTCGGGACGGCTCGAGTCGCGGAAGGTCCGGGCGGACCCTTTCACGCTCGAGGACGTCGCGGCGACGGTCTCTGCCACCCCCGAGGCGCTCGTCGCCGACATCGAGCGGGCGGGCTACTCCGGCGGCCGGGTGACCGGAACCTTTCGGATCGCGAACCTGACGGGAAAGCCGCGGCCGATGACCCTCGCGCTCGAAGGGCAGGGTGTCTCCGTCGAGCGGTTTTTCGGCGATATCGGCCTGGCGGGAACGGGGATGTCCGCTTCCGCCCGGGTCACGGTCGGTCTTCGCTGGGGCGAGGCGGGGATCACGCACGCCAACGGCGGCGGATCGCTTCGTCTCGAGCCGGGCCCGGCCTCCTCCCTCGTCAAGGGACGGTTCGGGCTGCCCACGGCGGGCGGGGGGCCCGTTTCCATCGTCGATGGACGGATCCGGTTCGAGGGAGCCGAGTTTCAGTTTCCCCAGTCGACGCTCGCTCTGTCGGGCGGGGTACGCGTCGGGCAGTGGCAGCCCGACTTCGATTTTCGGCTTCGCTCCCGCGATCTCGCCGAGGTCGACCGGCTCTTCCAGAACTTCCTGGCCGCCGGCGGCAGCAAGCCGGAGGCGCTCGGACTCGGCGGCTCGGGCGAGGTCTCGGGGCATCTCTCCGGCCGCTGGACCGAGCCCGACGCGACTGTCCAGGTCAGCGCCGAGGAGACGCGGTACACGGGTGTGCTCTTGGGGAGCGTTCGGGGGACCGTCGAGATGCACGGGGGAGCGTTCTTCTTCCGGCCTCTACGGATCTACGACGGCGACGCGACGTTGTCGCTCGAAGGGACGGCGCGGTACAGGATCGAGCCCGGCCGTCCTCGCTTCGATCTCGCCGTCTCCGCGAATGCGTATCCCCTTTCGCGAATTCTCGAGTACCTCGACTTCCACTATCCGGTCGAGGCGCGTGTCTCGGGGTCCTTCCCTGTATCCGGGTCGCCCGAGGCACTGTCGGGCGGGGGCGCGCTCCGGCTGACGGACGCCACGCTCTGGGGGCAGAAAGTCTCGCAGGCCTCGGCGCGGATCGTATTCACGCCCGGACGCGTCGCCGTCGAGGACCTGCGGGCGTCGGTCGGCTCAGGCGTCGTCGGGGGACGCGCGGCGCTGTCGGTTCGGGAGAAAACCTTCGAGGTGCGCATCGCGGGCGACGCCATCCCGCTCGAGGCCGTCGAAGCGCTGCGACAGGCGTCGAAAGACGTCACCGGCAGGCTGTCCTTCGAGCTCTCCGGCGGGGGCTCCTTCGAGCGGCCCGATCTGAAGGCGACGGCCTCGATTTCCAACGCCACCCTGTTCGGGCACCCGGTCCCGGACGGGCGGGAGCCCCGGCTCGAGGTGACGATGACGCGCGGCGTCCTCGACGCCACCGCCTCCGTGCCGGACCGATGGTCGATTCGCGCGAGCGGCGATCTGTTCGCTCATCCCGCCCGCGTGGACGTGAAGCTCGATGCCGCGGACTTGAATGCCTTCCTCCTCATGACGCCGCTCTCTCCGGCGGAGGGCCGCGGAGGCGCTATCGCGATCAACGGCACGTTCCTCCTCCCGGACAAGGTGGGCGAGCTTGCGAGCGGTACCTTCACGGTGACAGCGGCGCGGCTCGACCTTCCCAACCGGCCGGGGGTGCTCGCGACTTCGGGCGTAGTCCGGGTGGAGCTCGCGCGCGGAACTCTGACGTTCCAGCAGTTCCAGGCGTCCGGGGAGGGGACCTCTCTCAAGGCGGGAGGGACGATCGATCTCGGCGCTTCTCCGAGGCGGCTCGACCTTTCCGTTTCGGGAACCGTGGACGCTTCGCTGCTCGCCCTGCAGTTTCCAGACGTTGGAATGACGGGGAAGGTCGTCCTCGATCTGCGAGGCACGGGAACGCTGGAATCGCCTTCGGTCCGGGGAACGGCGCGGATCGAAAACGGGCGCTACCGCGTGGCGAGCCTTGCGCAGATCCTGGACAACATCGATGCGACCTTGACGTTCCAGGGATCGCGGGCGGATTTGGAGGGCCGGGCGAAGTTCGGCGGCGGAGAAGTTTACGCCTCCGGCAGCCTTCGCATGGAGTCGATGTCGCTGAAGGATTTCCGAGTCGCCCTGCAGGCGCGACGCGTCTCCCTTCGCTACCCGCAGGACCTGCGGCTGCAGGTCGACGCCGACCTCGTCGCGACGGGAGACGGCACGCGCAACGACATCCGGGGAGAGGTGACTCTTCTGCGGGGCACGTACTCGCGGGACTTCGAGGTGACGCTGACGGACCTCCTGGTGAGGAGCCGCCCGAGCGGGTTCGCCGCGCGGGAGCCGTGGAAAGAGCGCACGTCGCTCGAAGTGCGTATCGTTTCCTCCGGGGCGCTCGAAGTGCGGAACAACCTCGCGCGGCTCACCGCGACCGTCGACCTCCTCGCGCGCGGAACGATCGCCGACCCCTCGGTCACCGGCCAGATCCTCCTGGACGAGGGCGGCCGCGTGACGTTTCGCGACGTGCGGTACTCGATCGAGTCCGGAACGATCACGTTCGCGAGCGCGCACGGGTTCACGCCGATTCTCGACATCCGTGCCCGCGCGGAGGTGAAGGGCTACGACCTCGTGGTGAACCTCGTGGGCACGTGGCCCCGCATCCAGACGAGCTTCTCGTCCGATCCGCCGCTCCCCGATGAGACGATCTTCAGCCTGCTGCTGACCGGTTCGGCACCGGCCCGGGCTACCACGGACGCGACGAGCGAATCGATCGTCTCCGCGGGGGCCTCCATCGCAGCCGGAGCGGCAGCGAGCACCTTGACCCGCCCGACGCAGCGGCTCTTCAAGCTCGATCGTTTCCAGATCGATCCGATCTTCATAGGCGGTCAGCTCTCCGAGATCCGGTCCACGCTCGGCAAGCAGATCGCTCCGAACCTTTTCGTGACGTACTCGCAGTCCCTCGACACGTCCAAGCCGCCCATCGTCCAGATCGAGTGGCAGGTGTCCAACACGGTCGTGCTCCGCGCCGGACGGGACGAAAACGGCGTGTACTTGGTCGACGTCCGGCGCCGGACGAGGTACTGAAGTTGGGACTCGCCGGTGCTCTCGCGGGCCGCGCCGCGCGCGCTCTCCTTCTCGCGGCCGCCCTCGCCGGGCCCGCATCGGGAATCTTCGGCCAGGAGGCGCCGCCCATCGCGGGCGCCCTGGGCGGGACGGTCGTCTCGATCGCGTACACGACGGACGGGCCCGTCGACTCGGACGAAATCGCCCGGCTGCTGGAAATACGCGTCGGCCAGCCGCTCACCGACAAGGCAACGGCCGGGACAATCCGCAATCTGTTCGCGACGGGCCGCTTCTCGAACGTCGAAATCGCGGCGGAGCCGGCTCCGGACGGAGTCGCCGTTGTCGTCCATCTCTTCCGGTCGTACCGGATCAAGCCGCTGCGATTCTTGCACGCGCCGCTCCCGCGGGAAGAGCTGGCCCGCACCGTCGGATTCACCGAGGGCTCCGTCTTCCAGGCCGACGACGTTGCCGAAGGCGCCCTCGCCATCAAGCGGCGCCTGGAGGCCGAAGGGTATCTGGACTCGTCGGTGACGCCGGAGGTCACGTTCGACAACGCGAAGTTCGACGCGCGGGTCATATACCGTGTCTCTCCCGGCAAGGTCGCCGCCGTCGCCCCCGCGTTCTTCGACGGCGACACGAAGCCGTTCGCGGCCGACGACCTTCGTGGAAGGCTCAAGCTCAAGCTCGGAAAGCGATACCGCGAGTCGAAGGCCCGCTCCGACGCGACGCGGCTCACGGACTACCTCCACAAGCAGGACCGGCTCCGCGCGACCGTCGAGCTCATCGCGGCGCAACCCACGGGCGACGGCCGCATCATGCCGGTCTACCGGATCGCCGTGGGCCCGAGCGTCGTTTTCGAGGCGACGGGGATGAAGCAGAAGAAGCTGCAGTCCGAGTTTCGGGTCCTGCTCGAAGGGCAGGTGTTCGACGAGGACCTGGTTCTTCAGTACGTCGAAAGCAAGCGCCGCGACCTTCAGTCGAAGGGGTTCTATCGCGCGAAAGTCGACTACTCGATCTCGGAGTCGCCCGACACCTACGCGGTTCGCGTCCTCGTCGAACAGGGGCCGCACCTCGAAGTGGAAAAGGTCGCCTTCCGGGGGAACAACTCCGTCCCGGAGGAGACGCTGCGGCGGCTCATGGGGACCCGCAAACGGGGCTTTCCGCTTCTTCAACCGGGACACCTGGTGCAGGAGGAGCTCGACGAGGACCTCTCCGCGATCCTCGGCTACTACCAGCTGCACGGCTGGGTGGCGGCGAAGGTGGGCCGGCCCGTCGTCACGGACGGCTCGAAGCCGAGCCGGCTCATCCTGACCATTCCCGTGGAAGAGGGCGCGCGGGCCATCGTCCGATCGCGGCGAATCGAAGGCCTCGAGCACCGCGACATGGCTCCCGTCGACCGCTCGCTCCGTATGCGCGTCGGCGAACCCTACAACCCGGAGTTCGTCCGGGCAGACGTGACCAGCATGCAGACGGAGCTGCGCAACCACGGCTGGGGAGAGGCGGTGGTGCGGGCGGAGACGCAGCTTTCCCCGGAGGGAACCGCCGCGGATCTGATCTATCGCGTCGACGAGGGGCTGCGCTCCTTCTTCGGCAAGACCATCATCCGGGGGAACAGCCGCACGGACATCGGCCGCGTGCGCCGGCTCGTGACCTGGCAGGAGGGCCGGCCGTACTCGGAGTCCGAGCTCCTCGACACCCAGCGCAATCTGTCGCGGGCGGGAGTCTTCCGGCGCGTCGAGATCCGCCCGCAGCCCGCGGATGCCGAGAACCGCGCGCGGAACCTGTACGTGGCGCTCGAGGAGGGCCGGCCCCTCTCGCTCCTGTACGGCGCGGGGTACCAGTACGCGCCGGACGCCACGTCGAACCAGAACGATCCCTTCCTCGTCGGCGGAATTTCCTACAACAACCTCTTCGGCCGGATGCTCTCGGCCGGTCTCGAAGGACAGGTATCCATCTCCGGCCGATACCGGCTGCAGCTCTCGTTCCGCGATCCCTACTTCTTCGGCCGTGAGGTCGTGTTTTCCTCGTACTTCTTCGCGACCCGGGAGCCCATCCAGAACGTCGACATCGACCGGCTCGGCTTCGTCAACGAGGTGTCCCACTATTTCGGAAAGTACCTGCGCGGCTCCTTCCGCGCCGAGTACCAGCGGATCCGGCCCGTCAACCCGCAGAATCTTTCCGCGATCGAGGCGGGCGACTTCCCGCGCTTCGACCAGCCCATCGAAGAAGCGACGGTCGGCCCGACGGCCTTCTACGACCGGAGAGACGACATCATCGACCCCCACCGCGGCTACTACACGAGCGCCTCGGTGAAGTACGCATTCCCGCTCTTCCAGGCGGAAGCGCGTTACTCGAAGTTCTCGACGCAGCTTGCCGGCTTCCGTCCGCTGGGAAAGGCCGTCGTGGCCGCGTCGGCCCGCTTCGGCGGAATCTTTCCCTACGGCCCCTCCGACATCCAGGTCCCGATCGCGGAACGTTTCTTCGCCGGAGGCGAGGCGACGGGGCGCGGCTTCGCCCGCGATCTGCTCGGGATCCCCGGAGAAACGGTCGATTACGACACGCGCGCGACCCTTCACCAGGGGGCGGGGGACGGCTCGTGCGCGGGCCGGTATCCCGATCTGAAGGCGTACGACTGTTCCGCCGGGCCGCACGTCATCGGCGGAAACGGATTCTTCGCGTTCAACGCCGAATACCGGTTCCCGATCTTCGGCGGGGTCGGAGGAACCGTGTTCTACGACCTCGCCCAGGTCTGGAAGAACTTCTCGGACGTGAACCTCCGCCTCGAAGGGGAGCGAGGGCTGCGGCAGACGGTGGGCGTCGGCCTTCACTACATGACACCGATCGGTCCTCTGCGCGCGGAGTTCGGCTACCCACTCTCGCCGAAGACGATCTCCTACGACGTGGTCACGAAGAACGAGGCGGGAGTCCGGGTAACCCTCGCGCCCGGAGGACGGATCAGGGAGCACGGACGGGTCGTGCTAACGATCGGGTATCCGTTCTAGTCCCCTCTCCACCCGCGACAGCGGGGGGAGAGGAAGGGTGAGGGGGGCAAGCCCGTCTTCCCTCAGCGGAACGTCCCCGGCGAAAAGGTATATGTGCGCGAAGGCGCCGGGAACTCCTCCTCGGGAAAAAGCTCATCCTGGAGCGCGCGCGGGCCGAGCAAACGTCCGCGGAACGACACGAAACCCCGCGCCCGGCGCGCCGCGCCGCCGGCCTTCGCGAGGTCGGACAGCTCGATCCTCGCCGCCGACCTGCGCGCGGCGAGGATCCGCTCGACGCTGACCGGGCCGAGGCCGGGCACCCGCAGGAGCTCCTCCCGCGGCGCCGTGGCGACGTCGACGGGGAAACGCTCCGGATGCGCGAGCGCCCATGTGAGCTTCTGGTCGCGCGAAAGCGGCAGATTCCCCGCCTCCGAGAAAACGAGCTCGTCCGGGGAAAAGCCGTAGCGGCGCAGGAGAAAGTCCGCCTCGTAGAGCCTCCGCTCGCGCACCGCGGGCGTTTCGGGGGCGCCCTCGAGCGGCGTGTCCTCGATGGGCCGGAACGCCGCGAAATGCGGGTGGTGGATCGCCCGCTCCCGCCAGAGGCCGTGGGCGAGCCCGATGAACTCCCGATCGGTTTCGTTTCCCATCCCGACGACGAACTGTGTGGTGGCACCGGCGGACACGGCGCGGCCCGGCGGACGGGGATCTCCGGGGAGACGCCGCGACCCCGCGCGGCGCGAGACCTCCCGCAGGCCCGCAGGAGGGAGAGCCCCTGTTCCAACCGGCTCCCGTCAACCCTCCAGGGAGCGCGACCGCACGCCCGCGGGTGTGGCGGAGAGGAGGCGCTCCTGCGCGGCGAGCGCGATCCGCAGCGTCTCGGTCTCCTCGTCCGTGGAAGAGGAAAGGTTCGTGAAGGGAGCCTCGGTGAGCGCCTGGCGCCAGCCCATGGAGGCGAAACCGGAATCCCGCAGGGCGTGGACGAGTTTCAGCGTGCGAAACGCGTCGAACCAGGTGTGAAGGCGGCGCAGGAGGGCATCCGGCTCCCGCGTGGCGGCCGCCGCTTCCCGGACCGCCGAGAACGCGTCCTGTTCGCGCAACGCTTTTTCGAGGAGGTCGGCGCGGAAGAACGGGTTGCCCCGCGGCATCCGCGCGAACGCGTCCTCTATCCCGCCGCCCGTCCGGGCGATGTCTCGGAGGATCCGAAGCCACTCCGCCAGATGAGCGAACACGACCGGATGCTCCAGCCGGAATCCCGCGAGCCGCTTTTTCGCGACGAGGTCGCGCAGTGCCCGGCCTGTACCGAAAGGGACGCGGTCGGAGGGCCGGCCCTCGAGCAGCAGCGGCGTGCCGGCGAGCCGTACGATTGTTCCGACCTTGGCGAGCTTGTCGAGGACGTAGAAGTCTTCCGCCGCGTTCTTGCGCGGGAATCCCCGCACGGCCGCGTAGGAGTCCCGCGGGATGGCGAGGCAGCTGCCCATGCTCTGGTAGGCGTAGGGAGAGCCCGCCCACGCGAGCCCGAGGACGTAGTAGCGCAGCGAGATTTCGTAGAGCCGGGCCGCTTCGGCGAGGTCCGCGTCCTCTTCGAACCGATGGTCGTACAAGTACACCGCGCTGCCGACTCCTTCCGGATCGACACCCTCGAGCTGCTCGAAGTAGTCGCGCGGCAGGAGCACGTCGGCGTCGGTGTTGTGGAGCCAGGGCGACGCGATCCGGCCGGCCGCCGAGAGGGCGAGCACGGCGTCGTTGCCGATCTTGCGCGCCAGGCCGACGCCCTGTCCCTCCGGAATGAAGTGGCCCTCGACGGCGCGGTCGATGACGAGGAGGGTCCCCGCCGGAAGCCGGTGCGCGTGGATCGGGGGCGACTCCGAGAGCGTCTGGAACTCCGGAAGCTCTCTCGCGATGCGGTCCCGGACGAAGGCGTTCGCTTCGTGCACGGAGCGGGGCGAATCCGTCCGGGCGTTCAGAACCGCGGCGATCAGCACTTCGCCGCGCGGGCCCAGGGGGACCGAGCCAATCAGGGGAAAAAAGCTGTCCCTTTCCCCGTACGCGGGCACGACGAGCACGTGCCCCCATGAACCCTCGAGAGCGGCTACCGACCGGGCCTCCGGCTCCGCATGGCGGGCGAGGTATTGCGCGAAGGGCCTCGTGAGCGCCGCCGCCGTCATCGGGCTGCGGCGCGCGGCGCCGTCTCGATCGCGCCCACGTGAAAGAGCGCCGCTCGGACGGGCAACTCCGAGACGATCCGGGCCTCTGCTTCGAGAAGCTCGGCAAGGCGCGGTTCGGCGAGCCCGGGTCCGAAGAGCCGCCGCGCGAGGTCGGCGTAGAGGTCCTGGTGGCGGGCCTCCGAGCGCGCGAGGCCCCGGTAGAAGCCGCGGATCTCCTCCTCCGGATGTGCGGCGGCGACGATCGCCAGGCGCTCGCAACCTCGCGCCTCGATGATCGACGCGACGAGAAGCCGGTCGAGCAAGTACGCGTCGCTGCCGCTTCGGAACTCGCGCGCGAGGCGGCGGACGTACGGGTCACGCCCGTCGGGCTTCAACACGAGCCCACGCCCGACGAGGAGCGCCACGACATCCCGGAAATGGCCGAGCTCTTCGACCGCGAGCTCGGAGCATGCCGTGACGATCTCCGGCCGGTCGGGATAGTGCGAGACGAACGCCATCGCCGTTCCCGATGCCTTGCGCTCGCAGGCGGCGTGGTCGAGCAGGAACTCGTCGAAGTCGGCGAGCACCGCCGCGATCCACCCCGGCGGGGTCGGCGACAGGAGAAGCATCCGGGGGAGAAGCTATCAGCTGTCCGCTCTCGCGTTTGCATACCTTAGACTGCCGTCGATGCGGCTTTGCGCGATCCTGCCCCTCGGAGCGGCCTCTCTTTTCCTTCTCCTCGGCCTGGCTTTCTTCCCGCTCGATTCGGACGAGCCATACGACCTTCTCATCCGAAAAGCCCGCGTCGTCGACGGGAGCGGGGCGGCGTGGTTCCGCGCGGATGTCGGCGTGCGCGGCGGCAGGATCGTGCGCATCGGGAGCCTCGCGGACGCCGGGGCGCGCCGCGTCGTCGACGCCGACGATCGCGTTCTCACGCCCGGGTTCATCGACGTGCACACGCACGTGGAGGGAAACCTTCCGGCGAGGCCGGACGCCGCAAACCTGATCGCTGACGGCGTCACCACCGTCGTGACGGGCAACTGCGGCGGCTCGGAGCTTGCGATCGGCGACTGGCTGGCCAGCCGGGAGCAGGACGGAATCGCCGTCAACGTGGCGACTCTCGTGGGCCACAACTCAATCCGCGTCGAAGTGATGGGCTACGCCGACCGGGACCCGACGGCCGCGGAATTGTCGCGCATGGAGCAGCTCGTCGACCGCGCAATGCGCGAGGGGGCGGTCGGTCTCTCGACCGGCCTCATCTATTCACCGGGAACCTTTTCCAAGACGGACGAGATCGTCGCGCTCGCCCGCCTCGCCGCCGCGCGCGGCGGGATTTACGCAACCCACATGCGGTCCGAGAACGACCAGGTCTTCGCAGCGATCGAAGAGGCGATCTCGGTCGCACGCCGCGCTTCGATCCCGCTCCAGATCTCCCACTACAAAGTGACGGCACGCAGGCTCTGGGGCTCGAGCGGAAAGATGCTCGCGATTGCCGCCGCCGCGAGGCGGGAGGGCTTGGACGTCACGCTCGACGAATACCCGTACACGGCGTCGTCGTCGGGGCTCGACGTTCTGCTCCCCGACCGCGTTCTCCAGTCCGAGGGATCCGTGCGCCACGCGCTCGTCCGCCGCCTCTCCGATCCCGCCCGTCGGAGCGCCGTCGCGGCGGACATGCGCCGCAGGCTCCACGACGAGCTGGGCCGCGAGCACCTCGATTACGCCGTGGTCGCTTCGGCTCAGTGGAAGCCGGAGATCGAGGGCAGGAACCTGCGCGAGTTGAACGCCGCCGCCGGGAGAACGGACGGGATCGACGCGGAGATCCTGACTGCGCTCGAGATCTGCCGGGAGGGCGCGGAGAGCGGAAGGGGCGGAGGCGCCTGCGGGACGCAGATGATCTACCACTCGATGTCGGAAGAAGACGTCGAACGGATCTTCGAAGATCCGCTGACCATGGTGGCGCGGGACGGAGGCGTTGCGGCCGCCGGATGGGGGATGCCGCACCCGCGCAGCTATGGGACGGCCGCGCGGGTGCTCGCGAGATTCGTCCGCGAGCGCGGGCTCGTGTCGCTCGAGGAGGCCGTGCGGAAGATGACGTCTCTGCCCGCCTCGCGATTCGGGTTCGGCGACCGCGGGCTCCTTCGCGAGGGGATGCGCGCCGATCTCGTGCTGTTCGATCCCGAGCTCGTGGAAGACGAGAGCCGGTACGGCGACCCGCACCACGAGTCACGGGGCTTCGACCTCGTCGTCGTGAACGGGACGATCGTGCGCGAGATGGGGAACCCGACCTGCGAACGGCCTGGTATGGCGTTGCGAGGGCGAGGGACCGTTATCCCGTCCACTTCCTCCACAGCGCGTCCACTTTTGTCTCCAGGTCTTCCACCGTTCCGTCATTGACGATCACATCCGTCGCGCGGTCGAAGGCCTGCGCGGGGGTGAGTTGGGCGGACATTCTGCGGCGCGCGTCTTCGGAGTCGCCGCCTTTTTCTTCCCAGCGGCGGATGCGGTCTGCCTCCGGCGCAACGACGAGGACCACGCGGTCGTAGCGCGATTCCGTTTTGGCTTCCAGCAGCTGCGAGGCCTCGGCGACGGCGACCTTTGCGCCGGCGGCCTCGGCTTCCCGGAAGCGGCGCTCGATCTCGGCGCCGACGAGGGGGTGGATCCGGGATTCGAGCGCGTGGCGCGCCTGCGGGTCCGCGAAGACCCGCGCCGCGATCTTGGAGCGGTCGACGTGCCCGGCCTCGTCCGTGACCGAATCGCCGAAGAGCTCTCGCGCCGCCGCCGCACCCGGCGCGCCCGGCTCGTAGAGGTCCCGGACGATCCGGTCCGCGTCGAAGACGGCCGCCCCGCGAGCCGCGAACAACCGCGCGGCCGTGCTCTTTCCCGACGCGAGACCGCCCGTCAGGCCCACCCGCAGCATCACGTCCCCGGCGGGCTATCGCGCCGGGAGCGGGCGCACGACCTCGCCGCCCTTCATGACGAAGTCGATCTTCTCGAGAACGGCGACGTCCTTCAGCGGGTCGCCCGAAACCGCGACGAGGTCGGCGAACGCCCCGCGCTCGACGACTCCGATCTGGCCGGACATTCCGAGAAGGTCCGCGGCCGCGGTCGTCGCGCTGCGGATCGCTTCGATCGGGGACATTCCGACAGCGACCTCGAGCGAGAACTCGCGCGCCTGGTTGATCTCCGTCCAGGGGAACCCGCCCGCGTCGGTGCCGAAGACGATCTTCACCCCGGCTTTCCGGCAGTTCTCGACGGAGCGCCGGTGGATCTCGGGCAGCTTCGCGCACACGGCGCACCCCGCCTCCGCGCGAGGGCCCGCGACGTAGTCCGCCACCGTGAGCGTGGGGGAGAGGGCAATTCCCTTCCGCGCCATCTCCGCCGCGGCCTCGGGCCGAATGGAGTCGCCGTGCTCGATCGAGTCGACGCCGGCCGCGATGGCGAGCCGGAGGCCCGAGTCCGAACGCGCGTGCGCCGCGACCTTGACGCGGTGCGCGTGCGCTTCCGAAACCACGGCGTCGAGCTCTTCGCGCGTCCAGTTCGGCGGGGAGTCCACCCAGCCGTCGTCGGTCAGGCGGAGGCCGCCGGTGTTCGCGTAGACCTTCACCCAGTCCGTTCCATACGAGATCTGCTCGCGCACGGCCTTCCGGCACTCGACGGGCCCGTCGCAGACCTGCACGCCGGTCGGAAACTTCCAGTCCGGCCGGAAGTGGAGAATCGGGTAGCTCCCGGTCGTCGAGAGCGCGGGGCCGACGACCTTCATTCGCGGGCCGGGCACGACGCCCTCTTCGACGGCATCCCGCAGCGCGACGTCGTCGTAGCCGGCGCCCTCGGTCTCGAGGTCCCGGATCGTCGTGAAGCCGTGCTCCAGGGCGATCTTCAGCGCTCGGACCGCCCGCACCACCCGGTGTGCCGGGTATTCCTGGAGGATTTGGACGTTGTATTCCGGCGCGGTCGCGTCGCCCTGCAGGAGCACGTGCGTGTGGGCGTCGACGAGGCCCGGGAGCAGCGTCCGGTCGCCGAGATCGACGACGGCGACGCCGGCCGGCGCGGCGGTGCCGACGCTCTCGATGCGGTCTCCGACGACGATGACGACCGGCCGGTCCACGTACTTGCCGGTCCGCACGTCGAGCAGCCGCGCGGCCCGAACGGCGAGGCGGCGGAGGGGAGGGGCCGTCGAGCGCGGGGGAGTCTGGGCGGCGGCGGAGAACGCCCAGAGCAGCGCGAGAGCGAGTGCGGCCGTCCGAATCCGGTTCGTCATGTCCCCTCCGGAAAGGGGAAGGATATCCGGATCGGGGACGCGGTTACTTCTCTCCGCTATTTTTCAACGAGGTCTTCCGCGCCCTTGCGCTCATAGCTCTGAAAGCCCGCGGACGTGCTCCGAGCCCCTCTGGAATCCCCGGCGGTACGCCGGCAGGTCGCAGTAAGCGGGCTCGCGGTGCGAGAGCTCGTCGCGGATCTCGTCCCACGAGCGCCCGCGGCGCTCCGGATGCAGCGCGGCCGTGAAACCGCGGCGGAAGGGCTCCTCGTCCGCGGAGAAGTGGCCGCCGTCCTTCTCGTACTCGGCGGCTTCGGCGTCCCGGATGCCCACCCACCAATCGGCGCGAGCGGCGTCGAGCGACTCCGCGCCCTCCCGCTCGAGCACGGACCGCGCGAGCTCGGCCTCGCCCTCGCCGTCGGCAAGGACGAACACGATCGAGTGACCTTTGCGGAGCGCGTCCTCGTAGACGTACAGCTCGTCCCTCGGAATGCCGTGCGACATCTTCTGCTCGAGCTTGCCGCCCGCGGCCGCCCCGCCGATCGCGCCTCCGATTCCGAAG